>NZ_JXLA01000019.1 GCF_001886185.1 Enterococcus raffinosus | reverse complement strand
CGGCCACCCACCGATGAGCTCCTTTTTTTTTATAAAAAATAAAGTCCAGTCATCTTTTTTTTGACCTACTTTTTTTATTTTTCTGCCAAGCTTCGTTCACAAATAATTCACAACTAGTTGCTATTATATAAGCATACCAACAAACAACCCTAACACTTTTTCATTTTTTAACTCCTTTGCTCATCGGCCACCCACCGATGAGCTCTTTTTTTGTCATGAACACAACAAAGAAGCGTTCCTTTTTTCAGGAACGCTTCTTTTTCTTCGATTAGACTTCCAGCATTTTTTCCGCGATCTGACTCTCTGAGCCGACCCTATTGCTGAATCGATCATAGATTTGTCCATCCTTTAAAAAAATGATCTCATTTGCCGCCTGAGCGACCTTACTATCATGAGTAATCATCACGATCGTAATCTCAAGCTCTTGATTGATTCGTTGAAAAATTTTAATGACCTCTGCTCCTGCGTTACTATCTAGGTTTCCTGTTGGCTCATCCGCTATAATTATTTGTGGTTCATTCATAAGGGCGCGACAAATGGCGGCTCGCTGTTTCTCACCGATAGATAATTCATGTGGAAGTTTCGCTAATAAATGTTCAATTCGCAAAATTTTGAAAAAGGGATTCATCCGTTCCTCTGCCTTTTTCGTATCCTGCTTATCCAAAATTGCCGGCAAAAGAATATTTTCTTTTACAGTGATACTTTCCATTAAGTTAAAATCTTGAAAAACAAAACCGATTTTCCGTCTGCGGATATCAGAAATTTCATCAGGAAATAGTTCATGGGTCGCCCGCTTTTCAAACATGACCGCCCCTGTAGTTGGCGGATGCATCAGTCCTAAGATTTTTAATAACGTGGTCTTGCCGCAGCCGGAACGCCCCATGATACAAGTAAAATCCCCATAATTGATGGCTAAATTGATCCCCTTGAGCACTTCTTGTTGGCCATAATTTTTAGTAATGTCAGAAGCTTTGATAATAGGCTCCATGTCTCGTTACCTCCACTTTTCGATTCTGCGATAAATCAATGCCCCAATGATTCCCCAGCTTATTAAGTAAACACTGTAATCCATTAAGAATAATCGACCAAATTCCAGCCATTCTCCAACTGAAAAGAAGCGCAGCATGCCCATAATACTAATAAAAACAACACTCACCAGTAATCCAGCAACTATTGGCAGCACAATAAAGAAGCTTACCTGTTTTTTCAAAACCCTGCGCTGTTCTTTTCCTCTCATCCCTAATTGATCCAATAGTCTTCTTCGAGAAATCAGCAGACCCTGCTCACTCTCAAATTTTGCGACGAGTATTCCTACATTCATGAAGATACAGACAGCTAACGTGAAGATCAAAAGTAAGACCTGCAGATAATTTTCAGTAACCACAGCTGTGTTCGCTCATATACCGGCTCAATCGTGGCATCCCAACGCTTATCCTCAAGATAAGTATCCTTCAAGAAAGTCAACGATTGAAGGATGCTTTTATCCCCATTAATCAGAAATAATTGCCGCGGATTTTCTTTTTTTGTCAGTTTTTCAAATTCATCATTTGAAAAAACAAGAATATTTTCCTGTAACCCCCGTTGAAACATTCCAGTCAGTATCAAGCGTTCTTGACTCTTGATAGTTCGCATAGGAAAAATCAGGTCGACATTGTTTGTATTATAGCTTTCTAATGGGGTTCCGATTCGCAAACGCGGCCGCACACTTTGCGGATCCCAATCGATCGGCTGTGCACGGATACTGATGGCCTGTTGATAAACCACATGCCATTGCCCCATTTTTAAATCTAGTGGATGATTTTCTAAATTGTTGGCCTGTCGCAACTGTTGATAAGTGGCCTCAGAAATACCGATATGCTGTCCTTGAATAAACATCACCGGGCGACTGGTACCGAAAGTTTCCCATTCTGGATCACCATCTATAGAAGTGACTGGAAAAAATGGATACTTTTTCCACAATGCCTTCTCTCGAGTCAATATTCCTTCCACTTGCTGAACTTCTGGCTGCTTCACCTTTGCAACCACCTCGTAAGGAAATAAATTTTCCACAGTCGTTTGTTGAAATGTCACTAGCCGCGGTAAAAAGAAGCCGACTATTAAAACATTCAACAGGGTCGCTAATGTTAAAACATTGATACTCTTATGGAATCGATAAAATAAATCATTACGAGAAAGTAATAGGTCGGTCTTTCCCCGCCTCTGTTTCACATAAAGCCCACCACCGCCAAGGAATAGTCCCCATAGGGCAGCGATCAGTGTTGCAATTACTAATAATGTTTCTGCCGATTTCCGCCGATGGAACCACAAAAAAGTAATGGTTAACATGATCAGACCTACCAATAAAAACAGCGGACTCCAGCGTTGATTGGGCTGATCCGGTTTGGCTTGTTCCCGTGGTCTAAACTGAATTAAACGAAGGATTTTTTCTTGATGGAACGCCATCGCCAAAATGACCAAACCTGCATAAAGCAGCAGAGCCCAACCAAAGCTTGCAAACTCTCTGGTAAGTACTAACCCAATGGTGCCCCCAAGCAAAATTCCCGTTAAGGCGCAGAAGCCGAATTCTTCCAAAAGCATCATCAAAAAGGTTCGTTTCCGAATGCCCAGCTGGATAAACAATTCCATATGTTTTGCCTTAAAATCAATGTATAATCCGTCCATGAATGTTAGAAATAGCAATAACAATAATAAAAGAACACCGCCTGATTCGATAAAAATACGTAGCAGTCCCGTCTTATCAAAGATAGATTCCTGTGTATGCATCCCACTAAAATCACGATACGTAAAGAAAAGAATGATCAGTGAAAAAAATACCAGCGCGTTAGCAAAAATCAGCAGCACGTAATTCTTATGATAAAAACGAAAATTTTTTTGAATTATTTGGTGAAACTCTGGCGGATACTTACCAGGAAAGGCTAAACGCCGCTTACGATCCTCATTGTAGGCTTTCTCAACTTTTTGTGACGCCGCATACTTCTGGTCACGCGAAATTTTATCCTCTAAATACCGATTCAATAGGAACTCCATCGCACCGACAATCAAGAATAAAACCAACCACATACTACTTGTGTAAAATTGAATAAAGATAAAATAAAAAAACATCGTAAAATAGAGCCACGCTGATTTAACAGCGTCCAAAAAAGACAGCTTTCGCTGACAGGTGATTAAAACAGCATCGGCAATATAAAGGACGGCTAGTAATAAAAACATTGCTGTCCCTACTAAAACACCCATTCCAGAAGAAAAGCCTGTCCGCCAAAAATGTAGGAAATCTCCGCTGATCAAGCTGCGAAACCAAGCTCCTATTAAACTGAATCGCTGCTGTTCGCCGCCGAGTATTTTAAAAAATAGCGCGATCACTAACATCCCGTAGCCGGCTACCATGGAAATCCCATTCATTCGCTTTTGCATAATGCCCTCCTGCACTGTTCTTCTATCTATTATCATAGCAGAATAGGAACACGCTGAAAGCGTTTGTTAGAAAATAATTCATTGCCAAAAAATGAATCTAGCATAAAAAAACTAGGTACCCTACGGAGAGTACCTAGTGAATCAATCAATTATTTTTTATGTGTTTCGAATAATGGGCTGACTGGTTTATTTTCGTGGATACGTTTGATCGCATCCCCCATTAATTCACCCACACTGATTTCATCAATCTTATCGATTTTTCGTTCATCTGATAAGTAGATTGAATCCGTTACAACTAAATGTTCAATGGCTGAATCTTGGATTCGTTGCATTGCTGGTCCAGATAAAACAGGATGGGTACATGAAGCGTAGACTTGTTTCGCGCCAGCTTCTTTTAAAGCGTTGGCAGCTAACGTAATCGTACCGGCAGTATCGATCATGTCATCGATAATCACACATGTTTTGCCATCGACTTTCCCAATAATATTCATTACTTCAGCAACATTCGCTTTTGGACGGCGTTTATCAATGATCGCAATCGGCGCCTTTAAGAATTCAGCTAATTTACGAGCGCGTGTTACCCCACCATGGTCAGGTGATACCACCACAACGTCATCTCCGCAAATTTCTTTTTCTAAGAAATAATCGGCAATCAATGGAGCACCCATCAAATGATCGACAGGGATATCAAAGAATCCTTGAATTTGTGAAGCGTGTAGATCTAGCGTCAATAGACGAGTCGCGCCAGCTTTTTCAATCATGTTAGCAACAAGTTTAGCAGTGATTGGTTCCCGTGCGCGTGCTTTACGGTCCTGACGGGCATACCCGTAATAAGGCATTACGACGTTGATTGTTTTTGCACTCGCACGTTTCAAAGCATCGATCATAATCAAAAGTTCCATCAGATTATCATTTACTGGACTGCTTGTTGACTGAACGACATAGACATGACAACCGCGAATACTTTCTTCAATGTTTACTTGAATTTCACCATCACTAAATTGGGTAACTGAACTTTTTCCTAATTCAACACCAACTTCTTCAGCGATTTTCTCAGCTAGGGGACGATTTGAGTTCAAAGCAAAAATTTTCAATCTTGGATCAAAATAATGTTTCGACATGGGGACCTCCACTTTCTTTTTAAGCATACGTTACCGATTATATACCATTTCAAATAAAATACTAGTCATTTCCATTTAAGAAATCAAGAGAATTCCCTTAAAAAGGCAGATGATTAGCATAACCTTCTTTGTTGACTTGACGAGCGCGAGCAATAGCCATATCACCTTCAGCGACATCATCTGTGATTGTTGAGCCTGCTGCTGTTACACTGTTATCGGCAATGTTAACTGGTGCGATAATATTCGTGCTAGAACCAATAAAGACATGATCTCCGACATTGGTATGATGCTTGTTTTTGCCGTCATAATTGACAAAAACTACCCCGCAGCCAACGTTGATATCTTTTCCAAGCGTCGCATCACCCACATAGGTCAAATGACCCACTTTTGTGTTTTCTCCAATAGAAGCTTTTTTGATTTCCACGTAGTTACCGATATGAGCATTTTCACCAATATCCGCTTGTGGACGTAAATGTGCATTCGGACCAACATCCGCATTTTTACGAACAATACATTCTTCTAATACAGAAGCGGTGATCTCCACATTGTCTTCAATTGTGCTGTCAACAATTTTTGAATGAGCACCGATAATACAGTCAGAACCAATCACCGTATTCCCTTGAATTTGTACTCCAGGTTCAACGATCGTGTCAGATCCGATTTTGATGCCCGCATCTATATAAGTGGTCGCAGGATCAATAAAGGTTACACCGTTTACCATATGTTGCCGATTGATTCGACGACGCATGATTTCATTCGCATTCGCTAAAGCGATCCGATCATTTACCCCTAAGGATTCTTCAAAATCCTCCGTTTGATAGGCCGCCACTGTTTGTCCATCATTTTTTAAAATCTCAACGATGTCAGTTAAGTAGTATTCACCTTGTGCATTATTCGTACCGATTTTTTCCAATGCCGCAAATAATTGTTCGTTGTCAAAGCAATAGGTTCCAGTATTGATTTCTTGCGTACGCGCTTCTTCTGGTGTCGCGTCTTTTTGTTCTACGATCTTTTCTACGATACCAACATGGTCACGTAAAATACGGCCATAGCCTGTTGGGTCTTCTGCATGAGCAGTTAGGATCGTCGCGCTGGCCTTTTTACCCTGGTGGTAATCAAACAGGTTGTTTAATGTTTTCGTCGTAAGTAAAGGGGTGTCTCCACTGATGACTAATGTTGTTCCTTTTTTTCCCTTCAAAAATTCTGCCGCTTGCATAACAGCATGGCCCGTTCCTAGTTGCTCTGCCTGCAGTGCGTATTGACTGCGTTCGCCTAGCTGCTCTTTGACCATTTCTGCACCATGCCCTACGATAGTCACGATATCTGTCGGCTGTGTCTCAACCACTCGCTCGATAATGTGTTCCACCATTGGTTTTCCCGCCACTGGGTGCAGCACTTTGTATAATTTTGATTTCATGCGAGTTCCCTTACCCGCCGCTAAAATAATCGCATAACGATTTTCCAAAAGAAGTCACTCCTATTTCGTTTTAATGTATTCATTTTTCTCAGAAGAAAAATGAGTCTGATTCTCAACACGTATATCATTCTACTAATGAACTGAAAGCACAAAGTAGAACTGACATCCTATTTCGTTTTAATGTATTCATTTTTCTCAGAAGAAAAATGAGTCTGATTCTCAACACGTATATCATTCTACTAATGAACTGAAAGCACAAAGTAGAACTGACATCCTATTTCGTTTTAATGTATTCATTTTTCTCAGAAGAAAAATGAGTCTGATTCTCAACACGTATATCATTCTACTAATGAACTGAAAGCACAAAGTAGAACTGACATCCTATTTCGTTTTAATGTATTCATTTTTCTCAAAAGAAAAATGAGTCTGATTCTCAACACGTATATCATTCTACTAATGAACTGAAAGCACAAAGTAGAACTGACATCCTCATTCATATTAATGAAATAATTTTTCTAAAAAAATTACCTCTGATGTTCATTCCGTATATCATTCTACTGGATTGTAGAATGGATTTTCATTTATGAAGTTCTTGCTATTTTAAACGCTTATCCCATTTTACTAGCCAGACGCAAAAAAGGCTAGCCCGTTAGACTCTCCATTAAAAATTCGGGAGAGTCTAAACAGCGTAGCATTTCTTTCATCTATTTATCGAAGCAGTTGCCTGGTACGACCGAAATGGTTTTTGTACTTGTATCGACATCCTGTACAAATAATAATGAATTATAGTCGTCGATCGCGCGTTCACCTTTAAATTTAGATTCCGCAAAGACTGTAATCCCTACAAGCTCCGCCTCAAATTCTTCGATCAGACTCTTCATGCCATTGACGGTTCCGCCGCCTTTCATAAAGTCATCTACGATCAGAACTTTCGAGCCGCGTTTCAAACTGCGTTTTGATAATTCCATTTTTTCAATGCGTTCAGAAGAACCTGACACATAATTGACGCTGACCGTTGACCCTTCGGTAATTTTTGAATCCCGACGAACGATCACAAAGGGTGCGTTCAAATAGTAAGAGACCGCTTGAGCGATCGGCACTCCTTTAGTAGCCACAGTCATGACTGCATCCACCTTTTTATCCAAATATTGGGCCGCAATAATTCGACCGACCTTGCGTAACAAGTCGGGTTGACCTAACATATCTGATAAATACACGTAGCCGCCAGGCAGCAACCGATCTTCTTCTGACAAACGTTCTGCCAAAGAACCGATATATTCTTGCGCCTCTTCATCCGTGATACTCGGCGTAAAGACAACCCCGCCTGCTGCTCCAGGAATCGTCTCTAAGAAGCCTGTTCCTCGTTCTTTGAAGGTCTTCTTCACAATGGCTAAATCTTCACTGATAGAAGATTTGGCTGAACCGTATCTAGCCGCAAAAAAAGTCAATGGGATCAAGTCATGTGGATGATCCAACAAATATTGTGTCATGTCGATTAATCGTTCGCTTCGACGCACTTTCACGTAATTCACTCCTATTTCGTATTTAGTATAATTATTTTTACTTGGAAAAATAATTTTGATTCTCAACGCGGATTTTTGCACCGTTTCTTTAAAAGAAGTGCGCATGACCCCGATTCTGATTTATCGTTTCCCATTATAAGGGTTTAGCCAATAAAATTCGAGCATTTTCTCGTTTTAAAGTCGAAAAGTTCGGAATTTATTAATTATTACACAAAAAAAGAGGAAAAGCTTTCGCTTTCCTCTATTTTTGAACTTGTTTTCGTTGAATCAGGATTCGTAATTGACGAATCCCATTAAGAATCAGAAACAATAAAATGAAGCCAAGCGTAATCGTCGCTCCTGGCGGCGTATCTAAATAATACGAACCCGTCAGTCCGCCGATCATGCCAACAAAACCAACCAGCACACTAACGAAGATGACAATATTGAAGCTTTTGCCAACGCGCATTCCGATCGCTGCAGGCAATACCATAATCGCTGAGATCAGCAGGGCTCCTGCGATAGGAATCATAATAGCAATCGCCACACCAGTGACAACATTAAAAATCATCGACATCATGCGAACAGGCAACCCATCCACGGCCGCAATATCTTCATCAAAGGTCAAAACATACATTGGTCGTTTGAATAGCAAAAACAAAATACCTACCAGAACAAACAAGATGCCTAAAAACACCACCTGCTGCCAAGTGATCGTCACGATCGAGCCAAACAGATAAGACTGAATGCTGACCGCCGAACTGCCAGGCGCTAAACTCATCAGCACTAGTGCGACTGCTAAACCCGCCGCCATCAAAATGGCGATGGATATTTCCGAATAGGAACTGTACATATTCTGCAGGTATTCCATGATAATCGCAGCAATCACAACAACAAACAGTGTTGTACCTGTTGGGTTCAAGTTTAAGAAGAAGCCAAGCGCGACTCCCGCCAATGAAACGTGGGATAGCGTATCAGCCATCAAAGATTGACGACGAATGACAAGAAAGACACCTAGCATAGGCGCGATTCCTGCTATAAAGATCGCAGCTAGAAAGGCACGTCTCATGAACTCATATGAAAGCAACGCCATTTAGAATTCTCCTTTCGTACCAATCGAATATGCCGATCAATATATTTTTTCGTATCCTCATGGTCATGAGTGATCATTAAAATGCTCTTTCCATGGGCATGAGCGCTGTGGCGCAACAATTCATAAAAATCATTCCGAGATTTTTCATCCATCCCTGTTGTCGGTTCATCCAAAATCAACAGATCAGGATCTTTCGCAAATAAACGCGCCAAGCTGATCCGTTGTTTTTGACCCCCGGACAGCTCGCCGACCTTTTTATGGCGCATATTCCACATATCTACTGACTCTAATGCCTTTTGTACATGCTCATGATCTCGGAGGGATAATTTTTTGAACCATTTTCCTTGTGGGTAGCGTCCGGAGGATACTAGCTCCAGCACTGTGCTGGGAAATCCGGCATTGAAGGATGCTACCTGCTGAGGAATATAGCCGATACTCAATTTTGTTCCTTGGGCATTTTTTTTCGCAATCGTCACTTTTCCACTGCTAGGCTTTAATAAGCCTAATGTCGCTTTGATCAATGTCGATTTTGCGGCACCATTTTCTCCAGTCAAAATGACGAACTCCCCCGGATCCACATGGTAGGAAACATTTTCCAAAACCGGTTCGTTATCATAATAGAATGAAAGGTCTTCCACCTCGATATACGACATGTTCGTCTCTCCTTTAATCATTGTTTTGCTGTTATTGGATACTTTCCTTCAAGGCGTTCAAATTCTCCCGCATAACAGAAACGTAATCTTCACCGTCTTTGATTTGTTTGTTCGTTAAGCTTTCCAACGGATTCAACACTTCTAATTTCACACCAGTCTCTTTCGATAATGTCTCGGCAACTTTTGAAGAAGCATTTTCCTCAAAATAGATCACTTTCACTTGATGATCGTCCACATAATGCTTCAACTCGCTTAAGCGACTTGGAGACGGCTCTTGATCCGGGGAAATACCAGCAATTGCTTCTTGCGTTAACCCGTATTGCTTCGCTAAATACCCGAAGGCCGCATGCTGTGTCACAAATGTTTTGTTCTTCGCATCTTTAAACGCCACTTGATATTCTTTGTCCAACGTTTTTAGTTCTTCGATATAGTTCGCAGCATTTTTTTCAAAATCCGCTTTGTCATCTGGATATTTTTTGCTTAATTGGTCCCGAATCGTTTCAACTTCTTTGATCGCTAAAACAGGATCTAACCAAACATGGGGATCTAACTCATGGTCATGTCCGTGGGCTTCATGTTCCTCTGCATCATGATCCTCATAAGCTTCTTCGTGATCGTGCGCGGCATCATCCATTAAAGTAATCTCTTTAGAGGCTTGGATAATCGCTGTCTTCTTCGTATCAATCGTGTCCGTCAGGTTGTCTGTCCATGTTTCCAACTCTGGACTATTATAAACAAACACATCTGAATCAGAAATTTTTGCTAAGTCTTTGGCAGAAGGTTCGAAATCGTGAGGCTCTGTTCCAGCGGGAATCAACAATTCCACGTCCCCCTTATTTCCTACTACCTGCTTAGTGAATTCATACATTGGATAAAATGTTGTCATCACTTGGATTTTATCATTAGATGAGGCTTCTTTCTTCTCTTGACTACCGCAAGCAGTCAGCAAAACTGATAGTAACACAGTTCCGATTAAAAGCAGTCCTTTTTGCATCTTCATTTATATACGCACCTTCTCTTCTCTTTTTAAGACAAGAATTAATTTAACAAATGTTTTTCTATCCGTCAACTTAAAACGTAAAAATTACGATTTAACTCAAAATAATGCTGTTAAATCGTAATATAGATGATATACCATTCATATGAAGAGCAAAACCTGTATCCGGTTCATTTTTATTACATTGTTATTTTATAAAGATCTTCAATTCCTTTTCATTCCACAAAAAATAGACCCCGCGGGATCTATTTTAACGTGCGAACAAGATAGACTTCCTCACAAAAGCCCTTCAATGCATTAAATACATGCTTCGCCCGTGAGTATTTGTGGCACAAGGCATAAACGGTCGGCCCACTGCCGCTCATCATTGCAGCATCAGCACCATATTTCAGCATCCGATCCTTCAATTGCTGAATAACTGGATGCTTTCTGATCGTTACGACCTCCATAGAATTGCCTAAGTTTTCCGTCATTTTCTGATAATCATTTGCTTCAATCGCAGATACAAGTGCCGCAATATCCGGATGATACAAATCTTCCATGACAATTTGCGCAAAGATCGTTCGTGTTGAAACACTCATTCGTGGTTTCACTACTACGACCCAGCATTGGGGCATCGGTGCAATCGGCGTGACCTTCTCTCCGAAGCCTTCAACCAAGGATGTTTGCCCGTAGACACAATACGGAACATCCGAACCGACTTCGGCACCTAAGCTAGCTATTTCTTCAATGGACAACCCCAAATCCCACAGACGATTCACTGCACGCAAAGCCGCCGCAGAATCTGTCGAGCCGCCGCCAAGACCGGCTGCTACGGGAATCTCTTTATGAATTTTAACCCGCAGACCTTTTTTTATTTCAAAGCGTTCTTTAACCAGTTCCAACGCTTCATAAACATGATTCTTTTTATCCGTGGGTAAAAAAGCCTTGTTGGTCTCAATAATGATTCTATCTTCAGGAATTTCTTCCAAATACAAACGATCCGCTAGGTCGATGCTCGCCATGACCATCGCCAGCTCATGCAACCCATCCGGTCGTTTGCCTAAAATGTCGAGGCCCAAATTGATTTTCGCAGGGGCTTTCTCCATAATTTCCATTTTCTCACCCGTTCAAATTTTTCACTAGACGATTCTATCATAGCCCATCCTAAATGTATAGATAATTCATTCTAGCATAGCCACCCTAAATTAGTTGAATAATTCCTCCTAAGGCTTTACCATGAAGTTAGAAGAAATCGGTCTGTAATGTATTTATGTGTTGTCAGAAGGTTATTCATTACGAATTAGGAGGAAGCTGTATGAATCTACTACCGAAAAATGATTGGTTAGATGGAGAAGATTTGGTTGGAAAGCTGATGAATACGTTTTGGGATGATCGAAAAATGAGCGTGGACATTCGCGATTTAGATGATCATTACGAAGTCAAAGCGGATCTGCCAGGCTTTGATAAATCAGAAATTTCCGTTCATTACAACAACGATATCCTTTCAATTGATGCAGAACACACGGCTGAAAACGAAGTCAAGGACGATGGTCGATTCGTTCGCAGAGAGAGATCCAGTAGTGCCTACCATCGTCAATTTGCTGTAAAAGATATTATTGAAGAAAAAATCAATGCGAAATTCGAAAATGGGGTTCTTACCTTAATACTGCCAAAAGCAGAATACGAAGAACGAAAAGGCAAAGCGATTACGATTGATTGATTAAAAAAAACGAGCTAGCTGAAGCTGTCATGCAAAAGTGTTCACTTCTGCATGGACTTCAGACTTGGCTCGTCTTTTTATAGCTCGATCATTTCCTCTGAAATGGTTACACCTTTGTTTTTTCCGCGACCGATCAGCAACAATAATTGCAGTGCAGAAAACAGGAAGCTGCTGTCTCTCCTATAAGCAAAATATCTCGGCCGCCACTGATCGACATAAATGGTTTTTTCTTCCGCCACTTGTTGAAAGGCATAGATGGAATGACCATATTTATAGATCAGGTTCATGATTCGTTCGCCTAAGAAGGCAAAAGAGGTCTCTCCAACCTTGGCTAGCGGTGCCATCCCCTGATAAACTTCCCCATAGCCTTGCTTTTTCAGCTCATCCATTAAATGAAGCTTTAAAAACGTCGGTAATTCATTGGGAACATCGTTTCGAAAACGCAGGAGATCAAAGGAGGCTTTTTCCTGGTTGATGGGCTGCTCCGTGATAAAACCGACAATTTGATTTTGCGGATCTCGAGCAATCCCGACATTGCTGGTCTCAATATAAGAACGGTCAAAACGTCCAACAGAGAAACATTTTTCCTTTTCTCCATTCAACCATTCATCCGATATCTCCTCCAACTCATCAAATACCTCTTCAGGAAGCCTTTCAAAATAGATGAATTGATAGCCTTCATTCGTTAATCGCTTAAATTCAAAGCGATCTGAGAAAACATCCAGCTTATGTTCCGTGAAATCTGTCACCCCAGTTTCTCCAATCTTATCAAAATGGAAACCAAGATCATGTAACAGCAGCACATAGTCTTCAGAGATTTTATAAAAGGCTAATTGATAGCCCAAGCGATCGGCATGCTCCATAAACGCAAACGTCGCCGCCTGCCATTTCTTCGGATTTCCTACGGGGTCTCCTAAAACAAAACACTTATTGGCCCGCGTTTGAAAGCCAAAAAGAATTTGATCATTGCCGTTTTCTTGATAATAGAAATACTGATACCCGGACACCCGCAGATAATGACTAGCTGGTGTCCCACCATAGCGACTAATCAAATAATTGAACCGTTTTTCATCCCAAGGCGCCCCAAGCTTTGTTTCGCTTTGCGTCAAATACTGATAAAGAATCGATAAACACAGAATAGATAAAATCAAGCCAATCAGTCCAGAGAACCAAATCTCTTCTGATGGAAAGGCGAAATATTTCATCGACAAGCGTTCTGTGCTCCAAATTTGTCCACTGTGATAGCCTGCCACTGCATAAAATATAAAGAGCAAGCCGAACAGAATACCATCAAAAGCCAACGCTCCCCAAGAATAAACAAAACGTTCCCGATAAAATTCCTTCCGAGACATCCAAACAATCAGCAAGATCACTAGATAAACTACGATTAAACGAACCGATGCTGTCCGCGCCACGGTATTGACGATCCCAAAAATCAGTAGCAGAATCGTCGGCCAAAATGCCCGCTTCACCTTTTGTGAAATGCCTCGAGCAAACCCCAGCAGCAAAAAGCCGATCAAGAGGTTCAGCGTCTGATCCAAGAAATCAAACGAAAAAGGCAATAAAACTTGAAATAGCCGGCTAATGTTCGATAGATTGGTCAACGTTGACAACAAGATCATCATGATTCCTGCAAAATAAACGGCACTTACCATAAAGACATGCGCCACTTTTTGTGATAACAGCCGCGGCAAATTATCAAAGTAACGATTCATTTTGACACTTGTGTTGGTCAAGAAAATGACGATCCCCGTTATAAAGGGCAGTAAATAATAAAAGATTCGATAAAATAAAATCCAAACAACTGCGGTACTTTGATTCAATCCGAGATGCCCTAATCCTAAGATCATCATGACATCAAAGGTTCCTGCACCTCCGGGAACCATCGTCAGCATTCCCAAGCCTGTTGCAATTACGAACATCGGATAAACTTCTCCAATGTTTAACTTCACGCCCATGAGATACCCTACAATTAAAAAGACAGCTAAAGCACCTAGCCATTGGCCTAAAGATGCTAAGTACAACTCAAGGATTTGCTTTAAGCGAAACTCTTTAAAAATCGTGCGGCGGCGTCCGTAAACAAAAACAAATAAAATCGGCGCAAAGAATCCGCCAGCTAATAACCAAAACCGGTAACGAACAAAGGGATTTTGCGTTCGAAAGAAGATCAAGTCTAAAGACGTGATAAAGGCCATAATCGAAAGACCCGCCAACATGAAAATAGCGATCTTCGAAATCACAGCTAATACCTTCTTCTTCTCCATTCCCTTCCCGTAAAAGCTTGATCGCAGACTTACCCCAACGACTCCGCCAAAACCGGCCAGATTATTAATGGTATTTGTGGTCCAGGCTGAAACTAGCCATTCTCTTCGATTCATATGCGGCCTGCCCGCTGCTTCCAGCGTCGTAATAGCCACATGATCATATAAAAGCATGGGGAGAACGCCGCAAAGGCCGATCCCAAACATACTTAATAATGTCCTTTGATCCTGTTGTTTGATCGTTTGCCAAACGGTTTGCCAGCTCATTCCATGGGCGATATTTTTCACCTGATTTGCGACGAAAAACAAAACAATCCCGAAGAAAATGATCTTCAGCAAGGTGGCATAGCGTTTGAACCAGCGACTGATAGTCGTCATCCTTCTACTCCCATTCTTTCTTTTCTTGTATTCTATTTTAAATGAATTCTTACTTTGAAGCTATCCTTTTAAATTTAGGATTCCCTTAAAAATTAATTCGTTATTTTTTATAGATTGCATCTGGCAAAAAGAAAAAGCCTCAATAGGAGGCTTTTTACTATTTTGCATAATCGGTTGCTCGTGTTTCTCGAATAACCACTACTTTTATGTGCCCTGGATAATCCAGTTCATCTTCGATTCTGCGACGAATATCGCGAACCAAACGAGTTGCATCTAAATCAGAGATTTCCTCTGGTTTAACCATTACACGAACTTCACGTCCTGCTTGAACGGCGAAGCTTGAGTCTACTCCGTCAAAACTATTCGAAATATTTTCTAAGTTTTCTAAACGACGGATATAGTTTTCTAATGATTCACTACGAGCGCCTGGTCTAGCAGCGGAGACTGCATCGGCAGCAGCTACTAAAACAGAGATGACTGATGTTGCTTCAGTGTCCCCGTGGTGAGAGGCAATTGCATTAATCACAACAGGATTTTCACGATATTTGGCAGCAAGTTCTGCACCAATCTCAACGTGGGATCCTTCGATCTCATGATCCAGCGCCTTACCGATATCATGCAGCAAGCCTGCCCGTTGCGCTAACTGAACGTTTTCACCTAACTCTGCAGCTAAAACACCGGTCAACTTGGCAACTTCAATCGAGTGATTCAACACATTTTGACCATAGCTGGTCCGGAAATGCAAACGACCTAAAATCTTGATCAAATCTGGATGCAAGGTATGAGCGCCTACTTCAAAGGCTGCCTGTTCCCCATATTCACGAATACGTTCATCCATTTCCTTACGAGATTTTTCAACCATTTCTTCGATCCGTGCCGGATGAATCCGACCGTCTTGAATCAATTTTTCCAACGTCATACGGGCAATTTCCCGTCTGATTGGATCAAATCCGGATAGAACGACTGCTTCTGGCGTATCATCGATGATTAAATCAATGCCCGTCAATGTTTCCAATGTGCGAATATTCCGACCTTCACGTCCAATGATGCGACCTTTCATCTCATCGTTTGGCAATGTAACAACCGAAACAGTCGTTTCAGAAACAGCATCAGCGCCGCAACGTTGGATAGCCATTGCCAAAAGATTTTTGGCTTTGCGATCGGCTTCTTCCTTCGCACGTTGCTCAGATTCCTTGACCATTACTGTTAACTCATGGTTCAATTCCTCTTCCGTCTTCTTCATAATTACTTCTTTTGCTTCATCTTTCGTTAAAGAAGCAACTTGTTCCAATTTTGTTTGTTGTTCTTCAATCAGTTGTTCTACATCTTTTTCTCGCTCGTCAATTAATTGCTGTCTAGCACTGATTTTTGTTTCTTTTTCTTCCAGTGAGTGCTCACGCTTCTCGAGAGAGTCGTCTTTACGATCTAAAGTCTGTTCTCTTTGAAGCAAGCGATTTTCTTGCGATTTTAATTCTTGTCTGCTTTCTTTCAACTCACTTTCAACTTGTGCGCGATACTGCTGGTTTTCTTCCTTGGCTTCCAACAAAGCTTCTTTCTTCAAGGTTTCCGCTTCTTTATTAGCATGCGTGATGATCCCTCTAGCTGTGTTTTGTGCCCCATCAATTTCTTTTTCATGACGTGATTTTGCTACCATGAAACCCAAACCAAGACCGACAATTAAACCGATGATAGCGAGGAGAATAGGAACTAACATTAAATCCACCTCCGTACTATCTTATTTACCTATCTGTAGTTTTTTGATAAACGAATGTCAAATTATCAATATGCCTACTTGCATATGTGTGAGAGTCACACAACTTTATTCTAATGTTTGTCTGATAGCGTGTCAACTTTATTTCTCTTTTGCTAAATCCACAAATAAAGCGCTTTGATTTATTTCAAAATACTGCGAAAAAAAACACTAATGACTCATTTTGTCATTAGTGTTTTTCGTTTTTTATTCATCTAAAGGCAATTCTTCTTGTCCTGCTTCTTCAGCATCTGCTGCTGCCGCATCGTCGCCAATACCGTACGCAGCTCTGACACGAGTAGCAACTTCGGCCATCATTTCTGGATGATCAGCCAAATATTTCTTCGCGTTCTCACGCCCTTGACCGATACGATCTTCTTTATAGCCATACCAAGCACCACTCTTATCAATGATGTCTTGTTCAACAGCCATATCCAGCAATTCGCCCTCTTGTGAAATCCCAAGTCCGTACATAATATCGACTTCGGCTACCTTGAATGGCGGCGCTACCTTGTTCTTAACAACTTTGATCTTCGTGCGGTTGCCGACAATGTCAGTCCCATTCTTCAATTGCTCTGCACGACGTACTTCTAAACGAACTGTTGCGTAGAATTTCAACGCGCGTCCACCAGGAGTTGTTTCAGGGTTCCCAAACATTACGCCGACTTTTTCACGAATTTGGTTGATGAAGACCGCGATTGTTTTGGTTTTGTTAATCGAACCAGACAACTTACGTAACGCTTGAGACATCAAACGTGCTTGCAAACCAACGTGAGCGTCTCCCATCTCTCCATCGATCTCGGCACGCGGTACTAAAGCCGCTACTGAGTCGATAACGATGATATCAACAGCGCCACTGGAAACTAATGCATCAGCGATCTCTAGACCTTGCTCACCAGTATCTGGCTGTGAAAGCAGCAGCTCATCGATATTTACACCTAAACGCTGTGCGTATTGAGGATCCAACGCATGTTCAGCATCGATAAAGGCTGCGGTACCACCATGCTTTTGGACTTCCGCGATGGCATGTAATGCCACCGTTGTTTTACCAGAACTTTCTGGTCCGTATACTTCAATGATTCGTCCGCGAGGGTACCCGCCAACACCTAACGCAACGTCCAATGCCAAAGAGCCACTCGGAATCGTTGAAATTTGTTGATCGACCTTCTCACCTAACTTCATGATCGAACCTTTACCATAATTCTTTTCAATCTTCTTCATTGCAGCATCTAAAGCTGCCTTGCGATCATTTGCCAATAGCTGATCCTCCTATTTCCTATAATAAATATGCTTTCCACATCATTATTGCTTTTTCAATATCCCTAGTTTATCGGTTTGAAATCAAAAAAGCAAGCAAAAAACGAACAAACATTCGCATTTTTAATTTTTGTTTAGAATTGCTCTTCGCAGCATATCTAAGCCCTTCATGACTGAACTATGGCGAACATACGAACGGTCACGGGTAAAATGATTTTCTGTAATCAGGGTCTCGCCCTCTTTTTGCGCCAATCCGATATAGACTGTTCCCTTCGGCTTTCCTTCTAACTCATCAGGACCAGCCACACCTGTAAAGGACAATGCATAATCTGTTCCAGCAAGACGCAGTGCAGCTTCTGCCATCTCTTTTGCACATTCTTCACTAACTACACCAACACGGTCTAGCAGCGCAGAATCGATCCCTAAGAAGCTTACTTTTGTTTCCTTAGAATAGGTGACAAAGCCTCCAGGAAAGACTTCAGAAACACCTGAAATTGTCCCCAGCGTTGCTTGGAACTCCCCAGCAGTCAAACTTTCTGCCGCCGTGATACTTAAATTGTTTTCCTTTAGTAGATCAACAACGACTTCAACTAAGCTATTTTCTTCTCCATAGCCGTAAAAGAATTCGCCGACTTTAGCCATGATTTCAGCCTCTGTCTGATCCAATAGAGCATTGGCTGAAAGCTCATCCTCTGTCTTCGCAGTGATCCGCAACGTGACTTCGTTCGGCTTCGCATAAGGTGCAATCGTTGGATTTGATTGCTGTTCGATCATTTCTGCCAAATCTGTCACTAGTTTTGATTCTCCGATTCCGAAGAAACGTAACACACGTGAAGTTAATTTTTCCGTTGTTGGAAATTCTTTTTCTAGTAATGGACGTGCTTGCTCCAAAAACATCGGCTTCAATTCACTAGGTGGCCCTGGTAGTAGAATGTAATTGTTTTTCTCCCCTTTATATAAGCAGCCGATTGCTAGTCCTGTCCGATTCGGTAAAGGAATGCCATCTTGGAGAGTTTCGATTTGCCTTAAGTTATTCGGCGTCATAGTGCTTTGACGCTGCGCAAAGAACGCATTTAATGCTTCTAGCCCTTCTGTATTTTGAACCAGTGGTACCCCTACATGATCCGCCAATACATTTTTGGTTAAATCATCATCTGTCGGTCCCAAACCACCACATAAAATGATCAATTCACTGCGAGTATCTGCTAATTGAAGCAACTCTTCCAATCGTTGAGGATTATCCCCTACGACTGTGTGGAAATAAACCTCGATCCCCATATCCGCTAATTTCTCTGATAAGAATGTCGCATTTGTATTTACGACCTGTCCTAATAAAAGTTCCGTACCTACGGCAATAATTTCTGCTCTCATTTTCTCTCTTCTTTCTTAACATACGCCATTTTTCCTCAACTATACCAGAAAACGCTAAATTTAAGGAGTGATTGGCAAACTTATTTACTGTCACACCCGACAAAGTCGCTTTTTATCTCGATGTTTTCTTCAAACATACGCAAAAAAAGAACGACACCGAAAGCATCGTTCCATTTCTTATTACATCGAACCTTTGAAGATCGATGTGTTTTTAGCAAAGTAATCGTAACCTGAATAGATTGTAAAGAATAGGCAGATGTACAACATAATCTGATCCATTGGAATACCAATAAAATTGAAGGGAACATTATTTAGATAAAGCAATACGATTCCTACCATTTGTGTCGCTGTCTTAATTTTTCCAGGCATGGCTGCAGCCATAACACCGCCGCCCTGCTCTACGATCAATAAACGCAAACCCGTTACTGCTAATTCACGACAAACGATGATAGCAATCACCCATGAAGGGGCTTTGCCTTGCTCTACTAAAATAATGAAGGCTGTCATCACGAGCATTTTATCCGCTAACGGATCCGCGAACTTTCCAAAGTTCGTGACTAAGCCGCGTGCTCTGGCAATTTTACCATCTAGATGATCCGTGTAGCTGGCTACCGCGAAAATTATCGCTCCGACTAGCTGGGTCACCGCTAAACTCGTATTTCCGATTTGTAATGTTCCCCAGTCCCATGGGGCTAGAACAACGATCATGAACACTGGAATCATAAAGATTCGAATGACAGTCAATTTATTGGGTAAATTCATTGTTGTTTCCTCCTAATTCTATTTACGCATCCCTTTAAGATGCATAGGCTATATTCAGAGTTACGTTCTTTTGCTGTAACGAATCTCCTGGTTGAAAATCAAGGCTTTGATCATTCACTTTGATTTCAGCATATTTCGCCATACCGACCGTAATGACTGCTTGAGCAGCATCGGCGGGTAATTCGGTTGTTTGTGATTCTCCTGGTTGTAACGTATATTGATACGTCAAAGCGCCGTTGATCTGCACACCAACCCAGACACGTTCCTTTCCGGTAAAAGTGAGTTTTAACGGTTTTTCCGCATTGTCCACCTTCATCGTTGCCGCATTCGTTGCATTGTTCTCCATTGCAAATGCCATCTTAGGCTTCTCCGTTTTTTTTGACGATTCCGTCGTTGGTTCCGGTTTTGATGACGAAACTTTTTCTGCCGAAGAGGATGAAACATCCGAACGTTCAACTTGTACAGAACTGTTTTCTGGAATAATTGCAGTTTCTTGATGGTCCAACCAAGTTATGTAGCCTACCACAGCAATAATCGCTAACGCCACAAGACCTAAAACGACCATCGGCATTGTTGCTCTAAATCGAGCACGGGTAGGATTTTCAGCGTGCTTATTTTTTCTAAGCTCATCCACGGTTTCCAATTCCGGATAGCTGGGCAACGGTCGATCTTTGCCATCCAGAACATCGATCAAATGATTGCCGTCAAGCTTTACCTCGTCAGCATATTGTCGAATAAACGTCCGCAAATAATAATCGCTTGGCAGTTCTTGAAAGTCATTTTCTTCAATTGCCAGCAAATAACGTTTTTGGATTTTCGTGCGCTGTTGCAGTTCATCTAAACTGATTTTTTTATCGATACGGGCTTTGCGTAGCGTTTCTCCAATATTAATACTAGCCACTTGATTCTCTACTCCTAATTCATAGTAAGGTATTCATTTTTTTTACAAAAAATGAGTTTGTTTTTCATCACGTATATCATCCAACTAAACTGTTCTGACTTTATTTTGAGTTTACACATGATTTTCTTCTGCTTTTTGTTGACTGGCAAAAGTTGGACTGACATCCTAATTCATAGTAAGGTATTCATTTTTTTTACAAAAAATGAGTTTGTTTTTCATCACGTATATCATCCAACTAAACTGTTCTGACTTTATTTTGAGTTTACACATGATTTTCTTCTGCTTTTTGTTGACTGGCAAAAGTTGGACTGACATCCTAATTCATAGTAAGGTATTCATTTTTTTTTACAAAAAATGAGTTTGTTTTTCATCACGTATATCAGCCAGCTAAACATTTTGGGGGTTAACTTCTGATAAACTGATTTCTTGCTGCTATTCCATCCAGCCGCCGGCGACAGGTAAAATGATTCCTGTTGTATAGCTGGCTTCTTTTGAAAAGAGATAATTACAGGCCGCTGCTATTTCTTCAGGATCGGCTAAACGACCTAAAGGAATTTCTGCTTTCAACTCAGACAGCTCTTGTGGGTCCCAATGATCATTCATTTTCGTTTGCACAGCTCCCGGTGCCACCACATTTACAGTAATGCCTAATGTTGCCACTTCCTTGGCGTAAGCCTTCGCAAAGGCTTCTTGTGCACCTTTAACAGCACTATAGACAGTCTCCATGCTGCTGCCGCGGTGTCCATATACGGAGCCGATGAAGACGACTCGACCATTTTTATTAGCCGCAAGCTTACTCTGCAAGCTCTGCAGCAAAAGCAGAGGGGTCTTTAAATGAACCTGCCACAAAGCCTCCATTTGGTCTGCTTTGGTTTCAGGCAGCAATTCATAAAAGGTAAAGCCCGAAGCAAAAACGATCCCATCCACTTGAAATAATTGCTGTAAAAAATTGGGGATTTCCGCTTCCCTCAACATGTCTAAGGATACCATAAAAAAATCTTGCTGAGGATAACGTTTCTGTAAGTCTGAAACGAAATTTAAAACTTTTTCTTTTTGCTGATTGTAGTGGCAGTAGAGGGACCAGCCTTGCCCCGCCAGTTTTTCGCAAACGGCTTGCCCGATATCGCCGCTTGCGCCCATTACTAATGCATAAGGCATCTTAAGCCTCCTTCTCCATATAAAAGCGCGTAAAGGCCTCTTCCTGGATAAACAACTCGCCGGCCGCTAAAACATCCGCTAATTCGATTTCCTGAATAATTTCCGGCATATCAAACAAGGTCCATTCACCAAATAACGACTGAGTAAATTGGTTAGCAACATACTCTAAAGAATTTAAGGATTGGAAATATTTTCCCAACATTTTTTTCTTCAGTAACGCTAAATTCTCTTCATTGATCTCTGGATCAGTCGCAAAATGCAACAAAATTTCAGTTAAACGATCGGCTAATTTTTGCGGTTCTTCACTATCTCCGCCAAAATCCGCAAAGTAAAAACTACGGTCCATTGAGAATTCATACCCGAAGCTGTCATCTAACAAGCCCTCATTGTACAAGCGCAAATAATTTTGAGAAGTCGTTCCAACTAACATTTGGAATAGCAAATCCATCGATATTTTAAAGATCAAACGCTGCTTGTCATCTGCAGGCAGCTCTGCCAGCCCTTTCACACCTACAATTGCTTTTGGCATTGTAATCGGCATTTTTTCTTCACTAAGCTTGATGATTTCCTCTGGCGTTTCTTGTGGGAAGCGACGTTGAATAGGTTCTGGCGCCTCAAAGGTCTTTTTCGCTTGATTGTCACGAATAAAGGCCATTAAGGACTCTGGCTCCAGATTTCCAACAACAAATAGCGTCATATTGCTAGGATGATAAAACGTATTGTAGCAAGTGTACAAATCCTCTGCAGTAATTTCTGCAATAGACGCGACTGTTCCAGCAATGTCAATGTGCAGCGGATGCTTTGGATACATGTTTTTTAAAATAGCGAAAAACTGCTGCCAGCTTGGATCATCCTGATACATTTGAATTTCTTGACCAATGATCCCTTGTTCCTTTTGTACCGATTCTTCAGTAAAATACGGCTCTTGAACAAAGTCTAATAGTGTTTCTAGGTTCAACTCCAATTGATCCGTCGTTGAAAATAAATAGCTGGTTCGAGTAAAACTGGTAAAAGCATTCGCCGATGCTCCTTGTTCCCCAAACTTTTGGAACACATCACCGTCTTCTTTTTCAAACATCTTATGCTCTAAAAAATGAGCGATACCGTCAGGAACTTTAACATACTCTGTTCCGCCACGGGGCACAAATTCATTGTCAATTGAGCCATAATTGGTACTGAACAGCCCATATGTTTTGTGATACCCAGCTTTCGGCAGCAAATATACCGTCAAACCATTCGGTAAAACTTCTTTATATAGTGTCTCATTGATTTTTTGATACGCTACTTTATCCATTTTGACGTCCTCCATCTAAAAAGAAGATCGCTTGAAGACGAATTTTTTTCGCGACGTTCTGAACATCTTTTGGTGTCACTGCCGCCAAACGTCTCAGCCATTCTTCGTCTGTCAGCTTACTTTGCGGCAGCCATTGTGCCAAGTAAGTTGTCTCAATCGTATTTTGCATACTGTCCAAGCCCAGCAGATAATGATTTTTCAGCATGGCTTTGGTTTGTTGAAAAGCCAACTCGGTAAAGTTACCAGCCTGCAGCTCAATCAACTGTTCATCGATCAACCGTAAAACTTTTTCACGATTGTTGCTATTAATCCCCGTTTGCACTTGTAAATAGCCACGGAAGGTATCAAACGAACTAGAGGCATAATAGGCTAAGCTGGCTTTTTCCCGCACATTCATAAAGAGCTTGGAGTGTGGAAAGCCGCCGAACAGGCCATTAAAGACCAACAATGCAAATCGATCTGTATCCTCATAATAAATATCTGTCCCATAGGCCAAGTTCAATTTACCTTGTGTGACGGTTTCTTGGATCTGTTGCTCACGGATAACATTATCATTTGTTTGGTAGTAATAAATTGCTGGGAAGCTCTCCTCCCGATCTACAAACGGTAGTTGCTTAAACAAAGCTACCATCTCTGCTTCTTCCACGTCACCGATCACAAACAGATCCACCTGATCTTCAGTGATCGTTTCATGATAATAAGCTGCTAAGCCTTCATTTGTCTCTTTTTCTAAATCAGTAACCGTCCCAAAACTTGGGATTTTTTGTGCCTCATCCGTAAAATAGGTCTCTTTGATTTTCAACGAAGCCATTGTTTGCTTGTCTTCCTGTAACGTTTCAATATAGCTTCGCAGATTTTCCTTTTCAAGCTGAAAGGTCTGTTCATCAAATTTCCCATCGTGGATATTTGGATGGAATAAAACCTCCTGCAGAAAATCCATGGCAGCTGGCAACAGCTTCGGATCATCTACATACTTCCCGTTTACAATGCCTAAGCCGATGTCCAGCCAATGAAGATTTCCTTTGCGTCCAACATTCAAGCCAAAGCTGGCTCCATACAGCTCAGCCAACTGTCCGCTTAGTTTCGTCTGATCAGGGTAACGCAAAGAACTGGTTTCTAATAGATTAGCTAACAAGGCACGTTTAGTCATGATGTCCTTTGTTAAACGAGTCGTTAATCGTCCATATAATTGAATGGTTTTGTATTTTTTTGTTGGAATGACGTGCAGACGCACGCCTTTTTTTAGTTCAATCATCACAAAGCTCCTTATTTCTTATTTTTTGCAGAAAATTAAGGCTGATATTCCTGTGACAGAATATTCAACCAGAGGTTTGCCTATTTCAGGCTAATTTAAAAAATTTCAATTTATTCTCGTATGGTTTCGAGCATATCACGAAAGGAAAAAAGAGACGAATCTCCACTATTATCATTAAAGATAATTATAGCACAGGAACAGTATAAGAACTGAATTCGGACATAGCTCCTAGTCCCTTTTATTTCTAATTTTTTTCTTCTTTCGCTATACTGAAAATAAGGACGAAGAGAGGAGTGACACAATGTTTAAAGAATTTAAAGAATTCTTGATGCGGGGCAATGTCATCGATCTCGCAGTTGGTGTAGTTATTGGTACTGCCTTTACTGCGATTGTGACAAATGTCGTCAACGGATTGATCACGCCCCTAGTGGGATTAATTGTTTCCTTGTTTACGAAAGGAAAAGATTTGAACGAAGCCATGTCTGTTTTAGATTGGACACCTGTTAAGGGAGTTACCTTTGCCTTTGGCGACGTTGTCAGCGCATTGATCACATTCATTATCACTGGTTTTGTGCTATTTTTAATCGTTAAAGCTGCCAACAAAGCAAAAGATGCAACCAGCAAAGAAGAAGCTGCTGAACCTGAAGAAACGGTTCCTACAGCTGAAGACTACTTAGCGGATATTCGTGATCTATTAGTCGAACAAAACAAGGCGACTCGAGAAGATTTCGAAGACAAATAAAAACCATGGAGCAAGCGCTCCATGGTTTTTAAATTGCTTCTGTTAAAAATTCGATCTCTACTGTGCGAGTCAATACATCGGAATAGCTGTATGAAACACGTTCGAAAGAATTTTCTTCTGGGTCCAAATCAACTACAAAAACGGAAGGATAAGTCTCTGTTAGGATTCCTTTTCGTTGTGTTTGACGCTTGCGTCCCGTCTGAGCTACAAGCATAATCGGAGCACCAATACGATCTTCCAAGTTTTTCTTGATAGTCGCTAAAGTTGTTGGCATACAGTTCACCTCAACATATATTATAGCACAAATATAAAACTTTTCAATGTTATCATAAGATAAAAAAATTTGCAAATTCTTATTTGTTTAATAGGAAGGATTCCTGTTGTGTTATTCATCTAATTCATATATTTTTTTCTTGATCTTATTCTTCGTCCGATTCAGTGCGTTATGAATCGCTTTTTCTGTTTCATTTAACTGCTGCGCGATGTTTTTGGTTTCTTCGCCTTTCAGGTAAGAATGCAGCACCCGTAGCTCTAAAGGAGAAAGGACAACTTCGCCCGTCAGAATCATCTCACTGATAAACATCGTCTCCTCTAAAAACTCGTGATAATAAAAACGCTCACTAAAGGTCTCCGGTCCAACCTTCTCAATCGATACAGCCTGTTGCTGTGCCAAACGCTTTTTGGCCTGTTGACGGCGTAAAAGGGAACGGACTCGATTTTCAAAAATCATTTTGTAGTACAAACCGAATGTCGTTCCACGATTTTTACGGTAGCTCTGTATAGCATCATTTAACGCAATTCGTCCTTCTTGCAACCAATCATCGAAATCAAAATCGCGTATCTTGTAACGATTCTGCATACTGTACACAACGGGAATATATTGATTAAACATTTCTTCAAAGGCAACACTATCAAATGGTTCTGATTTTTTTAGTTCTTCCATTCCAAAAGACACCCCTCTCACAAGTAAAAGCATACACTTTGTCTAAAAATGAGAGGAGTGTTAAAAGGATATTTATTTTTTTCGACTTAATTCGTCCAATTTTTGCGACAATTTTTGCAATTGTTCATTATTCCAAGGAGAATTTCGACGAAAATTTTTAAAATGCGTATCTTTAGTATCACCAGTTATCAAAGCTTCTGTCTCCTGAACGGTCTTGTACAGCTCACGCGCAGAAGTCCGCAAAGCTCCCTGAGAAAAAATCGTCCATTGCTCTGCTAAATCACTCGTCGCTACCGTTACCTGTGTCAACCGATCATTTAATTCGCCGGCGATTCGCTCAATGTAGCTGTCGGCCGTTTCGTCCTCTTTAGTAAAGACAACTGTTAGCTGATATTTTTTATAGCTTTGAGTGATACCAGGTACAAACTGAGCATCAAACACTACAATCGTCTCAAGCCCTTGATATTTTGCAAAGTTCGATAGACGAAACAACAAGGCTTCCCGCGCTTCTTCTAATCGATCTTGATTTTTCAAGGCTGTTAATTCTGGCCAGGCGCCGATCATGTTATACCCATCAACGATCAATAATTGTTTCTTCATTACAGCTCACTTCGCTTTCGGAAGACCTCATACATCAGTAATCCGGCAGCTACGCCCGCGTTCAAACTTTGAACATGCCCAGTCATAGGAATCGTCAGCATTTCATCGACTTCCTTCTTCAGACCAGCACTCATGCCTTTTCCTTCGTTGCCGATGATCAAGGCAATCGGTCCAGAAACCTTCCACTGGCGATAGTCTGTTCCAGCCATATCTGTCCCAAAGATCCAGTAGCCCGCATCCTTCAGCTGTTTGATGCTTTGGGCTAAGTTCGTTACTCGAGCGATTGGTACATATTCCACCGCGCCAGTCGAAGCCTTTGTCACTACAGGGGTGATACCGACTGAGCGATGCTTCGGAATGATCACACCAGATACCCCGCTGGCATCTGCCGTTCGCAGAATCGATCCAAAATTATGCGGATCCTCCAAACTATCTAAAATCAGTAAGAAGGGGGCTTCTTCAGCAGCCGTTTTTGCCAACAGCTCCTCTAACGTCAAATATTCATAAGGCGTTATGCCTAGAACGATCCCTTGGTGGACGCCGCCATCACTTAACGTATCTAATTTTTGCTTGGGCACCCACTTCACCGGAACTGCTTGTTCCTTTGCTAACCTTTTTAATTGATCGATCTTCTCGCCATGTGCATCCTCTTGTAAGAATAATTTATTCCCTCGACCAGCCTGCAGTGCTTCGACACTCGCATGATGACCGAAAACAAAGTTATTTTCTTCCGACTCAGTCACATCAATCGATTCTTTGCGACGGTCTTTCGAACGATCATTTTTTCGCTGATTGCGCCGATCATTTCCACGTCGTTGTTTTTTATCCTTCATTTGCTTCGCCCGCTTTCTCTAAACACCACTTGATCAATTCTTCCAGTCGTTCTTTTTGCTCCAACAGATGCAGATAGCCCATCAAGGCCTCAAAACCTGTGGACATTCGATAGGTCATGATATCTGTATTTTTAGCCGAGGTATAGCTTTTAGCGTTTCGTCCACGCCGATAAATCCCCTGCTCTTCTTCTGTCAGCATACCATCTTCGATCATTTTTTGGATCAACATTGCTTGAGCTTTCGCCGAAACATAATGTGTTGCCATGTGATGCAGTTTATTCGGGCGTGTTTGTCCTTCTCGAACTAAATGATCCCGCACGTAGGTTTCATAGATAGCATCGCCAACATACGCCAGTGCCAGTGCGTTTAATTGTTTATAATCTGTCATTATGCTCGTCTCCAACGGACGCCTTGTGGGGTGTCTTCTAAAATAATTCCTTGCTCTTTTAATTGATCACGAATTTCATCACTGCGGGCAAAGTTTTTGTCTTTGCGGGCTTGGTTTCGTTCTTCAATCAATTGATCAACCTCTTCGTCCAATAGACCTGCCGTTTGGAAGACAATGCCGAAAACGCCCAACATCTTCGTAAATTCCTCCAATGCTGTCGTTAGAACTGCTGCTGAAACCTGCTCCTGCTCGCTATAATGATTCAACCATTTCGCCACTTCATAAACGACGGTGATTCCATTAGCCGCATTGAAGTCGTCATCCATTTCTTCAATGAAGCGATCTTTTAGTCCTTGAAGCTCAGCGATTCTCGTCGGATCGTCAGCCAATTCCGCGACTGCTGATTCTTGTCGGAACGTCGTATTTTCAAACGCTGTTCGTAATTTTTGTAAGTTCGCTTGCGCATCCTTCATGGTTGCTTCACTATAGCGGATTGGGCGACGGTATTGCGTCGTTGCCATGAAGAAACGCAAAATTTGCGGATCAATTTCTTTCACCAAATCATGCACTGTCACAAAGTTTCCTAAAGACTTGCTCATCTTCGCATCGTCTTCTCCAATCGTTACATACCCATTGTGCATCCAATAATTAGCGAAACGCTGTCCAGTTTTCGCTTCACTTTGAGCAATTTCATTTTCATGATGGGGAAATTCCAAATCCTGACCACCGCCATGAATATCAATCGTATCACCTAAATGCTTGGTCGCCATTACCGAGCACTCGATATGCCAGCCTGGACGGCCTTCACCCCAAGGAGAATGCCAAGAAATCTCATCTGGCTTCGCACTCTTCCATAAAGCAAAGTCCAAGGGATCCTCTTTGATCGCTTGCTCTGCGCCAGTTCGTTGACTCGCGCCAACCTCCAGCTCATCAATAGATTGATCGCTTAATTCCCCATAGTGTTCAAACTTACGTGTTCGATAATAAACATCGCCTTCAGCTTCGTAAGCATAGCCTTTTTCAATCAGCGCTTCGATGAACGCCAAAATATCCGGAATATGGTTGATGACGCGCGGATGAAGAGTCGCTGGCTTCACATTTAGCGCAGCAGTATCTTCTTTGAAGGCCTCAATGAAACGATCCGCCACTTCTGGCGCTGAGATTGATAATTCTTTCGCCGCTTTGATGATTTTGTCATCTACGTCTGTAAAATTCGATACATAGTTTACCTCGTAGCCGCGGTACTCAAAATAACGGCGAATCACATCAAAGGCGATGGAACTACGGGCATTTCCAATATGGATATAGTTATATACTGTTGGTCCGCAAACATACATGCGAACTTTATTTTCTTCTATTGGTTGGAAAATCTCTTTCTCTCGTGTCAATGTATTGTGTATTTTAATCATGTTGAACCTTCTCCCCTTTTACTCTAACTACTCTTGCCGGAACGCCTACCGCGGTCGAGTCCGCGGGTATATCCTTTAAAACGACCGCTCCTGCGCCGATCTTCACACGCTCGCCAATCTCTATAGGACCTAATATCTGTGCGTTCGCCGAAATAAACGCTCCCTGACGTACCGTCGGATGTCGTTTCCCTGTATCTTTTCCAGTTCCTCCTAATGTTACCCCATGAAATAATACGACGTCACGTTCAACCTCCGCTGTTTCACCGATCACTACACCCATTCCATGATCAATGAAGACTCCGGGAGCGATTTTGGCACCAGGATGAATCTCGATTCCTGTTAAAAACCGCCAAAACTGCGAATGAATCCGTGCTAATAAAAACCAACGGTGCCGATAAAGAAAATGCGAGAACTTATGAAAGAATAATGCGTGAACACCTGGATATGTAAGGACTACTTCTGCGCCAGTTCTGACTGCCGGATCATTGCGTTTCGCCGCTGCGATTGCTTCTTGCCACCATCCCATTTACCTCAACTCCTTTATTTTCCTATTGTCAGAATCCATTCTATCGAACTCTGACAACTTTTTCATTTTGTTCAAGTTTACTGACTTTCTTCGTTTTCATTAGTTAGCTGCCTATACTGCGAAAAGCGTAACTCGCAGCTAATTTGTTTTTAAGTATCAACTTTTTCAAAATGCAAAAAGTTCGTTTGATGCTCATTACGCATACCATTCCACTAACTTGCTAAAGCAAGAAGTGGAACTGGCAGCTAGCACCTTTTGGATGACATCCTTTTTCCAAAAAACAGAAAAAGGATTTTATCGTTGCCTCGCATACGATTCCGCTAAACATCTCATTCTCAGATTAGTCAAGAAATCTTATTTAATTTCTTGTACACTATAGAACTGCGAAAAGTGTAACTCGCAAAAAAGCGTCTTTTGAGTTTCCTCAAAAGACGCTTCTACGTGGTCCCACTTTTGTTTGCAATGATGCCTTGAAACAGGTAACGTCTGTGAACCGTCCTTGGCTACGTATCGCCAAGGCCACTCGGAGATGCATTTCGCAAGTGTTGATTTGACTGCTTCCACCTCCCGCAGTCTCTCTGAAAAATCGTCGCTTGCTACTTCTTCTCTTCTATGTGTTTACATTACTTGATCTAAATGTGCTAAGGCTTTTTCTTTGCCTAATAATTCAACGGTTTCTGGTAATTCTGGGCCATGAACCATGCCGCTGACTGCGACCCGGATTGGCATCCATAGATTTTTCCCTTTGATACCCGTTTCTTTTTGGACCGCCTTGATTGCTGCTAAAACACTTGCAGCATCTACCGTTTCTAATCCTTCTAGCTGTGCCTTGAAGGCTGCTAATACAGTCGGTACGCCTTCGCCTGATAAAACTTCTTTCGCAGCATCATCAAGCTCTAAATGGTCTTGGAAGAATAAGCTAGAAACCTCTGTGATTTCCGCCGCATAGCTCATTTGTGGTTGATACAAGCTGACTACACGTTTCACCCAAGCTTTGTGTTCTGGTGTTGGATTTTCTTCGACTTTACCAGCCTTGATCAAATAAGGCAAGCACAAGTCTGTTAATTTATCCAAATCCATCGCTTTGATGTAATGGTTATTGACCCATTCTAATTTCTTTTGATCAAAGGCTGCAGGTGATTTACTCAAGCGTTCCGTATCGAAAATCTTGATCAATTCATCCTGCGGGAAGATTTCGTCTTCGCCCACTGGTGACCAGCCAAGTAACGCGATAAAGTTGAACATCGCTTCTGGCAGATAGCCTAATTCACGGTATTGTTCGATAAATTGCAGAATGCTTTCATCCCGTTTACTTAATTTCTTGCCTGTTTCTGTATTAATGATCAACGTCATATGACCGAATGTTGGACGAGGCCAACCAAAGGCATCATAGATCATCAATTGTTTCGGTGTATTGGCGATATGATCATCTCCGCGTAAAACATGCGTGATTTTCATCAGGTGATCATCTACTGCAACCGCAAAATTATACGTCGGCATACCGTCACGTTTTTGAATGATGAAATCGCCGCCGACATTGTCAGATTCAAAGCTGATTTCTCCTTTGACCATATCGTCAAACGTGAAGCTCGTATTGCGAGGAACGCGGAAACGAATCACTGGCTCTAGCCCTTGTGCTTCTTTTTCTGCTTGCTCTTCAGGTGTTAAGTTGGCACATTTACCTGAATAATGAGGCATCTCGCCGCGAGCACGCTGCGCTTCACGCTCTGCTTCCAATTCCTCAGATGTGCAGTAGCATTTGTAGGCTAAGTTACTCATTAATAATTGATCAATTAACGGTTGATAAACATCGCGTCGTTCAGATTGACGGTAAGGGCCGTATTTCCCAGGATTTTCTGGTGATTCGTCCCAGTCGATTCCAAGCCAAGCTAAGTTTTCCAGCTGGCTTTTTTCGCCGCCTTCGATATTTCTTTTTAAATCGGTGTCCTCGATTCGAATGATGAATTCTCCATCATTGTGGCGAGCAAATAGATAATTGAACAATGCTGTTCGGGCGTTTCCGATGTGTAAGTGTCCTGTTGGACTTGGTGCGTAGCGCACACGAATTTTCGACATATAGTAGTTCCTCTTTCCCGCTTATTTAACAAATGAAAAACATTTGCTACTCAACACAAATTGTACAATCAATCCATTGTTTAGTAAAGCTGCACTCTTATTTTCCACCCTTATCATGAGTGTAATCTAACTTTTTCTCTGGTGAATCGTCCTTGATGTTACGGCTTGAATGTGCGGGCTTCGCAAAGATCATCCGTCCAGCCGCTGTTTGCAGAGCACTTGTTACAACGACTTCTATGTGTTCATTCATATAATGCTGTCCATCTTCAACAACGACCATTGTACCGTCATCCAGATACGCGACCCCTTGCTGACGTTCCGTTCCAGCCTTCACAACCAAGACATTCATGTTCTCACCTGGGATCACTACAGGCTTCACAGCATTTGCCAACGCGTTGATATTCAAGACTGCGACATTTTGGAATTCAGAAACTTTGTTCAAGTTATAGTCATTTGTTACGATCACGCCATCCAGCAATTTAGCCAATTTGATCAATTTACTGTCGACTTCGCTGATATCTTCGAAATCTCCATCATACATTTCAACAGCGATGCCTTCTTCTTTTTGCAATGAGTTTAAAATGTCCAACCCGCGGCGTCCCCGTACACGCTTCAAGCTGTCACCAGAATCGGCAATGTATTGCAATTCATAGAGGACAAAATTCGGGATCATCAAAACGCCTTCTAAAAAGCCGGTTTTCGCAATATCATAAATTCTTCCGTCAATGATGACACTAGTATCCAAAATTTTATATTTATGGAAATGATCATCGGCTTTACGTTCTAAAACTTCGCCTTCATTTGTTTCAGATTTTTTGCTTCGGCCGCTGAAGAATTTTTTCAATTCATCGATCCGCGTCGTTCCCATCCGAAAGCCTAGATAACCCAATAACAGCATGATCAAAATCGGCAAGCCGCTGTTAATGAACGGGATCGGAATCTGGTACAAAGGCGTCGTCCCGATCAATCCAAGGGTCAATCCAAGGATCGCACCTACCACTCCAAATAAGATATACGTTAAGCTCAATTCATTTAATTGTTTTTCAATTCTTTTTACACCAACTGTGATTGGTTCCACGATAGCCAAAGAAATAATATAAAAAATAATTGCACCGATCAGGCCATTCGTTAGTGAATTATTCAACCACATGTTGTCTGCATAACCAACCGCTGTCCACGCTATGGGCAGGAAAGTAATTCCTAAACTAATTCCAACGAGTAAAACGATTACTGTCAACACACGTTTCTGCATGCCATCCCTCCTAAATTCTAATAGTTATTTTTTTGAATAAAGGGCGTGCCGGAAAATCTCTCCGGCACTGCCGCTTATTAACGAAATACTTTTCTTAAGGTTTCCCCTAAGGTTGCCACAGGAACCAATTCGATTCCTTTTGGCGGTTTCCAATCGCCCATATTGTTCTTAGGCAGATAGATTTTTTTGAAGCCCAATTTGCTAGCTTCTTTCACCCGCTGCTCAATGCTATTGACCCGACGAATTTCACCCGTCAAACCAATTTCACCGATAAAGCATTCGGTGGCTTCCGTGCCATTTTCTTTGTAGCTGGAGGCAATCGCCACAGCCACCGCTAAATCAATGGCCGGTTCATTTAATTTTACCCCGCCTGCCGCTTTTAAGTAGGCATCTTGATTTTGCAGCAGCAACCCGGCGCGTTTTTCCAAAACAGCCATGATCAAAGAAACACGGTTGAAATCTAGGCCGGTCGTTGTGCGCTTCGCGTTGCCGAAAACAGTGGGGGTTACCAATGCCTGTATCTCAACCAGTATCGGACGGCTGCCTTCCATGGCAACCACGATTGCTGATCCGGTCGCCCCTTCTAGGCGTTCCTCTAGGAAAACCTGTGAAGGATTGGCCACTTCGACCAGCCCCCGTTCTCTCATCTCGAAAATTCCGATTTCATTAGTGGAACCGAAACGATTTTTTACCGCTCGTAAGATTCGAAAGCTGTGATGCTTCTCGCCTTCAAAGTATAAAACAGTGTCCACCATATGCTCCAGCATTCGCGGACCTGCGATATTTCCCTCTTTGGTCACATGACCTACGATAAAAATCGCAATGCCGTTCGTCTTCGCCAGCTTCAATAGCTCTGCGGTGGTCTCCCGAACCTGGCTGACCGAGCCCGCTACACTAGTGATATCTGGTTGTGTCATGGTTTGGATCGAGTCGATGATCACATAATCCGGCTTCAGATTTTCAATCGTTCGGCTGATTTCTCCCATGTCTGTTTCCGCATATAAATAAAAATCTGTCTCACTTGATCCCAGGCGCTCCGCACGCAATTTTATCTGCTGCGCACTTTCTTCTCCAGAAACATACAAAACTGTGCCGCCGGTTGCCGCTAATTGATGGGATACTTGCAATAGTAAGGTGGATTTCCCAATACCTGGGTCCCCACCGATTAATACCAATGAACCTGGAACCACTCCGCCGCCAAGAACGCGATTCAATTCAGCTAATTCTGTCTGAACGCGCGTTTCCTTTTTGAAGACGACATCCTTTAATTTGGTAGGTGTCGCACGCTCTCCGGTTAAACTGACACGGTTGCGTCGATCTTCGGGATGATTTTGCTCAATCTCCTCTACCATCGTGTTCCAATTTCCGCAGTTAGGACAACGCCCTAAATACTTAGGCGAAACATAACCACATTCTTGGCAGATAAATTGTGTCTTGGATTTTTTTGCCAAACCCTTCGCCTCACTCATTTAATTGATTCGTTATTTCTGATCGGATGAACCAAAGCCGCCTGTTCGCTCCGCTTCGGCCACATCATTATCGGCTTTTAGAAACGGCAGGAATATCCCTTGACCGATCCGTTCGCCTTTTTTGATTTGTACGTCTGTCAAACCAAAATTTGAAAACTGGAACATAATATGCCCTTCGTTGTCCGGGTTATTATAATAATCGCTGTCAATCACTCCAACCCCATTGCTTAGCGTCAAGAAACGCTTCAATGGATTGCTGGAACGGTTTGCCAGCTGTAAGTATTCATCTTGTCCCATATAGGCTTTGATCCCTGTAGGAACCAATACGGGTTTAACAATTTTTTCAGATACCTCAGATCCTTTTGTAAAATGCTGAATGACTTGTTTCCAAATCGCTGGAATCACGATATCCTCTGCAGCCTCAAAATCATAGCCTGCCGCATTTTTTGTCGCCCGTTTTGGCAAGTTGATTTGTTTATCCTGGTAAGCTGCTGTTACTTCAAAACCACGTTTTCTCATTGTAATCTCCTTTAGTTCTTTGTGCCTGATTTGGCTCGTCTGCCCAGTTATTTATTTCGCAAGAAACGTGCGAAATAAATAAGCGGACATCCTTTGTGAAATATATAGCTATTCTACCATAGAGCACGCTTCTGTTCGAAAATCTTTTACGAAAACTCTATGGAAATTTAATGAATTTTTTTCGCTTTATTTTAATTCTCGCTGATTCGTTCATCCAAAGCTGGCAAACGGTTGATATACATCTCAATACGTTTTGCATAAGAAGGACTCTCCTCATACGTTTTAATCTGTTTCTGCAGCGTTTTAAGATCATCTGTCACAATGCCATTCACATTTAGTGAGATCATTCGATCCATCGAATCGGCATCATTGACTGTCCAAGCATAAACATCCTTATCTTCTTGATGCGCCCGTTGAACAAAATCCCCTGTCAAGGTTGTTTCTTCCATTGTATAAGCATTTGCTGGTGTCTGGGGGAATACTAAATTATAAGGCAAGACATAACTGACATACAACTTTGGTGCCTTCTCCTTCAATTCAGTCACTACGTCATAATCCAACGAATGAATCCGGTGATGATGGGTCAAAATATTCTGTTGATACTTTTCAATAAAGTTCTCCACCATCTCTTTAGAATCTGACGAATTGGTTTTGATCTCAATCAATAGTTTTTGCTGATGTTCATTGGCAAAGGCTAAATAATCATCAAAGCTCGCAATCGGTGCTACATGTCCATTTTCCACAGCTTGCAGGTCTTGAGCCTCACTCAGTGTCAGGTCATGGGTGGTTTTGTCACGCCCAGTCAACTTCCGGAAGTTTTTATCATGAAAGACGACAAATTGATGATCTTTGGTTTCTTGAACGTCCATCTCGATATAATCGGGCTTTTCTTTAATGGTCGCGGCCATTGCCGGAATCGTATTCTGTACCCCGTTGCCGTTGTCTACTCCCCGATGAGAGATCGTTAAAGGAATGGAATCCGCCAACCCTGTCAGATACAACACATTGCTTAGCAACGTTGTCCCACCTAAAAAGACAAACAAAATGGCGGCTGCGATACGTGTCCACAAGCTTGGACGGATCAAACGTAACGGACGCTCGCCGCTAATCACCAGTGGATAAAACTTTTGAACCAAGACACTAAAATACAGCACCGTCGCCCATGCCAGCATCAATTGACTGAAAAGCTGGATACTCGTTAGTGTGATCATCGCACCGATTGCAGGAAATGGTTTAGGCAACAAATCCAAAACGACCTGTAGACCATAGCTTAGACCGTAGCCGAGGTACGAAACAATGGTTAAAAATACGGTCAAAATAAATATACGCCAAGCATAATGCCAGTATCGGTGATGGGTCAACGCCAGACTCTTTTCAACCGCTTGTTTCGGCGGTTCATCAGAAAAAATCATTAACGGCAGAACAAACAACAGTCGAATTCCGATATATGACACCACAATAGAGGCAAGAATCAATAACAGAAGAAACAATAGGTTTTCACTTAAATAATCTAAAATAAATACTGGGATCGTCACTTTGCTTAATAAAGGGGTCCGGAAAATGGCGTTGGCAAAAGGCAGGATCAGTACAAAATAAAAGAGAAAGAAAAAGAAAGTGGCCGGCCGTAAATGACGCATGTGATAGACTGATTGCTTAAACAGTGCCCATAACGAACGGTCTTCCTTTGTTTGAATACTTTTGATGCTGAATAGCTGAAACGTAAATTGCAGAAAAACCAAAGTTAACACGATGGCTAGCAAAACTAGTAAACCGGCTAAAACTCCCGGATGTTTCGTTAAAATCGTTAAAATATTAGTGCTAGATACATAAGGTATATTTCCTTGTTTTAAAATGAAGGCAATTGAAAATTGAACACACGGAATCACCAACATTTCTAATACGATATTGGTGCCAACAATCAAAAGAATGTAACTGCCCCAATGACGCAAAAATTCTCTTGAGTAAGTAAAGAAAAAACGCAGCGATGACATTTGATATCCCTTCCTTCAAATAAATAATGCAGGTAAATTTCTATAGGACAGTGAATTGCCAAAAATGATGCAAAGGCGAAAAACGAATTGGCAGCTAGCTCGGTTTGAGGAAATCATTTTTCTACAACCCAGAAAAATGTTTGCTATTTTCGTACGCATACCATTCCACTAAACATCTTGTCACTATAGCTCACTCTAACAATTGTTTCTGTTATCAACTTTTAAATAACTGCGAAAAGTGGAACTGGCAAAAAATCGGGCACACGGGTTTATGTGTCCGATTGTTGTTGACGTTTCTGATCGTATTCTGGATCAAACTCGTCGGTTTCGATATAAATATAGGCCTTTTTATCCGGTAATGCCCTGCGAATGACGCGTTCGATTTGGTTAACCACATCGTAGCTGACGCCTTCATAGGAATCCGCAATGTCAATTTTCGCAGCGATCATGACTTCCGTTGGACCTAAATGAACGGTTTTGATATCGATGACCTTTTTCACTTCATCTCGTTTAAACGCATCTTGAATTTTTATCAGATCGTTCTTTGAGACGCTCTCGCCAATGATTAGACTGTAAAATTCTCGTGCTAAAAAGATTGAAGCAAACATCAGCATCATCCCAATCAACAATCCGCTCAAGGCATCGAACATCGGGTTTCCAGTAACCATCGTCAATACGGTTCCGATAATTGCCAACACTAAACCAATCACCGCACAAAAATCCTCTGTGAAAATAATCAGAATTTCGCTGTGACGGCTTTCGTGCAGAAACTTGAATAATGGCAGCTTCTCTGTGTTCAGTTCATGAATTTCCTTGATCGCTATCCGCAACGAGCTTCCTTCTACTAAGATACCAAAGACTAAAATCGCTAATACGATTAGAGGATTGGCAACCTCATGGCTGGGATGGAATAATTTTTCCACTGCTTCCCAGATACCTAGTGCGCCCCCGCCAAAGAACAACATGGTGGCAACAATCGTGCTAAAAAAATACTTGGCTCGGCCTTCACCAAACTGATGCAGCTCACTTTGACCGCGAGCAGCACGACGATCACCAAATAATAGTAAAATTTGATTGCTGCAATCCACTACACTGTGGATACTTTCATTCATCATCGCGGCACTGCCGCTAAGCATGTAACCGACAAATTTACTAACAGCCACTAACACATTGGCCAATAAGGCCGCCAGTACCGCCATCGATCCCTGCGTCTTTTTCTCTTCCATTTGATTCACTCGCTTCCTAATGCCTCTATTATAAAGCAGAAGCGAAAAATCATGAAAGCAAAGCCCTTCAAGTCCGCTATTGTTTTCATGATTCTTTTAATAAGCAAGTAGACATCCCTTACTTTACGTCTTGAACTCCGTCATATTCTCGCGAAAACGCAACGGTAAATGATTGCGCTGCGCCACATAATTGGCGCGTTCATCGATTGTAACTGCCCGCAAGAAGGTTTTCCATTGTTGACGAATGTCCTGTTCATTACTCGCTTCGGCAAATTCTGGGCAGCTGGTGTTTTCCATTAAATGGATATTTCCGTGATCGATGATCCCCAATAGCTCGTGGGTCTCATCATAGATCATGATTTTTTCCTGAGGATATCTTTCCGCAAAGTGGGGACAAAGATAAGGCATCACATAATGCTTGGGATTAATCTTGCTAAAGAGCACATCGCCGACATACTCAAAACGAACAAAGCCCGTCAACAAATGATTTTCTCCCAACAGTGTGCGAATACTTTTTCTCAGGGCTAAAATCGAAGGATGGCCTAAATGATTTTCCAACAAATCCTTTGTCTGCAACGCGATCTCGATGGCATCTAGCAAATAGCGCTCTTTGCCTTCAAGTGTGGCGTAAAAGCCATTTTGAATAAACAAAAAATTTTCTGGGCGCAGACGTTGCCGCAATCGGCGATAGATTTTCTTGCCTCGTACTGGATCGGTTGCGACCCATTCTGCCAAAAACAAGCTTTCAACCGCGGTTTCCGGCGACAAAATCAGGGTTGGAAACTTTTTCTCACGAAAGCTGCGATCCACCACCGTCATAAAGCCAAGAAAACTGCCGTCATATTCCCAATGTTCCGCAGATTCTTGCATCCTAATCACCTACTCTTCGCATGTTCAAATCGTTCGACATCAAATAATGATAACTGTTCACTGACTGATTGTGTATTGTGCTTTTTCAATACTTCATATTGCTTTGAGGAAATCAAAGAAGTAATGATCCACTCAGGGTCTTTGATTAAGCCGGCAGGTGTTTCATGATTGCAGGCAATAAAATATTGTGCCCGTTTGATCACGATGCCTAATTTCTTTAAGTCGGTCAAATGGAGTCGATAATATTTACGCGCCTTAACAATGTTTTGCGCGCTTTTTGGACCGATTCCCGGAACGCGCAGCAGCTGATCATAGGTTGCGGTCTGGACATCTATGGGGAAGCGTTGATAATTTTGGACTGCCCAATTCGCTTTAGGATCAAGATAAAGATTAAAATTTGGCTTGTCCTCAGATAAAATCTCATCCGCTGTAAACTTGTAAAACCGCAGCAGCCAATCCGCTTGATACAGGCGATGTTCCCGCAGCAGTGGCGGTTCTGTCGTTACCGCAGGCAATAAATTGTCCTGATTGACTGGGATATAGGCCGAATAATATACCCGCTTCAATTGACATTTTTGATACAAATTCTCGGAAATCTTCACGATCGACCGATCACTCTCAGGACTGGCTCCGATAATCATTTGTGTTGACTGTCCGGCAGGCACGAAGCTTGGACCGCGCCGAACCGCTGGTAAAAATTCCTGTTCTTTCTTTACCGTCGTAATTTGCTTCATCGGCTTATATAAGTCAAACGGATCTTTGTCCGGAGCCAGTAATTTCAGACTTTCGCGGGAAGGAAGTTCGACATTGACGCTCATTCGATCCGCCAGAAAGCCTAACTCCTCAATCAATTTTTCATCCGCGCCGGGAATCGCCTTGACGTGGATATACCCGCGAAAGCCCTTTTCTTCACGCAAAATTTTCAAGGTCTTAATCAAGAGCTCGCAAGTGTAGTCCGGATTTTTAATAATCGCCGAACTCAGGAATAAGCCTTCAATGTAATTGCGCATGTAGAAATCCATGGTTAAATCCGCCACTTCTTGCGGCGTGAAGGTTGCTCGTGGAATCCCGTTAGATTTACGGTTAATACAATAGTGGCAATCAAAAATACACGCATTGGTAAACAGCAGCTTCAATAACGAGACACATCTGCCATCTGGGGTGAAGGAATGACAAATTCCCGAAACCTGTGTGCTGCCTACCGTTCCTGTCCGTGTATTATTTTCGACACCGCTGCTGGAACAGGAAACATCGTATTTCGCTGATTCCGCTAAAATTTCTATTTTTCTTTCCAGTTCCATCGAAAATCACTCCTTATACATACGAATGCCATCATTTCAAAAAAACAAGACATTTTATACGAACGTATGTTCTTATTTAACCAAAAAAAATGCGAATTGTCAAAAAAGAATTTGAGAGATACTCCTAAAGACGGATGAAGATGGCGCAGAATTTGCTATAATTTAAAGCATCCAATAGGACATAATAAAAGGAGTGGGAATAATGGAAAGGAAACAATATGTTTGTGATAAGTGCGGGTCGCAGCACTATACGTCTGACCAGTTTCAAGCGACTGGCGGAAACTTTGCGAAGATTTTTGATGTTCAAAACAAAAAATTTACGACCATCAGTTGTAAGCGCTGTGGGTATACGGAGCTTTATCGTGGAGAAACCTCTGACGGCTGGAATATCCTCGACTTCCTAATGGGCGGCGGGTAAATAAAAAAGCGGCGATCGCCGCTTTTTTATTTTTCCCTTGGTTATCGAACGACTACCGCATATTTTCTTGCATTGTAGATGTTTTCGAAAGTCGTACGACTCAACCAATACGATCCGCTGATCGGATCAGAGACATGGACTTGATTGCCGGCTTTATTAAAGCCATCCAAAGTGACCGCATGATTGTTGTTGGCAGCAACCCCAAAGTTCCAATTCCCCCAGCGAATCGGTTGGAAGTTGATGGTTACCCACACCACGACTGGATTGCCGTTTTTCACTTCGTTGATTAAGGTGTTCATTGAGCTCCCGGAAATATTTTGAACATTCCCGTATTTTTGTCCCCAGCTGGTCAATGGTGCTGGATAAATCGCGGAATAGGTATAGGAGTTTTCGACAAAAGGCGAACCAACGAATCCGTTATTAGGATTGCCATTTGAGGATTTCGGAATTGTATTTAAGAACGAACGCAGACTCCAATTTGTCAGCTTGCCTTTATACTGCAAGGCTTGAAGTAAAGAAGCGCCTTCGCAGCCGCTTGGTGCGCCTAATGCATATTGGTTGTAATTCTTCACTCCGAGCAGGCGATAATCTTCGTGACTCTGCTCACCACCACCAACCGCATACCAAGCGATCCCTTCATAACGCCAGCCAAGCTTTTTCAGCTGATCCCTCTCGGAAGTGATCGGCGTATAGTGATGGGCTCCCGCTTTTGCATTCGGATTGTATAGACGATAAAGCGGCGTACCTGAGCTTGGCGAATACCAAGAGATTCCTTCGTATCGCCAGCCCACCTTTTTCAAATGATCCCGTTCACCCGCATTTAACGTGTAATGATGGTCTCCAGCGTTTGGATTATATAGACGATAAACAGGATTTCCACTGGCTGGTGCTTGCCAGCCGATCCCCTCATAACGCCATCCGACAGAACGTAGGTGATCCCGCTCACTGGTCGTTTTTGTATAGAAATGCTCTCCGCTGTTTGGATTGTATAGGCGGTACATCGGAACCGATGCCGCAGCAGCTCTAAAGGAGCGAGCATTACCTTGGATCAATTCTTCTTTTGGTGCTTGTGTTTCATTGGCTTCGGTTTGCCCTTCTTTGTGAGGCGGCTCCAGCTGGACAACCTCGCCATTTACGACCGCTGTTTGCGGTTCTTCAACAGAGTCCGAAGCTTGAGTAATCTCCTGCGATGATTCTGAGCTAGACGTCTCCGACGAAAGAACGCTTTCAGAAATTTGACTTTCCATCACCGAACTACTTGTTGTTTCCGTAGAACTTTGGCCTGCAGTCTCTGCTTGAGTGACTGCAGGCGCTGCAAACGCTGCAAGAGTTACCACACAAACAAACAGTACACTTTTTTTCATTTAAACATCCCTTTCAAAAATAACAAAGCTAGATTCCATTTGTATTAATTCCTATATTGTACTTTTTTCGTTTAATTTAGTCTTATTTCCTGCCTGTAGGAACCATAAAAAATCCACTAAGAATATTCTCAGCGGATAATTATTTTATTTACTGATGGATACGCGCGTTGGACTCACCCAGGTGCCTGTCCCGAAGCCTAAAATTGTTTTGATTGCCGGAATAAAGGTTGTTGCCACTGTCAATGTATTCATCATCCAATAGATCAGCATGTAAAAAGGTGCAAAAATCAGATATTTGAGCTTCCGACCACCATCATCAATAATGAGCGCGGCCGCGACCTGCAGAAAACCAGCCAACATTTCAAAATTTATGAAGATGAAGGACAAGGTCAGCATATGGAAGACTCGATGGTATTCGCCCAAAATTAGTGAATAAATCATCATTCCAATAAACGGCACTGAAAACAGCCAATAATAAAGGCTCCACAAAATACTGAAGCTTTGATCTAAAAACAACAAAAACTGTTCAAAATACTTGATCGGATGCAGCGGAACCTTCTTCATATTGGTCAGCCACACTTCTGTTCCGCCTTTTGACCAACGTTTTCGCTGACGGTATAGCATTTTTAATGTGTTGGGAACACCCATGAAAAACATAATATCCGGCGCAAAGGTCGGTATCCAACCCTGCAGCTGTTGATCCCACGCGATACTGATGTCCTCAGTTGCCCGATCTTGGCGAAATAAGCCCACATCAATCAGGGCATCTTTGCGATACATTGTATTAGCACCACTGTAAGCATACATCGTTCCAAGGGTCCCTACCTGTCCCCGTTTGATCACTCCGACAATACTTGAAAATTCGACGGTTTGCGCCTTTTCAATGATCTTCGACCGATTTTGAACATCCATATTCCCAGTCACTGCCGCCACATTTTGATCGGCTTCCGTCATGAAGTAATTCATATACTTCCAAAGCGCATCGGCTTCAGGAATAGTATCTGCATCATTGCTTAATATGTACTCACCCTTGGCAAAACCCACGCCAATATTAAAGGCATGGGCTTTCCCTTTATTCTTTTCGATCCGCAGCACGCGTAATCGGGAATAGCGGCTCTGTAAACGAGCTAAAATTTCAGGGGTTTGATCGGTTGAACCATCGTCGGTAACAAGCACCTCATAATTGTGATAGTTCAGTTTATTTAACAAATAGTCCAGCGTATCTTCAATCACGATTTCTTCATTATGTGCCGGTACCATGATCGTCACAAAGGGCTCTTCTGAAATAGGAATCTTTTTGAAGGTCGTCCGTTTATAGCGATAAAAGAAACGATAAAAAACAACCTCGATCAACCAAATAAACGCACCAAGCACTGGATAACTAACTAAAGTGAACAGCAGCACATTTATTATTCCGTTTAAAATTGGTGAACCTGTATCAATCGCCATGCTGCTCTGCCTCCTTATAAAGCTCGCGAATCGTTGCATCCGCTAGATTCTTCTCCTCCGGCACAGAATAGTAACGGATTTCATGACGGGTCTCTTCTGAGCCAAAGCGTTCCGAATAGAAAGTATTCAACGCCGTTTTTCTGATGCCCAGACCTTCGTCATCGTAAAGCTTTTCTACCCGCTCGTGGTATTTGATTCGATGATTATTCCGCAGCACCAAAAAGAAGAGACCGATTGAGAGAATCCCCAGAGAAACTAAAAACTGAAAGCCCGTGTGATAATAAACCGCCTCTCCCGTACGATCCTTCCACACATGATAGACTTGTGAATTATTCTTCAAAAGTGTCGATGAAAGTGTCCAATAAACTGGAATACCTACAGCAATCCAGCCGATAATCGTTAGTATACCAATATAGAATTTATTCCTCCAATAGCCTTTTTCAAAAAAGTGATCCTTTACAAAACGTTTCTCTGATTCATGGCGATCTTCTTGCTCTCTCATGCTGTCTTTTCCCGCTCTCAATCTTTTTCAATCATTATGACTTCATTTTCTGAAAACACAACAGTTTTGTTTTCATTCATTAACAGAATTTAATCTTTTTCCTAAAGCAACCGATGTTTACCAATTTTGTTATCGGCGGTTGATACTCTTTTATAGACAAATAAGCTAAAGTGTAATCAAGGGAGATGAAAAATATGAATAATCAGAAAAATCCGATCGCGAACAACCTGCGATCATTAAGAAATCGAAACAATTGGTCCTTAGAATATGTCGCAGAAAAGCTAGAGGTCTCACGTCAAGCCGTTGCTAAATGGGAAAGCGGCGAGTCTTTGCCAGACGTATTGAAGTGTGACGCACTAGCGAATTTATACGAGGTTACATTAACGGATCTCATCAGACACAATCAAGAAGAAGAAGGGGTGCCGATTGGACCAGCCGGCAAACACATTTTTGGAATCATTCCTGTGGGGGCACGGGGACAGATTGTTTTACCCAAGAAAGCTCGTGATCTTTTCAACATTGAAACGGGTGATACCTTAGTGGTTCTTGGCGACACGAACCCAGCTTTTCCCGGCATCGCTTTGATCGACAGCCAAAGCTTCATACAACTAACAGGAAATAGTCTTGAACCGCTTTTTAATCGAAAGGAGGAATCCTGATGAACCTGATGGAAGTCACAGAACTGACTAAAAATTATCCGACATTTTCCTTAAAAAATGTCAGCTTTCAAGTACCAGAGGGAAAAATCATCGGATTGATCGGTATCAATGGTGCCGGTAAAACTACTATTTTGAAGACTTTATTGAACCTGATTCTTATTGATCATGGAAATGTTACGATGTTTGAGAAACTCTTTTTGGAGAATGAATTGGCCTGCAAGCAGCAGACTGGGGTTGTTCTAGGCGGCATCGATTTTTATAAGGAGAAGAAGATCAAAGACATTACGAAAGTGACGAAGCGATTTTACGAAGATTGGGATGAAGCAGCATATCAAAACTTCTTAACGCTTTTTTCCTTGGACCCTAATAAAAAAGTCAAGGAACTTTCCGCTGGGATGCGGGTGAAATATTTGATTGCCTTAGCTCTGTCTCACAAAGCAAAACTATTTATTTTTGATGAGCCTACTAGTGGTCTTGATCCAGTTTCACGGGATGAGCTGATGGAGATTTTTCTTCAAATCGTTGAAAATGGAGAGAAGAGCATTCTTTTCTCCACGCATATTACCTCCGACCTAGAAAAATGTGCAGATGGCATTGTTTATATCAAGGCAGGAGAATTGGTCAAAGCAGCGCCGAAACAAGAATTCATTGATTATTTCCAAAAGCTGAAACGCCCTGAGGAAACAGAGGCGCTGAGCTTGGAAGATATTATGGTACGAATGGAGAGAAAACACTATGATTTCTAACTTACTCTATAAGGAATTTCGTCTGGCCCTTCATCCTAATTTGATTGTCTTTACACTGATGGGACCACTCATTTTAATACCTGGATATCCCTATACAATGGTCTTTCTTTTCAGTTTGATCGGGAATTTTATTAATCTGATGTATACACGAGAAAACAATGATATCTATTATTCTGCTTTGCTTCCATTGAAGCGTTCGGAGGTTGTTTTAGGAAAATGGCTAGTTTTATTGATCTCTCAGCTATTAACGATTGTAATTTCTATTCCTTTTGCCTTTCTACGACTTAGGCTTCTATCCATGCCAAATCCTGTGGGAATCGAAGCGAATGTGGCGCTTTATGGTTTTGGTCTGATCATCTTCAGCTGCTTTAATTTCATCTTTCTAACAAGTTATTTTCAAACAGGCTACAAAGTCGGGACTTCCTTTTTAAAAGCGTTAGCTCCAGCGACTTTTATCGCGATCATCGTCGAAGTTCTTGTCCATTTTCCACAGCTGGCTTGGTTGGATTCAGTCGCTTTTGACGGACAAATCAAGCAGCTGCCTATTTTAGCTGCAGGCCTGCTGATTTATCTTGTTGCCATGTGGAGAACCTATAAAGTTTCTGTTCGTCGATTTAGTCAAGTGAATTTATAAGCTCTACGAAAAAAACGTTTTGATCGTTTGCCGATCAAAACGTTTTTTACTTCTCGAAATACCCCGTCCAAGAGAGTCCATCGTCGTTTACTTTCGCTCCGACAAACTCTTTCTGAGTGGCTTTTCTGACCAATTTCCCCTCACCGGTCAGATCCTCCAGCAACTCTTTATGGCGCGAGTATGTCACCTTTTCTAGCTCATTTAAGTCACGATTCGTGAAAAAATCTTCACTAGGCGCAACCTGTTCTGTCTGCGAGAAATCAGGCGTTTCCTGCTCCTCAACAGCAACATCCTTCCTTTGAGTAAACCAAAAGAATAAAAATGCTGCACCCAGTACACCAACCAGTGCCACTACTTTCTTCATTACGTCCTCCCCTGAAGCATCTTCTTACTTTTAGTATGCCACAGTTGAAAACGTTTTTGAATGAAAAATTAATTGTTTAGCGAATATTCCTTTATTTTTGAAAGAAATATATGAAGACGCCTTATTTTCCTGAAAAAAATAAAATGAAAATCAGCTTGTTTTACTCAAACTCTTCGTATTCATTCGGATCTTGACCATCAATGCGGCCATCCGCCTTTTCTAAAAGATTGATTCGCTCAATTTCTGTTTGAGACAATTCAAAATCGTAAATAGCCAGATTTTCCCGCTGATGTACCAAATTCCGGGATTTAGGAATAGGAAGAATTCCCCGTTGCGTATGCCAGCGTAAAATGATTTGTGCCGGTGTTTTTTCGTATTTTTCGGCTAGCTCAGTAATCACTGATTCCTTCAAGGCATCGCTGCCGCGACCCAAAGGACTCCACGCTTCAGTTATAATCCCGCGTTCCTGATTTGCTGCGACCATTCGTTCTTGCACCCAATAAGGATGAATCTCGATTTGATTAACCGCCGGTGTCACACCGGTTTCTTCAATGATCTTATCTAAATGCTCTGGTTCAAAGTTAGAAACCCCGATCGAACGGATCAGTCCTAATTTTTGCGCAGTCACTAGCGCCTGCCAAGCTTCAACGTAAAGTCCTCGTTTTGGTAAGGGCCAGTGAATCAAATACAAATCAAAATAGTCTAGTCCCATCCGAAAGAGTGACTCTTGGATCATCATCAACGCGTCTTCATAGTGATGGTACTTTCCTGGCAGCTTTGTTGTTACAAAAAATTCTGAACGAGGAATGCCGGAACGACGAATCGCTTCTCCAACAATTCCTTCACTATCATAATTCGTGGAGGTGTCTAACAGACGGTAGCCATCCTGGATCGCCGTTAAAACTTGATCAAGCCCTGCGCCTCCACGAATCTGGTAGGTGCCTAAACCAATCGCTGGTATCTGATGCCCGTCATTCATCGTAATTAATGGTGCTTTCATCATCAAAATCCTCCTTTTATTTAACCGCTCCATCAATCATGGAGCACGTTTCAATTTCTACCTTACCATCAACTTCTTCTATCTGTTAAATCCTCTGCTCACTTTAAAAGAAATACTTTTCAGATAAGGCAGAAAAAAATGCGGAAAAGAGGTATACTACTGATTGAACACTTTAGAGGGAGAAGATCACAATGGATTCAATTATTTGTATCGTTTTGGGTATGCTGTTTGCAAATGGTGTTCCCCACTTTGTCAAAGGGATCACCGCTGAAAGATGGGATGTTCCTTGGAAAAAACCAGCTTCTGCCTCCACAAATGTCCTATGGGGAATAGCAAATTGGCTGGTCGTCGTCATCCTTTACGCACTTTTCAAACCAGATGTGAATAGTTTTGATGCCGCCTGCTTTTTAATTGGTATGGGCATTACCGGCTACTACCTTGCCCTGCATTGGTCAGAAAATAAAAATGAAAATGACGCTGCCTAATTCAGCAGCGCCATTTTTTTATGCTTCAATTTCCGCTTTTTGTTTCTTCGTCAGCTTCTGATAGACTAGCTGATACGAAGTTTCTATCAGTTGCTGAATCGCGTCATCCGACAACTCGTCGCTGGCCAGCTTGATAGAGTTCCAATGATTTTTGTTCGTGTAGTATCCCGGAATCACTGTCCCGGAATAAATCTCCCGCAGCTCTTCATTTTTTTCCGGCAAGTTTTTCAAGGTAATAATCGCATCCTCGCTCGCCTGATCACTCATCATCCCGAACATCTTGCCCTGCAAATCAAAATAAAGTACTTCCCAATCTTCGCGAAAATAAACTTTCGCTCCCTTTAGCGTTTCCCCAAACGTTTTAAACCCGTTGATACGTTGCTGCATCACTGAATTTTCCATAGCTCCTCCTCTGTCACGCCCCTCTAACTCAGGAACAGATCACTTTACTAATTAAGGTATCATGCAACGAAGGGACAATCAAATACAAAAAAGCCGCCCATCTTTTTAAAATAGAAGGGCGTACTTCGACAAACGTTTTTTTAATAGTTTTTTCCCTTTTACTATAAAACTACGCGAATAACTATTTCATTCTTTACGCTACAAATCTTGCCCTTTAAACAACCAATAAGCCGCAATAAAGCCCACTATCCCTGTCAAAAAGATACTTCCAAACGTTATCAGATCATCCTTGAAGGGCAGGTCCATCAAGCTTTGAACAACTACCGCTGACCAAGGAATGAGCTTCGCCATTTTGAAGGGCATATTCATGGCAAACATTTCGATCCCCGTAAAAGCCAAAGCTACCATGATTGTTGGATAGAATAGCTTTCGCTGCAGCACACTTACCGTTAACAAAGGGACGGCTGCTACAAAACCTAAGAGACAATACTTGAGCAAGGTAGTTATCAAAATTTTTGTCCCCGCCATACCAAAAGTATTTGCAAAGATCAGCCAGCCGCCAATCGTATAAATGATGACAACGCCAATTAGTGTCCCAAAATACCAGAGGAACCAGATCGCTAATTTTCCCATAAGAAAACGTAATCTTGAGGTGGGAGCGGTCAATACATTGTTGATCGTTCGATCTTCATACTCTCGCTGCATCAAAAATGTAATAATGAAGCCACTCAGGATGGACAAAACTGCCCCTACCACCACATACACGCTCATCATCCACGTTTGATAATTTTCTGGCGGATGTTCAACAATCACTAAATCTTTGAAAACCATAAAAGCAGAGGCAAATAACGCCAACAACGAGCACACAGCGAAAATCCGATTGCGTTTCAGCTTCATCCATTCAGCAGAAATGATATTAAGCAATGCCAACACCCCCTGTAATCGTCCGAAAATGTTCCTCTAAATTGTCTGAACCGATAAACAAGCTAGAAACCGCTATGCCATTTGTCCCAAACAATCGATTGAGCTCTTGTGGCTCATAGGTAAAATCAAAAATTTTGATCGTGTCACTTTCGTCTACCGTATAATTGGTCACATTTAAGGCTTCCTCCAATAAGCGAGTGGCTTGATGAACATCTGATACAGTAATACTGATGTAGCGTTGATTGTGTTGGGCAATCTGACTCATATCGCATTCCTCCATCAGATCCCCTTCATGCAGGATGCCAATAATATCCGCGATTTGTTCAATCTCTGACAGCTGATGACTGGAGATCAAAATGGTTTTTCCATGTACCTCTGCCAACTCCTTCAATAATTGACGAATCTCCGCGATCCCGATCGGATCTAGTCCGTTGGTTAGCTCATCCAAGATCAATAATTCCGGATCATTCATAAGCGCATTGGCAATCCCTAAACGCTGCTTCATTCCCAATGAATAGTTCGCAAAACGTTTATGCTTCGCTTGGGTCAGATCAACCAGCTTTAAGGCCTTTTCCACACTATTTTTTTGGACCTGTCCCTTCAATTTAGAAAAAACGCGCAAATTCTCAGGTCCAGATAAATACGGATAAAAGCTTGGTGTCTCGATAATATTTCCAATTCTTGAATAAACCTCCGGGTGTTTACTGGGGGCTTGACCGAATAACCGGACTTCCCCAGAGCTTGCCTTTGCTAAGCCTAAGAGTATTTTCATGATCGTCGTTTTTCCCGCACCGTTACGACCTAGCAGCCCATAGATCTTCCCCTTAGGAATTGCCATCGAAACGCCTTTGACAACAGTCTGATCATTGTATTGCTTTGTCAAAGCGGTTGTTTTAATAATAAAGTTGTCCATAGCGACCATCCTTTCTATACCTTTAGCTTAGCAACGCTACCTTGTCCTAACCTTGCCGAAGTCTTGTTTTTTGCTGGTTTATTTTGGTAAGCGGACATAAAAGGTGGTTCCTTCACCTAATTTGCTGCTGGCGGTAATCGTGCCCTGATGAGCGGCGACCAGCTCTTGAACAATTGCCAATCCCAAGCCGTTGCCCTTTGACCCGCGAGCTTCATTCCCTTTATACAAACGATCAAAAATACGCGGCAGATTTTTCTCAGAAATTCCTTTGCCGTTGTCGCCAATTTCAAGCTGCAGCAGCTGATTTTCCTCCGTCAACTTGATCGTCAGCTTATTTCCCTGACTATGCTTCAAGCTGTTTTCCAATAAATTATCAACAATCCGACGAAAAGCCGCGACATCCACCTGGTAATACAGTTCCTTTTCAGAGATTTGAATATCATAGGAAAATTGCGGCTCCATCCGTGGAATCCATTCACTAACAATTTCCCGCAGCAGCTCTGCAACATCGTGGGTTTCAAACTGATAGCGGCGTTCTCCTGATTCAAGATTGACCCATTCAAACAGCGTGTCGATATATTTTTCCAATTCAAACGCTTTTGCCTGTGAAGCCTGTAAATACTCCCGCTGCTCCTCCTCCGTGACCAGACCATCGTTAATCGCCTCTAAATAACCAATCAAGGAAGCCAAGGGGGTCCGAACGTCATGAGACAAGCTAGTGATCAGCTGGCGGTATTCCTTCTCCGAAACCTGCAGACGACTCAGCTGCTGCTTGATTTCTGCAACAATTTTATTCAAACGAAAACAAAGTGCTGCAACGTCTGAACCTTCATCCGCAATTATTTTTCGATCAAGATTTCCTTCACTGATATCTTCCAAAACCTCCATTGCTTGAGCAATCTGTTGCTTATTCGTGCGAAGACGTGCCATCAGATACAAACAAGCCGCGGCCAGTAAGAGACAAAGACTGCTTAAAATCATCATTTCCTATCCCTCCTGGTTAAACCGATAGCCGACACCGCGAACGGTTTGAATGAAGAAAGGCTGCGTCGGGTCCGGCTCGATTTTCTTCCGCAGCTTGCTGATAAAGGACATGATATTACTATCATCAAAAGCATACTCATCGCCCCAAACCTGCTGGTATATTTGCCGCTTCGTAAAAATTTGCCCCTTATGGGAAGCCAAAAAGTACAAAAGATCGAACTCTTTTCCAGTCAATTCCAGCGACTCCTCATTCAATAAAACGATTCGCGTCTGCGTATCGAAGGACAAGTGATTTAACGTCAGCGTCTTTCCTCCTGCCGCTGCACGATTAAAGGTTGTGTAGCGCCGAACCAGCGAATCAATCCGAGCCATCAGCTCCGCCATGCTAAAAGGCTTCGTCAAATAATCATCCGCACCCAGCTGCAGGCCGCGAATCTTATCCGCCTCCTCGTTCTTTGCTGTCAACATCAAGACCGGCACCACACTCTCCTTGCGAATCTCTGTTAGAATGCTCAACCCGTCAATTTGCGGCAGCATAATATCCAATACGATCAAGTGATACTCCCCTGTTAAGGCCATTTTCAATCCGCCCGCACCCGTATGAGCAAACGCCGCCTCATACTCAGCACGCGTCAAATACCGTTCAATAATCGAGCACAGCTCTTGATCATCATCAATGATCAATACCTTTATTTTCTCCTGCATCGGTCTTCTCCTTATAAAAATAATGGTTTTATTCTTAATTTTAGCAAAGATCACCCACGTTTCGGATGAAAGTTTCAGAGTTTAGGAATAAATAAAGAGACAAAAAAACACTCTCCAGCTGGTAAAAGTGTTTTTGCGATGGTGGCTGTAGATTTTTTATGGGGTTAGTGCTTTGGAATTGGAGAAATTTTCTGGGTGAATTGGTTGTGTGATAACATAATTTGCGTTCCATTCATTGTTTTAGATTTAGATGCCTGGGCTAGGCGTAGGTGTTGAAGCGTCAGGGAAATTTACATTCCACTATTTTAAATTAGATAAGCCCCAGGAAATACTTTCTCTACGGCAATGACATTTACATTCCACTCTTTTAGATTTAACCCACCCTAAATTATACCTGTTGCCACTTGGTCTTAGAAGCACTTTTCTGTCGATCACAGGGTTACGCCCTCATCGCCGAGCAATCATAACAACGATTTCCAGTACAATCTCTTTGATTTCAATTATTTTATGCTGCTGTCGTAACTACGGGGATTTCTGTGTTTTTCAGGTCGACAGATTTTTTCTACTACCACTCAAGTTTTCACTGATTCGGCTTCAATTGAATGTGAAATAGCCATCCGCATTGTTTAAAAAAACGGATGACTGTTTAGTTATTTCATTCCATGACAAATAAACCTTCAAAAGGGGATTTTTTTAATTTTGCAGTTTGAAGAGAGTGTCTCTAGATGATTGTAAACAATTTATTTTCGTTTACGTTTCCTACTTTTCTTTTTATCTTCTTTAGCTTTCTTCGTCCCTTTTTTGGCTTTCCTGATCAGCCCGTCCTTATATTCGAGTTCTTTTTGCTTCTCGCTTTTCGGCTTCTTGTAGCTCTCATAAGGGAGCTTCTTTTCAGCTGAAAGTGCCATGGGTCTTGGTGTAGAGGATTTCTGGGATTTGGTCTTGGGCGCTTCTTTTACTGCGGCAGTTGCTGATTCGCTGATTGGTTCGTTTTTTTGCGTTGTCTCAGCAGGAATTTCAGTAGAGTCTTCTTTTGCTTCATCCTTTTTAAGTTCTTCCATCCGAGTATCGGTCAATACAATTCCTTCTGGCAATAATGCCTTTACTAAGTTCAATTTTTCGTCTTCTGTCATATGGCTAAAGTCAAACTCTGTTAGCGCTTCCTCTTTTGAGCGGGCGGTCTCAACTTTTACAGACTCCTCCACGACTTTACCTTTTCTGATTTTTGGATGACGGGTGCAGTTTTGAATATCGGAATTTTCTAGCTTAACAAAACGGCGTATGCCTTCTTTCTCAAAAATAGTTAACGAACTCATTAACTCTAAGACGGCATCAATTTTCATCCCAGAGGAATTCGAGTCCGCATCCCGCAAACTCCATGTATGAAGCTTGCCGACTGCATCTTCAAATGTGGAAAGAATCTTGTATTGCTGACCATCGGTTTCCTCCACAGGTGTTGTTGGGGTGAATAAGTATTTTTTGCAGTCGCTCAAGCGATTGTTAAAACGATGGTATTCATTTTTATTTTTGTATAAACGGTTTTTGACCTGTGCCCACTCTTTCTCCTCTTTAAAGTAATTCTGGAACAACGGACCACATTTGCGCAGAACATCTGTTGGCTCCGCAAATAGAAGAATTTCTCTGATTAAATCACTGCAGAAATCAGAAAAATCACTGATGCACAAAGAATGCCGGATCAGCACCGCGACCAAGTATTGAATAACAGTATCTGAATCAGATGAATCTGCATAAAATTTTGAAATTCGTTTTTCAAGATTTTCTCTTCCCATAGTATAGATAGTTATTTGTGATAATGGCTTTGTTAACATCGATTTTCTCTCCTTCTACTTCTAATTTATACATCCTCTTTTTAGTTTCCTTTTAACTTCACCTCTATATTATATAACAGGAACAATCTTAAAAAGTTGCCAACATTTTTATTTTTTCAATAGGAAAAGAGTTTTTTGAGTTCCGTTTTACGTTTTACTTCCACACAAAAAACCGTTTGTTTTCCAGAATGACAAAACAACTATTTTAGTTATTTGTTTAATTTATTTTTAGATATATAGTATTATTTAAGTACACACATATTTATTAATCATTATTTTCAAACAATAGGGAATTGGAGGGATCTTAGTGAAAAAGAAGATTGGGGTAAAGCTAGGTATTACATTCGCTGTCTTGTTTAGCTTTCTATTCGCTTCACCAACGCAACAATATCAGGTAGAAGCAGCGAAAACAAAGATCGAGAAGAAAGCGAGCATTAAACGAACAGCAAACAAAAAAGTAACGGTAAAAGTGAAGAAGTATATTGATGGGGATCGAACACGTTTTAAATTGAATAATGGCAAGACGGTCACAGCAAAATATTTATTGATCACGGCACCTGAGCTGAAAAAGGAAAATCCTTATGCACAAGAGGCGAAGGAACGCACCAAAGAATTGTTGAAAAATGCCGAAAAAATTCAGATTGAATATGACAAAGGTGCGAAACGCGATAGTAAAAAACGTGAGTTGGTTTATGTTTGGGCTGATGGAAAATTAGTGCAGGAAACGTTGGCAAGCGAAGGTTTGGCAATGATGACGAGCACCAAAGGCAAGAATACGAAATACCTCGATAAAATTAAAAAGGCCGAAAAACAGGCAAAAGATCAAAAACGAAATATCTGGAGCATCGAAAATTATGCTCAAGGTGATAAAGGGTACAGTCAAGCCGCGGCAGATGAGTATAAAAAGGCTCAGTCAGAAGCGTTAGCGGCAAAAAAAGCGGAAGAAGAACGGCTGCAAAAGGAACAGGCTGCAAAAGAAGCGGCGGAAAAGCAAGCCGCAGAACAAGCGGAAGCGGCTAGAAAAGCGGAACAGAAACGACTCGCTGAGGAAGCCGAAGCAGCCAAGAAAGCCGAGGAGGAACGTCTTGCCCAAGAGGTAGCTGCTCAACAAGCAGCAGCACAGGCGCAAGCAGAGGCAGAAGCGCAAGCCCAGCAGCAAGCACAAGCGGCGGAAGCCGCACAGGGGCAGACCGTCTATATCACTCCAACCGGTAGTAAATACCACACCCATAAATGCGGCAACGGCACTTACTCGCCTGCCACACTAGAAGAAGCACAAGCTCGTGGGTTAACGCCTTGTGCCAAGTGTTATTAAAAGCGATCTTTTAATAAGGAACATTAATAAACGGCCAAATCCGATGGAGTCTATCGGATTTGGCCGTTTCTCTTTTTTTCTGTTTAATACAGAGATTTTAGCTTACTTAGTTCATCCAGCATCGCTTTTCTTCTCGGATAATTCGTCTTGAATTCCTGCATCAGACGCTTTCCTCGAAGATTTCCGCCAGAAATCTTCGTCATTCCCTTCATTAGATCAGCGATCGCACGATACTTTTGACGATTCGATACAGGGGCTGCTAATTGCCGTAATTCTTTCTCATATTTATCTAGCATTCTTTCAGGAAATCTGTCTTTCAATAAGTCAAAATGCTCACGTACCTTATACAATTCAAGGGAATCTTCAACATACGTCATTAATTGCTCATAATCTTTTTCTTCTAAATAGAGACGATCCATAAAGTCTTTTCCTTCTAACGCTGAATAAATTCGTTGCCTAGCAGCTGGCCATTCTTCTTTTGTATAATTTGCCTTTAATTCACGGAAAATTTCGATATTCCCTGGGTCATCGGTTAACAAAAGCTGCCACAATTGGTCAAGATAGCGATCCTTATCTCCTAAGGTATTATAGATTGCTTTCAGCACATGGCTATATTCACTGACTAACCCTAGATAAGAATGATCCAATTTAATGCTTTCTTCCAATGTCTTGATGGCCGTTGAATAGTCCTTTCGAGCGAGTGCGTTTGCGATATATTTTTTACGAACTTCGCTAAACGCCCAGTAGCGAGTATACTGTTTCCTTACCTCTACTTCAGATTTTCCCTCTTGTTCCATCATTTCTATAAGGAAAACAGCCCACTCAGATAACTGAAACTCCCTTCGCCAGCTTTCCATCGCCTCTGCTTCTTCAATCATTTTTTTAGCGAACCGCAGCTTAACCTCTACGAAGCTAGCTTCAGGAAACCCAACGCGAATAATTTCCTCAACATATTCCTTTGAGTACTCATCATCAGAAACCGCTAGTTTCTTAGTGAACCAATCAAACATCCGTTTCTTTTTGTTTAGCTTCACCTCTGCTAAAATCGTTTGCCATCTTTCAAAGCATTCTGACAGGATCATGGTGATCTCCCCACCAGAATCATCCATTTCAACAGTGTCGACTCGATTAACCAAATAGCCGAGAACCTCAAAAGCAGCTGAATAGTCGTTCGCTTCAATCAGCGGATCGACTTCATCTGTTAAGAGCCCTAAGATATCCCCGCCAAAGGTAAAAGCGTTATGATAATCAATAAACCCACTATAGTCTTCATAGGTATCAAAAATATCAGCGATTTGATTTATAATATAGCGGACACTTTCCGCTGAATAATTAGACAAAAATTCTCGAGCAAACTGATGGGCTAATTTTTCATCGTTAACGATTGCGGACAATAAAAAAGAGCGAATCATTGTTTCATCTGCCGTCATCACAATTTTTTCTAATTCCTCTGCTGTATCTGAACGTTGAGCTGAATTCTGCTCATGAAAAACATTTCGCTCCTCACACATGAACAAAACAGCCACCATATGTTTACAATTATTTCCCTCAGCCGCATAGGGACAATCGCAATGCAGTTCTGTAATTTGATCTTCTGTATATTCTATCGTTACTACGTAATGCTCAGATCCTTCAACAACCGCGTTGACCAGTGCTTCACGAACCTCAAAATCATCGACTACTCCCGCCATAAAATACTCATATCCCCGTTCAAGGATGCGCGCAGGGAAAAGATCTTGCCACATCATTTAGCTCACACTCCTTTTCCATCAGTCTAAAATAAATCTGAATAAAAAGCACGAATACTTTTGATGCTATTCTCTTTACTCCGCACACGCAAAAAGGATGCTTCTCACATTGAAAAGCATCCTTTTCGTGTATCATTCTTTAAAAAGCTTAAACACCACCACTATCCACTGTCTCGAAGTTCTCCGCGCCACCTAGATTATCTATTTGGAAGGTGGCATCGTCTTCGTCATAACGCAATGTAGCCTTCTTATACCGGAAAACCTGACTCACGTCCTCCGTGTCGTCGGTGTAAACCGTATCATAATAGATCAGGTATTGGACCGTATAGATGTCTTTGCCTGTCAGACTGACCGATTCGACTTTAGCTTTGGCATCGACGCGTGATTTTTTATCGCTCGTGCGAATATCGTTGATAAATTTCTCGAAGTCTTTTTCGTCCGCATTGCCCAGCCCGTTGACAAAATATTCTGCCAGCTCGCTTCTTTGTGAGGAACCAAAGCTTCCGTATCTAGACGTATAGCCTGACAAATCGCTGTATAAATTATCTAAGAAATTCTGCACATCTGCTTCCGATTGGACATGATCAAAGTTCAGGTTAATCTCCGAGGCATAGCTGTCTGCGTTATAGTCATCCGCCAGAAACTCGTTGGCTGCGATTTGATACGTATCACTTTTTAGTGAATCACCGGCTGTCTTAAAGTCCAGCTGGACCTCCATCCCCTGATGCCAAACGACATCCTTGATCTCCGCCTGCCCTTTTTCGATCGTGGCGACCTCCTTGTTATTCAGCAGAACCTTTGCCCCATCGATATTTGAGGTAACCTTGAAGGAAATTTTGTGGAGATTCATTGCTACATGGCTATCGGTTTCAAATTCAGGATTGTGATAGCGGATCAGCGATTGCTTCGAAACGGACTTCTCGCTGTCTAATTTTCCTTCCACCTGATAACTTCCCGGAGTCAACGGACCCCAAGTCGTCTGATAATTGGTGCCCTTTGACGTCGCCAGCTTTTTATCATCTAAAGATAAGTCCATCCCTGCTTGATCTGTCGTGACCGTCAAGTAGACCGGCTGAATCACTAGCTGATAGCGCGGAAACAGACCAAGATATTTTCCTTTCGTTTTAACAGAAAAGTCTTCTAAATGCCCGGGATTATTTTTTAAGTCCGCCAAAAAATCAGCAAAATCTGCTTTGTGGCTGCTTTCTTGATAGTAGCTGATAAATTTTTTCAAATTTGCCGCGGATACCTTATAGTTGGAATCTTCCGAGGTGATGACCTCCGCCATTTTTTCAGGATCTTGTGTTTTGAAGGTTCGCTCCAAACGGCTCAGCTGCTGAGGATAGCTGTAATAATGGCGGCCAAACATAAAGCCGCCCACTAATAATACGATGAGCACTAATCCCGTGCTGATCCCGATTTTTTGCTTCTTTGACAACGGCTTTTTAGCTGTAGGAGCTGGTCCCACCGCAGCCGTCAATCGTTGCCCGCAATTCGGACAAAAATCAGCGTCTTTCGGAACTGATTCGCCACAGTTTGGACAGAAGCGGTCATTTTTCGGTTGTGGTTGCTGTTCTTCTTCAGTGAAAATTTCCGATGTTTCAACGCTTTCTGACGTAAACGGATGCCCGCATTCCTCGCAAAAACGCGCATCTTCCAAATTTTCATGACCACAATTTGGACAATTCTTCATTTGTACCCTTCCTGTTCTGTTGGTTTTCACCATTGATTCAAGTCTTTGTCTTTCCTATTGATTGTAGCAAAGATCCTAATAAATGAGGATAGTAATTTAAAAAGCAAAAAGCACTTCCTCGATTTGAGAAAGTGCTTCGACTATTTTCCTTATACGATCGACATGCCGCCGTCAACAACGATGAATTGACCATTAGTATAACTTGACGCATCGCTGGAGAAGTAAAGGATTGTTCCATTTAATTCACCATGCTTGCCTGGACGGCTCATTGGGTTCAAGCCTTGATATAGATTTAAGAAGTCATCGGATTTGAATAAGGTATTTTCGGTCATTTCAGACTCAAACAGTCCTGGTCCGATGGCATTGGTTGTGATATTGTATTTCCCATAGCTGGCCGCCATTCCTTTAGTCAAACCTAAAACTGCCGCTTTACTAGCATTGTATGAATGACGAATGAACACGTCCTCTTTATCCGCCATAATCGCGTTTATGGACGCAACATTGACGATTCGTCCATAATTATTGTCCATCATGTGCTTAACAACATACTTGCTAACGAGGAAGATTCCCTTCACGTTAACGTCCATTGATTTGTCGAAGTCTTCTACCGTCAAGGAGTCGACACCGCCGCCTACTGCGATCCCCGCATTGTTCAGTAAAATATCCAGATGACCAAAGTGGTCAAATGCTTGTTGGATTCCAGCCTTGACGTTCGCTTCGTCTGTTACATCCATCTTAATTGCTAGAACATCACGGCCCATCTTTTTGATTTCTTCCGCCAATTCTTCTAGTCTTTCCAAGCGTCTAGCTAATAACACCACATCCGCGCCAGCTTCCGCATACGCAATTGCCGCGTCACGACCTAACCCGCTGCTGGCACCTGTTACTACTGCTACTTTTCCATTTAAATCAAACATATCCTTACCTCCTCCTTTTTGTTAGCGCATTCATTAGTGCTATCCTAACGGTACCGAAGATGGTAGGGTAATGTCAATAGCTTGTTAAAAAAGAGCGGATTTACTCATTAAAGCTTTCTGGTTTCGAAAACTTCCTTCGCAATCATAATCGCGTTTAGTACCTTAGGAAAGCCAACATAAGGAATACAATGGGTAAAAACCTCGATGATTTCTTCTTTAGTGATACCGACATTCAATGACCCGTTAATATGGACGATCAATTGATTTTTCGTGTCGCCTTGTGTTAACAGACTTGTAATGGTGATGATCTCCCGTTCTCTAAAGGAAAGAGTATCTTTTTCATAAATATCCCCAAAGGCAAATTCCAAAATGTAGCGGCCAACATCTGGGGCGATCCCTTCCAGCGTCTGGATGACACGTTCCCCAGCCTCACCATCGATCGCCTTCAAATTTTTCATTCCTTGTTCCAATCTTTTATCATACATAGCAGCTTTCGCCTCCCTTATGGTAAAGTACTATAAACTATCAAGTGGACTTTATAGCAAGGGATTAAGTAAAAAAAATCGAACGAAGGAGAGAACAGATGTATAAAATCAGTGAGGTGTCGAAAATGATCGGCTTCAGTGTGCCGACACTACGTTACTATGAGGAACTGGGAATCAGTGCTCCCGCCAAAAATAAAAGCGGCTATCGTGAATACAGTGAGGCCGATGTCGAGTGGCTGCGCTTCATTCACCGCCTAAAACATACCGGGATGGATTTGGAGTCGATCAAAAAATATTCTCAGTTGCGCAGCCAAGGCGATCAAACCATCGAAAAGCGTATGAAGCTTCTGGCTACCCAAAGGAATCGCCTGCTAACGGAAAAAAGAAAAATTGAGCAGCATCTGACCTTTTTAGAAGAGAAACAAAAGACTTATAAAGAAATGCTGGCAGACAGAGACCGCTGATAGGAAACTATAGTTTCTTATCAGCGACGAAAATAGTCTCACTTTCGTTCCCAGCGCTTCTTTTGAAACAATACTTTCGATTTTTCTTCTCATTGTTCTTTTATTTTATAATGGAAGAAAAGGAGGCATTTAATTATGTGGGTATACAAAAGCGAAGTATTGGAAACATCGATAAAATGGTTTAAGGATAGTGCAAGTGTGGAAGATCTGGATCGGTTAGATGATCTAATCAATACTCGATCAGCAGAAGGATGGGAATTTGTTACCCATTCTTATATGCCGAATGTGATTGCGACAAGAAGCGCGATCCTCGTAACATTTAGAAAAGAAAAATAGCAGCTTGGACTTAAAGACTGGGAAAAATCCTAGTCTTTTTTTCTATGACTAAATTCAGTTTTACACAATTGCTTCAAACAAACCGCCTTCTTCCTCTCTTCGTTAAGACTCCTGCAGAAATCAGCAAAATGAGACCTGTCGGTACTTGACTAAGTTATTTTTACAGCAACTATTCTTAAAAAATAACTTGCATTTGTTTTGCTTTTCACCTAAACTTTATAAACAGAGAGAATGAGAATCATTATCACTTATCTAAGGGGTGAGTTCTTGAAAAGAAAAGGAATTATACTTGGTCTACTTTTGTTAAGCGCTCTCTCTTTATTTATCGGAGTCAAAGAGTTGATGCTGCAGGGGTTGCTTCGAGGCGATTCTGAGCAATGGCTGATCCTAGCCACTACGCGTGTTCCGCGAACCGTCAGCTTGCTTTTAGCCGGCGCGACGATGAGTATTTGCGGTCTGATTATGCAGCATCTCACACAAAATAAATTTGTTTCACCAACAACAGCGGGCACGATGGATAGTGCTCGATTGGGGATTTTACTGGTAATGCTTTTTCTGCCAAATGCCTCTACCAGTATTCGGACGCTTGCCGCCTTTGTTTTTGCTTTTCTCGGAACCTTGATTTTTTTAGGACTAAGCCGACTGCTTCCAAATAAAGATCCAATATTTTTGCCTTTGCTGGGTGTGATGTTCGGCAATATCGTTGGTTCTGTCGCGACCTTTTTTGCTTATCAGTTTCAACTGATCCAAAATATGTCCTCCTGGCTGCAGGGAAACTTTTCGTTAGTCGCCAAAGGCAGCTATGAGCTGCTCTATCTGACGATTCCTTTATTTTTCATCATTTATCTATTTGCCTATTCCTTCACAATTGTTGGCTTAGGTGAAGATGTGGCGGTTAATTTAGGTGTCAATTATCGGTTGATGCAAATGCTTGGGATCGGTTTGGTCGCTGCCGCCAGCGGATTGGTATTGATCATGGTAGGGACAGTGCCTTTTTTAGGCGTGATCGTTCCAAATATCGTTTCCCTGATCTATGGAGATCATGTAAAGCAAAATCTATGGATTACCGCGTTGAGCGGCAGTTTGTTTTTAATGGCCTGCGATATTATTTCCCGCATCGTCATCGCCCCCTATGAAGTGCCTGTCAGTCTAACAGTAGGGATTTTAGGTAGTCTGATATTTATTTATCTATTGGTTAGGAGGAGACGTGCATGAAACGATCTCTGCCAAAAAAGGAGCTGCTTTTAGCTAGTCTTGTCCTGATCGTTCTGCTCTTGTGCGGTCTTTATCTGACATATAACACCTATGGGAACTTTCAGTTTGCATGGATGCTGCGAGGGAAAAAAGTGGCGGCCTTTTTACTTGTTGCCCTGGCGACAGGAATGGCGACCATCAGCTTTCAAACTATGACACAAAATCAATTTTTAACCCCAAATATTTTGGGCCTGGATTCCTTATACGTGTTGATTCAAACCTTGCTGTTTTTCATTATCGGCGGAGTCAACATGCTGTCGCAGGAGCAGACCTCCACCTTTTTGATCAGTATTCTTTTGATGGCGCTGTTGAGCTTGCTGCTAGCGAAGGTCTTGCTGAAGCGGCAGCAAAACGATCTATTCATCCTACTGATGCTGGGGATGATCTTTGGAACCTTATTCAGCAGCACCAGCAATTTTTTACAGGTCATGATGGACCCCAATGAATACGATCTGTTGCAGGGACGGCTCTTTGCCAGCTTTGGAAATATCAATACGACGCATTTAGGCTTGGCGGCTGGCATCATTATCCTAGGGTCCCTCCTTTTATTTGCTGCCAATCGTTACCTGGATGTCTTGCATTTAGGGGGAGATCAAGCGACCAATCTAGGAATCTCACTAAACAAATTTCAAATTCTGATCTTATTTTTAGTCAGTCTCTTGACTGGAACCGCGACGGCATTGGTGGGCCCTATTACCTTTTTAGGCTTTATTGTCGCCAACATCAGCTATCAGCTGATGCCCACCTATCGCCACAGCTATCTGTTCCCTACCGCCGTTTTACTAGGAATGATCTTTTTGATCGGCAGCCAATTTTTAGTCGAACAGGTCTTCCAGTTAAAGACGACAGTCAGTGTGGTGACACAATTTGTCGGCGGCTTGTATTTTATCTGGAAAATCATTTATGAGAGGAGACGGCAAAAATGATCGAGCTAAATGACGTATCAAAGAATTACGGGATGAAGAAAGTCATCTCTGAAGTGAGTTTGCCCATTAAAGAAGAGAAGCTGACGGCTTTTATCGGACCAAACGGTGCTGGCAAAAGTACCCTGCTGTCGATGATCAGTCGGTTGATCTCCATTGATGCCGGGCAAATCTATCTCGATCACAATGAGGTAAAGGCTTGGCGTTCCAATGAGCTGTCACAAAAATTATCAATCCTAAAGCAAAGCAATGGCGTCAATCTGCGGATCACTGTCCGTGAGCTTGTAGGCTTTGGCCGCTTCCCCTATTCAAAAGGCCGCCTAACCAGAGACGATCTGGAGATGATCGATTACGCCTTAGAAAAACTAGGGCTAGTGGAAATGGCGGAGGAAAAAATTGATACGTTATCTGGCGGACAATTACAGCGGGCCTATATCGCGATGATTCTAGCCCAAGATACGGAATACATTTTATTAGATGAACCTTTGAATAACTTAGACATGAGTCATGCGGTACAGCTGATGAAAACCTTGCGTCGCTTAGTAGAAGAAGAACACAAGACCATTTTATTGGTGATCCATGACATTAACTTTGCGGCGACCTATGCCGATGAGATCGTTGCGATGAAGGCGGGCGAAATTTTTGCCCACGGAACGATGGAGGAGATGATCCAGCCACAGATTTTGAATGCCCTATACGATATGGAGATCAAAATCTGCGAGCTAGATGGCAAACGCTTCTGTATGTATTTTAATTAAACATTTTTAGGTATCAAACTCATCAACCTTGAGTTTTTTAACGATAAATTAGGAGGAAGAAGGAATGAAAAAATATATAGTTGGCTTATCTTTGGTGTTGCTAGGGGCAGGTTTGGCGGGCTGCGGCTCAACGAACGGTGAAAGTACCAGTGCTTCTACCGACAAAGCAGCGACAAGTAGTACAGTCAAAGAGGCAAAGACGATGGAGGTTCAAGATTCGAATGGCAAAGTGACTGTACCAAAGAACCCTGAGAAGGTCGTTGTTTTCGATAATGGCTCGTTGGATACCTTGGATGCTCTAGGTGTCGGCGATAAGGTGGTAGGCGCAGCTACGGACAACTTGCCTGAATATTTAGCGGACTACAAAAAAGTGGACTCTGCTGGCGGAATCAAGGAACCCGATCTAGAAAAAATCAATCAAATGAAACCGGACTTGATCATCATTTCTGGTCGTCAAAGCGACTTTTTAGATCAACTGAAGGAAATCGCCCCAACGATGTATCTGGCGGTAGACACTTCCGATACCTGGAACTCTATCAAGCAGAACGTGGAGACGCTAGGAAAAATCTTCGGCAAAGAAAAAGCAGCCAAAGAACAATTAGCTGAATTAGAAACCAGTATAAAAGAAACCAAAACAAAAGCTGAAGAGAGCAAAGACAAGGCCTTGACCGTTTTAGTAAATGAAGGGCAGCTTTCAGCTTACGGAAAAGATTCTCGCTTCGGCATTGTTTACGATACCTTTGGATTTGCACAAGCCGATGATGCTATCAAAGCTTCTACCCATGGTCAAAGTGTTTCTTACGAATATGTGTTAGATAAAAATCCAGATGTACTATTCGTCGTTGACCGTACAAAAGCAATCGGTGGTGACGACAGCAACAATAATGTCGCTGATAACGAACTCGTCGCTCAAACAACTGCCGGCAAAAATAAAAAAGTGATTTCTTTACAGCCAGACGTATGGTACCTAAGCGGCGGCGGTCTGGAATCAGTCAAAATGATGCTAGAGGACGTCAATAAAGTCTTTGAATAGCAGCAAAAAAGCCTTGAGATCAAGGCTTTTTTTATTGCTATTCATTGATTGCTTCAATTCCTTGCTGCTTCATGTTCTCTACGTGAGCCATCATTGCTTTCAATTGTTCAGGGGAATGACCAGACCATTCCGCAACCTCGCCGACAATTTTCAACGGCTGCTGCGTTCGATAGGAGCGTGTCGGATTTCCCGGAAATTTTTTATCCGTCAGATTCGGATCATTTTCAAATTCGCCTGTCGGCTCTACTTGATAAATTCGTTGCCGAGTCTCACCCAGCGCCAATTCAGCGCCCCAGATTGCCGCCTCCATTGTTCCGGTAAAATAGACAAAATTTGCTTTGACTTGTTTGCCGTAATTGGAGTTCTTTCCTGCTGTGATCAACTCACCTATCTTTAGATCCGCTTTGGTTCCGTGATAAAAAGGGCCCTTGTCCAATCGTTTTTCCATCAAATCACTCCATCTTCATTTTTCCTGTAACGGAACAGTGTAGCAATAAAAGCGTTGCCTGTAAACTATTCTGTCGGCTGAACCTGCGACAGCTGCTCCGCAAATTGCCAGGTCTCGCCATTGTCGGAAGAACGATAGAGACAAGCGAAAATCTTGCCTTGGTCGATTCCCTTCATTTTCAATAAATAGAATTTCGTCTCCAATTGATTGGTACCGACCTGTGTCACCTCATTTGGCGATTGGAACAGATCCAGCCCGCCAGTTTGATACTCCGCGGGAATGGTTACGATCGCCTCCTTGAAGGAGCTGCCGCTATTATTGGTGTAATATAATTTTTCTCTTGTTGAAACAAAGCCTAAAGCCGGATTCACAAAGCTGACATTTTGGACCGGTTGACTGATGGTCGTGCCGTTGCTTCTAGACCATGTCTTGCCGAAATCATTGGTTTGGTAGATTTCCAAGCCTTCAGAAGAGACCTCCGGCGACGCATTCGAATAAACGAGTACGCCACTGCCGTCCGCGAAAAATTGTGCCTTGCGATAACGCATTCGTTGCGCATTTTCTGAGACAAGTGATTTCTGCCACGTCTTGCCATTGTCCTTGGAGAATAAGAAATACAATTCCTTTTCGTTCTCCGAATAGATAAACCAAGAGAAATCCGACGAGACATTGTACGTCTTATCCATCCAATACCCCATGGGAATCTCCCCGCTAGTCAGCAAATAGCTGCCTGAACGGAGCCATTCTGGTTTTAATGGGACAAATGACCATGCGCTGCCGCCATCCGTCGTCAGGTACAATTCCTGGGTCTGTTCATTCAAATCCAATTGATTGGTCTGGCTGGTTTTTTTAGTCGGTGCCGCGCCTTGCTGCGTCAGTAAATCTTCACTCGTTAGCGGAGCCGCTTCGCTGGAATTGGTAACAGTTGAATGCCTCGGCTCATCAGTTCCGCCATAAAGCATTTGATGCCGTGTCATTCCATCGTAAGCAAACACTCCTGCTCCCGCAAAAAAGAGCACGCTAATCAATAGGAAAGATCCTTTTCGATTCATTCCCTGTGTTTTAGGAAAATGGACAGGCAGTCGTGGCGGTTCCTCATTCAGGACAAATAATTGAATCACGGAAAATCCCCAGAACTCTTGCCGTTCACCTAAGAAGACCTTCGCGCCGTCAAATGTCGTGGTCAATTCAAGACATTCCGGCTTTTCTAACCGCAATGTCGGTTTTCCTGCCTCTTCCGCTAAGTAATAGGCTTCGCGATCCTGATAAACAATCGGATACTTGGCCGCCCTCTTAACATGGTGTGCTAAAAAACGTTGAAAGGATTGCCGCAGTCGGACCTCTTGAATCCCATTCAGTATAAAGAAGGTCACTACCGCGATGACACTGAGGATTCCCAGCACTAATGAAAAATGATAAAATCCCCGCAGCCAATAGCCGCTGTCGATCGAGTAGACACGCATTTCCAATCGCTGATAGACAAAGGTACCGATTCCGAAAAATACTACCGAAGCAGCAATTAAAAACAAAAATGCTGTGCGCAAGTTTCGCTGTCGATTTTTTCGAACACGCTTATAGATCGCCTCGCCTGCCGAAAGCAAATCGATGATTAATAATTCCTGATCCATAAATTCTCCCATCTGATAAACTCGTTTCACTTATTATCCGCTAAAAACAAGCAGGTGAATAGACCGTTCCCACTATCTTAAAAAAAGTCCTAGAGATTGCTCTCTAAGACTTTTTCAACGTGCCTGTTACTTCATGCATTCCTTTTCGGATATAGGTAAAGCCTGAATAGAGGACAACTACGATGACGATCCATGTCAACACCGTCATGTTCAATCCTGTAACAAAACGGGTCGCGATAATCACACCGATGATTCCCCCGATCGTGATCCCTAAGCTTACTTTGCGCGAATAATCACCAGATTTGATAAAGTTTGTCCCCGCCACAGGCATTAATCCTGCACAAGAAGCCATCATAATTGGAAAGGCCACTAGCGGACTTAATCCCAGCATATACACCAATGCCATACACGGCGCGTATAAGCCAACACCAATCGTCATCAAGGCACCTAAAATGAAGTTGCCGACAATCCCGATGATCAATTTCACACCCGTCAAGCCAGTTAAATGATTGCCTGTTCCTAATAGATCAAGCATCCCTAATTGTTTCAACGCCATCAACGCGGCTGTAACAATCAAAGCGATTCCCATATAGAATTGCACTTTTTTCTCAGGCAGCTTGCTGACTGTTTTCGAACCAATGTAAGACCCAACGATTGCCGCGATAACTAATGAGAATAACGTCAGCGGCGCTACTTTTACAACGGTAATAAAAATAAATGCTTCAATAATAACCGGAACAGTATGAGAAACGTTCAAGGTTCCTGGTAATTGACGGTCGTTGTCCAGCTGCTTTGTCATCTCCAGCAGCATTGTCGTCGGCGCAAAACTGCCGATTCCCAGCGTATCCATCGCATCCGTGATAAAACCGATCACACCGGAAACAACCATATTTCCGCCGCCCCAATTGCCACGTTCAGCGATCAAATCGCGAATAAAATAAAACAGATAATAAACCAATAGGACACCTAACAGTCCCAACAAAATTTGTACCATAGTTCTCTCCTCTAAAAAAATAATCAATGAAAGCTCTTTTTCCTTTTAAGATAATACAACAATTCACAAGGATTTTGACTTAAATCACCTAACAGTTTGATGATATTCGTCCTATAAACAATAGAGGATTCTATGAGTAGCTGGCAGAAATCGCGCAATACAAAAAAATAACCCTCAATTCATGAAGGTTATTCACTCAAAACAAAATAATGGTTCTCAGGATCAGCGAAATTAAACTGCCGTTTTTCGCCCTGTTGGACAATCGGATTCACCGTTGTCCCTAATTTTTGCAATCGTTTATGGTAAGCGTCCAGATCCGATACCTTCATAAGCAGTGATGGAACATTATCGACGACTTCTGGAGAATATCGTTCGATAAATCCGCGATCGAACAATACTAGATGTACTGAATCGAACAATTCCACCGTCACCTGCAAGGAATCATCCGGCATTGTTTGCTGAGAAATGATTCTTCCTTCTAACCCCTCCTGCCAAAAGGCCGCTGAGCCTGCTACATCATTGACATACAGCATGATCTCTATTTCCTTAAGCATTTTTCTCCACCATCTCCTGCAAACGAAAGCGAACCATGTCTTTGATCAACTTTTTCGGCAGCTCCTGTGTATAGGGAATCTGCAAGGCGCCTTTTGAGGTTTTGTAATCAGATAGCTGGTCCGCAAAAGCGGTCATCGCGCTAGGCGTTGGATAAAAACCCAGATGCTTTTTCATTGCGCCAAAATGAACGAGATTTTCCTTCAAATAAAATGTTGGCATCCCATAGGAAAGCTTTTCGGTCGTTTCTGCTGGAAGCAGCTCTTTAATCAGCTGATAGATGTCTTTTAGCATCGGCTGCTGCTCCTGCTCCGCGTCATTTATATATTCTTCGATCGGTGACATAAGTTTCACTCCTTCATCGTGTTGCATTCAGTCTATCGAAAAGTATTGAAAAGGTATACAAACTTGCTCTGTTTCTATTCATCTTTCAATAAATCGCTCAATGAAAAGCCGTCGAAGGTTTCGCCATCGTAATATTTCAATAACTGATCCGCTGTTAATAGTGAAGAGGTCATCTCCTCCTCCTTATCCTCCATTTGATTCAACGCGACATATTCCTGATATTGTTCCGCCAACTGGCGATACATTGCTTTTTTAGATGGACCTTCCCCAGTGATAAAAGGCAATTCCTTGAGATGCCCCCGATAAAGCGGCAGCTCCCCCACCCATTCAATCGGTTGTTCAACGACTGTTAAATGAACCTCAGCAAAAATCTCTTCATACATTAGTTTTCTTCCTCTCGCATTTTTCGATACTGTCGTGGCGTGACGCCCTCAATCTGCTTGAACCGTTTGTAGAAAAAGGCCTTGTCCTTATATCCTAGACGCTCAACGATTGTCTGGATGGTCAGATCGGTCTGCTCCAAATAGCTCTTGCAGCGCTCAATTCTTTTCACTAAGACAATTTCCGTATATGAATGACCCGTCTTTTCCTTTAATAAGTTGGATAAATAATTGGGATGGAAATGAAACTTTTGTGCGACCTCTTCCAAGGTTACCTGCTCCAAGCGAGCATCGATATACGCTAATATTTCTTCCGTCAGCTGACCATTAGAGACAACGCTATCCTTCGCGATCAACCGTTCAGGAGCGGCCTGACTGATCTCCACGATCAAAAGAACAAATGCCGATTTGGTCACCTTATTATTGAAGTACGCCATTTTTACCACCTGCTTTAAAAGAAGCAGCGCGTAAAAATGAACGTCTGTGATCGTCGCAAAATCATAGACTAGAAAACGTGGAATTCCGTTAAACTCGTCACTCAATGCCTCTACAAAAAAGCGGTAAAGCAACGGCTCTTCTAAAAATTGACTTAACAACGATTCGTTAAAGTAGCTTCGCTTAAAATAAAAGGCAATCACTTCAGCCTCGAAGTTGCCGCGATAAGAAAGGCTGGTTACAGCATTGGCTATGACTAGACCGCCAGCATCCAGCACCTGCTCCGTATCCTTGATTTGAACGGCCACCGTTCCCTTCATTACATACAATATGCGAATAAAATCAGCAGGAACCTCTATTCGATCAGACGTTTCTTTCGTTACAAAGGCTGCGATCTCCCGCCGCGGATTAGCAGCAAAACGCTGTACCTCCCCGACCATTTGACCATCATCACCCAAGTAACAATCCAACGTTTTCAAAAATTGATAAAAGCTGACATACTGCTCTGTCGTTACATCCATTTCCCCACAACCTTAGAATCGAACACTTTCTTCTTTATCTAAACTATTTTAAATAAAGTCCCTTCAGCATATAATCTCTTTAGTGATTGTACCATCTTTTTAACAATTAAACATTTGATTGAAACACTTTGCTCAAAATTAAGCAGACCTATAGAAATAGAAATTAGGAGGAATCAGTATGAAAATTGGTTTTATTGGTGCCGGGAATATGGCATCTGCAATCGTAGAAGGCATTGTTCAAAAGGGATTCAGCAAGCCTGAGGATATTTATTTATATGATATCTCAACCGAAAAGGTACAGGCTTTTGCGGATAAAGTGGGCGCCCATGCCTTGAAAGATCCTCAGGAAGTCATTAAAACCGTCGATACCTTGATTTTGGCAGTAAAACCCAATGTCATTAAAGGAGTCTTGTTGGAAGCGAAAGACGCCATTCTGCAAAATGATCCTTTGATTGTTTCCATCGCGGCTGGAACAAGTACCGAAGCTATCTATGAAGTCTTTGAAACAGATCAGCCGATTCGAATTGTCCGCGTCATGCCGAATATGAACGCGATGGTGGGTGAAGGTGCGGCCGCTGTTTGTGGAAACACCAGCGCTACCAAAGAAGACGTGGCAGTAATCATTGATCTATTCAACGCCGTCGGAAAAGCCTGGCCACTAGAAGAGAAATATTTTTCTATCTTCACAGCAATCGCCGGCAGCTCTCCTGCGTATACATTCCTATTTATCGACTCCATCGCTCGTGCAGCCGTGAAAAATGGCTTGCCGAAAGATCTAGCATTAGAAATGGCGACCCAAGCAATTTTAGGCAGCGCACAAACCTTAGCCAACAGCGATGAAAACCCATGGACTTTAATTGATCGGGTAAGTTCACCTGGTGGAACAACGGTTGCCGGGATCGTAGAGTTAGAAGACAACGCCTTTATCTCAACGGTGATTAAAGGGATTGACGCGACAATTCGTAAAGATGAGGAATTAGGTAAAAAATAGCATGAAAAAGAAGGACCGCCGATTGCTTGGCAGTCCTTCTTTTTACATATGAATCGGCAATCCTAGTCCGACTTCACACGCATCCATCACCATTTCTGAAAGTGTCGGATGTCCATGAATCGTTAGAGAAATATCCTCTAATGTGAGATAGGATTCGATCGCCAGAGTGATCTCAGCCACTAGATCACTGGCGTTCACACCAACGATTTGAGCGCCTAGAACCAGCTCGGTCTCTTCCTCAAAGACTAATCGAACAAACCCTTCCGTAGCATTCAACGACAAGGCACGTCCGTTGGCCTGCATTGGGAAATTCGCTGTCTTGGCTTTGATCCCTTCCGCCTTTGCTTCTGCCAAGGTATAGCCAACTGTTGCCACTTCCGGGTCGGTGAAGCAGATTGCTGGAATCGCGCGATAATCCTTCGCCACATTTTTCCCGCCAATCACTTCAGCCGCAACCTTCGCTTCATAGCTGGCTTTGTGGGCCAGGGCCAGACCTTCCACAATGTCACCAATGGCAAAAATCGTTTTCTGAGAGGTCCGGTATTGCTCATCTACTTTAACCAAGTTTCGTTCAGTCAGTCTAACGCCGGCTTTTTCCAAACCTAGACTTTCCGTATTGGGTCTGCGCCCGACTGTGACCATCACATAATCTGCTTCGATGGTTTGAGTCTTGCCTTTGACCTCAAATTCAACCGCTACGCCATTTGCTGTCTCTGTCGCTTTCTTCGCTTTTGCGTCTGTGAAAATAGACACGCCGTTTTGTTTAAAGCGCTGAGCAACCAGCTTTTGAATATCCGCTTCAAAATTCGGCAGGATATTCGGACTGCCTTCAATGATCGTGACCTCTGAACCCAGATTGCGATAGGCGCCGCCAAGCTCTGAGCCAACGATTCCCCCGCCGATAATTACCAGCTTCTTCGGTATTTCCTTTAAATTCAAGCCGCCAGTAGAGTCCAATACCCGTCCGCCAAAAGCAAAACCAGGAATCTCGATTGGCCGGCTGCCGGTTGCGACGATCGCATGTTTGAATTCCAGCTTTTCTTCCCCTTTTTTTGTGGTGATCGTTAAGCTTTGCGGACCAGTAAAGGCTGCCTTGCCCATAATCACGTCCGCACCATTTTTCTTTAAAAGCATTCCAACACCAGAGGTCAGCGTTTTGACGACCTGCTGATCCTTCCATTGCTGCGTCTTGGCAAAATCTAAGGTTGCCTCCTTCACACTCAAACCTAAAAAGTCAGAGTGCTGGGCTTCTTGATAACGGTGTCCTGCTGTAATCAATGCTTTGGATGGGATACATCCTACATTCAAGCAGACACCGCCAATATGTTCAGCTTCTACCACTGTTACCTTTTGTCCTAATTGTGCTGCACGAATGGCCGCTACATAACCGCCAGGTCCTGCGCCGATTACGACTGTATCTGTCTTTTTCGTCATGTTCAGCCCCCTCTACAGCAACAAGCTCATTGGATTTTCCAACAGGTCAACAATCATACTTAAGAATGCCGCGGCCGGTGCGCCATCAGCAACTCGATGATCAAAGGACAGACATAAGTTCAACGCCGTGATCGTCGCAACCTGCGGTCCTTCTGGTGTATTCTCAACAACTAATTTGTCATAGCTGCCGCCAACACCTAGAATTGCCACTTCCGGCAAATTGATAATTGGATTGAAGGTTTGAACCTTACTGCGGCCTAATGAACTGATCGTAAAGGTCCCGCCACTCATTTCTGCCGGCATCAATTGCCCGTCACGCGCTTTTTTCGTCACCGCTTTTACAGCTGCGGTCAGATCACTTAACCCCTTCTGATCCGCTTGTTCCACAACAGGAACGACTAAGCCATCAGCGACTGCCACTGCAACACCAAGATTGACATGCTCGAACCGTCGGATGCCATCCTCATAGGCATTAGCATTAAATTCAGGATACGCTTTTAGCGCGACCATCGCGGCTTTTGCGATAATTTCTAAGAAGGATAACCGCTCGTCGGTGCGTTCTTCCACCATCGGTAATAATTGCTTCCGCAGCTCGATCACTTTTGTTAAATCAACTTCCGCATTCATGGTCACGTGAGGAATCGTGTGCTTGCTTTCTGACATCTTGTCGGCAATGGCTTTACGCATCCCGCTCCAAGGAATCAGTTCGCCTTCTGCAGCTTTTTGTGCTGGCGCGGCTGCAACTGGTTTTTCTTGATATTGCTTCACATCTAAAGCTTGAATGCGCCCTTTTGGACCCGTTCCTTGAACTTGCTGCAGATCAATTCCTTTTTCTCGTGCGATGCGTCGAGCCGCTGGTGTTGCCCGAACTTTCGTTGTCGCAACGGTTGTTTCTTTAGCAGGTTCAGCAGTTGCTGTCGTTTCCTCAGCTGGTGCTTCTTCCGCTGCTTCTGTTTCTGCTCCCGGCATTTCCGCGGGAACGTCTTCCCCAGCTTCACCAATGTAGGCGATCACGGAATTCACCAGTGCGCTATCTCCGTCGCCGATATATTTTTTGAGTAAAATACCTTCATCATAGGCTTCCACTTCGATCGCGATTTTATCCGTCATTACTTCAAAAATCGCCTCACCGATTTCCACGGAATCGCCTTCATTTTTTAGCCAAGTCGTGATCGTTCCGACATCCATCGTGGAACTTAACTTCGGCATCAATACTTCATTCGCCATTTTTTATCCCCCCTACGCCATCAATCCACGACAAGCTTCAACAATATCCTCCACTTGAGGAACCGCTTTCTTCTCAAGCTCTGGATGATACGGCATCGGGATTTCTTTACCGGCTAAACGGACAATCGGTGCATCTAAGAAGTCGAAGCATTCCTCTTCTGCGATCACGCTTGCCAGCTCAGCACTGAATCCGCTGCGTTTTACTGCTTCAGTCACAACAACAGCTTTTCCTGTTTTAACAACAGAATCAATAATTGCCTGTTTATCTAGCGGTACCAGCGTCCGTGGATCAACCACTTCGATTTGAATGCCTTCCTCCGCTAAAATATCTGCGGCTTCCATGGCTTTGTGAACCATAATTCCAGTCGCTACAACTGAAATGTCGGTTCCTTCTCGTTTGATATCTGCGACTCCGATTGGAATCGTGTATTTTCCTTCCGGTACATCTGAACTCGTCCGGTAGCAAAGCTTGTGTTCATAAAACATGACTGGGTTATTGTCTTCGATCGCTGCATGCAGCAAACCTTTCGCATCATAAGCCGTCGCTGGTTGGATAACCTTCAATCCAGGGACGTGGGCTGTCCAGTTTTCTAAGCTTTGCGAGTGCTGCGCCGCCGCGCCTGTTCCCGAACCGCCTGGTGTGCGCATCACCAATGGAATTTTCGCTTTTCCACCGTACATGTAGCGGATTTTTGCTGCTTGATTGACGATTTGATCTAATGCGATCGTAATGAAGTCTGAAAATTGAATTTCAAAAATCGGACGCATTCCTGTCATCGCCGAACCTACAGCCGCTCCCGCGATCACTGATTCAGAGATCGGTGTTGAACGCACCCGTTCCTCACCAAATTCTTCCACCATACCCCGACTCACACCGAAAGCGCCACCATAAACACCGATGTCTTCACCTAACATGAAAATATCTTCATCTTCTCGCATCGCTTCAGACATTGCTTCTCTGACCGCTTCCGCGTACGTGATTTCTCTCATTATTTGCTCCTCCTAATTCTCTCTAGTCTGAATAAACGTCTTCGTACATGCTTTCAATCGCCGGCATTGGGCTTTCTTCCGCGAAGGTTACCGCATCTTCAATCGCCTGTTTCGCTGCTAAGCGAATTTCCTCTGCTTCCTCTTCCGTGAAGATCCCCGCCGCTACGAATTTTTCACGAGCCAATTTGATTGGATCGCGATTCTTACGCCAATCTTCTTCCTCTTCCTTCGTACGATATTTCTTCGCATCAGATTTCGAATGGCCTTTCCAGCGATAAGTCATCGCCTCAATAAGGGTTGGGCCTTCTCCGCGACGCGCTTTTTCAACCGCGTCATAGGTAGTATTAATGACTTCGATCACGTCATTTCCTTCGATAGTAATTCCTTCGATTCCATACGCTTTTGCTCGTTCAGACAAACGCTCAACGTTCATCATTGTTTTAAACGGTCCGCTCATTCCGTATTGATTGTTTTCAATAAAGAAGACGACAGGCAATGCCCAAATGGAAGCCAGATTCAAGGATTCATGGAAGCTGCCCTCATTTGTTGAACCATCCCCGGCATACGCTAAAGCAACCGTGTCATTTTTTTTCAATTTTGACGTCAGTGCCGCACCTGTAGCGATCGGGAAGCCGCCGCCTACAATCCCATTTGCGCCGAGATTTCCCGTATCCAGATCCGCAATGTGCATTGAGCCACCTTTCCCATTGTTCGTTCCCGTTGTACGTCCAAACAACTCTGCCATCATTTCATTGATATTTGTCCCTTTAGCAATTGTTTGTCCATGTCCGCGGTGCGTTGCAGTGATCCAGTCGGTCTTTCTTAAAACTGCTCCGCTACCTGCGGCTGTCGCTTCCTGTCCCACTGCCAAGTGAGTGGTTCCGTGAATCAATCCTTTGGCAAATAGCTGGTCCACCTTCTCGTCAAAGAAACGAATTTCCCACATTCTGCGATAAAGCTCTACCAAATCCTCGTCCGTCAAACCTGCTCGATTCGGAATCGAGATGTTTTTCGTTGCTGTCATCATTTATGCGCCTCCATTTTTATTTATCTTCATCTAATAACGTTTTAGCTGTCTCTTCATCGGTAATCAAAACATTGACTAATTTCCCCTTTAACGCTGCTCTTATCCCGCTGACTTTTTCTTTGCCGCCAGATACGCCAATCCGTTTGGGAATCTGCTTTAATTCCGACAGGCTGATGGCTAAGACCCGATCATTCCAAGTGCAATCTGTTAACTCGCCCTCCTCATCAATAAAGTTGTAACAAATATCTCCTGACACATTGCCAGCAGACAATTCCTTTCTTAGTGGTACTTCTTCATTCGGCAGGTAGGCTTTAGTCATCGTGGAATACGCGGGCAATCCGCCAATTCCCACTAATGCGACATCCGCCTTCTTTCCTTTGTCAAAAACGTTCTTGATAAAGGATTGTGCCATAAACACCTTTTTGGCTTCAGCCGAATCAACGGTGATTGGTGCATGCAGCTCCAATACTGAGCCGCCGCTCTTGCGGGCAAAAATTTCACAGACCACATTTGCCTGCAACGCCGTATGCTCTTGTCCCAATCCGCCTACTAACGGAATAAATCGAATATTTTCCATTTGGTTTTTCGGCAAAAAGTTTTGAGCCGCTTCGTGAACGACCATCCCCGCGGAAACGCCAATGGTTTCATCGCCTTTTAAAACGCGTGACAGGTATTTTCCAGCGGCGATCCCGATCCGTTTGTTCAGCATTTCAGCTGCGGCTGGCGCGATACAAATGACCTCCGTCAATCCAAATTTTTCAATCAATTTCTCTTCTAACATGCGATAGGGATGGACAAGATCGTCATGAATGATAATCTCTACCAGACCTAAGGAACGTGCCTTTGCTAAATACTTGGATACCAGCGAACGACTAATATTAAATTTTTTCGCCACATCTGATTGCTTTGCTCCCTCTTCGTAATACATGGAAGCAATCTCGGTTAACAATCGGGCATCGTCGGAATAACTCATTTTTATTCCCTCCTAGTTCGTGCCAATGAGCTTCTTTTTGAAAAAGAGAACCTGTATAAAGGAACTCTTTCTTAATTTAGACTCATTATTATCATATGTTCTTATATTTAACATATGTTACACACTCATCATAAGAGCCTTGCCTCTTAGTGTCAACGCTTTCATCAAATGATTTTTTTCACAATCTCATCTTTACAAAATGTTCCAACGACGCGGTTTTCGTAACATATGTCACAGCTCTTCACATTCTTTTGGGTTTACTGACTTTTGAATAAAAAGATCATAGTAAAAACCATGTATTATTGCGTTCTCGCGAAAGGACCAATAAGGTTGATTTTCACTATGATTTTTCCAAATGCTTTATGGTACTCGATAAATGCAGGAGAATGTTTCTTCTATTCGTTCCTAGAGTCCTTTAGTATCTCCATAGTGAAAGAACAACTTACTCAGCTTAAAAACAAAAAGGTACATCCTCGCTGAGCCTCTGATTCTGCCCTATTTCTCATCTCCATCATAATAAATCTGTGCCTCTGTTTATAGTCATCCTTTTTTCATCATTAATCATGAAAGAACAGCTTTTCATTGCTTCCTCAACACTCGGCTCATTAATCGACTTCACACTATAAGGGTCGCCACGTTAGAGCTTTTCAAGCAATTGCTGGCAGCATGTATCCATGTTGAATTTCGTAATAAAGGGGGTGCCGTCAATGATCGGCAGATCCGTCGTGAATTGCGGCTGTCCAATAGCTACAATCGCAGAAATATCTTCGGCTACCTCCGTTACATCATAAATACTTTCTCCAACAACCTCTGCCTCTACTTCTTTTTTCTTCATAAACTCCGCAATATAGTTCACGGCAAAGTTCCGTTTATTGTCGGAGGTACCTGTAACAACTAAAATTTTTTTCATAAGCGCTCCTTTAATAAGTTCTTCCACCATCAGCTAACATAATTTGTCCATGAATATACGAACTTTCAGGACTTGCCAAAAACAGCGCTAGATTCGCAATGTCTTCTGGCTGACCGATCCGCCGAAGCGGAATTTTCTTCACCAGCTCTTCTCGACTAGCTGCATCTGGATAAAGCGTATCTAAAATATCGGTCTGAATGACTCGCGGTGCAATCGCGTTGACGTTGATCCCTCTTGGTCCAAGCTCTTTTGACGCCGCTCGCATTAAACCGTGTTGTCCTGCCTTTGAGGAAGCATAGTGCATCCCGCCACCTGTGCCCGTAATAGCTGATCCAGAGGTGATAAAAATGACTTTTCCTACGTCATCGACAAAATAATCATAAAAAGCCTTCAAGGTATAGAAGGAGCCGTCCAAATTAATATGCAGGACACGCTGCCATTCTTCGATCGAGATTTCATCTATGGAATGTAGATAGCTGATCCCCGCGTTGATCACCAAAATATCCACTTGATGAAAATGTTCAAAAACCTGCTCGCTTGCCCGCTGCAGCGACTCTGGATTTGAGACATCGGTTTGGATAAACAAGGACTCCGAAAAGGACTGAGAAAATTCCGCCGCTGATTGCTCCCCGTTCACTTGGTCAAAATCTAAAATCACTGTGTACGCACCCGCTTCCGCAAACTTTTGAGCAATCGCTTTGCCGATTCCTTTTGCCCCGCCAGTGATTACCGCAACTTTTCCTTTCATGGGTTCGCTCCTATCTCTATTTTATATGTTCGAACATATGCCTTTCGTTAGATACGCGCTTCTTTTCCTATTTATTCAGGAAAAAAAGCGCGCATTGTCTAACTTAAAATATCAATAATTTTCTGTACATCTGCTTCAATTCCAACACCTGTTAAAAGGGACAAGGCACGAATAACAGGGATGTTCTCGCTCTCATAAGCCGTCGTCGTAACAACCAAATCCGCTCCTTGTATTTTTGAAGGCAGCTCGGCTACCTTGCACTGTTCCACTGTTGCCGGAATATTGTTCTTTTCCAGCTCTTCTTTTACCCGCATGCACACCACCGTTGATGTAGCTACACCTGTTCCGCAGGCAATAAGGATATGTTTTTTATTCATTCATCTCAGCTCCCTTAACCGTATTATTTGGATCGTCTTTTCCTGTTGGCAATCCATAATGCTTCTTAATATCATTTCGTGTCCAGAACCACAATGCTCCGTACATAACTAGCGCGATGGCCCCTGCCATGAACGCCGGAAGATTCGATGGATCAATCAGCTTCAGCATGATCCATAGGGTGATGTGGCTGCTCATATCAATCCCTGAAATCATCGTTGCCCCTTCAGGAAAAGCAAAGCCCACTGCATGTGCCATTGTGGTCGTCAATGCCCCTAAATTCGTTGCGATAAAGAAGACGATACAAATGGATGCGATTGAATTTAGCAATCCTCTGAAAATATTTCCTTTGGATGCTGCGACTGACCAGATGACCGTGAAAGGCAATACCGCTAAATCAGCGAAAGGTAATAAGCGATTGAATGGCAGAATTGCCGCTAATAAGATCGTGATTGGTACCATCAATAGTGCTACAGTGATAATTGCCGGATGGGCTGTTACAACTGCCGCATCTAAACCAATGTACACTTCTTTTCCTGGGAAACGTTTTTGAATAAAGGTTTTAGCCCCTTCAGCAATCGGTGATAGCCCTTCCATCAATAAAGCCACCATTCTCGGCATTAAGATCATTACCGCTGAAGTTTGCACACCCAATTGGATAATTGCTTGAGAGTCGTAGCCTGCCAGCAAGCCCATTCCGACCCCTAGTACCAAACCGATCATCATCGGTTCACCAAAGATCCCTAAACGTTCCTTCAAGTTCTTCGCGTTAATATCGATTTTATTGATGCCTGGAATCTTATCCCATACACGGTTCAACGCATAGGTCAACGGCGCAAAGTTTACCGTCTCCCCGTGGGGTAAGGAGATGCCCGGCAAGCCAAAGAAATGCTCGACTGCTGGTGCCGTCCAATCGGCTAATTTGAAAATGACAAAGGAATTGATCAAGGCACAAACAATCGCGATCCAAATCGAATCGGTCGCATAATAAATCATTGCTCCCGGGAAAATCAAATGCCAATAGTTCCAAAGATCCACGTCCATCGTTTTGGTTTGATTAAATCGCAGCAGGATCATATTAAAAATAAAGATTACCGGAATCAAAATTACTGCGATTGGTGTGGCGAAGGTGATCGCTGCTCCGATCGGCCAACCAACATCCAAGATATCCAATTGCAAACCTAAACGTTCAATCATCGCTTGAGAGGATGCTCCGATCGAATCCGAAAGCAACCCAATTACTAGATTCAATCCAGTGAAACCAATCCCGACGGTTAAACCAGCTCGAAAAGATTTACTCAGCTTTTGACCTAAAACAACCCCAAAGACGGTCAAAATGATCGGCAGCATCGCAGCTGCTCCAAGGTCCAATATATAGTTCACACCTGCTTTAAGTATATCTAACATTTTTTCTCCTCCTTGTTTCCATTATTGAATCGTCTTCAATAACTGCTCCACCTCAACAACCTTCTCTTTTGACTTAAGCAACTGTAAGTTTTTCTCATCCTGACATAGCAGCATTAATTTTTGCAGCATTTCCAATTGATTTTCTGGCTGTTTGATCGCCAGCATAAAAATAAGTTCTACTTCTAAAAAAACATCTTTGCTGGCCATCATTTCAAAGGTTACGGGCTTTTCCAACACGCCTACCAAGAACCCTTCCTTTTTTACATGGTCAGAATCCGTATGAGGGATCGCCACATTGATTCCCTGCGTGGGTAGTCCTGTAGGAAAAACCTGTTCTCGTTCAATTACCGCCTCTGAGTAGCTCTCATGGACAAAGCCGGCATCGATCAGCACTCCGCTCATTTCTCTTAATAGTGCCTCTTGGTCCTCTTCATCGAAGGAATAATACAAAAATTTCTGATCTTCTTTTCTCAATAGTTTATTCATAAGGATATCCCATCACTTTATCTTCTAATTTTCTTAACTGATTCATGACCGCTTCTTCCGATTGACATTGATCCATCAACGCTAAAAAATTTTCGGTTGCTAAAATTTCTGTAAAATAATACAAACAGGTGCCGATTGAAACCCCTTCAGGTAAAGAAAAGGCAATAACATACTTCACTGGATCGTTTTTCTGATGGTTAAAGGAAACTGGCTCTGCTAAACGGACAAAGCTTGCGCCAATTTTTTTGGCTCCATGTGAGAATTCCGCATGGGGAATGGCCACTCCTGGTGAGATTACAATGTAGGAATCATAATCAACGACCATTTGAATCATCGCCTGGATGTATTCCGATGTGATTAGTTCATCTGCCAGCAAGAGCTGCCCTGCCGCCTCCACTGCTGATTGCCAGCTATCACAGCTTTGATCCAGTTTGATCCGCTCAACCGTCAGGATCGCAGTCAATCGGTTGATTTCCTGTGTTTCCTCGGCTAGTCGTTCGTTTAGACGATTGAAGGATTCAATATCGCTTAAGAAGTTTTGATACTCACCGTCATCCATGTATTTCTGAATTATCGGTAGAAAATCTTCAATCATCGCCTCTTCTTTAGTAATTGAGCTAATTTCATAATTCGCTTTT
>NZ_JXLA01000018.1 GCF_001886185.1 Enterococcus raffinosus | reverse complement strand
CAAGAGTTAGATTTTGGTCTAACTTTTGGAGGTCGGCTCATTGTCTGCGGTATCTTTTTATTCGTGTATGGTTAATTTGAGCCTGTTTAGTTCATCTGATAAGATGAGAAAAGCTTCCTTGTCGCCATCTTCTAAGGCCATATCAATTTGCTTTTTCAATAAGTCTACTTGTGCTTCCTGTTCTTGAAATTTCAAATAGTTTTCCACTTCCGTTACGATCTCTTCACTAACATTATCATTCCAAGAAAGTGCGGGATTGTCCTCAAGAACGGATAAATATTGTGCATTTTGCCATGAATTTGGAAAAATGCATTCTAGATATAAAGGTTGTTGCCAATGCAGACGAATTTCATGAAAAATCTGATCACTATTCGAAAACTGATGTCCCTCAATTGAAAACACCATCGGTTCCTCACGTTGGGTAATGTCTCGAAAAACTAACCCACGTTTAGTTTCTAGCGCCTGCTCGACAATGTGAACATTTCGTAGAATTGCTTCATGATTAATTAAGTAATTCAAAATCCAAATCACTTCTCGACGTTGAAAACTTACATTATTGATCAACCACACGAGAAATTCACGCTTTTCACCTACATCGATCATTTTTCTCACCTCTCTACTCTTCTAATAATGATTGTACTTCTAAATCACCAGGTTCTTGTTGCAAGTAGCTCATTAAAACAACTCGTGCCTGTTCCAATTGACCATCCTCACGTAAAAAGATTCCGTAAGCCTTCAAAAAGTCCGGCTCATGAGACAGATCTTCATACGCTTGCTTATAATAGGTGCGAGCCGCATCGAAATCTTCTAGTTCGTTATAGGCCTGCGCTAAATTCCATGCAGCGTAAGGATTATCCTCCTCATCCATCTGGGAAATCATCTCGATCGCTTTATCAGGCTGGTCTTCATTTAGATAAAGGTTACTTAATGTCAACAAAGTTTCATCCGTTTTATCGCCTGTTTCAATTGCCTGAATTAACAACTCTTCAGCTTTTTTACTATCACGCAATCGATAAGCGATTTCAGAGGCTAAATGCAGTAGTTCCACTTGATAAGGATTTTCTTTGATTCCTTCCTCTGCAGAAAGCAACGCTTCTTCCAGTAATTCTTCTTCTTTCAAACTGTCAGCAAGATAGTAATAGCCACTTTGGTATTGAGGATCAAGTGTAATTAACTCCTGTAAGTAATTAATGGCTTTTTGGTGATCATGCAACTGATAGTAAGTAAATCCTAGTTGGAACAACCGATCAGAAGTATGTTCTTTTTCCAATGCCCGTTCTAAAAATGGGATCGCCTCTTCAAATCCGCCCATCATGCTATAGGCTGAACCGATTCTTTCATCAATTGAAACATTCGCGATCTCATCAATGCCCTGTTTTTGAAGCTGTCCATAGTCATTGATGGCCTCTCCTAATTGATTCGCAGAAAAATGTAACTCTGCAAGAGCAAATGTAATCAAAGGTTCTTCTGGTGCAATCGTTTTGGCTTGTAAAAGCTTGGCTTCGCTAACCTCAGGAATACCTAGAACCTGATACAAGTCGGCTGTCACTAACAGACTTTCTAGATAATTTTCACTGTCAGGTTCAATTTTTTCTAAGTACGAGAAGGCTCCATCAATATCATCATTTTCAATCGCAATTTCTGCTAAAGAAAGGTAAAAAACATCTTCTTGAGGAAAATCAGTCACTAATTTTTCTAATACTTTTTTTGCTTCTTCTAAAAAACCTAACGCTTGTAATTCTTCAGCTAAACTAGCTAAAATTTCTGGATCATCTTTTTTTAATGCTTCTTCAAACATTAGATTTGCTTCTGTTAAATCTTCATTTTTTAATGCTGCAAGCATCTTTTCGCTATAACTTGACATCTATTCTCCCCTGATCTCTGTTACGATTTTTTGATATACTTCAAATGTTTGAAGCAACTCTTTTTGGGTCGGGACTTTTTCCATACCGACTTCACCGATTTGAATTAATCCTGCTAAGGGCTTTTCCTGCGCTAAGGCAATGACTTGCTGCCCGTAATCAGCCAAGGAGATTCCTTCTGGCATCATAATAGGAAATCCTAATCGCACCAACCATATCATAAAATTTTTAAAATTGAAATGAAGATTGCTTGTTGTGACATTCCATGCAAACTCAAATAACAAGCCAAACATCGTCTTCATACTATTGGATAATAATGACCCATTCTCTGTTTGAAAAAAAGCTTTCTCAAATATTTTACCAAAATTACGCAGTTCCTCGCTATTGTCCTGATAGTAATAGATCAGCGTCTCGCTGAAAGCAGAAAAAGAGTGCTGAAAAAGGGCTTCCCGCGTAGGAAAATTCTTGTATAAACTTTGTAAAAAGGAATAATCACAGACTATACCACAACGAATCAAGGTCAAAAGGTCTACCATTTTCCCAGTTTTTTGTTGATCAGCCAAAGTATGATCAAACAGAATGCTTTTTGGTACCTCTTCGATTTCCATGACTGTCATCAAATTTTTATCTGAAACTATCTGATCAATAAAGGACAGACTTTGAGCAAAGGATCTAAGTGATACAGGAAAAAAGCAAAGCTCTGCTGAGAGATTGGTAACATGGTGGGTAAAACCCAAAAGCTCAATAACCCCTTCGTTTCCGATCCCAAGAAAGATTGTTTCCTTTTGTCGGCTAAAGCGTTCTAAAAAACGAATCAATTCTTGAAAACTTTCCATTGTATTGCAGTATCGATTGTTAGGCGTGATAAACCAGTCATGAGTACTCGTTTTAGGGATAAATTGTCGTAGTTTTTCAGCGTACAGATCATAGTATCGTTGATTTCCACAAAATAGTATTTGTTTATTTTGTAAATCTTTTTCACGCATCATTGAAGCGACGGTCTCTCCATAAATAATCTGTGTTTCCTTCTTTTTATTTTGATAGGTTATTTCCATCCCGCTCACCCCGTTTTCTTTATTTTATACTACAAAAAAACCTCCCGCAACAAAACTGCGAAAGGCTATGAGACATTTCATCTCTATTTATTACAGGAATAAAAAAGTATCTGGATTATACCTACAAAAAATACAATTCACGTAAGAATAAAAGTACTTAGTTATTGACTTTGTGGTGTGTTTTGCTGATTCTGTGTAGTGCCACCGTCCTGATTTGAAGGAGTCTGTTGCCCGTTGGATTGACTTGGCTGTACACCTTGTTGATTATCTTGAGGCGTTTGTTGCTGATTATTTTGATCCTGTTGCGGTTGTTGCTGATAGCTTTGCCCTTGTTGGGGTTGTTGCTGATAGTTTTGTCCCTGTTGTGGTTGTTGGTAAGGTTGTTGAACCCCTTGATTTGCTTTTTCTTCCACTTCTGACAGCTCTTCAAAGGTTAACAGGCCATCTCCATTTAAATCTGATGGGGAGTAGCCTTCTTTGATCACACGTTCTCCATTGGATAGAATTCTCAATACGGTTACCTGTTCGCCCCAAGGAGTTGTTAGCACCTGACCAACACTGGAAGTATCAATTGTCTTTGATTCATCTGTCGCCACTGTGGAAACAGATGTCGAATCGTTCAAACTTACTTCTCGTTTGGGAATTGCCTCTTCATCCGAAGATCCATAAAAATACAGTCCGACTAAAACAAGAATCAATAATAGCGGAACAGATACTAGCAATATAATAAAGTTGCGACGCTTTCTTTTCTTATCTTCTTGTTCCAGTAATGCATCTGCTTCTAAAAAAGCTTGTCGCCACTTAGGATCATTTTTTCTTTGTGCAAGAAACTCATACGAATGCCAAGAGTCGTTTTTCTCAACATAAAATAGACGCTCCTTTGACATCGCTTCACCCTCTTTCTTCCCTTATTTTTTCTCCCATTATTGAGTAGTATATCATTTTCTAAAAAGCCATTGAGCTACTCCAAAGAAAAAATAAAAATCTTTTCTTCATTTTATCGTATGTAAAGCCTTTCGTAAAACAAAAAATAAGTTACAAACAGAATGAAATAACGACATCAAAAAGAAATAAGTATCAATTAATTTTGTTCTCATTTCAGACAAAAAACCGCTGTGACTGTTAAAGTCACAACGGTTTTAGCAGCAAAAATTATTTAACTGCGTCTTTTAACGCTTTACCTGGTTTGAACGCAGGTACTTTGCTTGCTGGAATTTCGATTTCTTCACCAGTTTGTGGGTTACGTCCTTTACGGGCCGCACGTTCACGTACTTCAAAGTTACCGAAGCCGATCAACTGAACTTTTTCACCTTCAGCTAATGCGTCTTGGATAGTTGAAAATACAGCATCGACAGCAGCTGTAGCGTCTTTCTTAGTTAAGTCAGTAGCTGCTGCAACTTTTTCGATCAATTCTGCTTTGTTTGCCATGAATGAATTCACCTCCTGAGAAATGAGTAGTGATGTCTAAACATCAACTGATAACTGAGTGGTCCAGCCATCAGCAAAGAAATATTGATTTGGTCAATATTCTGTTATAACGATAGCATAAGAACCTTATGTTAGCAAGGTTTTTAACGATTAATGGCACAAAATTCATGGTTGTTTTATCATTCAGAGAAATCTGTTGTCACCAAAATAAAAGTATGATAAAATACCTTATTTTCTTCTCCGAGCAATTATTTTTATCGGTGTTCCTTCAAACTCAAATGCCTTTCGAATTTGATTTTCTAAAAACCGTGCATAAGAAAAATGCATAAGTTCCTCTTCATTTACAAAAACCACAAATGTCGGAGGCTTTACCGCTACTTGAGTCGCATAAAAAATCTTTAATCGCTTGCCTTTATCTGTCGGTGTTGGATTAATTGCAACAGCGTCCATAATGATGTCGTTCAATACAGAAGATGGGATACGCAAGTTCTGATTCATGCTGACCTCTTCTATCATCGTTGGAATTCTATTCAAACGTTGCTTGGTCATTGCTGAGACAAAAACAATTGGTGCATAATCCAGATAAGCAAACTCATCACGAATTTCTTCCTCGAATTTTTTCATGGTATTGGTATCTTTTTTGACCAGATCCCATTTATTGACCACGATAATCACACCTCGACCCGCCTCATGGGCATAACCGGCGATTCGCTTATCTTGTTCACGAATCCCTTCTTCCCCGTTTAAAACGACAAGAACAACATCCGAGCGGTCAATCGCGCGCATCGCACGCATAACAGAATACTTTTCTGTATTTTCATAAACTTTGCCGCGTTTCCGCATTCCAGCTGTATCAATCATTGTAAATTCTTGACCGTTTTCGCCAACAAATTTTGTATCAATTGCATCCCTTGTTGTTCCTTCAATATCTGAAACGATCACTCGGTCTTCGCCTAAAATAGCATTGATTAGTGAAGATTTTCCAACATTCGGCCGACCAATTAAACTAAATTTGATAGATTGATCTTCATCATCTTCATTTTCTGCTGGGAAATGTTTGACTGCTTCATCTAGTACATCTCCTAAACCAAGCCCATGGCTTCCAGAAACAGGATATGGTTCTCCTAATCCCAAAGAATAGAATTCGTAAATGTCGTTACGCATTTCAGGATTATCTACTTTATTCACCATTAAGATGATTGGTTTTTTACTGCGATACAAAATTTTTGCTACTGCTTCATCTGCATCAGTGACGCCTTCTTTTCCACTTGCCACAAGCAAAATCACATCTGCTTCATCAATCGCAATTTGAGCCTGTTGCTTAATTTGTTCCATAAAAGGTTCATCACCAATATCGATTCCACCGGTATCAATGATTGAGAATTCATGATCCAGCCATTCACCTTTTGCATAGATTCGATCACGTGTTACGCCAGGCGTATCCTCCACGATTGAAATGCGTTCCCCAGCGATTCGATTAAATAATGTTGATTTACCGACGTTCGGACGGCCAACGATGGCAATTGTAGGATTTGACATAATTTAATTCCTCGTTCCTAATTACTGTATTAAATTTTTTAAAAAATGAGCCTAATGCTCATAGTATCTACTTTTGTGATAAGTATGTCCTGTTCCAATCCATAGCAGCAACTAAGTCTACTAGGACAAAAACATACTATAAAACTTAGAGCATACTCAAATTGCTAGAATAAATTTCCACAAAATCTATTATCGATTCAACTACATTCTCTTCTACTAATGAACTACTTAGTAGAGCTAGCAACGGCAATTTTTTTCAAATTCTCTTTAGTTTAACCAAGAAAGCTCCTTCTTGCAAGAGAAGGAATCATTTTCACGGATGAATTAATAAGAAAATTAAGTTGTTTCCGTTTGAAGAATTTTCAGTTTTTATACGCATTCAATGATTTCTGCATAAAAAAGAGGCGTGCTTAAACACGCCTCAAAATAGCTAATATTTATTCGTTGTCCTCTGAGTCTTCATTTAAAGCGTCGCCTAAGATGTCTCCCATTGTGAAGCCAGTATTTTCCTCAGGCAACTCATAAGATTCTTCTTCTACAGGTTCTGCTTTAGCCTCTTCAGGCTTTTCTTCCAATGCTTTAATTGAAAGTGCTACACGATGCTCTTCAGGATGTACTTCAAGAACTTTTACTTGTACTTGATCCCCCTCATGTAAGACTTCGTGCGGTGTCGCAATATGCTTGTGAGAAATTTGAGAAATATGAACAAGTCCCTCTACACCAGGGAAAATTTCAACAAAAGCACCGAAGCTGGTTAAGCGTTTCACTGTTCCTTCAAGGATTGAACCAGGTGCTGCTTTTTCTTCGATATCTGTCCAAGGACCAGGCAGATTCGCTTTAATTGATAAAGAGATACGCTCTTTCTCTGGATCTACAGAAAGCACTTGAACTTCAACTTCATCGCCTACATTCAAGACATCCGCAGGTTTTGCCACATGGCTGTGAGAAATTTCTGATACGTGAACCAATCCATCAATACCGCCAAGATCAATAAATGCACCGAAATCTGTAAGACGAGCAACTTGCCCCTTAATGACTTGACCTTCATATAGATCTGCTAAAATTTCCTTTTTCTTCTCTGCTTTTTCAGCTTCCACCACTGCTTTATGAGATAGAATCAAACGATTCTCAGAAGGCTCGATTTCAATAATTTTGAATTTCAATGTTTTTCCAGTATACGCTGAAAAATCATCCACAAAGTGATCGTCAATCATTGATGCTGGTACAAAACCACGTACACCTACATCAACTACTAAACCACCTTTGACGCTGCTAGTTACCGGTGCTTCGATAATTTTTCCATCTTGGAATTCTTTTTCGATATCTTCCCAAACCTTTTTCGCATCTAAGCGTCGTTTAGAAAGAAGATAACTACCATTTTCTTTGTCTTTTCCGATAGAAGAGATAACGACTAAATCAAGAATATCGCCAACCTTGACTTCTTCATTGATATCTTCAACAGGTAATGTTGAAAGTTCTTTAGCAGGAACTACACCTTCTACCCCTGCACCTTCAATACCAACGATAACTTGTTTATCTTCTAAGGCGAGCACCTCACCTTTAACAATATCGCCAACTTGAACTTCATGCACACTTTCCATTGCTGCTTCCATGGAAACATTTTCGTTTTCCATCGAATTTTGTTCTAATTCTGTCATGTCGTTTGTCCTCCTTACCAACAATTCTGCGTAAAATACACTACATGTTCTATTTTAGAATAATCCACATGAAAAATAAAGCGATTTCTTCTTTTTTTCTAAAAATTTGAAAGAATTTCGCTTTATTTATCGATTTTATCCAAAATTTAGAAACCTTTTGAGTAAATGACCTCTTTAATCTTCGTTACTACCTGTTCGATCGACATTCCAGTTGTATCGACCAATTCAGCATCTGCTGCTTGCACTAATGGCGAGACTTCTCTATGAGAATCTAAATAATCGCGTTTTGCGATGGCTTCTTTGATTGCTTCAAAGTCCATTTTTATACCCTTTTCCTGATTCTCCTTGTAGCGACGCTGCGCCCGTTCTTCAACACTTGCCACCAAAAAAATCTTTACCTCCGCTTTAGGTAAGACGGTCGTACCAATATCGCGACCGTCCATTACGACTCCGCCTTTTTGAGCTAGTTGACGTTGAGCCTCTACTAGCTCTTCTCGAACTTTACCATGTGAAGAAACTTCTGATACAGCAGCTGTAACGTCCGTTTGGCGAATTGCTTGGGTAATTTCCTCATTATCTGCAAATACTAATTGTCCGTAAGCAGATTGTTTGAAGGTGATTGGATATTGCTTCGTCAACTCCGCCAAAGCCGCTTCATCCGAAAAAGGTATCTGATGCTTGATTGCTAAATAAGTAATCGCCCGATACATTGCACCTGTGTCAACATATATAAAATTGAAATCATTTGCTAAAATTTTTGCTACTGTACTTTTTCCAGAGGATGCTGGACCGTCAATTGCAATTGAAATATTTTCCATGTTTTGCCTCTTTTCAATAAATAAGCCGTAATCGCTAACGATTACGGCAAGATATTCAAATTATTTAATACGTACCTGCTGACCTGGATCAAAATAAAAGTTGCTTCTATCCATTCCATTCAACCGAAGAAATTCATCAACAGAAAGACCATATCTTCCAGCAATTTGTTGAGGGCCTTCGCCTGATTGGACTGTACCATATTGGGCATTCGGATCATCAGCTACACTTGAAGATGGCGTTGTTTGTTGTGCCGCTTGAGCTGCTGATTGAGAGGCTGCCGCCTCTGCTGCTGCCTGAGATTGAGATGCTGCGGCTTGTGCTGCTTGTTGTTCTGCATCGGCTTGTTGTTGAGATTCTTGTGCAGCCTGTGTATCTGTTGAAGCTGTACTTTCTTCAGTACTGCTTTCTTCGGTGCTAGACTTTTCTGTCGAAGATACTTTAGACACCTGCGTTGTACTCTCAGGAGAGGCCGCTGGCTTGTCATTATCACGAGTAATCCAGAAAAAGGCACCGGCTGGAATCAAAATAAGGGCTAACAATAATGCGACTAGAATCGTTAAGAATTTCGTATTTCCGCCACCTTTATTACCACCACCACTACGACGAGACTGGCTGCGTGAATAAGTTTCTTCTTCACTATCAGATTCGTAAATATGTTGATCCCACGGTTCATTATTCGTATCGTTATAGCGATCTTTTCTACTCAATTTCTCTAACCTCCTAAATGCTATCGCCATGTATTATACCATAGCTCAAAAAAAATATGCGTCAATTTTCAATCTTTCATATCATTTTTAAAAATTTTTTGAAATATTTTTTTCCATGGTAACACTGTCGCAATATTTTCCACTTCACTCTTTTTAGTAGATAAAGTAGCTCCGTCATTATCACAACAAATGGGATTTTTTTCATGGAGCGTTTCGTCAAAATAGGTAACTAAAAACTCACGGCGACAAGTGGATAATGAAATGTACTCCAGCATTTTTTGTAATTGGAGTCGTTTTGTCATTCCACGTTGACTCAATAGAGCCAATAATTCGTCACTCTCTTCAGGAAAAAAGTGTTCCCATTTTTTAATTAATGGGTCTTCAAAAACAAGATCACTCATTGTTTGTTTGATTTCAAAAAGCTTTTTTGATTGATTGGTTTGTTCCTGTAAAAAATGATGAATATGTTCGTCTCCTGCTTCATAAAGGAGTATCGCCTGACTCGCTTGTCCATCTCTACCAGCACGTCCAACCTCCTGTAAATAATTTTCAGGTGAATCTGGTAGATCATAGTGGATAACATATCGAATATTATCCTTGTTAATTCCCATGCCAAATGCATTGGTTGCAATGAGCAATTGCAAATCACCGGCGATAAACTGTTGTTGAAGCATCCGCCTTTCTTGCCCGCTAAGACCACCGTGATAATAGGCGACCGAGTGGTTTGACTTAAGTAATTGGTAAAGCTCTTCTACCTTTTTTCTAGTCGCGCAGTAAACGATTCCCGCACCACGTAAGGATTCAACCAATTCTTGTAACTTTTCTAATTTATCTTCCTGATAGACAAAAAAACTTATATTGGGACGATCTACAGAATAAATGTATTCTTCTGCTGCTTTACGAGTGAAGAGCAAACGCTGAATATCTTGTCGCACAGCTTTCGTAGCAGTTGCAGTTAACGCTAAAACCAGGGAAGCTTCTACGAATTTTATTCCATCAGCAAGCTTTAAATATTCTGGTCGAAAATCAATTCCCCATTGTGAAATACAATGGGCTTCATCAACAACTACTAAGGAAAGTTTTATTTCCTGCAACTTTTTTTGAACGTTAGGAGTCAAAAACATCTCTGGACTCATAAAAATAAACTTATAGTTATGTGCTTCGCTCAAAACCCATTGCTTTTCCCATCCAGACAGTAAACTGTTCAGCGCGACTGCTCTTTTTTCTCCTATACGTTGGAGTTGCGTTACTTGATCCTCCATTAGAGAGATCAAAGGAGAAATCACAATTACTGTACCTTCTAACAAATACCCTGGTAATTGGTAACACAAAGATTTTCCTGTTCCTGTAGGCAGCATGCCCAATACAGACTTTCCAGCTAAAAGAGTCTGAATAATTTCCTTTTGTCCGGGACGAAATTGCTCGTAATTAAACTTTGCCTTTAAAACTTCTGTTAACTCCATTATTTCTCCCTCATACGATAAATTTGTGATAAACGGAACGTTAAATATGAACTATCGTATTCTTGAAACCGTGCATTGACGATTTGATTCTTATCTAGCTCATTGAAATTGATGAGCTCAAAACTTTTAAAAGGAAAATTTTCATCTATTAATGCCCATTCAATAAAATGATCATTGACAGTCCCTTGCTTTAAATGACGTAATTTTAGTATTTCATCTATTGATTTTCCCGCCAAAAAAAATTGCTTTGTAATTAGCATGCTTTGATTCAGATTTTGTTGATCCAAATTAGAGAGTAACCTAAATATTTCCCCACTATTATCCTGCATGACTTGCGCCAGAAAAAGATCAATTGCATTTTGCTGGTAGAGACTGCTCCATGGTTCTTCCAGCCATTTTTCTGGCAGTAACTGATACGCTGTTTTCCCTTGAAACTCTACGCCAGAAAATTGATTCGCCAAAAAATCTGCTTCATTTACTGGTAATTTTTGAAAAATCAGCTCCAATTCCTGTTTAAATTTTACAATCACATCTACTTTAGAATGAGCCAACCATTTTTTTATTTGCTGTAAATAGTATGGACGGTTTTCAATTGGGAGATAATTTTTTTCATTAAAAGATAAATGACTGATTACTTGTACTGAGAAAAGAATCATGTGCCACATATTCTCCCTCATACGACCATAGCGCAGGTTATTCAGCCCATAAAAGGGATAGGATTCTTTTCCTAATACTCTCTGCCCCTCAACGGTTAGTTCTCCGAAACCATCATTTACTAAAATCAACTGCTTTTCAATCAGCCGCTGCAGTTCTTTTCGGAATACTTCTTCTTTTAGATTCGGCAATGCTCCTAAATAAGGCAAATTTTCGTGAAAAAAACCATGGAGTAATACAGAACTGGTTCTTTTACCCACTAATAAATGATATAAGGTAGAGGTTCTTAACTTGTAGCCTGCCTTAAATAACGTTAAAATAAAAAAAGTCATAATATAATCTCCTGTGGAAGGTGAAGTAATGAAATGTGAAATCATTCCTGAGCGCTGCATCGCCTGTGGGTTATGCCAAACAATCGCGCCAGAAATCTTTGATTATACTGATGATGGTCTTGTCCTTTTTATCGGAGAGCCAGAAGCAACTCACGAATTTATACCTGAAGATCAGCAAGCAGCTGTCATTCAATCTGCTAAACGCTGTCCTTCCCATGCCATCCTTTATCAAAAATCATAATAACATAGATAGACAAAAAAAATCTCAGACATTTCATCTGAGATTTTTTTGTATCTTTCTATACGGAATGGTGTTGTGAGGTTAATGTTTTCTTCGATAACCATGGCAACAATTTTGCATGGAGTACTAAGAAAACAGCGCTCACGATAATTCCTTTAAGCACGTTGAAGGGAACGATTCCTACTAAAATATATCGGCCTAACCCCATACCCAGCATTTGTCCTGCTGAAAGTCCAAATGCTTTTAAATAAAGTGGAGTAATAACAAAATAGTTGGCAACACTCATAAAAAGAGTCATCGCTAAAATTCCTAGGCCAAGCCCTAATACTCGTTTTGACGTTGTTTTTTTCCTGAACATTAAGAAAATTGGCAAAGTATACAGCGTTGAGGCAAAGAAGCTAGCAAAGTCTCCGATCATATTATCAACAGAAAAACCAGTCATGGTCAAATGTAATAATGATCGAATAAACGCAGTTACAATCCCAGTTAATGGTCCAAAGATAAACATATTAATCAAAACTGGAATATCACTAAAATCCAGTTTTAGAAATGGAAACATTGGAACAATTGGAAATGCGATGAACTGCAAAATCAACCCCATTGCCGCTGCTACTGCTACTGCTGTCATTTTTTGTAACCTTAAGTTCTTCATCTGAAATCCTCCGTTTCGGAATCATCTTCAACGAACCATTTGAGTGTTCTTTACCACAAAAAAAACTCTATGCTTCAGAAAAAGCATAGAGTTACTTGAATTTAGACTCACCCAAATAAGCTCTATCTTCTTTATCCAGACTGTACTGTCGGTATCGGAATCACACCGATTCGGCTGCTTTCGCAGTTCGCGGACTATTACCGCCGGTCGGGATTTTCACCCTGCCCCTGAAGACGAACCTTAAATTATTTTTTATTGTAAATTCACTATAACAATTTTACTATCAAAAAACAAGTAAATGATTTTGACTATTTCGATTGATTTAATAGTGTGTTGATTTCTTTCGTATTTAAACGTCGATATTCGCCTGGACGTAGTCCCTGCAAAGTTAAGTCCCCATAGCGTTCACGTTTTAATTTTTGAACTGGCAGTCCAACAGCAGCAAGCATATTTTTCACTTGATGATTACGACCTTCATGAATCGTTAATTCAATAATACTTGTCTCCGCTTTTTTATCCGTTGAAAGAATTTCAAATCGAGCTGGTGCTGTCTTCTTACCTTCGATACGAATCCCCTTTGTTAAAGGAAGCAAGTTTCTTTTTTCGGCATATCCTTTCACTTTAGCAACATAAACTTTATCAATTTGATGCTTCGGGTGGGCCAATTTCTGGGAAAAATCACCATCATTAGTTAAAAGTAAAATTCCAGAGGTATCATAATCTAAACGTCCTACAGGATAAATTCTTTCAGGTACAGATGAAAAATAATCTGTCACTACCTTACGATTCTTATCATCTGTGACAGCGGATATCACACCACGTGGCTTGTAAAATAAATAATACACGGGCTCTTCTTGATAAATTGGAACGCCGTCTACTTCAACAATGTCCTTCTTGCCAACTTTTGTTCCTAATTCCTTGATAACCTCGCCATTTACTTTTACTCGGCCATCAGTAATATACGCCTCCGCCTTACGACGCGAGGCAATTCCTGCATGGGCAATAACTTTTTGTAATCTCTCCATTATCATTCATCCTCTTCTTTGAAGCGGTCATAAAACAAATCTAAAGGTTCATTTTCATCCGCTAAATCTTCTTCCATCTTTTGAACATCTGGTAACTCTTCAATATCTTTCAAGCCAAAATAGTCCATGAAATACGCACTGGTCCCATATAGTATTGCCCGACCAGGACCATCAACACGTCCCTTTTCTTCAATTAATTGCCGTGCAACTAGTGTTTGAACTGCTCCGCTTGATTGGACTCCACGTAGTTCATCAATTTCCGATCGTGTTACAGGTTGCTTGTAAGCAATAATCGATAATGTTTCCAAGGCTGCCTGACTTAGCCGATTGGCCATTGGAGAGCGCGCAAATTCTTTTAACAAAGGCGCAAACTCTTTTTTAGTGCTTAAAACAAAATGGTTTCCAACCTCTAAAAGAGTGAGTGCGGAAGTTGTGCTATTCTCATAAGACTCCTTCAGATCGATAATATTCTGATAGATTTCAGGCATTGGGCGTTTCAAAGTGAAAGCCAACTCTTCCAGGCTTATCCCTTCTTCCCCTACTACGAAAAGCATCGCTTCGATTTGACTCAATTGATTCATGCTGCTACTCCTTTAAAGACCAAAATTGGTGCATAAGTTTCTTCTTGAGTTGCTAAGGCTTGGCCCTTTTTCATTAATTCCAATAAGGCCATAAAAGTAGTAATCATCTCATCTTTAGTAAATTGCACAAAAAAAGACTCTAAGGGCAAGCCTTCAGACTCAGATAATTTTGCCAACCTTAGTCCAATTTCATTTACCTTTTGATCAACAGTAAATGTTTCTGTAGACACTGTTGTTTCGATTGGCTGATTTCTCTTCTTACGTTGCAAAACGTCATGCAAAGCTAAAAAGAGGTCAATTGTGTTCAACTGATTCTTTGGTAAAGGCAGAAGTTCCTCTTCGTATTCAGAGAGATCCATTGGTGCCTTCGTATAAAATTGACTTCTTTCTTGTTCCTTTTCAGATAATACAGAAGCAGCATATTTATATTTACGGTATTCTAAAAGTTGTTGAACCAAAGCTTCTCGAGGATCTTCGCCTTCCTCATCATCGTAATCAAACGCCAACTCGGGTTTGGGAAGCAGCATTTGACTTTTAATTGACATCAGTGTTGCTGCCATAACCAAATATTCACCAGCAACCTCTAACTCCAGAGTTTTCATTGCATGAATAAAATTCATGTATTGTTCCGTCACTTCCGCAATTGGAATATCGTATACATCAATTTCTAACTGTTGGATTAAATGTAATAACAAATCTAACGGTCCTTCAAAGACGTCTAATTTTAAACTAATCGTTTCCATATTATCCTCGCTTATGCTCTTGCCACTTTGCTAAAAATTCAGAAGTGGCTGGTGTTCCAATAATTCTTTGATCTGGATACATCGCTTGCAGTTCATCCATCATGAGAATTCCCACTCCCTCACCACGATAAGAAGGATTTAGGCTGATATCATGGAGAACAATTTCTTCATCCTCCAATTGACTTACACCAATTACTCCTTGAACATTGTCAGAATTTTCATCGTAATAACAATAGAGCTGGTAGCGATCGTCACCTTCGTATGTATCGATTTCCTTTAGTAAATGTTGTTGATCTTTTAAACTCTCATGAAAACTTAAAAGTCCCATTGCAATCTTGCGTTGATTTTTTCGGTATTGAGTAAGCATTCTTTCTCCTCCTGTTAAGCACGTGGGAAAAACTCTTTATACACTTCGGTCATTCTCCGTTTAGTGATATGAGTGTAAATTTGTGTTGTAGATATGTCGGCATGTCCTAAAAGTTCCTGAACCGTCCGCAAGTCAGCACCATTTTCAAGTAAATGTGTAGCAAAGCTGTGTCTCAGTGTATGTGGTGTAACATCTTTTGTAATCTCTGCCTTGATGACATATTGCTTTAAATTCTTCCATATTCCTTGACGACTCATTCCATGACCATGGTTATTGACAAACAAGAACATTTCGTTTGGTGTTTTTTTAGTTAATAAGGGTCTAACCTCAGAAAGATACCGTTCTAACCAGTGAATCGCGTAATCACCTAGCGGAACTATTCTCTCTTTATCTCCCTTACCGATGGTCTGAAGTAAGCCCATCTCCAAATGAATATCGCCAAGTCTTAGTCCAATCAGTTCACTAACTCGAAGCCCCGTCGCATACATAACCTCCAAGATAGCACGATCTCGAATCCCTAAATCAGTAGTAGTATCCGGTGCTGCAATTAAACGTTCTACTTCTGTCAGCGAAAGAGTTTGTGGAAGCTTTTGCGCTTTTTTGGGGCTATCAATGTGCTGCATTGGATCATGATCGGTATACCGTTCTTGACGCAGAAATTGATGGAACCGACGCAAACTAGAAATCATTCGCGTTATCGTAGTTGACGCTTTTCCCGCTTCAGTCAAGCTCGTTAAAAAGGCCACAACTGTATATCGATCTACTGCTTGCCAATCTGTCACACCTTGATCATTCAAGAAAGATAAGTATTGGTGTAAGTCTCTTTGATAGCTTATCCGAGTATTGTCTGAAAGACCGCGTTCGATCGACAAATAATGCAAATATTCTGTTATTTGTTCATCCATGTTCTCACCACTTTCGCTTTATCATAACAAAAAGTCCCTTGAAATGATAGCACGTATCTTTGCAAGGGACTATATAAATTAATTATAACTTAATCCATTTTCACTAAAATGTCTATGCGTCCTTCTTTTCCTGACAGCTTTGGCAAATACCATGAAAAGTCAAACGATGATCTTTAACAAGAAAATGGTAACGGGATTCTACTACGCGTTCCACATCTCCCAAAAGATCCTCCTCTATCTCCTCTATATTGCCACATTCAAGGCATAATAGGTGATGATGAAAATGCTCCGCTCCCTCTTTTCGAAGGTCATACCGAGCCAATCCGTCATCAAAACTAATTTTATTAACGATGTGCAGTTCTGTTAAAATTTCCAATGTACGATAAACTGTCGCCAAACCAATTTCTGGACTCTTTTTTTTGACCAAAAAATAAATTTCTTCGGCAGATAAATGATCCTTTTCATTTTCCAATAAAACGAGAACGGTCGCTTCACGCTGAGGTGTTAACTTGAATCCAGAATCATGAAGTTGTTTTTTTGTTTTCTGTAAAGCCAGGATAGCGTTCAAGAGAACCCTCCTCTATCTAATTTATAATTATTATAAACAAGCAGCTATGCTACTACTGTTTTTCTTAGAATTATTATAGTTTATCGCCTTTATTTATGCAAGGACATTCTCAATTAGCTTTTTAAATGAATTTCGCCATCTTTTTGTTCAATCAGTTTTTCCTTTAACAAATGGCCAATCGCACGTTTGAATTGTCCCTTACTTATGCCAAAAGCTTCTTTGATTTCTTCTGGAGCAGATTTGTCCCAAAAAGGTAATTTATGATCCGAGTTTCTTTGCAACATCGTTAAAATCATTGCGGCATCATCATTGATCATTTCATAGCTACGAGGCTTTAAAGACATATTTAAGACACCATCTGGTCTCACACCGATAACCCGTGCCTCCACTACCTCACCTAAACGTGGTTCTTGATACCGCTCAGATGGATGAACAAAACCAATATAGAAATCCTCAGTAATAAGATAAGAACCAGCTACCTTTAATCGATAAACCGTTCCTTTTTTATTTTCGTTTTGCATCTCAGCATTCCCAGAACGACTTAAAGAGTGAAAAATAGTTTCGTCAGCTAATACGCCCCACATCCGATTTTTTTCGTCAACCCGTAAGCTAATCATCAAGCGATCACCTTTTTTCGGCCACAATTCTTTCATACTTGGCATTTCATCTAGAGAAACTACCATATCTTTATCTGCTAAGCCAATATTTACAAATACACCTAAATCACGACGGACGTCTGTTACCTCACCAAAAGCGTAATGGCCAATTCTAACCTGTGGAATCTGAGTTGTGAAAATGGCTTCTTTACTCTGGTTTATATAACCGAATCCTTCAATTGTTTCGCCGATTTCATGGGTGCCTTCCTCCTTTAAAAGCTGGAAAGTTACACCATTTTTTTGTACCAGATATTTTTTCTCATTCTCATCAATGATTAATCCGGTAAAAACTTGTCCTAATAGTTCGTTCATATTTATTACTCCTCGCAAAAAATGTCTTATATCATTATTAAAGCTGGGAAGACAGTGTCTCCCCAGCCTCTAAATCTTCATCTAATTTGGCCCGTCACCTTTAAACCATCCTGTTTTGCAATTAATTGTCACTAAGTACATGGGCAAGTCAGAGCTGGTATATCCTTGTGTTAACGATGCTCGATTTGAAGTGGCATATAAGTTGTAATACCCTTCGCCGTTTTCAATTTTTACTGGTTCTAAACTATACCCGCCTTCTACGATGTAACCGCGAGAGATACAGGTTTGAATGACTTTTTCTTTGACACCCGGAGCCCACGCATAAGCATCACTGCTGGTATCTCCTGCTTGACTACTATCCGTTAAAATCGTCTTCTGTGCTTCTTGTGCTGCTCTTTCTTGTTCCTCTTTTTCTCGAGCAGCTTTTTCTGCTGCCGCTTTTTCTTCAGCGGCTTTTTTCTCTTTTTCTTTCAACGCTTGATCCACTTTAGTTAGTTCATCTTTTTGTGTTTGAACTAATTCTTGATTTGCCACCGCTTTGATAGCATTATTTGCTGCATTGTATTGATCACGATTTACAGTTTCAATCACATTGCCGTCTTTTAGTAATCCATCCGTCGCTTTTTTCGCACTTTCAATTTTCGTGTACTGATCTTTGGCTTTATTTATAGCTTGATTCATTAATTCATCAAACTCTTTATCACCTGTGCTGATAGATAAATCAACTGGTTCAGCCGTTTTTAATAAAGGATTGTCTACAATTTTATCTCCGTTAATCGCAGCACTTGTAAACAATTGATTGACTGATTGTTCAGCTTTTTGCTTTGCCACAAGCTGATCATACACTTTTTTGGTTTCATCATATCGTTTGTTTTCTTTATAGCGAGATAACTCTTCATCAATTTTACTAGTATTGAGAGCTACTTTGTCGTTCGCAAGAAAAACTTGCTTGTCATCTGTATAATAACTTGATATGCTCTCGCCAATTGAATCCAAAGCTTCATTTTCTTTTTTCACAGTCGCAATACGCTGAGCTTCAACTTCTTTTTCATGGTAGTAATAGTAACCGCCACCAATGCCTAAAACTGCTATCGCAGCTAAAGTAATGTAAAGACTTTTACGGTTCTTTTTAGGGGGTTCACTAACAGACGAAACATTATCTGGCGGAATAATTCCTTCATTATTAGAATCATTCTCTTGAGTTATATCTGATACTTCATAGCCATCGTTCGAGTTGATCGAATCCTCTGAAATGGCATCCTCACTAACCGGCAACGTCTCAGTTTCTTCAGATTCGTCATTCACTTCAGAAGATTCATCCGCTGAATCTTGAATGACAGGTTCATCAGCATTTTTTGATATATCAACCTCTTCACTCTCGTTATCAGGTATTGAATCGTTTTCTGTTTTTGTGTTTGTCTCCACATCATCAGATTCCGTCTCATTTACCTTCTCAGTATTTTCAGTCTCAGTGTCTTCTATTTTGTCTTGGTCATCCTTATGTTCACGAATATATTGTGCCAAAATCGGATTCATCTCAGGAATTTCTTCAGAGTTATTTTTTGAATTTTCTTCTTTCATTTTATCCTCGTTATCCTTAAACATTTTTTGCACAGATTCAATCGGCATATCAGCAAGTTCTGACCATTCTATCGTATCATTTTTGTCATTATTACTGTCTTTAATTTCTTCTTGATCGTTTAACTGTAATGAAAAGCCACACTTCGGACAAGTCGTGCATCCTTCGACTGGTTCAAAACCACAGTTAGGGCATTTTTGCAATGAAATCGGCTCCTTTTTTCAATCATATGCTTTAATCTATCATATGTTTAGGGATGTTCCAAGCAATTTTCGAGTGAATTAATCAAAAATAATAAATTTCAACGCTCGTTTGGATCGCCTATCTTTATTAACATCCGATTTCTTGATAACTTGGATTTCGTGCAACTACCATGGTATTGCAAATAAAATACTCCTCAAGTAATACTTGAGGAGTGCGTCTGAAATTATTCTAAAAAGTCTTTCAATTGTTTAGAGCGTGAAGGATGACGTAATTTACGTAAAGCCTTCGCCTCGATTTGACGAATTCGTTCACGAGTTACACCAAAAACACGGCCGACCTCTTCCAAAGTCCGGGTTCTTCCATCATCTAAACCAAAACGTAAGCGCAGAACATTCTCTTCACGATCAGTCAACGTATCTAGTACATCTTCCAATTGTTCTTTCAACATTTCTGATGCAGCATGTTCAGCAGGACTCGTCGCTTCTTGATCCTCAATGAAATCACCTAAATGCGAATCGTCCTCTTCACCAATTGGCGTTTCCAAAGAAACGGGCTCTTGAGCAATCTTCAAAATCTCACGAACTTTTTCTGTCGGCAAGTCCATTTCAGCACCAATTTCCTCTGGTGTTGGTTCGCGTCCTAAATCTTGTAGTAATTGACGTTGTACGCGAATCAATTTATTAATAGTCTCGACCATATGAACTGGAATTCGAATCGTCCTTGCTTGGTCAGCGATGGCGCGAGTGATTGCTTGACGGATCCACCATGTTGCATAGGTTGAAAACTTGAATCCTTTACGATAATCAAATTTTTCAACAGCTTTCATCAAACCCATGTTTCCTTCTTGAATCAAATCCAAGAATTGCATGCCGCGTCCAACATAACGCTTTGCGATACTTACAACTAGACGCAAGTTTGCTTCAGCTAAACGTTGTTTAGCTTCTTGATCACCTTGTTCAATAAGCAAAGCGAGTTCCACTTCTTCTTCAGCAGTTAGTAATGAAACTCGTCCGATTTCTTTTAAATACATACGAACTGGGTCATTGATCTTAACGCCAGTTGGGGCCGATAAATCTTCTTTTTGTGCGGCTTTCGCAGTTTCTTCATTTTGTTTCAAACTAGCTTTAGAAGGTTCACCATTTTCATCGACGACACTGACACCCGCATCCTCGACTTTTTGGATCAACTCATCCATTGCATCTGCGCCTAATTCATAAGGAGTCGCCAAACGATTGGTAAGCTCATCATAAACAACCTGTCCCATTGGTTTCTTTTCCTTGATGAAGGCCGCTACAGCTTTTTCATACTCTTTTTTGTTTTTTACATCTGCCATAAAATAAATGCCCCTTTCACTTCTAGGCTTGTTTCAAGCGTTTCGTCAATTCAATAATCTGAACGGTCAATTCCAATTCCCGCTGCTGGTTTCCGTTTTTTCTGGCTTCGAGCTGCTCTTTTTGTCGTTGTTTTATTTCTTCAGCAATGCCAGACTTAGAGATAACCTGCATCAAATCATAGATTTCTCGTTCATTACTATCTTCTGACATGGATATCATAGAGATGTCGATGGCTAACTGCTTCATCTCATTCTCCTTTAAATAGTTCAGGAAGTCCGCTAAAACAAAATTTCCATGAACCATCATATAACTATCTAAGTAAAGAAGCAATTCTTGATACTGATCATGAATGAATTGAAAATCTGTTTGAACCAATTGCTCTCGGATCGAACGCTCATTCATACTACGATATAGTAGCATTCGTTCCGCTTTTTCCTCTTTAGTTAGTACTTTTTTAATTGGTTGGATAGGTACTTGTGAAAATGTCGATTGTTGTTGACGTCTTTCTGTTCGTTGTGTTTGACGAACCATCTGCAACTGCTGTTTCAAACTTTCCCTTGTTAAATGAAACTCATTTGCTAATTGGCCTAAGTACAAGTCCTGCTCAACTGGCGATTGTACTTTTGCCAAATCTTGCATTACGACCTCTATATAGCCTAGACGGTCTGCTTCGTTCTCCAGATTCAATCCTTTTTTACGATACTGCATTTTGAATGCAAAAGGTGTTTGACGACCGTGCTGCAATAAATTCTGCAATTCAGTTACACCGTATTTTCGCAAATATTCGTCAGGATCAAGTTTTTCAGGAACCGTAACAGTGACCAGGTTTAGTCGACTGTGTGCATCTAAAATAGTCAGTGCACGATCAGTAGCAGCTTGTCCAGGATCATCACCGTCATAAGCAATTACGACTTGACCGGTAATCCGTTCAATCGCTGCTATTTGCTGCTCTGTCAAACTAGTTCCCATCGAAGCTAAGCCAATCTTAATATCTGCCTGCCATGCAGCCAATACATCCATAAAGCCTTCAAACAAAATTGCTTCGCCTTGTTTCCGTATTTCATTCCGTGCTTTGTCAAAATTGAAAAGAACCTGTCGCTTGTTGAATAACTCAGTCTCAGGCGAATTCAAATATTTTGGTTGATCATCGCCAGGAAAATCTTCTGTTTTTAGTAAACGACCCGAAAACCCAATTGGCTTTCCACGAAAATCATTCAAGGGAAACATGACTCGATGGTAAAATCGATCACTAAAGCTGCCATCTTCACGTCGAATAAATAACCCGCTACGTTCCATTAAATCAGCAGTCACTTTATCTTGCTTAGCTACCTGAACTAAAAATTCTCTCTGATTAGGAGCAAAACCAATTTTAAATTCATTGATCAATTCATCGCTTAATCCACGTTCGTGAAGATACTCTAATGCCGTTTCTCCAACTTTTGTGTTCACTAAGAGATGATGATACAAATCACGCGTCCGCTCATGCAAAGCGATTAATTGCTGCTGTCCCGTTGAAGTTTGACTGATAGGCTCACTGGAGATTTCGATAGCTAAAGGAATTTGCTCTATATCAGCAACCTTTTTTACCGCTTCTGGAAAACTAATCCCCTCTAGCTCTTGTAAAAATGTATAGACATTGCCTCCCTTTCCACAACCAAAACAATGAAAAATCTGCTTGTCTTCTGCAACTGAAAACGATGGGGTCTTCTCTTCGTGAAATGGACACAATCCTAAATAATTTTTACCAGATTTTTTCAACTGGACATATTGTCCGATAACTTCAACAATATTTGTTTTTTCACGAACCTCATCAATAACTTGTTGGGGAATTCTCTGCACCAAAACTCTCACCCCAATTCCCAAAAAAATATGATAACAGCCGTAAAAAATCGCCCCAATTCATCTTCCGATCAGCGCGATTTTTTTTGACAAACTTATACGTCTACCATTTTAGCATATTTCTTTATTATTACAAGCTTTCTGCTCATTATTTTAACCATTTTGAAACCTTTGAAATAATGTAATGAACCGCTTGTTCATTTGGACAATTTCAGCATAAAACATATTGCCGCCATTTTGGTATAAATAACCACCGTTGTATAAAACTGACTGCATCTGCATATAACGATAAGTATGTTGCTGATCATTTCCATAGCCTGGTGACAAAATATCGCGGGAGTATTCTTCTGCTAACTCTACACTATTTTTTCCTCCATGATCTTGCACGTATTGAATATACTTTGTGCCAAAGTTATATGCTTGAATAGCAGTTTCAAGATCACAACCAGCTGCTTTAGTCTGTTTATAGCTCTCGGCAAAATGCTTAACACCACTCTCAATACTTTCTTGTTGACTGATAATCTTACCGCGGCTGCCATAAGCACTCTCAGAGCTTTGCATTAAGTCCGTACCTTTTCCTTTTGACTCCGTATACATAATAGCTAAAATAACATCGGTATATTCCCCGACACCTTCCTGATCAGCCAACGTCTGTACCTGGTTTCGATAACTATTCACTGTTTTAGTATTCTTATATGTACGAACTGCAAAAATCCCGCCTATTATAACCGTTAGCAAGATTGCAAGCGTAATAATTATTTTTAAAAATTTTCCAATTATTTTCAACATAAAATCTGCCCAACTATCTTCTTTTTTCTTTATCCATACTACAAGAATTTACTTAACTTTTAAAAGCATAATTTCACAGCTTTATATTTAATTAATCATTCTAAAGATTTCGTTTGGTCTTACAATTAAATTAATGTGCAAGAGTCGAAAAAATCGGTATACTTAATCTTGGTAGGTGATGTTGTGAAAAATGAAAAAAAAATCGCTCAAATGAGTGATGGAACAGAAATTTATTATGAAAAATATGGGCAAGGCCCAGCACTGTTTTTGCTGCATGGTAATGGTGGAAGCGGTAGATACTTTTCGAAACAGTTAAATAGTTTCAGCAAACATTTTAATGTGTATGTCGTTGACAGCCGCGGACATGGACGTTCGACCAACACACAGAAAGAAACAAGCTTTCAATTGATGGCAGAAGATTTAGCTACTATCATGAAGCAAGAAAATATTGAACACGCAGATTTATTAGGGTTTAGTGATGGCGCTAATTTAGCTATGGTTTTTGCACGGCTTTATCCTAATAAGGTTAATCATTTGGTTTTAAATGCAGGCAATACTACTCCGAATGGCGTTCGGATGATCCCTCATCTTCTTAGCTATGTGCAGTATGCTATTGTTTGGGTTGGCGCATTTGTTGATACTGGGATGCGGAATTTCCTTCCAATATTGCGGTTGCTTTTTCGTGATATTGGATTGTCAACGGAAGATTTAAACCAGATCGTAGCTCCAACGTTAGTAATAGTTGGAAAGCATGACTCCATTAAGACACAGCACTCAATGTATCTTGCTCGTTCAATCCCTAATGCAAATTTCGCCATCGTCTCAGGACAAGGTCATATGTTTGCCCGCAGAAATCCAAAACGCTTCAACCAAGAAGTCTTACAATTTTTAATTGAAAAGGAGTAATTTGGTGAAAACTTTAGCAGAATGGTTCAAAGCACATTTAAGCAAGCTAAAATTAATTTTTTTAATTTCAGTCATTATTATTGTCATATTCGAATTATCAAACATCGTGAAGAACATTTCTTTTTCTCGACTATCGACTATCTTTAGCACAATCAGTCCTTGGAATATCCTATTCATGGCACTGATTGGTTTAGTTTCAGTCATTCCGATGATCGGCTATGATTTTACCTTGAATAATATTTTAGGACAAAAACCAAAAAAACTTTATGTTTTTGAAACAAGTTGGTTGGTGAATACCTTAAACAATATTGCAGGTTTTGGTGGTTTTGTTAGCGCTGGCTTGCGATCTGAATTTTATGGCAAAAAAACTTCAGGAAAAAAAGTAGTACAGGCTCTGTCCAAAATTTTAGTTTTTACTATGTCTGGATTGTCTATCTATGCCTTGCTCTCTTTTTTCCTTGTTATGTTTGATGATCACAATCAATATTTGCGTCAATATTGGATTTGGTTGATCGGGGGCGGATTATATTTCCCAATTGTCTTCTGTCTTAGTATTTTTGGTAAAGGAGAATATTTAGGGGATCTGAAGAACTCCCATCGTTTAGAATTGATCGGGACATCCTTTTTAGAATGGACTGGTGTCCTCGTCAGTTTTATTTCTACAGGTCTCTTAATGGGCATAGAAGTTAGTATTCGTGATGTTGTCCCTTTGTTTATTGCTGCTACAGTAATTGGAATTGTCTCTATGATCCCTGGAGAACTCGGCAGCTTTGATTTAATGATGATCATCGGCCTTTCTGCTCTAGGCACTCCAAGAGAAACTGTCTTTGCTTGGCTTTTATTATTTCGGTTATTCTACTACTTAGTACCTTTTGCGATTGGGTTAATATTATTTTTCAAAAACTTAGGCACAACAATCAATACGCGATACAAAGGCATTCCTGTTAGTTTACTAAAAGAATTGGCACATAAACTGGAAGGTTTTCTTCTTTATTTCACAGGAATTATGTTAGTTCTATCGGCTACGATTCCCGAAGCATTCATTCGATTGCCTTTTCTGCAACGATTAAATCCGATCCACTCTCGGGTAATCGTCGTTTTCCCAGCAATTTTATTGGGCTTTTTATTAATTGTTTTAGGTAGAGGAATTTCAGCACGAGTTAAGCGTGCGTATATTCCTACGATTATAATTGTTACGTTAACCTTTCTTTACTCGTTATTAGCTGGATTTCGTATTTCAACTGGTATTTTTCTCGCCTTGCTTTTGTTATTTGTTATTTTCTCTAAGAATGAGCTATTTAGAGAACAACTGGTTTATTCTGCCGAATGGATAACGATTGATGGCATCATCATGGGCGGGTTAACGATTTTATACATCATTATCGGTGTTTACAACAGCCCTAAAATCCATCATCGTCATCGGTTGCCGGAATTCTTCCTATTTCCTAGTGAACGAATATGGGGTGTAGGCTTTGTTGCAATTTTAATTGTCGCCTTCATTATTTTGTTACTGATTCGTTTTTTAAAAAACAAACGAAGACAAATTGGCGAACCATTAGATGAACAACGGGTCCAACATATTTTGGAAACCTACGGTGGAAATCCAGATAGTCAACTCGTTTTTCTTAAAGATAAAAAAGTGTTTTATTACAATAATGGCGAGGAAGATACTGTTTTCTTCCAGCTATCAACTTTTAACAACAAAATCTTAATAATGGGAGATCCCTCTGGAAAAACAAGCGATTTCGAAGCTGCTACTGAAGCTCTGATCAATGAAGTAGATCGTTATAACTACTTGCCGGTTTTTTATGAAAATAGCGAAGAGATGGTTATGATCCTTCATGAGTTTGGCTATGATTTTATCAAATTCGGCGAGCGAGCACATGTTTATTTACCAGACTTTACTTTAAGTGGAAAGAAAATGAAGGGACAGCGCTCAAGTTTCAACAAAGTTATTAAAGAAGGCTATCAATTCGATGTGATCCATCCTCCTTTCACAAATGAAATAATCAAACAGTTACGATCCGTCTCAGATGAATGGTTAAATGGACGAAAGGAAAAGGGCTTTTCTCTCGGATTCTTTTCAGAAGATTACTTACAACGTGCGCCAATCGCAGTAATTAAAAACACTGAGCAAGAAATTGTCGCTTTCGCGAACTTTATGCCGACTTATACCAAGAATATCGGAACCATTGATTTGATGCGTCACAGCCCTGAAAAAGCTCCCGGAGGAACCATGGATTTTCTTTTCATCAATTTATTTCAATATATGCGTGATGAAATGGGGATCGAATATTTCGACCTGGGAATGGCGCCTTTGGCCAATGTGGGAACCTCAAGAAAAAGTTTTACTCAAGAGCGAATCGCTTACTTAGTTTACAATTTTGGTTCTCGTTTTTATTCTTTTGGCGGCTTAAAGGAATATAAAGATAAGTATGCGAATAAATGGTTGCCAGAATATGTCTTATATTCGCGAGATAGTTGGATTGGATACGTGATGATAGCGTTACTTATTACTGATAACGCACCTGTTCAGGAAGAAAAAAAATATCGCGGTTTGCGCCGTTTTATTCTCAGAGATTAGCAACTTCGTAAATGAAGTTGCTTTTTTGTCTTGACAAGCCCGAACAATCTGTCTAGAATAAGTCACAACATAAATTAAATCAGTTTGGGGCGTTTATTATGACTCAATTACTTTCTGCACAACTGAATAATTTTTACTTTAGCTATTTTAGATAAGTTTGTATTCATTTTTCATGGATACAGACGTCCTTGTTTGTATCTATGATGGCTAATGCTTTTAACGCTGACTTATTGCCGCATAGATGAAAATCTATTGTGGCTTTTTATTTTTTTCAAGAAGCTCATTGTAGATTTTCAAATCTATAATGAGCTTTTCTTTTTGCATTGCTCGTCAAAAACCAATATTGGAGGAATTATTATGAACAATGGATCAAAAATTATGATGAAACCAGACGCTATTCAATCAATCGGTAGTTACACTGCTTCTTTATGGACAAATAAAAAAATTGTACTCCTATGCGACCAGAAAGCATTCGATACTTATGGCTCAGAAATTCTCCAATACTTAACCATTTTTGGTTTTGACGTTCATTCATGTATTTTAAACGAAGTGATTTATACCTCCGATACTGCAAATCTAGTTTATGACTTTCTGACAGAGCAAAACATGACTGAAGCAGATGGAATAATCGGATTAGGTGACGAAGCACTTTGTCAGCTTAGTGGATACGTAGCTTCAACTTATAGCGGCGGACTATCCATCATTCAAATTCCAACAACTTTGATTGGACAGATTCTTATTTCCAATCAAAGGCAGGCATTTTTGCCGAATCTTAAAGCCAAATATTTACAAACGGCGCCCACCAATCCAGATGGTATCGTGATTCATACTGATTTGGGAAATATTGTAGCAAAAGATGAATTAAAGATTGCTCAGAATTTGCTACTACAGTTAGGCGTACCTCAGGATCACGCTTGTCGTCATGAGCTAAGAAAGAAAGCACAGATAATAGACTACCGACTAGATTATAAACAGTTGCTTGTTGAATTACCTATTCCCCTTTCAAATAGTAAACAACTGAGGTTTATTTTGAATAAAAAAAATATTTTTTCTCAATCAACCTCAAATTTGGATATTGAAAACAAAAAAAGAAAAAGAGTCTAGATGGATATATCTAGACTCCTGGAAATAGGACAATCAAAAAAATTATTCTTTCTTCAGTTGTTTATTTATTCTTGTTATATCATAGGGTTTCCATAGGTCTTCACCACGAGAATCTTCAAGTGGCGTTTCCCCTCTTGCTTTCAAACAGACTGCATGATTAAACTGCGGCGAAGATTGATCAATCTCTTTCTCTACCACAATTTGATGGGCCCAATCACAGCCGAAGTCATAGATATATTCAAGCTTGACACCTTCATGAAAATCCATATCGATCGTACGTTTTGCTTCATCAAACTGTATCATCTCTAGTTCATTGGGGCCAACCATTATCGTTCGATCAACAAAAAAGCTGTGGAGATGACTGTCTTCCCAGCCAAAAGCAACTTGTAAAATCCGATGCAATTGTTGATAAGATAGTTTTGCAGGAATCTGAAGTCTTCGCCAAATCGGCGGTTTGAATCCCTTTAAATCTACACGAATCACGTAGTTTAATGTTTGCTTTTCGGCAGTTTTATTTTGAGCTGGAAATTTTAAAATATTATCTGGCTTATGTTTCTTTACTGGTTCTTTGAGGTCATAATGCTCAACATTGTAGGGATCTTCTACTTCAAAATTCCCCTCACGCCACTCGTCCATAATTGCCAATTTAGTTTTTGACCAATAATTCGGATTGCTCATACGGGTCAAAAAAGCCGTTTTGTTAAGATAAAGAAAATACTGCATATCTTTGCATTCTTCTTCGGTAATAATTTTTTCATGAAATAAGGCACTGTAAAGATCAAGTAAGATTTGATAAGCATAAAAGCTTTCGTCGATAAATAGCGGCATATGTTTAGGCATGTGGTGAATTAATGCATCTTTGACGATTTCCTCATCCAGCAGTTTATCACTAAGCTTTCCCTTATCAACAAAGCTCAAAAAAAATTCTATCGTGCGAACAAGTCCATCCGGTTCAGCAAGTCCTCCAGCAATAAAATAATGCATCATGTCTCTCGTCATTCGGTCAAATAACTTGTCCAGCTTGTCCATACAAACCTCCTTCAACACTTATTCTCTTATTAATAATAGTAAAAGAAAAAAGAGGTTCAATCAATAGCGAATTGATTGAACCTCTAAGTTTATTCAGTTTATTTCTTTCCACCAAAGGCATCTTTCACCTTACCAAAGAAACCCTCTTCTTTTTGTTCGCTAACTGTTTGACCGCCAGCTTCTGCAAACGCTCGTAAGGCCTCTCGCTGTTTATCGTTCAAATTCTTAGGAGTAATGATTTTAACCGTTACTTGTTGGTCACCATTCGTGTTCCCTCGAAGTCTTGGTGCTCCTTTTCCACGAAGTCTAAACTTAGCACCTGTTTGTGTTCCAGCAGGGACTTTTAGTTTCACGTCACCGTGAACTGTTGGTACATTAATTTCATCACCTAAAGCCGCCTGTACAAAACTCAAAGGCAACGTATAATAAATTTCAGCACCATCACGATCAAAGATGTCACTTTGTTTTACTTTAAAGACTACATAGAGGTCTCCATAAGGCCCTCCATTAATCCCAGCTTCGCCTTGATCCGCTAAACGCATTTGTTGTCCATCTTCCACACCAGCTGGAACTTTTACCTTAACAGTATGCGGACGTTTTTCATGTCCAGATCCATGACAAGTTGGACAAGGGTCTTTAATTTCTTTCCCTGTTCCATGACAAACATCACAGGTTTGTCGGCTCATTACACGACCTAGAGGTGTTTGATGTTCTACATTAATTGAACCCGAACCATGACACTTATGACACACTTCTGGTTGGGTTCCAGGTTTTGCACCATTTCCGTGACAAGTATGACATGTCTCTTCACGATTGTATTTGATATCTTTTTCTACACCAAAAATCGCTTCTTCAAATTCCAAATTAATTGAGTATTGAAGGTCAGCACCTTGTCTCGGCGCTTTAGGATCGGCTTGACGAGAACCGCCTCCACCGAAGAACGATTCAAAAATATCTTCAAATCCAAATCCACCTGCTCCGCCAAAACCACCAGCGCCACCGAATCCACCTGCTCCGCCAGCTCCAAAGTTTGGATCTGTTCCAGCATGTCCATATTGATCGTAAGCAGCACGCTTCTGCGGGTCGCTCAGAATCTCATAAGCTTCTGAAATTTCTTTAAACTTTTCTTCAGCATCGGCCTCTTTGTTAATATCCGGATGGTATTGTTTGGAAAGCTTGCGGTATGCCTTTTTGATTTCATCATCCGAAGCCCCTTTTTGTACCCCAAGGACTTCGTAATAATCCCGTTTTGTAGCCATTGGCTTCCCTCCATAATTTCATAGAATCGTTAGTATTGTATCACACTCAAATTCGATACGATACTTTTCTTAGATTTTTTCTAAAGGAATGGCTAATCTTGAAAGAAAAAAGACCAAAGCGATGACTTTGGCCTTTATCAACGAATCAATTATTTGTCGTCATCGTTAACTTCTTCAAAATCAGCATCCACGACATCATCCGCGCCGCCTTGAGCTGCGTTTGGATCAGCCTCAGCTTGTTGTTGTGCTGCTTGTTCATAAAGTTTAACTGTTAAGTTTTGTACGATTTCGTTCAATGCGTCACGTTTTTCCTTCATTTGTTCGATATCGTTTGCTTCAACTGCCGCTTTTAATTCGTCACGAGCATCTTCCGCTTTCTTAACTTCGTCAGCATCCACTTTGCCTTCTAATTCTTTCAATGTTTTATCAACAGAGAATAGCAAAGCATCTACATCATTACGTAAATCTACTTCTTCTTTACGAGCTTTATCTGCATCAGCATTTGCTTCAGCATCTTTCACCATACGTTCGATTTCATCATCTGATAAACCTGATGAAGATTTAATTGTGATTTTTTGTTCCTTTTGTGTTCCCAAGTCTTTCGCAGAAACATTTACAATCCCGTTTTTATCAATATCGAAGGATACTTCGATTTGAGGAATTCCACGTGGTGCCGCAGGAATATCAGTCAATTGGAAACGACCTAATGTTTTATTGTCTGCTGCCATTGGACGTTCACCTTGTAAAACATGAATGTCTACGGCTGGTTGATTGTCAGCGGCCGTTGAGAATACTTGTGATTTGCTTGTTGGGATTGTTGTGTTACGATCAATTAGTTTCGTGAACACACCACCCATAGTTTCAATACCTAATGATAATGGTGTTACATCTAGCAATACTACGTCTTTGACATCACCAGTGATAACCCCACCTTGAATGGCTGCACCCATAGCTACAACTTCATCTGGGTTAACTGATTTGTTTGGTTCTTTTCCAGTTTCTTTACGTACCGCTTCAACAACAGCTGGAATACGAGTAGAACCACCAACTAGAATAACTTCGTCAATATCAGATTGACTTAATCCAGCATCTTTCAAAGCTTGACGAACAGGGGCTTTTGTACGTTCTACTAAATCAGCCGTGATTTCGTCAAATTTTGCACGTGAAAGAGTTGTTTCTAAATGCAATGGACCAGCATCTCCAGCAGTGATAAATGGTAAGCTAATTTGAGTTGAGCTAACGCCAGACAAATCTTTTTTAGCTTTTTCAGCAGCATCTTTCAAACGTTGCATTGCCATTTTGTCTTTAGATAAATCAATACCGTTTGCTTGTTTGAAATCAGCAACTAAATAATCAATGATCTTGTTATCAAAGTCATCCCCACCTAGACTGTTATCACCAGCAGTTGACAATACATCAAAGACGCCATCGCCTAATTCTAGGATAGATACGTCGAAAGTACCACCACCAAGGTCAAATACTAGGATTTTTTCGTCTTTATCTGTTTTATCTAACCCATATGCTAAAGCTGCTGCAGTTGGTTCGTTGACGATACGTTCAACTTCTAATCCAGCAATTTTACCAGCATCTTTTGTTGCTTGACGTTGTGAATCATTGAAATAAGCTGGAACAGTGATAACTGCTTTTTCAACTTTTTCACCTAAATAGTCTTCAGCAAAACCTTTAATGTATTGTAGAACCATTGCAGAGATTTCTTGTGGTGTATAAGATTTTCCGTCTGCTTCTACTTTATAGCCAGCTTCACCCATATGACGTTTAATTGAAGAAATCGTGTTTGGGTTTGTTACTGCTTGACGTTTCGCTACTTCACCAACTTGAATTTCACCATTTTTAAATGAAACGACTGAAGGTGTTGTACGATTTCCCTCAGGATTAGTGATGATTTTAGCTTCTCCGCCTTCTAAAACAGCAACTGCTGAATTTGTAGTACCTAAGTCAATACCAATAATTTTACTCATAATTGAAAATCTCCTTTTCTATTATATGTTTAATTTAGTAGTCTCTATATTTATTGTGCTACAATCACCATTGCTGGACGCAACACGCGATCATGTAGCTGATACCCTTTTTGCAAAACATTAACAACCGTATCAGGTTCAACATCACCCTCCGCAGGAACAGTTTGGACTGCCTGATGCAGATTAGGGTCAAAAGTTTCACCTTCAGCTTTAATTTCTGTAATGCCTTCTTCTTTTAAAGCAACTGTTAAACTTTCAAGAACCATTTCAACACCTTTTTTTAAGCTGGCTCCTTGATCATCCGTAACTTCAGTTGCTAGGGCTCTCTCTAAATTATCGATCGCAGGTAATAATTTTTTCCCGAGATCTTGTGAACGATATCGAACTAATTGTTCACGTTCGTTTTTGTTGCGGTTAGACATATTCGCAATTTCAGCACGAGCTCTTAGGAATTTGTCTTCCATTTCGTTAAACTTGCTTGTTAGTTCCTCAACTTCAGAAACTTCAGGAATATCTATCTCTTCCGCTTCTTTTTCGTTCGAATCATTTTCAGTTGTTTCAACTTCATCTAATTCTTCTTCAACTTCTTGTTTCTTTTCTTCTGCCACTACGCCTACTCCCTTTCTTTTTAGGAATCGTTTCTAGTGATATAAATCCAAAGAACGATAATAATCGTCCAATGCATTTGTCAACTCGTATCGGAATACTTCCAATAAACCGAAAATTTTGGAATATGGCATGGACGTAGGTCCTAACAATGCAATGGTTCCTCGACCATGACCACGTATTTCATAATTAGCCTGAATCATGCTTAGATGATCAAACAAGTCATTCCCCATTTCAGTTCCGATCCGGACATGAATATTATTATCAGAAGGTAATAATAGTTGGGTCAGCTCATCAGAATTCTGCATCAAGGAATACATTGACTTCACGTGGCTGAGATCTTGGTCTGGATTAAAATTCAAAATATTCATCCGCCCACTCACAAACACTTTGTCCTCAAAAGCATCATTCAATACCACATCAAATAGATGACTTATTCCTTCAGTTGTTTGGAAATAACGATGTAAGATCATTGGAATTTCGGTTCTCAACTTTTGATAAACACTCACCAAAGGCTGTCCAACTAAACGATCGTTAATTATTCGAACCATTTTTTCCAAGTCTTGACTATCAACATTTTCAGGTATGCGAAAAACTTGGCTTTCAACATTCCCCTTATCCGTAACGATGATCGCCAAAATCTGCCGGTCATTCAATGGAACGATTCTGAAACCAGTCAATGTTCGATCTTTCATTTCAGGACCTAACGAAAACGCCGTATAGCTTGTAACTTGTGAAAGTATTTTGGCAGATTGTTGAATGATATCATCAATTTCATGGATATCTTTCTTTAACGATCTGCGTATCTGATCTACTTCTTGATTACTCACCTTTGCTGGCGTCAGTAAATGATCCACATAATAACGATAGCCTAATGCAGAAGGAATTCTTCCAGAAGAAGAATGAGTTTTTTCTAGTAGACCCAATTCTTCTAAAGCTTTCATATCATTTCGGATAGTCGCGGAACTTGCTTTTACGCCTTCTTCCATCAAACTTTTTGAGCCAACCGGCTGCCCTGTGTTGGTAAAGTCTTGGATGATTAAGCTGAGAATCAGTTTCTGTCTTTCCGTTAACATTCTTCTCATCCTTTAGTTAGCACTCTTTCTTTTTAAGTGCTAACTCGATTATTAATATACCACATCTGCTTTATAAGTCAAGAAAAAAATACAAAAAATTAGCACTCGATATGCGAGAGTGCTAATTGGGTTTGCTCAATAGAAACTTCTCGAAAACGTCATTTCCTCTAAATAATCCTTGTCGTGTTAAAAAGACGCGTGAATCCGTCTCTACTAAAAGGTTTTGCTCCTTCAAATCGTTAATAACTTCACCATAGATCTCTGACATGCTATGACCGAAGCGCTCGAAAAAAACAGCCTTTTCTATACCTAAAATTTTTCTTAAGCCTAAAAACATCTCTTCTTCAATCTGCTCATAAAGAGAGACCTGTTCTTCTTCAAGCACTGGTAATTTTTCTTCATTCAATGATTTCAAATAATGCTGAATAGGTCCACGATTTTTATAGCGCCGATTTCCAATATACCCGCTGGCACCTGCACCAAGCCCAAAATAATTCTGATTGTTCCAATATACAAGATTGTGTTGACTTTCAAATCCTGGTTTAGCAAAATTACTGATTTCATATTGCTTTCGCCCTGCTTTTTCCATCGCTTCAATCGTTTCGGCGTACATTTGTGCTTCTAATTCTTGCTCCGGCAGATGCATTTTTCCGCGCCGTACCCAATTCATAAACATTGTCTGGTTTTCTAAAATTAATGAGTACAATGCGTAATGTGGTAAATCTAATTCCAATGCGCGGGTCACAGTATCCCGAAAGCTTTCCAAACTTTGGCCTGGCAGAGCATAGATTAAATCAATTGTCACATTCTGAAACTCTTTTTCCTCTAACAATTGAATGGTTTGATAGACATCCTGTGCTGTATGTTTACGGCCTATTTTTTTTAATAAACGATCATCAAAGGTTTGAACACCCATCGACACTCGATTAACCTCATAATTTTTCATTACATCCAATTTATCAGCGGAAAGATCACCGGGGTTTGCTTCAATTGTGAATTCACCTTCTGTATATGGGAGTATTTCTCGCAAGCCACTTAATAATCGATCTAGCTGTAGAGCGTTCAATGAAGTTGGTGTTCCACCTCCAATGTAGAGTGTCTTCATATTATCGATTGGATTTTGTTCAAGGGTGAAACGCGCTTCCTTTAATAAAGCGTCAATATATTCATCTACAGGCTGACCTTCAAGAAAAACCTTATTGAAATCACAGTAATAACAGATGTGTTCACAAAAAGGAATGTGAATATAAGCTGAAGTTGATTGTGTCATTGTATTCCTCTTTCTTCTATTAAATAGTAACAGAAGTATTCTATCATAATTAGTGTTTTTATTAGTGAACTATAGGATTTAATAATGAATAAGCCAGCAAAGTATTTGCTGGCCGATTGTAAAAAGCTTACTCCGTCAGAAATTTATTAATCGCTTTCGCATTTACCTCAGAATCAATTTCCAACACACTTCCACTAGGCGTGTCATTATTAAACTCCCACGACTTATCGATTGGAATAGATAGTGTTTCGACTTTTTTAGTGTTTCCAAGAGCAAAGTCTTTTCCAACACTCAAAATCGTACTTTCAGGTAAATTTGTGTCAACATAGCCTAATAATTTTCCAGTAGTTTGCGGTAATTTACTTAATGAAGTTACGCTTGTAACTTGTTGAGAAATAGCGGATAGAACTTGCTGCTGTCTACGAATACGACCAAAATCGCCTTCTTCATCCTCACGGAAGCGAGAATATTGCAACAAAGTATTGCCATCCATTTTTTGTTTTCCGGATTTAATATAGACTTGATCCAAATCTAAATCCTTTTCTGCATCTATAGTTACCCCTTTTGGAAATAAACTATCAATTGCATCCTTAAAATGATCGAAATCAATCGTGACGTAATACTCAATTGGTATATCAAAATTTTCCTTTAATGTTTTTCTCACTAATTCAATTCCACCATATGAATATGCGGCATTTATTTTATCCTTGCCATGATCAGGAATATCTACATAACTATCTCTCATGATTGAAACCAACTTAGGTTGTTCCTTCTTTTGATCATAGTGGGCAATCATTAGTGAGTCAGAACGCCCACGATCTTCTCCACGAGAATCTGTCCCTATAATCAAGATGTTTAAATCATTTTGATCAGGGGCTTCTTCTCCATTAAAGGCAATTGTTTGTTTTGATTGGGCATGTTTTGTTGATTCATATCCCTGCAAAAATGAAAAAATGAGATAGCACTCAAAAACAAGCAAAATTCCTAACACAATTAAGATAACACGTTTGAAAATTTTCATACTAAAATCCTCTCTGCAACACCAAAGAAGTCAAATAATTCTAAACTTCAACTAGATTGATGACCATTCAATTATTCTTCACTCAGTTTATATTAAAATTCTATTCGTTTCTGGATATATTGTTTTTTTTAAGAATTTTTTGATAAAAAAAGACCGTTCGCAAAGAAACGATCTTCAATCATACTCCTATATTCCATTTTATAAAAGTGAAAGTACCGTTTTCTACTTCTATCAATGAATAATTTCCCTGATCCACATTTATTTCCCAAAAGTCAAACTCTGGAAAGTATTCCATTAAAATAGTCCGTAGTACGCCAAGATGTCCAACAATAGCAAAGTCTTTCTTTTGGTTCAACAATATTTCAAAAATAGTCAACACACGCCGTTGAAAATCCGAAAATTTTTCAGCATTTTTAGGCGTATATTCAAAGGGTGACGTTAACCATTGCTCCCATTCAAGAGGAAAAGCTGAATTAATTTGGTCCGCTGACATTCCTTCCCATATGCCAAAATCCTTCTCGTCTAAATTCCTTAAAGAAAGGATTTTCTTATCTGGAAAAACTATTCGTGCCGTTTCGATTGTTCGCCTTAACGTACTCGTATAAACAATCAAATTATTATTCATTCTTTCGAACTTTTTTGCTAGTAATTTGGCTTGTTCAATCCCTTGATCGTTCAATGATATATCTGTTTTTCCATAAAACAAATGGCATCGATTAAATTCTGTTTCTCCATGCCGCATTAAATATATTTTCATAAGAATCCCCGCATTAAGACCAGTGTTAGCATATACACGCATTGTGAAATTGGGGAAGAAGCTCCTAGTGTGTCTCCGTTGAAGCCGCCAACTTTACTTATCACCAACCTACGATAAAAAAAAGTCATAAGTACAGTTGTCACATAACAGACAATACCAACCTTTCCTAAAAAAAGAACCAATGTTAAGAAAGACAAGAGTTGACATAGACCTATTTCATGATTTTTTACATTTAGAAAGGTTGTTCCTAATCCTTCTGTGTTACTTCCTGCATAGCACATTTGATAAAATAGAAGACTGATGCTATTTTTTCCAATAAGATTCAACAGCAAAACAATGACTGCTTGCTGTGTATATTGAAGATGTGGCACTAGTGTAAAAAAACTGAATAACAAAAATAAATAATAAAAAACAATGGCTAAGACGCCATTACTTCCTACTCTGCTGTCTTTCATGATCTCAAGCATCCGCTCTTTTTGTCGTGACGAAAAAAGTCCATCTGCCATATCTGATAGGGCATCTAAGTGAAAACCACCTGTCAGCATAACATCGAAAAAAAGGATAATAATCCATGAAATACTTGCTCCAAAAAAATGCTGAATTCCCCAATAGACTATTGCTTCAAGAAATCCAAGCATTAATCCGAACAGCGAAAAAAAACGAACCCCAGAACGCATTTTCATTTCAGGCTCGCCAATTACTACAGGTATAGGTATTCGAGTAAAAAATTGAAAATAGAGAATTATGCTATCTATCATTTGATCTTCATGGGAATACCGGCTATCACTAAGTATGCCTTATCCGCTTCCTTTCCTAAGATTTGATTGACATGCCCTAAAACATCTCTAAACCAACGAGAAAAAGAATTTTCTGGTACAATGCCTAAGCCAACTTCATTAGTTACCACAATTAGATGCGAGGAACTATGTTTTGCTGCGACTAGAATTTTTTCCCATTGAATTAAAAGTTTTGCTTCAATATCTTCCTTCTCTTTTTCAGAAAGCCTAGCAATTTCTTTATCAATGACTTCATAATCTTCATCAAATTGTTCCTTCATTAAATGAAAAAAGAAATTTGTAGTTAACATCGTCGCACAATCAAGTAAATGAGCCGAAACAGTCTTTTCTTCAATGACATCGGCAACATTCAAATAAGTTTCGCTAGTTGACCAATTTTTAGACCGTCTTTTTTTATGGTGTAGAATACGAATTCTCATTTCCTCGTCCTGTGCTATACAGTTCGTAGCAATGTAGTTGACGTTTACTTTTGTATCAAGCAAACTTTCGGCAAAAGCTGACTTTCCACTCCGCGCGCCACCGGTCACTAGCGTAATTTCTCCCACAATCGTTCACTCCTTTATGAATTCACCGATTTTCTTTAATTCAGGGTAGCGAGTTAAGATATCTATTTCATCTTTCGTTCTTACCGCCAGCAATACGACTGTTGCTGGCCCAGCAGAACAATCAAGCTCTTTTTCTTCTATAAATTCTACATAAAAATCTGATCCCTCAGTCATTAATTCGGCCTCAAAACGAATTCCCTTTGACCCCACAGGAAGCATATCTAAAACACCATGTTCTGCCTTAAGTGCTTTTACTAAAGGGTAAGAAAAGATATTTTGAGTATTTCTTCTTACCATTTCTCCAACAAAGGGTTGGCCTAGTTGTAAAAGACTGCAGGCTTCACTCATTCTGAACGTTTCTTTTTCTGAAGTCATCTCAGCAATCACTGTAATTCCTAGACTCGTAGTTTTTGTCTCTATGTTTTCCTCCGTACTTCCATTTAGCGGTAAATGGGTAAGATCTGCTTTTTCTAATTCCTTCTTGATCCCTTTGAGCATACGCCTCCCAGTTGTTTCATACTCATTACCGATCAAATCAATCACAGCTATTGGTTCTGCTCCAAAACAAAACAATTCCATCAAAGGAACGCGTAAACAATATGCTGCCGTAATTGCCGGATCAATCTCAACGATATCTTGTTGCTTCTCGCCTATACCCGCAGTTGAATCACAAGCGATCACTAATTTTTTTTCACCAGAAATAGGAATAATAGACAAATCACGATATTTGCTTGCTGGCACGGCTTTCTCACCCTCTTTCCCTAATGTCTTGTAATAGACACTCATATAAATGCTGCATATCATATATTTGGGGTTGGACGGTAACAGAATGATGTTCCATTTCTATTACTTTCGCCGTCACAGGTCCAATAGCAGCAATTTTTATACGCTTCCAAAAATCATCCGGTAATTGTTGAAAATCTTTAATTATCTTTGAAAAAGAATTCCATGCTGAAGGACTAGCAAATAGAACATAATCAAGTGTTTCACTCAACAATAGCTCTTTCAAGCGTTCTTGATCCCTTACTAAAAATTCATTTTTATAGGTTACCTGTTCGAATACGATGTGCCCTCGATTTGTTAATGCATTATAAATTACACGTTTGGCATTAAATGAATGAGGCCAAAAAACACGTTGCTTTGTCTTCGCCAAGCTAAGCCATTCTTCAACTAGACCTTCTGAAAATCCCTCTTTTGGTTGAAAGTCTACATTAATATTTAACTCATTCAGCACTTTTTTTGTCTGATTGCCAATCGCGAGCACTTTAGCTTGTTTGTTTAGTTGAGCAAAATTAAAATACTTTACTGCGTTCGCACTAGTGAAAAAAATCCACTCATAGTTTTTCTCTAGACGCTGATGAGGCAAAGGTATTGTTCTATTCAATGGAATAGAAATTACTTCAGTATCTTCTTGCGCAAATCTTTGTCGAATAGCTTCTGGCATCGGTGATTCTCTAGTGTATAAAAGTTTCTTTTTGATCGTTTTTACACTCCTCAATCAATGAAATTGCACCTTGCTGGATCATTTTGGCCGCTACAGCTTTCCCCAAAATTACTGGATCATTCCCCTGCATCGTTTCTTTTAGAATAATTTCCCCATTTTCACTACCGATCATTCCTGTTAATTCATACGTGTTGGCTTTTGGAAGGCTGTAGGCTCCTACAGGAAAAGTACAACTGCCGTCCATGCTATTTAAAAAAGCTCGCTCTGCTGTTACTGCTATAGCTGTTTCTTTGTGCTCCATTTTTTTGAGCATGGTTAGTACTTCTTTGTTATCTTTGCGACATTCCAAAGCTATGGCCCCTTGTCCAATGGCTGGCAGCATAATTTTAGGCGAAAGTTCTTGGTGATAAACACTTTGATCCAAGCCCAGTCTTTCTAATCCTGCTAAGGCCAACACAATGGCATCATATTGACCCTCATTCATTTTGCGAATTCTAGTATCTATATTTCCTCTTATTGGTTGAATGTTAAAATCTGGACGAGCATGTAATAGCTGTGCCTTTCTGCGTAGACTGCTTGTACCAACGACGGCATTTCTAGGCAAAGAGTTCAAGGTATATCCGACTTCCTTGATAATAAGAGCATCCGTTGGTGAATGACGCTTCATCACACAAGCGAGAATCAGTTCATCATGTATCGTCGTAGGAATATCCTTCAAACTATGTATAGCAAAATCAATATTTCCAACACGAAGTTGATATTCCAATTCTCTAACAAAACAGCCCTGCCCACCAATCGCTTGCAAGTTGTGGGTAGCCAAATGATCTCCTTTGGTTTTGATCTTTACAAGTTCTACCTCTACATCCGGGTTATACTTTTTAAAAATAGCTAGAGCTTGTTTTGTTTGTGTCGTCGCTAGCTTACTACCTCGCGTTCCTACTTTCAGCTTCTTCATTCTCATCCTTCTTTCATTCAGATAGCTCTTTTCTGAATCATTTTTTTCTATTAAACACAGAGACACTATTTTCATAAAAAATTTCTGATTGCCCAGCCTGATTATTGACCCATCGAGCCAATACAAAAAAGTAATCAGATAAACGGTTCAAAAATTTCAACGCCTCCATGTTTACAGCCTCCTGATGCTCGAATAAATCTACAGCATTCCGTTCAGCCTCGCGAGTGAAACAACGACAAAGATGTAAATTTGCGGCTGCAACAGTTCCTCCCGGCAAAATAAATTGATTAATCTTTGGCAATTTACTCCAATATAAATCAATCTTCTCTTCAAGCCATTTGATTAGTTTTCCTTCAACTTTGTATGGACGTTTTTCCTCAGGAGTGGCAAAATCGCTCCCACAATCAAAAATCCATTGTTGAACTTGGACTAGTTCAGCATATAATAAATCTTCTTTCTCTAAGCCCGCAATCGTCAATCCAACTTGAGCATTCAGCGTATCAATAGCCCCATATGTCTGAACACGAGGAGCATTCTTTTTTGCCCTGCCACCACCAACTAGCCGAGTAAAGCCTTGATCTCCGTATCGCGTATAAATACTCATACGGACACCTCCTCCTGACTAATAATTTGATAAATTTTTTCTAAATCCACATTTTCGCGAATCAAATCTGCTAATCTGTCATACTGTTGATTCTTATACTCATCGTAAGGTACAGCAATTTCCTTGATTGGTTGCAATCCCTTCACTTCTCGAACTTGATTCAACAGCGAACGTCTCCAAGCAGTATTATCAAATACTCCATGAAGATACGTTCCGACAACAAGCTTATCCGAGCTAATAGCGCCATCATATTTTGAAGTCTTCTTACCATTTTCAGAGAAAACGTGGGCGAAGTACTGCTGTTCATAATTTTCTGTTCTGCCCATATGAATTTCGTAGCCGTTGATTATTGTTTCTCCAATTTTGGCCTCTACTCTAGTGGTCGTTTTTTGGGATTCAAAATAAGTCTCTGTATCTAACAATCCAAGTCCTTGGAGACTACCATGAGTAGACTCAATTTGCTGAGGGTCATGCAGCATCTTCCCTAATAGTTGAAACCCGCCACAAATACCGAAAATCATCTTACCTTCCGTACGAACACGTTGTATTTCTTTTGCTAAACCTGATTCCTTCAAGTACAAACAATCTTCAAGAGTATTTTTACTTCCCGGCAAAATAACTATGTCAGGGTTGCCCAACTTATCTCCAGGAAAAACATATCGAACAGAGACATCTGGTTCACTTTCTAAGCTCTTAAAATCTGTAAAATTAGACATTTTAGATAATCCGATTACGGCAATATCTAATTCTTTTTGAGTGTTGTACGAACGATTTACTTTTGACAAAGCAACACTATCTTCATCTTCAATATTTAATTGCGCATAAGGAATAACTCCGACCACTGGAATATCTGTTAAATCCTCAATCATTTTTAGTCCAGGATCTAACAAGGCAATGTCACCGCGAAATTTATTAATAATGATTCCTTTAATCCTTGCTCTATCTTCTGGTTCCAATAAATGAACCGTTCCATAAATAGAAGCAAAAACACCACCTTTGTCAATATCTGCCACTAAAAGAACAGGCGCATCCGCAATTTTAGCCATGCCCATATTAGCGATATCACGACTATTTAAATTGATTTCGGCAGGACTACCGGCGCCTTCAAGCACAATCACATCATTTTCCCGTACTAACTCTTGATATAAGTCAGAAATTTTCTCGATTAGTCGTGGTTTGTATTCATGATATTCAACTGCATCCATATCACAGAGAACTTTACCCTTGAAAATAACTTGTGATTTACGATCTGAAGTTGGTTTCAATAAGATAGGATTCATTCGTACATCTGGTTCAACTCCGGCTGCTTCTGCTTGGAAAACTTGTGCACGTCCCATTTCTTTGCCTTGTAGAGTAATGTAAGAGTTAAGCGCCATATTTTGAGATTTAAATGGCATCACCTTTAATCCATCTTGATGAAAGATTCTACACAAGCCAGCAACCAAAATACTCTTGCCAGAATCTGAAGCCGTCCCTTGAATCATTAAACTTTTACCCATTATTTCACCTCGCCTTCTAGTTTTATCTGCATGAATTCTTGTTGATTCTTGACAAGTGGAAACCCTAGTTGCTGATGTACCTTTACTAACCAAGGTTGCTCCAGACCAGCCTGCTTTAATAATTCTCCATCTAAAAAAACTTGATCAGAACTTCCCTCTTGAATAATTGTTCCTTTATCAATCACATATAGGTAATCGCAAACCTCGTACATTAAATCCATGTCATGACTAGATAAAATGATTCTGGTTCCTTGCTGTATTAGTTGAGAAATAATTTCTATCATCTGCTGCTTTCCAGCCGGATCTAGTCCCGAAGTCGGTTCGTCTAGCAGTAGCCACTTAGTTTTAAGCATCAGGACACTTGCAATCGCTACTTTCTTCTTTTGACCGTAGCTCAAGTACTGAACAGGTTTCTTTTTTAAATGTTCAATATTCAGCAGCGAAAAAACTTCCTTCATTCTACTTTCTATCTGAGCCTGCTTAATCCCAAGGTTTTTCAAAGCAAAAGACACATCATCCTCTACGATAGAATAAAAGATTTGATGTTCAGGTTCCTGAAATACAATCCCTACTTCTTGACGATATTGATATAATGCTGATTTATTATAATCTAATGGGCGATTCTCATAGATAATCTCACCTTGATTCGGACGCAACAGACCAACAATTGCCGCAAATAAAGTCGATTTTCCAGAACCATTTGCACCTAAAACCCCTACAGCTTTATGATTGCTAAAATCCAGAGAAAGGTGATGCAATACATCTGTTTGATTTTCGTAACTGATACATAAATCGGTTACTTTAAACATTTTGGTTCCTTCTTTCATTTTGATTATTACAGTGGAAAGTCACCGTCAAAAAATTTCATTTCCAAGGACAAAATCATTTTGTTAAAACGATCAAATGTCTGGAAGAACAACATCTTTATCAAAACACCCAATGATTGATAGCTGTTTTTCAATCCCTTGAATCCAAACCGCATGTCTTGTGCTCGCTTAATAACTAAAAATTCATTCGCAAAAATGAAAATAAATCGATACATAAGCATCGTCAATTCAATTAACAGCGCTGGAAAGTGTGCTCTTTTCATTACTATTAACAACTGACTAAAAGGGACAGTGAGAATAAAGAAATACGTACAAACTAAACAACTAAAAGATCGGAAGAAAAGTTTTAATCCTATTAAAAGTGAAGAATGCGTTACTCCTAAAAAGTGATTAAATAATGGGATTTCGAAAATAAAGCTTTTTGAACTTGAACTAAACGAAAATAAAACAGTCAAAATACTTATCACTAAAAAAGGAGCGGGAACAAGTAACCATTTAAGGTACCTTTTTAGAGTTATCTTAGTAACATAGATAGTAATTACTCCAATAACGATACTTAATCCTCCTTGAACGATTGGCCGAGTTAAAAAACAGGTGATCAGTAATAATAAATACAAAATACTTTTTGATGCGGGAGAAATCTCAATCATTCTGTTTTCGTAAGCAATTTTATCAATTAACAGCATTTTTCTTTTTTCCTTTGTAATACCCTAAAATATAGGTAATGATTCCTACGCCTAAGCTCCCCTGAAGAGTAAATAACAAGCTTTCAATCTCACCACTTTTCGGCTCCAATAGCGAATCAAACCATGGGGTATAATTTGGATCGATTTCTGTGATAACCGATTCTGCTTCCCCATCAGAACCGCCAAATTCTCCATTTTTATTGATTAATAGAGCTCCGATCATTAATACGGCAACCGCTACCAAAAGAATAATATTCAAACTTGTTTTAGATTTATTTTTTTCCATCATTCAAAATACCTCCCTCTTGAAAAGGAAAATTTGCTGAAATCAAATTGTAGGCAACAACTGTTAATAGACCTTCGGCAATAGCTATTGGAATCTGTGTTAACATGAAGACTCCTACAAATTTCATAATTGCTCCTACAACACCTGAAGAAGGATCTGGAAAAACAAGACCCAATTGGAGCGACGTGGTAAAATAAGTTGCTAAATCAGCGATGAACGCACATAAAAATAGACTGATTGAATGTGAAACATTGATTTTTTTTAGAATAAGATAAACACCATAGCCTACGAAAGGACCTACTACCGCCATTGAAAAAGCATTAGCCCCCAAAGTTGTTATACCACCATGCGCAAGAAGTAAGGCTTGAAAAAGTAAACAAATCGTTCCAAGCACACTGATTACTCCAGGGCCGAATAGAGCCGTTCCAATACCGACACCTGTCGGATGCGAGGTAGAGCCGGTTACTGAAGGAATTTTTAATGCTGATAGGATAAAAATAAATGCCCCACTAAAAGCTAACAGAACTTTGTTTTGTGGATTATCTGAGACAGTTCTTCGTATGCTGATCAAACCGTAGATAAAAAAAGGAATGAACGCCGCAAACCAGAACAAACACCACCCTAGAGGTAAGAATCCCTCCATAATATGCATAGCATGAGCCTTTTGAGGCCATATTAAAATCATGAGAAGCACTGCAAGAAATAGTCTTTCCATCGTTTTACGGTTCCACTTCATTTTTTTCATCCTTTCAACGTTCTGTTCTTGTAAATAATCATCGTGCTGAAATATGATAAATCATCTTCTGCATTCAACTCGCTTAGGCCAATTACTATTTTTTCTGATTCCATTGAAGAATCGCTGACTAGTATTGTTTGTTCCAAAAGATCCAATCTTGTTAAGATTTTTAATACTTTAGGTAAGGCAATGGACACTTTCATCAATACTACTGTTGAAAGTTGCTCTAAAGCCATTTGTAGAATTGTTTCTTCTGCTGTTGCTGGTAATACGGCGTAACTTTCTTCATCAATGACTAGAGGAATCTGTAAGTGATTTGAAATTTGACTAAAAGATGAAATTCCTGGTATTGTTTCTGTTTCAACGTGATCTGCTATTCGTTCCAATAAATAACTGTATGTGCTATAAACCATTGGATCTCCAAGTGTAATAAAGGCGACATCTAAACCACTTTTAACATCATTAATAATTTCTTTAGCAATTTCATTCCAAGCCTTTTGCTTTTCATCCCAATCTTTAACCATTGGAAAGTATCGTTGCTTAATTATCGTTCTTTCTCTTACATAAGGAGTCACGATTTGTAAAGCAAGACTTTTTCCCCCTTTTTTGGGTTCTGGAGTGTAAAGACAATCCACCCGTTCAATGACTTCTTTCCCTCGAATTGTCAATAAATCCGATGCGCCAGGGCCAGTACCAACACCGTAGAATTTAGCCATTAGATTTTCCTTTCATTATCATCGCCGCATGTTCAATAAACAGTTCCTGAATTTCAGTTGCTTCACCCATTCCCTTAAGAAATGTCTCAACATGAAATCCGGTTCGTTCCAATTGAGATTTCCAAGAATTTTCGTCATCAGAAGCCATATCATTTGTTGCGTGATCTCCTGCTACTAGCATTAACGGATATAACTTGATTTTTTTATAGCTGCTTTTTTTCAGTCGCTCAATCAATGAAGAGATTTCAGGATAGCTTTCCACTGCGCAAACAAAAATAGGTTTTTCCATTAACATATGATCTAAACAGGCATAAACTGTGAAGGAGGAATGTTGACTTCCATGCCCCATAAGAACCAAAGCCTCGTCTTCATCAAGATTCTTCGCTAATAAATCCAACCAGGCAATAACCTTTTGATAATCTTCTATACCACTTAATAACGGTCGCCCAACTTCTAATTTTTTAAAGTCATTCTTGTATCTCATTGCTTGGTGAAGTGCTTTAGAATATTCACTTCCAGGAATGATGTGTAGTGGTTGAACATATACCTCTTCGTAACCTTTATCAATTAATTGTTGCATTTGTTGATCTACTGTCAAAATGGTTGTCTTTTCTTGTTCTTTGATTTTTTTGATTACTTTATTAGAAGTAAAAGCTCGAAAAACATCACAACTCGGATACGTTTGACTTAGTTTTTTCTCTACAGCCTCAATCGTTTTTTTCTCGTTTCTGGATAACTTGTACCAAAGCTTACGGCCACTAATGCAGGCTTCATTGCTACATCTCCTCTATTAATTTATCGATCACACTTTTATAACTAGGCTCATTTGTCACAATTACTGGAAGATGGTAGTCTTCAAAAATCGCTTTTGTCTTATTTCCCATCACTACAACTTTTTTCTTCCGAACAATCGCTAATTCTTCCGTAGACAAAGCCGTTAAAAATAATCGAGCGGATTTTGAATTAGGAAAGTACATAAAATCTGTTTCTTGCCACAACTTAGGTATCTCTGCTGTAATTTTTTCCTCATGACTTATCACCTTTTTGCCTGGAATTCTTTGTTCATTCAGACGCGCTATCTCAAAGGAATCTCCTAAAAATAGTGTATTAGAAGTAACTTGAAACTCTTGCAAACACTGTGGTACATCTATAAAATCATGATCTGGGCAAATCCCTATTCTTTTCAAAGCTGTCCCCGTATGATGGCCTACTGTAATAAAGCACCAATCCATTAAATTACGCCAATCGATACCACATATTTTCATGGCTCGAATGAACATCTCAATACTAAGTTGATCTGTAAAAACGATATTTTTAGGTTCAGAAAAATCTATTTTTTCGTCAAATATTTGAATACTACTTGCTGGCAGTTCAACAATTTCTGCCCCTAAATCTGATAAACAATTTGTCATATTTCTTTTTTTTGAATAGGGGACTGTAATGCTTAATGAAAAAAGTGGACGCTCTTCGAAAAAATTCAAGTCTTTTCGGCGGTTTACAACGTTTCCAATCACAATTAAACTAGGTGGTTCCAACTTTGCTTTTTGAGCTTGTTCAAAAATTGTCGCAAGTGTACCTGTTACTGTTTTCTGCTGTTTGCGACTTGCCCACTGAATCACTGCTGCTGGAGTCGTTTCATCTCTCCCATGACTTATCAGTTGATTTGTAATTTCTTGTAAACTAGACATCCCCATCAAAAAAACCAATGTTCCTTCTGCCGCCGCAGCTGTTTTCCAATCCACTTGTTGATCTGATTTGTTTAGATGTCCTGTATAGACATGGAAACTTGCAGCTAAATCTCTGTGTGTAATTGGAATTCCGGCATAAGCGAGCCCACCAATAGATGAGGTAATCCCAGGAATCGTCTCAAATGGAATTCCAGCTTTCTTTAGAGATGCCCCCTCTTCGCCACCACGACCAAAAACATAAGGATCTCCGCTTTTAAGTCGGACTACATTAAGGTCCAACTTCGCTTTTTCAATCATGATCTCCTCAATCTTATCTTGTGGAACTGGATGATAGTTTGGCTTTTTGCCAACGTAAATCTTCTCACAAGCAATTTTACAGGCATTTAAAATCGCAGGATTGATCAAGCGATCATATACAATCACATCTGCCTGTTCGATTTTTCTTAATCCTTTGACCGTTAGCAACTCTGGATCTCCTAGTCCCGCACCAACTAATGAAATTTTTCCGACCATTTCATTACTCCTTTACTTGATGAACAAGCTCTTCAATAGTTGAAAACTTATTCGGATAGTTTATCTTTTTACGTCTCAGCACAATACACGGAATATTCAAATCATGACAGGCTTCGACTTTTTCTAGAAAACCACCTGCGTTGCCACTTTCTTTTGTAATCATCACGCCCGCTTTATTGTGAAGCAATAATTCACGATTCAACGTTCTAGAAAAGGGTCCCTTTATTGCTTCTACTTGACTAGTTGTTAATCCCAACTTTTCAATAGCATTCATGACTTCGGTTGTTGGTAATACTCTGGCAATTATCGCCTTTTTAGGTAGATATTTTAAAAACTCTCCTAACGTTTTACTTCCTGTCGTTAAATAAATGTTTCCTGAATATTCTTGAGCCTTCTGGCAAGCCTCCTTTACTGAGTCTACTTCGAGTATTCCCTCAGCACTAAATGAAGGACGCTCAAAACGAAAATAAGGAGTGGCTGTTGCTTCACAAGCAGAGATCGCATTTTTCGAAACTTCCTCTGCAAATGGATGTGTTGCATCAACAATTTTATTTACTTGATGATTTTGAATAAATTCCACCATCTCTGCTTTAGTTAAACGGCCTTTAATAATATTTTCCGCAACGGATTTTGCAAGACTTTCACCATAATCTGAAACGACGGACAGATAGAAGTTTATATCATTCTTATTGAATGCTTTTGCAATATTTTGGCTATCAGAGGTCCCTCCCAAAAGTAAAATCATAATTGGTACCCTCGGGGAGTAATCATCCGTTCATTGTGAATATAGGTTTCCTTGTTTCCTACTAAAACAACGGTTGTCATATCCACCATTGTTTCATCTAATTGTGCCATTGTTGTAAGAATGGCTTTTTCCTTTTTTCGTCCAATATCCTTCGCTAATCCAAGAATGGTCTCTTTTGGTTTATATTGTTGAATGATTTCTAATGCCTTGGTTAAATGATTAGGTCTACCTTTACTTCTAGGGTTGTATAAACAAATGACAAAATCCGCACTAGCGGCAGCATGCAGTCGTTTTTCAATCATTTCCCAAGGCGTCATCAAATCGCTAAGACTGATATGACAAAAGTCATTCATTAAAGGAGCGCCTAATAACGCTGCACCTGCAATACTAGCGGTAATTCCTGGAACAATTTTGACATTAATTTCATCATTCGTTTGACTTAAAAGTTCCAAGACCAAACCTGCCATACCATACACACCTGCATCACCACTTGAAATTACAGCAACATTTTTTCCTTCTTTTGCTACCTCAATCGCTTTTTTACATCGATCGATTTCTTGTTTCATTCCGGTACTGATTATTTCTTTTCCACTGACTAATTCGTGAATTAATCGGACATATGTGGTGTACCCCACAATTACTTCTACTTTACGGATGACCTCCATCGCTTCAAGCGACATTTTTCCTTTTTCACCTGGCCCTAATCCCACCACGTACAACATGTGTCGTCCTCATTCCTTCCCAATGCAAAGGTGACGCCTTGGCCGGCATAACGTTTCGTCACCACTTGTCCATTACTTGCTAAATCTGCTGCTGCCAAACTCACACTACCTACACCAGTTATTTTTTTTACGAAATCTGATTGAGGATATTTTTTTGAAACAGCTGATAATTCTTTTGAAGTATAAGTTGTAAATGGTACATTAAGCCATTCGGCCAATTGGCGTATGCCCGCTTCATTTTTTTTCAATTCAATACTGACAATTTCTTTTATACTTCGATAATGAACATTGTTTAAATCACAAAAATTAAGATACTCTTGCTTAATAATTGGAAAAGCAAGTGCTTTTCTTGCCCCAATCCCTAATACATATCTTCGAGGAACTACTTGAATAATTTTTTCAGAAAAAAGTTGCTCCTTTTTATCTGAAATAAGCAGCACAGCTTGAAAGTCGTCCACTGAGTCACTAGCCTCCATTAGAGTTAACCCTCGAAAATCTTTGATCCATTCTTCATGTTGTATTAAGCCTACCTTTTGATGGTCGGCTAGAAGGCCGTTAACTTTTTTTGTTGTCTCATCAAAATTGTCATACCAGCCATTAATTTCTTTACTCAGTAAATCCAAAGCCGTTACTTCTTGCACATCTGTCGCTGTAGTTATTACTGGACAGCTATTTAATTTTTCGGCAATTTCAAGGGTCAGTTGATTTCCTCCTCCAATATGCCCAGATAATAGGCTGATTGTATGTCTGCCTTTCTCATCAATAACTATTACTGCAGGATCTTTTCGCTTGTCCTCTAACACACCAGCAACGCTGCGAACTACAATTCCCATTGCCATGATGCAAATCAGTGCCTCGTATTGTGAAAAAAGAGCGTGAATACCTGATAAAACTTTCTCTGTAGGAAGAACCAATAGATCCGTTTCAGCTTTATTCTCAGGTACAAAAATAGGCGCACTTTTATCCCAACTATCCCGTAATTCTCGAGCTAATTTAATTCCCGATGAAGTGATGGCTATAATTGCTCGCTTATTCATCGCTTTTCTCATTTCGATATTCATGCGCAAATGATGCATCATAGAGTTTAGAGTAATAAAACTCATTTCCTAAGAAATCCCCCACCATAATCAGCGCCGTTTTCGTAATATCTGTCTCTTCAATTTTTTTTGTAATATTTTCTAATGTGCCATAAATTTTCTTTTCTTCGGGCCAGGTCGCTTTATAAATAACTGCTACAGGGGTTTTCATTTGATAGCCCCCAGCAAGCAGCTCCTCAACTACTCTCTCTATCCCTTGAATCGAGAGAAAAATGACCATTGAAGTTTGATGTTGCGCAAAAGAACGTAAACTCTCTCTTTCTGGCACAGGCGTCCTTCCCGCCATTCGTGTGATAATTACACTTTGAGAAATTTCTGGAACGGTATATTCTACACCTAAACTTGACGCCGCACCTAAAAATGAACTAACACCTGGCGTACAAGTAAATTCAATTTTGCGTTTTTTTAATTCTTCGATTTGCTCTCGAATTGATCCATAGATGGAAAAATCTCCCGTTTGCAAGCGGACAACTTCTTTATTCGCCTTTACACCTCGTTCCATTTCATCAATAATCTCCGTTAAGTTCATGGTGGCACTATTGAATAGTTGACAATCGGAGGAACAATAATTTAGAAGCTCCGGATTTACTAATGAACCTGCATAAATGACACAGTCGGCTGATTTAAGCAACTGGTATCCTTTAAATGTAATCAATTCCGGCTCTCCTGGTCCGGCACCCACGAAATGTACTTTTGCCATATGGTTATCCCTCTTTTCTCGATTCAATAATAATCACTGGGTTTTGCCCTTTAAAATAATGGCCTTGACCTAATTTCGTATAATGACCGACTTGAAGCTGAATGGCTTGATATAAATGATTATTGTTCTCCAGCCACTTAGTCGCTTCGATCGCGTGTTCGATTAAAATAAAATTTAGTACTAAACGTCCTCCCGTTTGTAGTCGTCGAAAACTCCATTCTAAAATTTCCGACAAGTTTCCTCCTGTTCCACCAACAAAAATAGCATCGAATCTCTCAGTTAAATTAATAGGAGCCTTCCCTAGGACACTCTTTATATTAGTCAATTGAAATTTATTTTGATTTTTCTTCAATATATCAAGAGCAGTTTGATTTGAATCAATTGTCGTAACCTTTAAGTTAGGGTATGAATAAGCAGCTTCAATCGCCATTGTGCCTGTTCCTGTCCCTATATCTAAAAAGGTCTCTGCTTCTCCCAACTGTAACTTTGCTAAACTAACTGTTCGTATCTCTTCTTTTGTCATTGGAACACTTCCGCGAATGAAACAATCATCCTTCATTAATTATCACCACTGCATTCATTTGATAGTCTTCATCTGGCACATCAGAAGCCTTGTAGCATCTGATTTTTTCATCGGTATAACTAAGATTCTCACCAATATAAAAAATTGCGTGTTTAGGATACTTTATTGATTCCTGTGCTAATTGATAAGGTCCTATTGTTTTATCGGTTACAATTCCGACTTTAGGTAAGTTGAAAATCATCGAATAGTCAGGAATTCTGCCATGACTGCTAGTAATAAAACAATCTTCCATGGGAATATCTATGCGATTGAACAAGTACTGCAAAGAACTAATTCCGGGAAGAATTGTTAATTTTTCTGCTGGAAATCGCTGAATCAGCCATTTTCCAATTCCGTAAGTCAGTGGATCTCCCGAAGCCAATAGCACGAGATTGTCGTCTTGGTAATCATTTAAAAGTATCAATAGGTCCTCTAATTTACTTGGGAGTATCTGACAATTTTTCTTTTTCTTGATCGGAACAAGCTTCAATTGCCGTTTGCTTCCAATAATTTTGTCTGCTGCCTCAATTGCAGATTGAGCTTTGTTAAAGAGATAATCTTGCGTTCCGCCCGGACCAATCCCAACGACAGTGATCATTTCCATTCCTCCTTCAACAGTTCCAAAGATTTGGTTGACGCTAAGTATCCTCGTTGAGAAGAAAATAAAACGACTTCAATGGATGGTTCAGGCTTACGATATTTTAATAGTCCTTCAGAACGTTTTTTCACTTTTTGTGCAATAATTTGATAAACTGCCTCATACCCTGCTTGAGCAATAATTTCTCCAGCCGCCTCAGTCGTTAAACATTGTTCAATTTGTTGCAGCTGAGTCACAGGCATTCCTAATAGCGCTAGATTGGCCACTAAAATCTCTGCTCGTGCATCGGCATCCCTGCTATGTGTTGAAAAGATTCCCGCAGAAACTTTGATCAATTTCCCTAGATGTCCAACCATCAGTACTTTTTCAAATTTTAGTCGTTGTATTTCCTTTAATACGTATCCGACAAAATTACTCATAGATACAATGCGTGTTTCATTTAGCTTTAATGTCTTTAAAGCAAAGGTCTCACCATAATTACCTGGACATAAGATTACAGAGTTATACCCTTGACTTTTTTTCATCTCTAATTCCAGGGAGATTGATTGTTTCCAGCCTTCTTCAGACATAGGAGTGACAATACCTGTCGTACCTAAAATTGAAATTCCACCTTGAATACCTAACCGACGATTCATCGTTTGTTTTGCAATCTCTTCTCCCTCTGGGGCAAAAACAGTAATTCTTGCTCCAATGTTCGAGCCAATTATTTTTCGTACCGATCTTTCAATCATCTTTCTTGGAACTGAGTTGATTGCGGCTTCACCAACAGGTAATTGCAAGCCAATTTCAGTGACTCGACCGATCCCTACTCCCCCCTCAATGATTAGTTGATTGGTCGTATTACGAGTGACTTCTACACCAATGAGCATGCCATCAGTAGCATCCACATCATCCCCACCATCTTTAACAACAAACGCTTGACAGCCATCCTTCTTCACTTCTATGGAATGAATTGGAATCATTATCTTTTCTTTATTTGGAAGCTCAATTTTGATTTCTTCGTAAGCTTTATCGTGAAAAAGAAAATAGGCTGCTGCACTTGCTGCCGCAGTTGCACATGATCCTGTCGTATAGCCCTTACGTAACTTTTTCCCATTATAAAAGACAAATTCCCCCATTAGTTTTCCCTTTCTACTAACTGATACAATAGGGCATTGATAATGGCAGCCGCAACATTACTGCCACCTTTTCGTCCTCTAGCTACTATCGCTGGAACATCACTTTCAAATAATGCCTCCTTTGATTCAGCAGCACCGACAAAACCAACAGGAACACCAATTACCGCCGCGGCATCTAACTCTCCTTTTTCGATGAGCTCTAATAATTTAAAAATGGCTGTTGGTGCATTCCCGATAACAAATAGTTTTGGCCCGTCTTTTTTTGCGGCGTGTTCGATTCCTGCCATTGAACGAGTCATTCCTTTGCTTTTAGCCTGCTCAGATATTTTAGGATCGGCTATGTAACATTCATAACGAATAGTTAACTTGTCTAATACACGCTTATTTATTCCACTTAACGCCATTGTTGTGTCAGTAAAAATTGTTCCGTTTCCTGTTAAGAAAAAATCTTTCAGCTCTGTGATAACATCATTGGTAAAAACGAGATTTTTTAAATAGTCAAAATCAGCACTCGTATGAATGACGCGTTTTATAATCATTTCCTCCTCTGGGCAAGAGTAAACAAAGTCAGGAAAATCTTGATCAATTATTCTTTGAATGATCGTAAAACTCTTTGATTCAATTAACTGAGGATCTCTTATATAGTCCACACGTTTCCCTCTTCTCAAAATAAGTAATAGGTAAAGAAAATTGCTATACTGCTGAAAATGCTTAGACTTAAAATTGACGTTACATATAGCAACGTATTTGTAATCAAAATATCCCTAGGTTCTGCCGAACGAAGTGTTACACCAATGGTTGGTTTATAAATTTCGACGCCATGATAACAATGTGTTCCACCTAGCTGTATTCCTAAAGCACCAGCAACAATAGATTCAGGAAAACCGCTGTTTGGGCTTTTATGCTTGCGGCAATCCTTTTTACCAACTGCCCAAGCATTCGCCACATTTAAGTTCAGCAATTTGGCCGAAGCTAATAAAAATAGCCAAGTTAATCGGGCAGGGATAAAATTCCATAAATCATCCATTTTTGCTGAGAACCAACCAATTGCTTGGTACTTTGGAGTCACATAGCCAACCATTGAATCGAGTGTATTGACAGCTTTGTACATCATTGCTAATACTGGTCCCCCAATAAATAGATAGAGTAACGGCGCTACGACCCCATCACTGGTGTTTTCAGCAACTGTTTCGATTGTCGCTTTTGTGATTTCTTCTTCCGTTAACTCACTAGTATCTCTACCTACAATCATCGCAACTTGTTTTCGGGCGCTATTTAAAGTATCTAATGTCAATTTCTGATACACTTTTTTCCCTTCCAAAGACAAACTTTTAGTTGCCAATGTTGTGTAGGCTAAATATACATAGCAAAATGTCCCGAAAAAAGGATGAATTAGAAAACTTATTTTGAGAATGAAATACGTGATCAAACCAGTACCGAAAACCGTAACTAAAAACAACAGGATGCCCCAACGATATTTTTCATTTTCACTTTTTGTTTGCGTATATCTTTGCTGAAACCAATCAATGAAATTACCGATACTCTTAATTGGATGGGGCCAATTATAAGGATCGCCGATCAACAGATCTAACAGAAATGCAGTAACAATCCAAATAGTCATAGATCATTCCTCACTTGTTGTAATAAATTCTGTAGAAAGCTCTCGTTTTGATAGAAATGGAGATGTAGATAACTCCCAAAAGTATTTTTCTTTTGATAGCCACCTGCCCATTCCTTGATGACTTCTCCATCTCTTTTTTTTGTCATTTTCAAGACAGTAGGTTCCTGACTATTGAAGACAGAATGGTGAAATTCGTGCCCAACAACAACCGTCCCCTTTTTCCCGATCAGAGTATCTCTTTCAATTTCTCCGTAACAATAGCCAAATTTTCTGAGTCCAGAAGACATCTCACTGACTCCTTCAAAAATCCCCACCATCGGATAGAACTCATTTCCACTTTTAAATGAAGAACCTAAGTACATCAGCCCCCCACACTCAGCTAGGATAAATGCTTCCTGCTCATGCTTATCCTTAATACTTTGTCGCATCGAAGAATTTTCAGCGAGTCGTTCCGCAAACTCTTCAGGATATCCACCACCAAAATAGTACAAGTCTGCACTTGGCAACTCACGATCTCTGATTGGGCTAAAGGAAATCAATTCTACTCCATATTCAGACAGCAATTCGAGATTATCTTGATAATAAAAATGGAATGCCTCATCTAGCGCATAAGCTAGTGTAATTTTAGGATAGTGAGGATATTTCGGTGCCTTATATGAAAGTTCTTCTTCCGGCAAGGATTCTACTAATCGTTTAAAATCAAAAGTTTTTTCTAATGATTCAGATATTTTTTGTATTTTTTGGGTAGCATCCTTACTTTCTCTATCAGGGATCAGTCCGAGTTGTCTAGAAGGAAGTTCTGCTCCTTTCTCACGCTTTAAATAGCCGAAAACAGGAATATCCGTATATTTTTCAACCGCTTTTCTTATCAATTGATAGTGTGTTTCGGAAGCCACCTTATTAATTAACACTCCACAAATATTGACCTCAGGATCAAAATTTGCAAAGCCCTTTACAACAGCTGCTACAGATGTTGAGGCCGATTGACCATCCACTACTAACAGTACTGGACAATTCAACAATTTCGCTATTCCTGCACTTGAACAATAGTCCTTATCAACACCTAAACCGTCAAAAAGACCCATCACCCCTTCTATTACACATATATCTGCTTGATGCGCTTCTTTTTCAAATAGCGATCGTAAACAATCGGTATTTGGGACTAAAAACATATCTAGATTTCGTGAATGTTTTCCTGTGATACGAGTATGGTATTCTGTATCTACATAATCAGGGCCAACCTTATAGGGCTGAATTTTGTACCCCTGCTTTTGCAAGAGTTTCATCAAGCCAAGTGCTATCGTCGTTTTCCCCGACCCGCTGGATACTGCGGCAACCATTAATTTTTTCATTGTTTCTCCCCACCTCTAACAGCTGTACTCCTCCGTAAAAGCTATGATGTACACTTATCTTTGAATACCATTCGCTGAGTTTAGACCGTTGAATCACTCGCATTGCCTCTTTTATTTCTTCAACTGTTTCCAGCATGATTCCAACGACCGAACCACTATGTGCGACATTAATACCCAGCCATTTAAAATATTGCTGAAACTTTAATAATTCAGAGAAATATGGTTTGGGTAAGATATTTTGATTCAAAACAGCGCTTTGAGTTGCTGCCTCACCAAGAAATTTTAAAGATTGTTTTTTTACCGCATGTTGATAACGTTGGTGGACCTCAATAAATTGCTTGCGTTGTTGATAGAACAATCGGTCGGTTTCAGTAGAATGAAAAACCTCTGTTGTTAGAGTTTCATTCGGTTCAAGTACAAGCACATAGAACAAAGGAGCCCAGCCGCTTTGTTCCCTAATGGAACCCGTTCTTTGCTCAAATAAGGTAAGCGTTGGAAAAAGAATACTGTCCGTTCGTTCGATTGCCAAACAAATCTCTATTATCTGATCTCTTGAAATCTGCTTTCCAAAAAACGCCGCAACAGCCTGACAGGTTGCAGCAATATCAGCTGTACTGCTTGCCATTCCTTTGGCTACTGGTAAATCTGAATTTATTGTAAGTGAAAGCCTCGAACTTACTTCGCTCGGAAGATCAAAACAAGTCAATGTTCGTCGCAAAGCTTCTTCGGCTTTTAAATGACCCGTTTTGGAGGTTTCTTTTAAACTTACTTCAGCCATGGAAAAACGATTAATTCCATAACTGACTAATTTTTGTGAATCACCCAACCATCCTTGAATGAGTTCCCCACAGGAGCCTGGACAAGAAGCAACCGCCTTCATAAAATCCCCTCCAATGCATTCAAAAGCACTTGATTCTCCGTTCTGGATTTAACCGCAATGCGATAGTACTTTTTAGTTAATCCTTTAAAATCACTGCAATCCCGAATCACTATGTTTTTATGAATCAAGCTTTTATACAGACATCCGCTGCCTAGATAACGAAAGAATAAAAAATTTGTTTGACTTGGAAAAAGTTCTATCTCTTCAAAAGCAGATAAACCCTTTTCTAAAAAAAGACGCTCTTTCTGAATATATCGCTGACTCTCCTCAATAAAGCTATGTTCCTTTAGCGCTTGTCTGCCTGCTAAATCCGCAAATGTATTAATATGCCAAGGAATTGACCTCTTTTTAATTGCACGTAAAGTGGATAAATTGCTCGTCAATAAATACCCTAAACGTAATCCAGGAATCGCAAACATTTTAGTTAGTGAACGTAAAATATATAAATTGGGATAATCATTGATTGACGAAATGAGCGAGTTTTCCTCCTTTGTAAAATCTACAAAGGCTTCATCTAGAATAAGTACCACTTCGTTTTTACAACAAAATTCGAATAATTTATCAAGTTCCCTTTTAGAAAGAATTTGTCCGACTGGATTATTGGGGTTACAAAGGCAAATACCATCAACCTTTTGCGTTTCTGCTACCTGAATCAGTTCCGTAACCGACCATTTAAAATTTCGCTCTTCTAAATAGAAATAACAAAATTCTGTCCCTGATTGACTAAACGCTGCCTCGTATTCTCCAAAAGTCGGCGCCAACAAAAGAAGTTTATTCACCTTTAATGTGCTTCCTAACATAAAAATAGCTTCAGCCGCTCCGTTAGATGGGTAGATAAACGCTTCTGAAATTTCATGAAAATTGGCAATTGATCGAATCAGTGTTTGGTAACGACTATCGGGATAATGTATCAATTGTGTAATACTATTCGCGATCACTCGTTCAACGCCTTCGGGAATACCCAAGGGATTAATATTTGCACTAAAATCAATTAACCGTTCCTTACCCTTTTGATAAACTTCACTAATTTCCTGAATATTCCCACCATGTTTGACCGTCATAATTATGGCTCCGCTTCTTCTTTATTTTAGAAAAATTGCTTCTTTATATTTTTGTGGAATGCCTAAAATAACAACCTCGGATAAGCACAAGTTAACTACTGTGGCAAGTGTTAAAGGGACAAAAAGCATAAAAACAACCGGACCCATTAGTGGGTAAAGTAATAACAAATCAAGGGGTACATTGATCGTATAACCTACTAACATAGAAACAATCGATGCAACCACTTTATTTTTTGACAATTTTTTACGCGTCCAGCTATAGAAAAACATGCAGACTGCCATCAAGATCGCAATAATCAAATGGATCGGCAGCGTATTTGGAAAACCAGATAGTAAGGCAGAAATCATGTGTCCGAAAAATCCTAAAAATGCGCCTGCAACAGGTCCAAGAATAATCGCACCAATAAAGGCTGGAAAAGAATCCAGGGCAATGGAACCTAGAATTTTGATATTTGCACCGATCACACAGAGAGCCAAGAGTATTGCTAATGTTGCTAATTTCTTTGTAGAGTACTTCATCATAATTCCCTCCTTAAAAATAAACACGGCGAGACCGAAAGTGGTCTCGCCGTGTTTTATTTGTCCAAAAAAGATACAGACAACCAGCAAAATAACCTTCCCAATCCAATTATTTCTTAATCTCTATATAAGGTATCCTGACTTTGCATCTCCTTACTATCTCGCCTTCCCGAAGAGTGGCTGTTGAGAGTTCATCCGCATATACAGTAGAAAGGGGCTGTTGAGGATTCTCACCTCATTCCCTTACACAGTGATTACTTTATTTAGTTTTCATTTATTATAGCAAACGTTTACATAGATACTGGTTCTTTCAAGGGAACTCAGCCGCATTGTGCTATTTTTTATAGCGAATGGGCAAAATATTATAATAAAATACCAGCCTAATCCCTACTACATCATCCTTTAGTTCCTTTTATTGAACGGAATTTATTAAAGTCTCATTTACAAATTAACAAAATTCAATTTGATCAAGTAAGTTGAGCCAAAATTTGTTATTTCTCGTAAAAACAAAGCAAGATATTGTTATTGACTCTACCAGATGAATGATAAATGTTGATTTAACAAGCTTTTAGTCAATTTCCATTCTCTCATTTTTATGAACAAACAATTTTTTACCATCCTAAGTCATCTTGTCTTTTTTTTTGAAAGAAAATAAGATAGGAGAAAAGGACGCTAGGAGCAGATGATGAAAAAAGAGAACGCTTCTCAGAATTTAATTTTGATCATTACCACTACTGTGTATTCATTTTCCAGCATGATCTCTGCTTTCTTTATGCTGGGAAGTCAATCACTTATTTGGTTTTTTATCAGCGCGTTATTTTACTTTATCCCTTATGCGCTGATTGTTGCTCAATATACCAAAAAATATGCTCATCGTTCGGGAGCAATATATGATTGGTTAAAAGAGTCTCTATCTCCTAAGGCAGCCTTCACCACTGTCTTCCTTTGGTATAGTAGTTACTTTATTTGGATGATCAGCCTATTTATGAAACTGTTGATTCCAATTTCTATCCTTATTTTCGGAAAAGATATTACTGGCACAATCGATTGGCTAGGTATTTCGCCACAAATTTGGCTAGCCGTGTTTTCAATTTTTTCGGTACTATTTATTACCTGGATGAACAAACGAGGATTTCAAGTTATCTTCAGATTTCTACACATTAGCGGGTATGCCATGGTAGGGCTTTTACTCCTTTCTACTATTGGCAACTTATTGCTAATTACTAAAAATCCTGAACAAGTAATTGGAAATATCAATCATAGCCTATCTGTTACTAGCTTTTTTCAAGGTTCTTCAAACCGACTATTATCTCAACTGCCCTTCTTTATTTTTTCGATCACAGCTTTCGGTGGACTGGATACTATTGCTAGTCTTGCTGATAAGACAAAAAAAAGCCGCAAGAGGTTTCCTCGAGCAGTTATCATCAGTTCATTTGTTGTATTGCTACTCTATGTCAGTGGCATTATCCTGTGGAGTTGTGCAAATAACATTGGCACCATTCGAGGTACAACTTCTTTGCATCTTGGAAATCTAATGTATGGCGTCATGGAGCAGTTGGCTCTATCATTAGGCACCGTCTTTAAGCTATCCGCAGACCACACGCATTTATTGGTTCAGCTTTTTATTCGCTATACTGCACTGACTATGGGTCTTGCCTATTTGAGTCTGCTTAGTTCCATCAGTTATGGTCCATTAAAGAGTTTGATCAAAAGTACGCCTAAGTTCTTTTGGCCAAGGTTCTCTGCTTTAAATGAGAACGATATGCCAGAAAATGCGTTGTGGATTCAGGCAATCCTTATCTCCCTGTTTATCGGACTACTCTCATTCAGCAATACTTTTCTGTCTGAATTATTTAATCAATTGACCTATATGACAAACGTTTCCCGAGCAATCCCTTACTTTATTGTTGCTGCCAGCTTTCCTTTTTCTTTAAAAAAGAAAATTATTTCAAAGGAAACTTTATTGATTAAAAATAGCGGTCTTAATTACTCGCTTTCTATCAGTGTCTGCATATGTATATTTGTAGCCATTGCTTTTCAAATTTATGAACCTCTTAAATTAGGGAATTACGTAAATTTTTCTACTTTACTGTTGGGGCCTGTCTTCTTTGGCCTTCTTTCAAATTTTATTTATTTTCGCTTGGAGCAAAAGAAACGTCTAACGACTCTCTCTCAACAAAATAACGATAAGCACTCACTATAATTAGATTGCTAAGGAGCTAGAAGAATGTATCCAATTTTAGTTGATATTAAACAATTCTCAATTCTCGTTGTTGGCGGTGGGAAAATAGCCACTAGAAAAGTGTCTGCATTGATCGAGGCGGGAGCGAAACCAACAGTTATTTCACCAAGCTTCTCAGACACCTTATTAAATGAAAAAAGAACGGTACAGTCTTATTGCGCGAACGATCTTTTCAATACGGAGATACTAGTAATTTTCAAGTTATTTTTATTTGTACAGATAATGACGCGGTCAATCATGCGATTTTAAATGAAACCACCCCACGTCAACTCGTAAACGATACAACGAATCAAGACAACAGTAATTTTTTTAATATGGCATTCATGAAGGAAAGAGATTTCGGGATCGCCATAACAACAAATGGAAATAATCCTAAAAAAGCGAAGATTCTATTGAAATCTTTAAGTAAGTATTTAAAGAGAATAAAAATGGATTAAAAAGCACCTGAATGATTGTCCTTATTTCATAAAAGGATGATTACTCAGGTGTTCTTTCAATTTAACCCATTAATAAAGGGCATCAAATGAATCAATTGCCTGTCCACCAGGATAAGCAAAAATACCTCAACATTCTCTTGGATAAATGCTTTTACAACCATTTCTGCTCCCGAAACCATTGTTAGTCCCTCCTAATAATGCAAGTGTTAATTTTTGTTTTATAGAACACAAAGAATGTCTGTCAATCGTTTTCAAACAAAAAAGACCGTTCACTATGAACGATCCCGAGTTTTGCTATCACCATTTTTCTAAAGTGAGAGCCATTTCCCAAAAATCATACTCCATTTTACTGCTAATAACGAATGCTTCCATCATTTTTCGCTGCTCATCTTTTCCGCTTTCTTGATATAAACGATCTAACAGTGCACGCTCCTTTTCAATTCCTTGCACAGCTTCTTCCCCTGCATATGTCTTAATCCATCGCTGATATAACGGGTTGGGAGAACCCATCTCAATTAAGCGTACACCAATCTCCTGATATAACCATGCGCAAGGTAACATTCCAGCAATAGCTGTCTTTGGTGTACCATCAATCAGCTGTCGGTACATATGTGAAACGTAATTATACGCTGTTGGGGCTATCGGCGTTTCGGCTATCTCCTTTTCAGTAATAGCTAATTCAGTGAAAAATTCACCTCGGATTGCTAGCTCACCCAATTCAAGATTCTTGGCATTTTCGTTTAACTGAGCCTGAATTTCTTTATCATCAGTTTGCTCAGCAATATAATGGTAAAGCTTACTGAAATGTTCAAGATAGTACCGATCTTGCAGTAAATAATAGCGAAAAATCTCTGGGGCTAAATCTCCTGCTGCTAACGATTGAATAAACGGATGCGAAAAGCTTCCATCCCAAAATACTGCCGCTTCTTCTCTTGCTAACTTCGTAAACGTCATTTAATTTCTCCTTTTCAAAAAATGATTAAACAGCATCCAACTTAAACTATAAAAGTGACATTTTTTCTCTAACGCAACAAAAAACCTCCTTTATCCCTATTTAGAATGAAAAGGAGGCTTTTATGTTTGGAAATTCATACATAAGAAAGCCCGACCACAAAAAAGCGATCGGGTACAAATTTATAAACCATTACACATTCCCTGCGTCAGTCCTAACTGCTTCAGGTTCAATGGGTATAATCTCAGCTTCAAAAGCACCCCTAGTGTCATTCAATTACTAAAAGTATAGCATACTCTTCTTGTAAAAAATGCCGACTAAATTAAACTTCTGTGTATTTAATAAAGCATCCTACTTTCTTTATAAAACTTGGTATACTAAAAAAAGATAGTTTCCGAAAGGAATGATTCCTCATGAGAAGCGAAAAAGAAATGTACCACATTATCCTCGAAACAGCAAAAAAAGACGATCGCATTCGCGCGGTATTTTTAAATGGTTCTCGTGCCAATAAGAACGTCCCAACAGATATCTATCAAGATTATGATATTGTCTATGTAGTAACAGAACTCGAATCCTTCAAAAGGGATCCTGAATGGATCGATAGTTTCGGAGAACGTTTGATTCTGCAAACGCCTGAAACAATGCGCTCCCCCAGTGGATTAGGACACTTTAATTGGATGATGCTCTTTTCTGATGGCAATCGACTTGATTTGACTCTTATTCCGATTCCACTACTTGAATCCTTTAGTAAGGATAGTCTGACAGTACCTTTGCTTGATAAGGATGATCTGCTACCAGCCTTTCCACCCGCCTCAGACAAGGACTACCTCATAACACCTCCAACCAAAATTGAATTTGAATCGTGTTGTAATAATTTTTGGTGGTGTTTACAAAATGTTGCCAAAGGAATTGCACGCGACCAACTTCCTTACGCTCTGATGATGTATAATACTGTCGTTCGAAAAGAGCTTCATGACATGATTGATTGGTTTATCGGCATTAAAAATAGTTTTAGTGTGTCCTCTGGAAAAATGGGTAAATACTATAAACGTTTTTTACCGAAAGATTTGTATGAACAGTATTGTGCCACTTATTCAAATACCGAGACGGAGAATATTTGGTGTGCTATGTTTGTTGCGTGTGAGTTATTCCATACTTTGGCAGTATTTACTGCAAACCATTTTGACTATTCTTATCAACAAGAGGATGAAAATGGCATTCGTGAATACTTAATAAAAACCCAAAACAATGATTATTAGAAAAACCTATTATTAGTCTATAAGCCCAAGAAAAATGGGCTTATTTGATTCTATTCAAATATTTTTGATTCTTTAACAAGCGTTCGGCTCGGAGTTAATGTCGCCTCCGCAATTGATTTCCCAGTATTTTTCAAATAGGCTTTTACGAGATGGTATCCAACTGTGTAGCCAGCATTTCTTGAAAGTCCAACAGGCGCGTACCCCTGCTCCTTAGCGACTTCATCCCCATACATATAAGCCGAGACTTGATCAAAACCACGTGCTTCACGACCATCCTTCATTACTTCAATCGTATAATCCATCTTCTCCTTATCGTAGTCTTGTACCCAAGGGCCACGGGATTCAACTCCATATAATTCCTCAGCGAAAACTTCTGCTAATCCCTCAATCACCAAATAATCCTCAACACTTACATCACCATGATTAAATGGTTCATAAGTAAATCGCACATTATGATTAAACTCATGTGCTAATGCAGATTTTAAACGCGTTCGATTAAACTCATTTGGTACAACAATCAAAAACATAAAACCTGGTATCCCACCAAAGCCACTGTATCCTTCACTCGCCATCAATACACTATTGTCTGAATCTCCCAATAAAACAGCGACAGTAAAATCATTCACAGGAATATCATAACCAATGTCACTAAAAAGTTGCGCACCATTAGCAATCACTTGCTTATACTCGGAAAAAATCTTCGTCTTCTCTAACAGATCTATTTTTGTTTGAATTTGATCAACACTTTTTCGCGGAGTCCAAATGCCTAACATCTCTGAAGCCATCACTACATCATATCCACCAGGTGTTTTTGGAGTAAGCGGTGCGTTTAAGTACCGCCACATTGGTTCAAACGGCTGCATGATTTCATACCGAAAAGCATTTTCATCTACCTTTTCTTTCAGACATCTTTTGTAAAAAGACAACGAATCAATCATCGTAACATTTATCTTATTCATGATCTAACCTCCTTGCTTATATGATAATGGTTGACGTTGCGTGAAGGTCAAGAAAAAGTGAATCATAGACCAGTAGCAACAATTTTAAATTTGCAACCAAATTTGCAAACATTTTTTAATTATGTTAGCATATATACAGGAGGAGATCGTATGGAGAGTGAATTAACAATCAAGGAAATAAAAAAAGGCTATGCCAAAAAAGGGGAATTTCTTTTTCAGTGTCTGTATTGTGATCAAACGTTTGACGATCGTTTCGTCTACCCCATCAGCGAATCAAACAGCCAATTAGCACGAGCGGAAGGCGCGATGATCTATCATTTAAAACACGAACACAATGGGCCTTTTGATGCACTGCTGACTCTTGATAAGAATCAAACCGGCTTAAGCGAGACACAAAAGAACTTTTTGACTCTGTTTTCCAAAGGATTCGAGGATCAGGAAATAGCCAATCAACTGAACATTACGACATCTGCAGTAAGAAATCATCGTTTCAAATTTAAAGAAAAGAAACGTCAGGCAAAAATTCTTTTGGCCTTATTGGAATTGATCGACGAAAAGGAACAAAGTGATTTTATCGCAAACTCCTTAATCGATTCCGATGAACGGTTTGTATCCAGCAAAAAAGAAAGAGACAAAGTCTTCAGCGTTTTTCTTGATGCTAATGGGAAAGCCACTCAAATCCCGAAAAAAGAAAAAAAGCGGATTATTCTGATTCAAAAACTGGCAGAAAACTTTGTTCCTGAAAAACAATATACAGAAAAAGAAATCAATACGATTATTTCGAAAATGTTCGATGATTATGTAACGATCAGACGCTACCTCATTGAATATGGAATTTTAGGTCGTACGGTGGATGGCACTACTTACTGGAAAATATAACTGGTTTTACTAGAATGGGGGAAGAATGATGGCATTACCAATGAAAGTCGATCATTTGCAGGTAACGGTGAAAGATGTTAATAAAGTAGAAGCCTTTTACGATGGATTAATGGAAGCTTTGGGTTTTGATTTAAACAAAAAAATCAATGTTTATTTGGAAGAGCTGGATATGCAGGTCATTGAATATCTCGACAGTTCCTATGATTTTGGTATCTGTTCAGCATTAAGTCAATTTGAAGATCAAACTGTGCACAGAAGAAAGCCCGGTGCGGTTCATCATATTGCTTTTAGAGCCTCCTCTAGAAACGAAGTCGATCGAATGTATCAAATAGCGCGTGGTCTTGGCGCTGAAATCTTAGATAAGCCGCAAATTTTTCCACAACATGGACCAAACTATTATGCTCTCTTCTTTAACGATCCAGATGGAATTAAATATGAGATCGTCAATAATGATGATCATTGTTGACGATGGTTACAACGTTTCAAACAGCCAGCACCTGCTGGCTGTTTTTTCTATTCCCTAAATATTTCCACACTCGCCAATGCATTCCGCAAGTTAATCGCATCCCACGGTAGATGTTCCCCAATGCTAAATCCAACGATTTCAGCCTTTTCAGAAACATCGTGAATGATTCGCGTGATTTGATCTAGTGTCATTGTGCCAACTGGTGCAGGAAATTTATCAATTGCTAGATGAGGTTTCCCTGGATGAGTCGAACGAAAATCCTGCGGGGACAGGACATCCAAATCAAAATGAATCGCTAACTGTTTAATGTGGTTCTGATTGATCCAACCGACCAACGCTTGACTATCGGCTGCCAATTTGTCGGGTGTCAGGTAATTCATCTGTAACTCATTGACTTGATGGTCGCAGGGTCGAAGTTCTTCATATTTCAAGCCAGCTAGCATCACTTGCTCTACTTTAAAGGGATGCTGAACTTTTTCCGCAAATTGTGGTGCGCCATGTCCTAATAAATTACCTAGAACCATCATATGTTCACGATTGCTGTCATTAATCGTGGACATATCAGAGTGAGCATCTATCCAAAGAATTCCTAATGTATTAGGGTATTTCCCATGTAAGTAATCAAATGGTGCCTGTGATATCGAACAATCTCCGCCTAGTGTGATAACTTTTTCCGGTGCTTTTTCTTCCAAAATCCTAGCCGCTTCTGCCAGTTGTTTCAACAATCCGCTTTCACCGATTACGCCATGTTCAAGCGGTAATTCTTGTGAAGGCTCCTTGTAAACGGAGACTCGCACCATTTCGGCTTGACTGCCTTGCGGAACGATATGACTCAATAGTTCAGAACCAAAATAATAATTTGGGTTGTTTCCTCCCTGCCACTGGGGAAAGAGCAATCTGAGCGTTTTACTCATAAAAATTTTCTCCTTTAATCGGGGCATAAGCAACATCAAAACTTTTCATTATCTATAGTATACTCATATTTATCTTCCGAAAAAAATCAAAAAAAAGGACTAGCAATCTAGTCCTAATTCTTCATGTACATATAAAGACATTTCATCATTTTCATCAATCAATTTGTAAAAGTATTGTAGCTGATCATCTTTTCTGGCTGCAACGAATGCCTCACGCAAATCCATGCATTTTTGGATAGCGAATATCCATATATCGGCAATAAACTCATCACACATCTTTTGATGAATGATACTTAAGTTAAACGTATTCACTGACATAATCTTCCACCTCCTGCCCCTCTTGCTCTGGCTTGAAGATAATGACTAATCCTTTAGTATCAGCCGTCAACACCATATCAGCACCTTCAATCTCACTGCCATGTTTCAACACATGATAATATAACTGGTCCACACTCCAGCCTTTTGTCGCTAATGTGACCATTTCTAAACATAACTTATCTACCTTTGCTTCTACTTCTGGTGTTGCATACACCATCATGGGTGCATAGCAACAGATGTTTTTTAATCGATCCATCACAATCATCCCCCTTTAAGTATAACAAAAAATCCCGTCATTTAGACGACAAGACCTATCCAACAACTTTTAAAAAAATGAAAGAAAAGCCAGCGAGCCTACTCTCTGTTGAGCTTTTCGCCTTTAAATAATAATTAATCTAAACAATTCTTTTTATTAATATTTTCTACTATAAATTAATCTAACGTCCTTCATATTTTGAAAATCTCCAGGTGAGATGGCGTTAAAAAATCTCCTGCTGAATTAGCAGGAGATCGCATGCTCGATTTGTTCACTACTTTTCTTCAAATACTCACCCGTAATCGTTCCGCTTTCTAATAAATCTTCAGGAACACCGCTGAAAACAACGTTGCCGCCCTTCACACCGCCCTCTGGTCCGATATCAATAATCCAATCGGCTTGCTTAATGATTTCACTATGATGTTCAATGATAATCAATGTGTTTCCTTTATCCACCATCCGTTGAAACAGCCCGTTTAACTTTTTGATGTCTGATAGATGCAGTCCAGTCGTCGGTTCATCAAGAATAAAAACAGTTTCATTTTGCGTGATCGCCTTGGTTAATTTTAGTCTTTGTCGTTCCCCGCCAGAGAGTGTGGTCAAGGTACGTCCGATCGGTAGATACGTTAACCCAGTATCAATCATCGCCTGCAGCTTATCGTTCATTTTTTTACTACCGATACCGCAATAGAAGTCTTGCAGCTCTTTGGGTGTCATTGCCAGCACGTCTAAAATTGTGGATCCTTTCAAACGATAACTCAATGCTTCATCAGAGAAGCGCGTCCCGCCACAAGCTTCACATTCATTCACGATTGGATCCATGAATACCAGTTCCACTGTCGTCTCTCCTTTTCCGTGACATGCCGGACAAGCCCCCGTTGAATTGAAACTGAACATACCAACTGGAACATGATTCGCTTTAGCAAAGGTTCGGCGAATCTCATCATAGATTCCAAGATATGTCGCTGGTGTCGCTCGGTTAGTTGCTTTGATTGGCGCTTGATTAATGATAGATAGTTCGTTTGGAAATTGTTCTGGCAGAACTTTTGTAATCAGCGTTGACTTTCCAGAGCCAGCTACGCCAGTCACCACTGTTAGAACGTGTTTAGGAATATCTACAGTCACATTCTTTAGATTATGCAAGTTGGCCTCTTTGATGGTCATTTTCTCATGCCACTTACGGGGATGGGTATTGATTGGTAGGCTTTGGCAGATTTCCTTCCCAGTTAAACTATCTGACCGAAGAAGCGCTGAATACTCTCCTCGAAAAACGATTTCCCCACCTTGTTTTCCAGCTAGTGGTCCGATATCAATCACTTCATCAGCGACCGCGATCACATCAGGGTCGTGTTCCACGACAAATACTGTATTTTCCTTATCTCGCAAATCTTGCAGAAGTCGATTGATGCGTGAAACGTCGCGAGCATGCATTCCAGTACTCGGTTCATCAAAAATGTAAAACAGCCCATTCAAGGCACTACCCATATACTTCACTAATTTTACTCGCTGCGCTTCCCCACCTGATAAGCTTGGTGTCTGCCGATCCAACTGGAGATAATCCAATCCGATATCAATCAGACGTTGAACTTGACGCTTAAGTTCATCAATTACTTCCTTTACTTCTGGATAGTACAGCTCATCTAGAAAATGAAGCAGATCGTTCATATCCATCGCTACACAATCAGCAATCGAACAGTCGTTGATTTTTACTGATAACGTTTCTTTGTTTAATCGTTGCCCTTCACAGTCAGGACAAGGTGCTTCAAAAAGTAATTCTTTCATCTTATCCTCATACATTTTACTGTGGCCTGATAAGTCGCGTTTCAAAATAATCCGTTCGTAATTCCTACAGATTCCTTCTAGTTTTGGATTCACCGGTGTTGGCTCTTGATCTGGATGCCCATAGATTAATTGATTCCACTGAGCAGTAGTCAATTCTTTTAATGGTTGATCATTGTCAAAAAAATCAGCGGCAGCATACTGTTTCCAGTACCAATTGCCGACTGCATATCTGGTATCCATAACAGCACCCTGGTTCCAAGATTTTTCCCGATCAATCAATTTGTCCAAATTGATTTGATTAACACGTCCTAATCCAGAACATTTTAAACACATACCTTGAGGATGATTAAAAGAAAATTGACTGGCAGATCCAATGTGAGGCTGACCGATTCGCGAGTATAATAAACGAAGCAACGAATAGGTTTCAGTAATCGTTCCAACCGTAGAACGTTGATTTCCGCCAAGCGGAGTTTGATCGATGACGATCGCTGGATTCAGATTTTCGATTCGCTCCGCTTTCGGTTTGAGGAACTTGGGCATCCGGTTCCGTACGAATGCAGAGTAGTTGGCATTCATTTGTCGCTGCGCTTCTGCAGCAATCGTGTCAAAGACCAAACTGGACTTTCCTGAACCTGACACGCCTGTAAACACAATCAGCTGGTTCTTTTTGATCTCCAATGAGAGATCCTGCAGATTGTTTTGTGTGAGACCGATTAATCTTAGTGGTTTCATCTGATTCCCCCCTTACCTTTCTAGTCTAAAGTCTTCCGCAACTGGAGAGTCAAGGAGAATTCAACTTTTTTACAAAAAGTAATTCTTTAGAATCATTTAAATCTTAATCGTCTCATTGAGGTTGCAACCCATCGCTTCGAAATGTTGTGAGATTTTTTGATTCGACAAAAAAGAAATAGCCGCTTCTTAGTAAATGTGCTGAAATTCCGCAAAAATTCGAGAAGTAATTTTGGCAAATTTCTCCTTATTTTTTTAAGCAGACTACTTCTTTCACAGTCTCACTTCAGGTCGCCGATATTTTTATGCTTTGACTTTGGTTCTTCGACCATTGTTTCTCGCATTGAGCAATAAAAAACCAGCCCATTGATTGAGCTGGCTTCCGTTTATAAATAATTCGCTTTTTTTAATTCATCCTGTGCAGCTTGTACATTTTTTTCATTGACTAACACGATTGGACCAGTACAGCCCATTCCACTTTCGGCATAAATATTAGCAGCCCACAGAGCCTTCACTGCATCGTCTAATTCCATGATCTCGATTCCTGCGATCTCACTCGTTACGATTTCTTTAGCCGGCGGTTCAACTTCTTGCTTTTCCGTTGCTGGTGTCGCAGTTAAGTCAGCACAAATTTGCTTCAAGCCTGCTTGATCCGCTTTTTGATATTCTGTATAACTGATTTTTGCAAGCTTGCCTTTGGCCAACTCATAGGCATATTCCAATGCATTAGCAATCACCGGTGCCCCACTAGCACGAGAAATAATACAAATATTGCGATCATAATTACAACCTATTCCTGGACCATAACCTGCTCCTAAAGTTTCATAATTTCCACCGCTCGAGTAAGCTGAGAAAAGCTTCATCAAAATATTTCCAGTCAGACTATCACAAACAACAACATCGACACTCCCCATCAGTAAATCATTGCCACGTAGAACTTTTCCGCCATCTTCTCGTTGGCTTTCGCCAAAAGTAAGTTCGTAGCCATTTTCTTGCAGTTCATTTAATGAGCGTTCAACCGTTTTCGCACCTTCAATATTTAAAATACCGATTGACGGTTGCTGGATACCGCAAGCTTTCGCTACAGCGATACCATTAATTGCATTCAACACCATCGCTTCATTTCGATTGCCGCTTGTTGTCCCAGTTGTGGTCGCGATAAAAAGTTCACGTCCCAATGCAGGCGTGACTACTTTCCCAACCGTAGAAACGCCGATCGGAAAATTATAATGCAACGTTACACAGCCTTGGAGTTCTCCGCTATCTAACAGTTCCTCCATTAAATCAGCCGCTTCTTTTTGACAATCTGCGGTCGAATAATGGTCAAAATCAGTTGCCCAATCAACATTGCTGCCAATCAAGACTAAATCAAAGAGATTCTTTTTCTTGATAGCTAACGCTGCCTGCTTCATTACATCCATGCCAAGTTCGCTGCCATCGATGGTCAAACCAATCTTGATTCTCGACTCCATTCGACCGGTTTCTAAACTAGTCGCTAAATCCTCAAAAACTTTTTTTACTGTTTGTTTTACTTGATCAGACATTGACTCACCTCTATTCTACTGAAAGATTGGCAGCAAAACTTCTCAATGCCTGCGCAACTTCACGTTTCACCAGTTCTTCTAGATCTTGCTGATTTTCTTCTGAAGACTTACCGTTGTTTCGATCGAGTAAAATCGATACGCCATCAAATAAATTCGTCATCCGTCCTAAGAAAAGTGAACCTTTCCCAACAATCATCGCACGATTTTTGTTGCCGCTGGCTAAGTCCTCTGCCGCAAAACCCAAATACGGAATGCCGCTTGGAATATGACCTTGGGTTGGTGCCCAACCGACAAGGGCTTTTTCGTTAACAAAGGCCATCAGTTCTTTTTTCTCAATATCTTTACGTAACACCCCGATTGCCCCAATCATTTTCAGATTGGCCAACGGGACATCCCCAGCACCAGCCGGTTTAGTGATATCGGGATTTTGCATTTCAACAGAATAGACGTCAATATCTTTGATCGTTAACTGTGCTTTTTCTAAAACACTAGCGATCAAGGCAGTGGTGACCGCTTGCGGACTCGATCCGCTGCCAACTTCATGTTTTCCAGTCAAATCATGACGCAAAATCGGATGGATTCCATCATTTTCGCTGATTAAAGCCGCAAAACCGCCTAGAACATCTTCTAAAATGGGAAATCCTTTTCCAACATGGGATTTTCCGTTCATTCCTAATTTAGCAGTCGCTCCGCCAGCCACTAAAACTACATTTTTGTGCGTTCCTGCCGCAACAAGAGAAGCGGCTGTAATTAAGGCATGGGTTGGTCCAGCACAAAAACTTCGTATATCTGAACCGGTCGCATGTTCACATCCGCATAATTCGGCGATTGATTTGGCGAAGTTTCCGCCGCCTCGCTGATTCATATCTCCGCAAGCTTCCTCACTACATTCGATCACATAATCAATTTCTTTTGGATCAAGCTGGTGCTTGTCGATTAATTGACGTAACGCGAACACACCGCTTGCCTTAACTACCAAATTTTCCAGCATTACATGGGCATTGAGATTCACATCAATTTGATGAGCAGGACTTACGCAGCCAACCAATTCACGCTCATAATACAGGCCTTCTCCATGATTTTCGGCTATATCCTTTTTAATCCATTCAAGAGTTTTTCCTTCTTTAATTTTTTCCACATCCTGTTTAAACAAAGGATGACTGCTTAACGCCTCGCGAACCTTTAAAGCAAAGTTTTCCTCCAAATGGACTAACTCAAATACATCAACAATCTGCAACAAGCCATAAAATTCCAATTCCGGCATAATCTCGCCGAATTTGCCTTCACGCGTACCTTCAATTGGTTGATTGACCCATGGTTGTGGAATTTCTTTTAATTCTTGATAACTCATGTTTCCGATAAATGTCTGATTCGGTGCATAATTGACCACTTCATCAAAACTGCGCAGGTGATCATACAGGTTCGCCAAATATGGACTATCTGGTGTCGTGATCTTTTCAGTTGTTTGGGTCGTGCCATTATGTTCGATCATATCTGGTGTATGAACCAAAATATAGCTCGCCCCACGTAAAGTCGAATAGTTCATGGGCATTCTCCCTAAATGTATTTCTGAATCATTGCTTCAATAGATTCTTTGGTACAGTCATCTTTCGCTACTTCATCAACTTTCTCGCCATTTTGATAAATCGAGATAACCGGCAGACCAAGTATTTTATGTTGGATACAAAAACGGCGAACTTTTTTCTGTGACGTATTAAATTTGGTGAAACGAATGCTATCCTTGTATTGTGCATAAAGTTCTTCTACGTCTGGCATAAGGGCTAAGCAGTTTTCACAGGTTTCTCCCCACCAATCTACTAATACGGGTGATTCTTGCTCTAATACCTCTGCGCTGAAATTATCGACAGTTAGTTCGATCATGTCGTTGGTACCTCCCTTTTGATTTTTTCTACATATTTTTGCGCTGAGAAGGCAGCGATTGCCCCATCCCCGGTAGCCGTTACGACTTGACGCAATACTTTGGGACGCATATCCCCTGCCGCAAAAACGCCTGGTACTTTCGTACACATTGCATCATCGGTAATCATATAGCCATACTCATTTAATGGAATTTTTCCTTCATAAAGTTTCGTACTTGGTACGTTTCCGATAAAGACGAAAATACCAAATAAACCATCGTCTTCATCCGCTTCAAAGCGTGTTACTTCATCGGTTTTCGTATTTCGGATCGTCATAGCTTCTACCATGCCATCGCCTTCAATACTTTCTACAACCGAGTCAAAAATATAATCAATCTTGTCATTGGCTTTCACCTGTTCAACAGCAATCGCATCAGCAGTCAGATCACTTAAATTTTGAATAATCGTCACTTTACAAGCAAATGTCGTAATGAACATCGCTTCTTCCACCGCTGAGTTTCCGCCACCAATGACAAATACTTCCATATCTTCGAAAAAGGCACCATCACATGTTGCACAATAAGAAACACCTTTACCAGCTAATTCCCGCTCACCCGCACAACCAATTTCTCTTGGAAATGCACCATTTGCACAAATAACTGCATGAGACTCGTAAACGCTACCATCCTTACACTTAATCTTTTTGACGCTGCCTTCAAGATCCAAATCAGTTACTTCTTTGCGCAATTGGATTTCAGCACCAAACTGCTGGGCTTGATCCGCCATGCGTTTAATCAATTCTGGGCCTGAAGTTTCTTTTTCCGTGGTTTTAATTGATCCTGGGAAGTTCGCAATTTCATGCGTAGAAACAATTTGTCCGCCTAATTTTGTTTTTTCTAAAAGTAAAACTTTAAGTCGTGCCCTTGCATTATATAAAGCAGCTGTTAATCCAGCTGGACCGCCTCCGATAATAATCACATCGTACATCTCTTTAAGCTCCTCTCACAAATATGAAAACAATTTCTTGAGCTTTGATATTCTTCTGTTCTAAGTTGTCTGAGTGAAACCTCACCCAGGCAACCATCAATTAATCAAAGACTGTTTGTTCGTCTACAGGGGTCGTCATTGCCTTTAAGGCTTTCTCGACAATTCCGTGGCGAAGTTTTTTCTCTTCCTTCAAGCTTAGGCTTGGATTGCCTAATGGGTGAGGGATTGCAATGGCTGGAACGATACGATTCGCTCCAACTGTTTGCGAGATAGGAACGACTGTACAGATGTGAACCACAGGTAATCCTGTTTTTTCAATTTCTTTTACCATCGTTGCACCGCAACGCGTACAGGTTCCTCAGGTGGATGTCAGAATGACTGCATCAACACCATCAGCGACTAATTTTTGTGCGATTTCAGCCGCATATTTCTTAGCATTAGCAACAGCAGTTCCATTTCCAACTGTCGTATAGAAATAATCATGCAGGCTGCCGATCACACCTTCTTTTTCCATTTCTCTCACTATATCTAATGGCAATACTCGATTTGGATCTTGATTTGCATAAACAGGGTCATACCCACCGTGAGCCGTTTCGTAAGAATCAGCGCTCAAAGTATCCACATTTTCAATTGAATACGTTCCATACTTTGAAGCACTACTGGATTCAATACGGTCTGGATTGCCTTTTGGAACAATTCCACCAGAAGTCACAAGAGCTATTCTTGCTTTAGACAGATCACTTATCGCGGTGGCTGGCGCGACGTTATCAAATTCAGGCATCGGATATTCAGTCGTAAACGCTTCGTCCTTCAACTTACGAACTAGCATATCCACGGCTCGAGCTGAACCGCGCTTTTCATCCTGAAAATTCTTTCGATAACGAACAAAGTAACTGTCCGCTTCTGGTGAAACTTGTTCATTCTTCAACAATTTCAACGCAAGATTCGCAATAACAGGAACCGCTTTTCTCATACCCGCCGCACTATTTCTAGTTGGCACAATATAAGCACCCCTTTTATACATTTCAACACCAGGGTTTTCCTCGTACATTCCGGTCACTGCTGGAACACCCAACTCAGTCATCACTGCTTGTGCTACTTCTCCACAGGCGATTCCATATCTGCCAGCATTAAACGCAGGTCCTGCAATAACGATATCTGGTTCAAATTGTTTGATACGATCTAATACATCCTTTTTGGCACTATCCAAGTTCTCATTAAAGAAACTATCGCCACACACAACGGTGCCGATGATTTCTGCTTCATCACCAAATGAATTCATAAAAGCAAGTCCTGGACCAACTACTTTTGCTTCTGAGAATGGTTGGATATCCGCCTTTTCTTCACCACCAATCCCAGCATAAAACTGATTGATGTAGTGAACAACTTTAAACTTAGTCATAAGACGCTCCTTTACTAGTTAGTATTTAGCGTATTGATTCCTCATTTCCGATACTTCTTCTATGATGTCATCAACATCTAAAACCATTTCCATCATGCCGATTTGCTCTTCAAAAACATCTGGGTCGACAACCTCTTTAAATTCTGGCTCTACAGCGTGATATACAGCTAAACCTAGCTGTTCATTGGTCAATGGACCGGCATACGTAGGGTCACCATTTGTGACAGTTTCAGCAGCTAAACCAGCTGCCTCTCCTTCAGCAGCACCGATCAGAACAACAACATTCTCTGCTCCGAAGTTTTCTGCTGCTTCTTTTACTCTACGTTGATTTTCTAAGTCCATTGCCCCAGCGGCCGTTCAGACGAAACATTCTGTAGATGAGAATATTACGTCAGCTCCGGTACCTTCAATACAAGCTTCAATGGCTTGTCCTGGGATACCGTCGCGGTCGCCGATCACTAAGACTTTTTTGTTCTTGAAATCTAAAGTCATTAGTATTTCCTCCCTATTATGATTTAAACGCCTTTTGCAGACATTTTGTTAAAACCAAGTTCGTTCGTTGCACCGGTAATAGCCTGGATTTCAACTTCAATCGTGCCATCATCCTTCAAGCTGCCATCAAAGCCGCCTGCGATCACATCGACATAATCTAATTGTCCGATTAAACGATCCATTTTTGGTAATTGGATCGTTTCATTTGCATTTCCGCCAGTAACCACTGCAGTCGCCAATTTATCGGCATCTGCTAATGACTGGCTAGCACCATCTCTTCCTGCATATTCATCTGTAACAATAACTGTTTTTATTCCTTTTTGTTCGACTTTCTTACAGTTCATAATCAAGTCCGTATCAGGATTTCCAAAGCCTTCCTGCGAGATAATGACACCGTCTAAGCCAATATACTCAGTCAGTTTTGCGACAAAATCACTGGAACGGTGTTTATCTTTCAAATAAACTGTTTCATTAGTGACAATTACACCTACAAAGTTGATTTCCTTCCCATGTTGCTTATACAAATCTTTGATCACTGGATTATTCAAGTGATGGTAAGTTGTGTTCTTATCACATGCAGACACACAGTTTCCACTGATGATTGCCCCATCCATGACTTCTGTTGGATAGAGGATCGTAGGAATGATGTGTTTCGCATCTGTCCCATAAACGTAGGTGTCATGCAATAAGCCCTGTGTTTGAAGCATGTAAACGTATCCAACTTTTGGCAAATTCGGATATTGTTGGATTTGTTCTAATAACGGCAATGTTTCAAATGTCTCAATGTTGTCGGGCTCGACCTTTTTACCCAGCTTTCCGATGTAATCAGCAGCCTTTAGTCCAGCTAAACGAGCCGCTTCTTCATATAAATGAGGATCTAACTCTGCTTGTGGTTTCAAAACTAAACAAATTTCGATTAATTGTGAAAATGGGGTCAGCTCAGAACCAGGTCCTTGCATATCCACGATGCCTTCTTGGAAGCCGACGATTTTCCCCACCGTCATAACGCCGCAACCTTTCAATACATGTGTGCGGCCGCTGCCGACAACATCCACTTTATTGATGACTCCCGGAAAAATCCCTGTTTCTGAATCAACTTTGCATCTTGGTTCGATCACATCTTTTACTGGTGTGATACGAACACTCTCACCCGGTTTGGCGATTTCGATTTCACAGTCCGCTAAACGATCGTCTTCTAAAACCAATTCTTTGATTTTCGTCGGATCAAGGGTTAACGTGCCATTTTCAATTTTCTCTTCTTCGCCTAAAATTACTTCTTTGATTTCAATGTTTCCAATTTCGAGTTTCATTTATTCACCTCAGTTCTAATTGGTTGCAAGCCGTTGAACTACTCGATCGACACCCCCATTCTGTCCAACGTACTTTGCGCGATATAAAAATCTACAAAAGAAAAATCCTGCAGCACTGCTAAGGACCAGTTAGGCCGCTGCTTATTCTTGATAAATTTTTCGTAGACCTCGATCGCTGATTCAATATATTCTAAACTCTCAATATCAATATATTGAGAAGTGGTCTCTGAAGTAAAAATCGTCATATAGTAAGTCTCATTGGGTTTGATACTGCCGCTTAATGGATGAGAGAGTAAGCAAATGTGTTCTTCAATAATCTGTCTTTTTACCTCATCTAACACATCTCTGTATTCGCCTTTCACAAAATGAATAGAAGACTTTTTACCAATTTTTTCTTTTACTTTTGGATTATTGGTTATTACATTCATTAACTCATCCCTTCCTTTTGTTCCGTTAATCACAAATATTTTATTTATCCTATTCTTCGATCTGCTTTTCTAGACATAAAAAAGAAGACAACAACACCTTGTGCTGTTGTCCTCTGTTCCTAGCCTGAGAGATTCCCCCCTTTCAGGGGTTGCTCCTTCGGCGCATTTCTGCTCTCCAGAGTTTTATCCAATTACGGTCCATTTACCTGAGATGTTCACTACAAAAATCAGCAAATCTTGCAGCTTATACCTTCGGTGACAGTCTGTTCTGCACTCTCCCGCAATTTTCCATTTATTGTAACCGCTTTCTTCAATCACATGTTAACAACTTCACTAAAGAAAAACAAGTAGTAATTTCGTGCCCTATTTAAATAAATGACAGTTCAACATTCATTTAGACATAAAAACAACTGTTGATATCTTGCCAAACCTAAACTAGTAGCTTTTAAAAACAAGGAATCATGAATGAGAAATCTTAGAATAACAAGTAATGAAAAAGAGAAAATTCAAAACTTATTATTTTCTCATTTTTAATGAGTCTCGTGCCCTATTAAATGATATGTGATCCAAAGTATTAAGCTACCTGTTTCCATCTGTATTTTTCTGATTTACTAAACATACGCAAATTAATTGGTTCTTTTGTTTACTTTTACTCATGTATTTCTATTTCGACTATAGACTAATCAAATTAGGACTGTCAAACGATACTTTTTTACAGAAATTTTCTTTTCACAAATGAACAATCCACTTATAGCGCACAATCTAGCTCGTTAAAAAGGAAACTTTTTTTATTTTTTACTCTCATTATAAAAAAATATGAAAATACCAAGTTATGCTGTTATAAAATTCGACATATCAAAGAAAAATCGATAGAGTTTGAAAAAGTAATCTATTCATGGAATACAGTTTTACTTTTTCTGCCAATATTCTATTGTCGTCACATTCAATATCGTTTCTTTTTTATTATTTAAGCATCTTGGAAATAGATCATACTACTTAGTGCTATGATTAAAAGAAAAGCAGGTGATTCTTTTGTCGAATAAACATTCTGATCAATTTTTTCAAATTTCTAGTCTAGATGTCGAACTTCAAGAATTCATTTTACAGATGGATAGCAAATTAACTACTCACTCCACTATTTCTCGAATGACACTGCTAAATTTTCGTATTCTATATATGAATCATTTATTAAGTAAGGAGTGTTCTACTTCAAAGCAGTTTAATCAAAAGCTGAAGCATAGAATACGATCAGAAGAGGTTCATATAAAAAATGTTAATGACAAACTGAAACACAAAGAAACATTTGGTCAAAAAGTTGCGGATGACATTGCGAAATTTGGTGGAAGCTGGACCTTTATTATATTCTTCATTCTTGTCTTAGCAGCTTGGATTACTTTAAATACATTTCCGTTATTTTTTGAACCTTTTGATAAATTTCCATACATTTTGCTAAACTTAGCCTTATCTTGTCTAGCTGCTATTCAAGCACCCATAATTTTAATGAGTCAAAATCGCCAGACAGAACGGGATCGAGTCGAAGCAGACAACGATTATGAAGTAAATGTTAAATCTGAAGTGGAAATCCACCTCCTTCATGAAAAACTTGACTACTTGATGGAATCAAAATGGCAACTTCTTATTGAACTTCAGCAGCTCCAAATTGAGCTTTTACAAGAAATAACAAAACATTCTGATCAAGAAAAAAACTAAAACAATACTTAAACCGCTAAACGAGTGGCAATGTTTAGCGGTTTAAGTATTGTTATTTAATCGGTAGTACCTCTTTGAATCAAAAAAAACGACGCGTCAGAAATAATATTATCTCTAGTAGTTGTTTACTAGAGGTAATATTTCGTTTTATCTTCTTTCAAAATATTCTCTTCATATCCTTCTATGCCCTTTTGAATGCTATGAATACTTTCGTCTAATAGTTCCTTCATCTCGAATTCTTTTCCTAAATAGATATTTTCAAGTTGATTATAAAAACCAGTAAAATTGAACTTATTGATCAGACTAGCGGGATCAACCCCATAGTAATCTATCAACTTTTGAACAAACTCTTGATCGAATCCTTCTTCGTAATCATACATCAAACAAACAAATTCCATATCACGATCATAAATCGCACTATCACCGAAATCGATTACACCATTAATCTCATTGGTTGATAAATCGTAGTAAACATTACTAGCACCAAAATCATTGTGAATCAAGCAATTCTTATCATGAAATTCCTGATTTAGTAATCTTTGATAAACTTTATCAATTTGATTTTTAACAGAATCCTTCAAAAATGGATATGCACTTTCCTTAATTACTTTATATTCATGTTTTGCTTTACTCTTTTTCTCTACCTCAAGTCCCTCGATCGTAATTGACAGATCAATTCCATGAAGTGCTTTGAAAAAAGCAGCAAGCTCCTTGGCTAATTTATCCTTCCGTTCTTTCGTCAATGTCGCTAAAATCTCTGCAACTAGAGGAACACCCTCCATTTTTTCATACCCTACAAATTGTAGTTCGTTTAATGCATCTGATTCTCCGACAAAGCAAATGTCGCGAACCTTCAACGGTACCTGACCTTTTATTTCCTTCAATATCAAAGCTTCCTTATAAAGATTTTTGGCCGCCTTTTGATGGCGAGGAAACTTAAAAACATAGATCTGATTTATTAGAAAAGCTTCACTATCAAAGCCTGATCCCAGAAACTCTATTTTCTCAATAAAAAAATCAGGGTATTCAAGATTAATTTGATTGACCGCACTCTGCTTGTCCATTATCTATCTCCTCTATTATATCTAATTGTAAATACAATACTTCAAACAGTAAGTGGGAGAAATTCTCACTACAAACAATTTGGTAGCCGTTTCTTTGGTACCACTCTTTTAATCGATTATTTTCTTTAATGATTCCAATGTTTATCTGTTTCATTTGGTCGTTTTGGGCAATCCTTCGAGCGTTGTTTAATATAAATTCACCGTACTTATTTTCTCTTTCTACCGGGATAATCCCTACTTTATCGAGGGTTGCTTGTTGATTTTCTTTATAAACCAATTCAAAAAAAACAATCATTTTCCTTCCGAAAAAGACACCAAACAGCTGATTCCCATTTTCTAAATCGCTTCTCAAATGCTTTGCCTCAGTAAAGGCGCCATTGGTCGGACAGTTATCGCAAGTCAATCCAAATTCATCCGCTACAGTAGCAAAACTTTCTCGAATTACGCGGGCTGCTTCTTCTAATTCTTCCATCTTCAAGCGCCTGATTTCTACTTTTTTTGAAAATAACTGACCACTATTAAACAAAAGTAATCCAGATAAAATAATCAAACCGCCAAAAACCTTAGATAGATTTAATGATTCTTTTGCAATAGCTAGTCCCAATACTGTGGTCAATAAGGGCGTTATATACGTATAATTGCTAACGGATGCTGCATTTTCTGCTACTTCAAAGGCCTTTGTCCATGAAACGTACGCGACAGCGCTCGAAAAGATCCCCATTATCAATATAAGTAGTATTGAATTGAGCGTAAGAGCGGGAACTTCATTGATCGTCTTTGGTAGAAAAATGGCCAGCATCATGGTTCCAGAAAAAATACTCATCATCGTGCTGAGCCGACCCCCAAAAGTTAGACCAAAA
>NZ_JXLA01000017.1 GCF_001886185.1 Enterococcus raffinosus | reverse complement strand
GAAAGTTTCTTCAAAATATATATTACGAGGAAGGTGTAAAAATGGGAAATACGTATGTCCTGATTGACGAACAGAATTGGAAGCGAGCCATGCATTGCAAGGTATTTAGAGATTGTGTTGAGCCGGCCTTTTGTGTCTCTTTTGAATTAGATATTACGAATTTTTTGCAGAAAATTCGTGAGAAACACTACTCTTTTACGTTTGCGATGATATACAGTGTGACGGTTTGCGCCAATCAAATCGAAGAGTTCCGTTATCATTTTTTAGACGGGAAGGTTGTCCTCTATGATCAGATCGATACGGCTTTTGCCTATCTTGATAAAGAAACAGAGCTGTTCAAGGTGGTAAATGTTCCGATGGAAGAGACACTGGAGAAGTATCTGGTTTCCGCGGCGAAAAAAGCGGAGGAGCAGGAGGAATATTTCACAGGACCTTTAGGAACCGATGTCTTTCAATTTTCACCGCTACCGTGGGTATCCTTTACCCATATTTCCCACACCAATGCTGGGAAAAAGGACAATGCCACACCATTGATTGATTGGGGAAAATATTTTCAGCGAGAGGGTCGAATCCTATTGCCTTTTTCAGTACAGGCGCACCATTCCTTTGTTGATGGGCTACACATTGGCAAGCTGGCGAATACTTTGCAAGCATATTTAGACGCTTTTTAATATAATGAATGAGAAAGAAAGGCGAATAAGCAGTGAGGGATAAAAAATGATCACGAACATTGAAGAATTGTATACAGCGTTTAGTCGGGTCATGTCGCATAAACGCTGGTGGGATACGGATGATAAATGGGAGATTCTGTTAGGGGCGGTACTCGTCCAAAATACGAATTGGCGCAATGTGGATTATGCGTTGGATAATCTGAAAAAGGAGACACGATTTTCACCGGCAAGCATTTTGGCTTTGGAAAAGGAACAGCTGCAGGAGCTGATCCGGCCAAGTGGTTTTTACAAAGGAAAATCGAATACGATCATGGCCTTGCTAACGTGGTTAAAACATTATCAATTCGACCTGCAAAAAGCAGCTACTAAAGATTTTTCGTCGCTACGGAAGGAGCTGCTGGCGATTAAAGGGATCGGTGAAGAGACCGCGGATGCACTGTTGGTCTATGTCTTTGACCAATCAACCTTTATTGCAGACAAATACGCGCAGCGGATGTTTGAAAAATTTGGCTTTGTATCTGCTGGCTATAAACAGCTAAAGGAAAAAATTATCTGGCCTGAGACGATGGACACTGTCAAAGCGCAAAATCTTCACGGCTGGATCATTGAGTACGGTCAAGTTTACTTGAAAAATGACGAGGTTTGGCAAAGTGGCCCTTTGAAGGATTTTAAGCTCGAATTAAGGGAATTGGACATTTAGCGATAAAAAGTGTCTGCTCTTTCCCTTTAAGGTATTTCGTGATATAACATTTCAGTATTCTGTCGTAAAAACAGAAGAGACATCATAAGGAGCGATCGCATGGTCACATTGAAATCGAGTAGAGAAATTGAACAAATGAAAGAATCTGGCGCTATCTTAGCGGGTATCCATAAGCAATTACGAGAGATTATCGTTCCTGGAATCACAACGAAGGAAATCAATCAGTTTGTCCAAGAAAGAGTCGAAGCCGCAGGTGCCACCGCAGCTCAAATTGGCTTTGAAGGCTATGAATTTGCGACTTGTACGAGTGTGAATGACGAGATTTGTCATGGATTTCCTTCGAATTATCGATTGAAATCCGGGGATGTCTTGAAGGTTGATTTTTGTGTTGATTATCACGGTGCGATTTCTGACAGTTGTTGGACGTATGCAGTCGGCGAGATCACACCAGAGCATCAAGCGTTGATGGATGTGACCAAGGAAGCCTTAAGACTTGGGATTGAACAAGCGCAGGTGGGAAATCGTGTGGGTGATATTGGTCATGCTATTCAAACCTATGCAGAAGGAAAAGGCTATGGTGTGGTACAGGACTTTTTAGCACACGGCATTGGCCCGACGATCCATGAAGAACCCTTTTTTCCACACTTCGGAACAGCTGGGAAAGGTCCACGCTTAAAAGAAGGTATGACGATCACGATTGAACCAATGATCACAACAGGGACATGGGAAGCAGGCATTGACGGCAATGGTTGGACGGCTCGAACGTTAGACGGCAGCTACTGTGCGCAATATGAGCATTCCATAGCAATTACTAAAGAAGGACCAGTCATTATGACGGAACAAGACGCATAAGATCGAATAAACAGGAAACCAAACAACGCTTTGGTTTCCTGTTATTTTTATATATTCAATTGCTTTCAAAAAAATTAAAAAAATGAGTATTATGGTTTGATTAAAAGGTTTGTTTTTCGGATAAGATAAATTATTTCCTTTACCCTATTTACAAAATTGTTATTTTAGTTATATCATATTGAAAAGAAAGTATGTTAAATGGAGGGGTAAACATAGAGGCAGTGAAATTAGGGCAGCGACAAATATTTCTAATGAAGAAGGAGAACTTAACCAAAAGAGTTCAGCTTTTTTATGCTAAGAATAAAAATATGGAACATTTCATTCAGTACATGGTCGCTATTCTCGTACGGGATTCTCTTAGCAAGGGGACCTTTACTGAGCCGTTAAAAAATCTGATTCGTGAAGTGTATCTGACATTGGAGCCCAATGACACCATGCGCCAGTATAGCCCTTTTTTCAAAGCCTTCTTTAACGGAAGCGAATGGAAGCAGCTGATTAAAAAGCTATTCAAAAATGAATCCGCTTATTTTGCCTATACGGAAGAGGCTCGTTTATATAGCAGCTATTTAGAAGAGTCGGGGACACTTAATAATCGCAGAGAGGGCTTGATTTATCACGTAGAAACGATCTTTGAAGACGCTGAAGGGAAAAAGCATAAGCTAACGATTCCGGATACGGATCCCACCAAAGATGAAGCGTTGACTGCAAACATTCTACGAACATTGTCCACTTTGACAGTTTTTGAAACTGGCGGTGTCCGAAAATTTGTTGAATTCATCAGCTACAAAACGCCAGGCATGACCATTGCTACAGCCTTCAATAGCCGAAAAGCAGAGAAAGCTGCTCAAGCTGCAAAAGAGGAGAAAGATGAGGCTGGACTGTTTCAAAAAGAACAAAACAAGACAGTACAGATAAGAAAGCTGTTCAAAAAGCAGCGGACAGAAACGCAAAAATTCCGTCATTAATAAACGACTATAAAACGAATAAGGCTGCGAAGATGGAACCCTCAGTAAAAGAAAGTTCTGATAAAAATGATACCGCTACCACTACAAGTGAGAAGAGCGCGCTTTCGTCTAATACGGATCAAGCAGCTGAAGAAACATCAAGGGAAAAGTCAAACAAACCAGATTTGTCATCGCCGACATCAGATAATGCTCCCAATCTCTTTGGCAAAGTACGATCACAAATAAAAAAGGGACGAGAAGACCGACGGCTGAAAAGAGAGATCGATAAACTGATGGGGAATAAGAAGAAAAAGAAAAAGCGGAAATAGTGACTGAGCGAATAGAGTTGATTTGATATTTAGGAAAGGGCTTCGTACCTTCAGCAGCGTCTTTCTACGCCTCATTTTTAGACAAATCGTCAAAATAGTCTAATTTTTCGAAGGGGCGAGTGCGTCTTGTTTTCAATAAATTTTTCCTGCTGGTATGCTGAAACTAGATTATCAGAGGAGGGAACATCATGAGATACACGAATGGAAATTATGAAGCTTTTGCTAGACCGAGAAAACCAGCAGGTGTTGACGAGAAGAGTGCATATATCGTTGGAGCCGGATTGGCTGGCTTAGCGGCGGCTGTTTTTCTGATCAGAGATGGCCAAATGAAAGGGGAGCGAATCCACATTTTTGAAGAGCTTTCCTTATCCGGCGGGTCGTTAGATGGAAAATTTATTCCCCATGACGGCTTTGTGACACGTGGTGGTCGCGAAATGGAGAATCATTTCGAATGTTTATGGGATCTTTTTCGCTCAGTGCCATCGCTGGAAGTAGAAGACGCTTCTGTTTTAGATGAATTTTATTGGTTGGATCATGATGATCCTAACTCATCCAATTGTCGCATCATCCATAATCGCGGTGAACGTGCGGAAGACGACGGCGACTTTACCTTGTCGAAGAAAGCGCAAAAAGAACTGGTCGATCTATTTATGACGTCAGAAGATCAATTGATTGGTAAGAAAATCGAAGATGTCTTTGGTGATGAATTCTTTGCGTCGAACTTTTGGTTGTATTGGTGTTCAATGTTTGCCTTTGAAAAATGGCATTCTGCAATCGAGATGCGCCGCTATGTGATGCGTTTTATCCATCATATCAAAGGGTTGCCAGATTTTACCGCCTTGAAATTCACTCGGTACAATCAATATGATTCTTTAGTCAAACCGCTATTGTCCTTTTTGAATGATCATGGGGTCGATTTCCAATATGAAACGAAGATCACGAACATTCAAGTTGATGCGACTCCTGACAAAAAAGTAGCGAAGAAGATTCAGTTAACCCGTGCAGGCAAAGCAGAAGAAATCGACTTAACTGAAAAGGATCTCGTTTTTGTGACAAACGGTTCGATCACAGAAAGCTCCACAGAAGGTGATCATCATACGCCGGCGCCAATTACTCACGAATTAGGCGGCAGCTGGAATTTGTGGAAGAATTTAGCGAAACAGTCTGATGAGTTTGGGCATCCAGAAGTTTTTTGTGACAATCTACCTGATGAAAGCTGGTTTGTTTCTGCAACAGTTACTTGGGAAAACTTTGATATCGAACCGTATATTTCACGATTGACGAAGCGTAAATTACGGACGGGAAGAATCGTGACTGGCGGAATCATTACGATCAAAGACTCGAATTGGTTGATGAGCTTTGCAACGCATCGTCAGCCTCATTTCAAAGAACAAAGTGACCAACAAACGGTTACTTGGGTCTATGGCTTATTGTCTAATACCCCGGGAAATTATATCAAGAAGCCGATTGAACAATGCAGCGGGCAGGAAATCGTACAAGAATTGATGTATCACTTAGGTGTACCGGAAGAAGATATCCAGAAATTCTCTGAAAAATCCTGTGTCGTAACACCGGTCTATATGCCGTTTATCACGTCTTATTTCATGCTGCGGGAACCTGGCGACCGTCCATTAGTCATTCCTAACGGGTCAGAAAATCTAGCCTTTATCGGAAACTTTGCTGAAACGGAACGGGATACGGTCTTTACTACAGAATATTCTGTTCGAACAGCAATGGAAGCTGTCTACTCCTTCTTAGATATTGAACGCGGCGTACCAGAAGTTTTCGCGTCAGCGTATGATATTCGTACACTGGCAAATTCCGTTTACTATTTGAGTGATCGGAAGAAGCTTTCCGAGATGGATCTGCCTTATGTAGAGAAAAAAGTGCTGGGTCACTTTGTTAAGAAGGTTGAACATACCTATATTGGCGATGTGTTGAAGGACAATCATTTATTATAAAAAGAAGGATCACTTTCTTTCTATAAGGTAGGGTTGTTCCCTCTGCCAAATACAATGTAAAAAATAATCACTATAATAATCTCATTCTCCTAAAGGAAGCTTCTTAGAGAATGAGATTTTTTTAATATGAAAGCCTCTTTTGTAGTATAATTTTAATCATAAAAACAAGGAGGGCAACGGATGATCAAGATAGCAATTGTTGGGTATGGAAACTTAGGGCGCGGGGTGGAGCGAGCATTAAAACAAAGCGCAGATATGGAATTAATAGGAGTTTTCTCAAGAAGAAATCCGGCAACCGTTCAAACAGATGGCGCACCTGCTTTCGCGATGGAGGAACTAATCGCGCAAAAGGGAAAGATTGATGTCTGCATTTTGTGTGGCGGTTCGGCGACTGATTTGCCGGTCCAAACACCAGAAATCACTAAAAATTTCAATACCATCGACAGCTTTGATACGCACGCGAAAATTCCTGAGCATTATGCAAATGTCGATCAGGCAGCGAAGGAAAATCAAACAGTCTCAATTATTTCGACAGGCTGGGATCCAGGGCTGTTTAGCTTGAATCGCTTATACGCGGAAAGTATTCTGCCGCAGGGAGACACGTATACTTTTTGGGGCAAGGGCGTTAGCCAAGGCCACTCAGATGCTTTACGCCGAATTGAAGGCGTCGCGGATGCGATCCAATATACGATTCCAAAAAGCGAAGTCATTGAGAAGTTAAAAGCTGGGGAAAAGCTGGAGCTGACGACACGCGATAAACATCTACGCGAATGCTTTGTCGTTCTTGAAGAAACGGCTGACGAAAAAGCGATTAAAGAAGAAATCGTGACGATGCCCAATTACTTTGATGAATATGATACGATCGTTCATTTTATTACCGCGGAGGAATTGAAACGAGACCACCATGCGATGCCTCACGGCGGAACCGTGTTGCGAACAGGAACGACTCATGAAGACACCAAACAGGTAATCGAGTACAACCTGCAGCTAGAAAGCAATCCAGAGTTCACAGCGAGTGTTTTGGTTGCCTATGCAAGAGCCTGTGCGCGATTGGCAGAGGAAAAACAATTCGGTGCTTTTACCGTATTAGATATCGCACCGAAATATTTATCCCCCGTTGATGACGCGACTTTAAGGAAAGAATTGTTGTAGACAAAAAGCGAAGGGACCTATGAAGTGTGTTCCCTAGGTTAGACCAAGTCTAGCAATTCTCTACCAAGTGACCGTTTATGGGGTATCTTACCGTAAGATAAAAGGACTATTAAAAATTTAAGTGTTTGAAAAACAGGGGCTTATCGCTTAGGATAAGCCTTTTTCTGTTCCAATCCAACCATTCGATTATTTAGCAAAAGTGTGGTAAATTTATGCCCCAAAATGATAGGAGGGGTGAAAGCCATGCAATTGACCCAAGAAGTAGTACTGCAAAAGCTTTATAATCTGATATTGAATCCGAATACGCGCGAATGGGAGCGTTACTTGCTGACAACGGCTAAAAATGGATTGGGTGAGCCTGCAAAGTTCAATGAACAATTGGCTAAACTGGAAGCGGAATTGCGGCCATTGGCGTTGCGTAATAATCTGACACCGGACGTGGCTGATTTTTATCAGGCGATTACAAAAAGGGAAGCAGGCATGGAACAGTCTGTAAAAGACCAGCATTTTATTTCAGAGCCAGCCAATCAGGAACGCGCGATTTTTGCTGGCGGCTGCTTTTGGTGTATGGTGGAGCCTTTTGAGACATGGCCGGGGATTGTCTCAGTTTTGTCTGGGTACACTGGCGGGAATGTCGATAACCCAAGCTATGATCAAGTCAGCAGCGGTGTGACCGGACATGTCGAAGCCGTGGAGATTATTTACGATAACCGGATTGTCAGCTATCAGGAGTTAATGGATCTCTATTGGCAGATCATCGATCCAACGGATGCCTTTGGACAATTTCAGGATCGCGGTGCTCAATACCGTCCGATAATTTTCACTACCAACGAAGAACAACGGAAAATTGCCGAGAATAAGAAGCAAGCAGTCATTGATTCTAATCGGTACAGTAAACCAATCGTGACAGAAATCAGATCCGCAGAAACCTTTTGGCCCGCGGAGAATTATCATCAAGAATTTTACAAGAAGCAACCGAAGCGCTATAAGGCCATTAAACGTGAACGCCAACAGTTTTTAACCTATCAACACTTAAAAGGGAAAATACGCGAAGGATGGAGTCGCAAGAAAAAGGGTTAGAGAAACTCAGTAATAATCTTTTTTTACGGTTGACATTGTTGCTAGAAGCGATTATAGTGAATACATACCAACTGAATGTATGGATAGGAGATAGAATGTATGGCTCGGAATAAATACCCAGAAGAAACAGTAAATAAGATTATAGAGGTATCTATGCAGCTGTTTTTAGAGAAAGGATATGAGCATACGTCGATTCAAGATATCGTCAATAATCTTGGCGGCTTATCAAAAGGCGCGATCTATCATCACTTCAAATCAAAGGAAGATATCTTAGATGGAGTAATGGATAAGCTGTATCAAAACAATGAGAATGAACTCGAGCATATCAAACAGCTTGAAAAAAATAAAAGTATGAACGGCTTAGAAAAGCTGCAGTCATTATTCACATCGGCTTTAGAGAATCCACGGCAGGATGATATGTTTCAAATGGCGCCAGACTTTTTGAAAAATCCTCAAATGCTGGCAATACAGCTAGAAGGTATTTTCAAAGAATCTGCTCCTCATTATGTACAGCCGATTATTGAAGAGGGGATCGCAGATGGATCGATTCAAACAGAGTATCCGAAAGAGCTAGCAGAAGTGATTCTACTATTGATAAATATTTGGTTGATTCCATTGATTCATGACGATGATCCAAGCAGTGTCGTTAATCGCTTCGCTCTATTCCAAGAAATGATGGCTAAACTGGGGATTGAGGTTTTCAACGAAGACGCAATTAAACGTTTGGAAAAATTTCGCAAATTGTACGAACAAAAAAAATAATCTCTGCCTGCAAAGGCAGTTTTATTTTAAAGTTATACATACCATCGTTCGGTATCAAATCATAGTATTCGTTTTATCAAACATGAAACGGCTAAAATAAAATCGAAAATAAGAAGGAGTGTTTAAAATGGAACAAAAAATGAGTAAAAGAAATGGGTATCGTACAACTGGTGAGGAGCAAAAGGAGAGAGGCGTAATGGAACGACTTGGCAGTGCCCTTGCAGTAATCTTTTCAGGGATCTTTATTGTACCGATCTTGACTGTATTGACAGGAGCTTTTGGAATGATCGGGATCGGATTGCCCGTGGTAGCAGTATTGAATCTGTTGGGAATTCTTCATATTCCTTTTAATGTCTTATTCATCACCTTGACGGGAATGCCGCAAGTGTTCACTGGAGTTATTGTAGGAATGATCTTCATTGCTTTATCTTTCTTATGTGGCGGCTTGTTGAAAAAATACATGGCTATTGCCAAACGAACGTTTTAATATAGGTATTAAAGTTGCTAATTTTATTCGTTTAGGATGAACACAAAAACAGAGGAGAAATTCTCTGTTTTTTTTCTTCTATGCCAAAAAACTATGATATCAAAAGGAAGTCGATATAAATTTTATTCAAATAGGAACGGTAGTTTTAAAAATTTCGCCTTAGAAAAATTCCAAAGAGTAGTTGCTATCAATCTGAACAGAATAGCTACTTCCCTTTCGTAACATGCAGAAGACAGTATTTTTATATATGAACAATGATAAAATAGCTTTAATAAGAACTAGCAAGTCTTTGAAAGGGGGATTCGATGTTTGTTCATGAATTAAAGCTATCGGAAATAGGCAACCACTTGGAGTATCCCTTCGGTGTTTTTGCTATTCAGGAGATCCTGCGCAGGGGTGGCCTGTCGTTTGAAAAACCAGTGACCTTTTTATCAGGGGATAACGGAACAGGGAAATCCACAATTTTGGAAGCGATCGCCGTTGCTTATGGGATTAATCCAGAAGGAGGCAGTCAGAATTTTAACTTTAACACGGTAGAAAGTCATTCGAATTTGCATGAATCAGTTTGTTTAATTAGAAAAGGAAAAATTCCAAAGACCAAGTTTTTCTTACGTTCCGAAACGTATTACAATGTGGCCTCGGAATTAGAGGAGCTATCAAGAGATCCGATCGAAGGAGGGTTAGCCTTTGCTTCCTATGGTGGAAAATCTTTGCATACCCGCTCTCACGGAGAAGGCTTGTTGTCCATCATAGAAAACCGTTTTGGCAAAGATGGCTTTTATCTTTTGGATGAGCCGGAAGCAGGGCTGGCGACAAGCAGACAATACACTCTATTGCAGGAAATTCATCGGTTGGTCAAGGCTGGCAGTCAATTAATTATAGCCACCCATTCGCCGATCTTATTGGGCTATCCAGAAGCGACGATCTATCAGTTTTCTGAAGCAGGTTTAGAGAGTTTGCCGCTAGAAGAAACGATTGCTTTTAAGGAAACGAAGCTCTTCTATGATGATCCCAATCGTATGCTGTATTACTTGCTAAACTAGTCAGAGGCTTTCTTTTCCCTGTTGAGCTGGTCAATGCTAGAATTATTCTTAGCAGGATTCAAGGAGATGGGAAAGTGAAGAATTTGAAAAAATATGGCTTCTATTTTTTACTAATAGGAGTGCTCAGTGATTTTTTAACTCCATATATTTTAGGATTTTTTTATCCAGAACTCGATCAGATGACGTCCGTGATGAGTTTGTTCGGTGATGTTGGAAGTCCAGTTCGTACGGCCTTTTTAGTTTGGTCAGTGGTTGCCGGGTGTTTTTATGTTCTCTCTTTACCGGCGATTTACGCAGCATTTCAGGCTATTTCTAAACCATTAGCTGGCTTAGCTGCTGCTGCGATTGGCTTCTATGGGATCGGAGATTGTATTTTTACGGGCCTATTTAGTGTAGATACCGCAGATGCCCAGTGGAACGTTTCAACTTGGGTACACAATGTCGGCTCGGGGATCGGCTATGCTGGCTTTTTACTTTTTCCGTTGATTTTGTATTTGATCTATAAAAAGAAAAAGGATCACCAAACGAGTCGCCGATACCTCTTTTTCTTTTTACTCAGTATTGCAGTAGCTGCAATTTATGGGTTGGCACGCTTGCCGCAATTGACTCCATTCACTATTTTCAAGCAATTAGGATTTTGGCAACGAGTGAGTTTTGTTTTTAATTATTTACCGATCATTTTCATGTGTTGGCACCAGATAAAAAAATAATTAAAAATATTTTTTTATCTGAAAAATAAAGTATTTATGACGAAATGATTTGTATTAGGAACTCAAGACCGATATGATAGAAGAAAGTCTTTTAATAGTTATTCTAAAGGAGAGAAAGATGAAAAAGTTGAAATTGGTTATGGTTGTTGCCTTTGCATTGGTTCTTTTTGCAGGATGTAAAAAGCAGGCACAGGATGAATTTTCTGAAGAACTAGTGAAGCAGGGGGAGATGAATGCAGGGGAATACTCTGCTGTGATTGATAAAGTATCAATAGAAACAAAGGATGCTGATGCACCGACGCGTACAATGATTGATATGGCAGCAAAAATGATTAGCGGAACAAAAATCACAGGTGATTACCAACAAGATAGTGAGAAGGAATTAGTGGCAACGACTATGTCCATTGATGGATTAGGTCAGAAGCTGCCTTTAACGCTATTTATGGATGTAAAGAAACAGTCCGTCTATATGAGTACAGATTTTATGACGGAATTAGTAGACATCGCAAAAGAGTTCAATCCAGATGTTCCATTTGACGCGAAAGACTTTGAACAGTTAAAGGGTAAATACATCTATGCGAATGAGGAAGATCTGGAAAAAAGCGGAGACAAGAAAGATACTGATTCCAAGAGTGAGGCTGTTAGTCCAACATTAGTTAGTGATTATGTAGCGACTTTAGATCCGGATTCTTTTGAGAAAGAGGGAGATACGCTGAAGCGTACCTTCACCAAAAAAGACATTCAGAACTTTATCAAGTATGCAAAAGAAAACGGAGATAAAGAGGCCAAGGAGCTTGTCAAAGAACTAGAAAAAAATATGGATGATTTAACTGAGTACAAACAAACGACAACCTTGAATACGAAAAAACATACACAAAAAACAACAATGAGTCTCACAATGAAGGACGAGGATACTACTGCTCAAATAGGCTTGACGCTAAATAATCAAGCGAAAAATTCAGATAAAAAGATCAAATTGCCTAAGAAAGCTGAAACGATCTCAATGGAAGAATTTCAGGAAATCGTTGAGACTGCGCAAGAAAATAATTCTCTGGTCTCAGAAGAAGACTTCAATGATTTGCTGGATGCGATCAGAAGTAATGGAAGCCAACTGTCTCAAGCAGAAATTGAGCAGATCAAGGAGACCTATGAACCTTATTTGACAGAAGAGCAGTACAAACAATTAGAAGAAGCTTTGGATCAGGCAAGTCAGATGGCAGCATAGCATAAAAGGATCAATCATTTTACATGATTGGTTCTTTTTTTACAGTCTGCGGCATGGTAACCTTATAGGGACGACAATCACATGAGAAAGAGAAGAGGCGGTTTTGGTCCGGCGCACTACTCATTACGCAACTGAAGTAATTTAGTGAAACGTGGAAAAGGATTCTGACATTGAATAAACTGAAAATTTTCGAAAGAAAAGACAGTTTATTTGGTGTGCAGAAATTTTCCACGTTTTTTTGGTGTCTGCTGGATTGTCGTCAGGTAGAAAGAGGAATAGAAAATGATCAATAAATTGAAACGAAATATCCCAATATTCAGTACTAGCAAGGATTCCATCTGGTTAGATGAGCACCTGGCACCGCAAATGCTGGCAGCTCATTTGGATACAGCGTCTGATGGGGCTACGAGAAGGGAAGAATATATCAACCAATCCATGTGCTGGCTGACCGAAAAATGTCCGGTGCAGGAATTTCCGAAGCTGTTGGATCTTGGCTGCGGTCCAGGAATTTATGGGGAAAGCTTTTATGAAGCAGGCTATCAGGTAAGCGGCATTGATTTTTCAGAATTGAGTATCGCCCATGCAAAGAAATCTGCGGAGGCAAAGAATTTCGCCATTAATTATCAATGCGGCGACTATCTAAAGGAAGACTTAGGACAGGATCGCTATGATCTGATCGTCTTGATTTATTGTGATCTGGGGGTGTTTTCGCCAAAAGACCGGAAGCGTGTCTTTCAAAAGGTTTATACGGCTTTGAAAAAAGGCGGACGATTTGTTTTTGATGTTTTTACGACAAGTAAGTATGAGACTTTTGAGGACAAGCATACGTGGCAGCTGGAAGAAGAGAATTTTTGGACAAGTGAGCCGTGCCTGCATTTATCTGCTCAAAAGAAGTATCCAGGGACAGCGACCTATTTAGATCAGCATTATTTGTTGTATTCGGATTCCTTCAAAGAATTTTTTATTTGGGAAACGGTCTTCACTGAAGCAGAGCTGTCAGGGGAATTGGAAACGGCTGGTTTTACCACGATGGAGGTCTATGGAGATATTCGCGGCTCACAGCCTTCCTCTGGTTCTGAAACCCTTTGTTTTGTAGTGGAAAAATAGGATTTCCACGTTGTTCCTTGCTATAATGGAGAAATAACGAAGCAAGAAGAGGTGGACGGATGAAAACAATCGGACTATTAGGCGGCATGAGCTGGGAAAGTACAGTGACCTACTATACGCGGATCAATGAATTGATGAATCAGACATTAGGCGGGCTGCATTCAGCCAAAATCAAGTTGGCAAGTGTAGACTTTGAAGAGATCGAGCAATGTCAGGTGAGAAATGAATGGGAAAAAAGCGGAGAGCTTCTTGGAAAAGAGGCGCAGCAGCTAGAGCAGGCGGGGGCTGATTTTCTATTGATTTGCACCAATACCATGCACAAAGTCGCACCACAGATCGCAGGTCATATAGCTATTCCGATTCTGCATATTGCTGATGCGACGATCGCGGAATTACAGGCCAATAGAATTAAAAAAGTCGCGCTTCTAGGGACCAAATATACGATGACACAAGAATTCTATAAGCAAAGGATCATTGATAGCGGGATCGATGTCTGGATTCCCAACGAGCAAGACATCGAGACAGTGAATCAGATTATTTTTGATGAATTGTGTCATGGTAAAATTTTAGAAGCGTCTAAAGAAAGATTCATCGCAGTCATTCAGGAGGCTATTGCCGCAGGTGTAGAGGGGGTCATTTTAGGCTGTACCGAAATTGGTCTGTTGATTCAGCAAAAAGATGTCACGATCCCTGTTTTTGATACGACGGAAATTCATTCGCAAAAGGCTGTTGAACAAGCCTTGGAAGAATAGCTGAGGCCCATGATGAAAACCATTCTTTTTGCGCCAGCAACATTCAACTTGGCAGAAACGACACGCATGATTGAGATTGCGAAGGTTTTACGCCAGGAGTACCACTGCGTTTTTTGCGGATTCTCTAAGACCTATTTAGAATTGATTAAAGAAGAGAACTTTGATGTTACGTTAATGCAGCCGACGCTGACAATTCAGCAGGAGAAGGCGATCTTACAATTTGATCAAGGAAAAAGTTTGAAAAATCCATTTACCAGCGAAATCGTTGCGGAACGAGTAGAAAACGAACTAGGGTTGTTGAAGCAGCTCGCTCCTCGTGTCATTGTGACTGGCAGTAATGTGACGATGTTCTTATCTGCACGTATCAGCAAGATTCCGTTGGTGTATGTCAAACCAATCGCGATGTCTCGCCCGCACTTTGATCATGAAAAGGAATGTATCATTCCAAGCCAACTAAATAAGGCGTATCTCCCAGCAACTGCATTGTGGCACGTCTTTCTCAAAGTGGCGAAACAGCTAACTTGGAAACCAAGAGCATTCAAAAAAGCAGCACGAAGCTACAATCTTCCGCTGCCTAAGTATACGTTGGATCTGCTGGATGGGGATTTGAACTTGATCACCACCCATCCAGCTTTTACGACAGAAGTAACGTTCCCCGATAATTACCAATCGGTGGGACCGATTTTTGCTCGATTACCCTATACGATGCCAACGGAGGTTCTTCAAGTAATAGAGCGGGCACGTGAAAGCAACCGATCAGTGGTGTATTTCGCCATGGGCAGTTCAGGCAATCAATCACTGGCTGAAAAGCTTTTAAGTTATTTCGAACAAACCGATTTTGAGGTGATCGCCCCCATTAAAAGCTATATACAGGAGCAGGCTGCGCCAAGTAATGTCCATGTATTTGACTGGCTGCCGGCGCTTGGTGTTTCTGAATTAGTTGATTTTTCAGTGATCCATGGTGGTGAAGGCACGGTCCAAACCGCTTGCTCTTCAGGCAAACCGTTTATAGGAATCGGGCTGCAATACGAACAGGAGGTCAATGTCGCTTATTGCGAAAGATTCGGCAATGCCGCAGCAGTCAGTCCAAATAACCTTTCAGCTCAAGCACTGGAGCAAGCGATTAGACACATTCGTACCCCTGAGACGCAGGCGAAAGCCCAAGAGATGAAACGATTAATGCAAGAAGTAAACGGGGCGGAGGCCGCAGCCGAAGCAATCAAGGAGCATTACCTTTAAAATAGACAAATAAAGACATCCAGCTTTCAACAAAAGCCGGATGTCTTTTTAACGAGTTCGTTTTCTCATGAAGAGCCCAGCGATCAATCCCAATGCGCCACAACCCAGAAGCGTGACGATCGTTACAAAGCTCATCTCAATAATAGAATATACATTGGTTTGGTTAGCAACCAAGTTGGTTACAACGACTGCTGGAATCGCTAATAAAGACGCAATTCCTAAGCAAGAGCCCATATTCCAATGCAACAGTTTTCGAATGCCAATGTTAATCCAGAAATATGCGATCCAAGTCAACGCGATAGGTAAGCCTATCGGCCGTAGCCAGTAAATCGGCGCATCCAAAAAATAAGTATTTACGGTTCGTTCCAGCACCATGAAATAAGGAACGACTAGCACAGTGAAGATTGAAACGGAATGAATCACCCGCGCATTCTTACTAAAAAACAAAGCATCCAATAGCATCCCCGCAAAAATCAAACTGCTCCCTACGATACGAAACCAGGTAAACTGATGATCAATCGCTAAGTTTGTAACCGCTGTTATCCCAAATACTAAAAAGAATAAAATCCAGAAAAGCTTCCTACCCCAACTTCCCTTTTTATTCGACTCTTTCATTTATTTTCCTCCTTCCTCCTGCTAAACAGAGTGAACGTTTTATGCCCTTTTCTTAAGTATAGCAGTCGAAGGATCGATTGCTATCAGACTTATGTCCTATTTTGGCTCAATCTTTTAAGTATATTGGGAAATTTAAAGAATGAAAGGAGGAGAACTTTTCGGACGAAGGAATTTATTATGAGGGAATTTCAGTTTTATCAAAATCATTGCTATTAAAGAACTTCTCAACTTAACGCTGTTTTATCCATAATACTTCTGTGGATCATTGATAAAAGAGGCAGCAAAAAAAGAGAGAAGAAGAACAAAAATTTGTCTCTCCACTCTTTATAGTTGCTTGATGTAGGTCAAAAAATGATGGTAATCGCTTTGCTGCAGAAGGGCTTGTTGAATATCCTCACGTTCCATCAATTCCAATAAAAGACTGTAGATTTCCTCTGTGTCTTCGTAATCTTCTTTGGTAATAGCAAATAGAAAGACAAACTTGACTAAATCACCGTTGCCCCAATCCACACCATTAGGAAGGATGGCTACGGATACGGCAGATTGATTTGCCAATAGCGACATAGGGTGAGGAATCGCCAACCACTCATTGATATTGGTTTGATTGATTGCTTCTCGTTTCATAATGCTGTCAAGAAAGTTTTCAGGGACAAAATCCTTTTGGAACAGTTGCAAGGTCATTCGTTCAAGCAACTGTTCTTTATTTTCCACGTCTTCATGAAGATAAAAATCCTCATGAAATAAGGAATAAATTTCGTCATTTGCTTCGGTGAAACGCGATAGGAAGTGCTCGATTTTTACAATTTCTTTGTCTAATTTTGCCATATTGATATAAACATGAGGGATACTCAATTGTTCTAACAGCACCGTTGTAATCACAAAATCAATAGTGGTGAGATCCTGCTGTTGCAGCTCTACATAAGAAAGCCGTTCAACCACTTCGATAGTTTCCTGATAGTATTTATTGATCTTCGCTTCGATGATACGACTCATGGCACGACCGGTTCCACAGACCAAGATCACGCGATATTTTCGATGATCACTGATAGAATTTCTTTCCATTGCCCCCGCGATATGCAAGGCGATGTATCCGACCTCATCTTGAGAGAAATACAATCCATGCTTTTTTCCAACTATTTCTAAATGTGTTAGACACAGATCATATGCCTGGGGAAAGGATTTTTTTATAGTCGTCAGCAATGGATTGCTGCGACGAGCGTTCATTAAGTTCATATTAATGAAGCCTTCGATATGCGAGGTCAGATCCTCAATCAATGTTTTATCTTCAATCCAGTCAAAATTTGAGGTTCGCTTAATCGCACGTAATAGTTCGTCAACGATCGATTGAGCCGTCTTGATAGAAGAGTTGTTCGTTGCTGCTGTCTCGACTAACCGTGGAGCATTTAAAGCCAAATAGTAAGTAAAATAATTTTTTTCACCATTGGTCAATTGTATATCAAATGCCTGATCGATCTCAGCTAAAAAATGCGTCAATACATTTTGAGCCTGTTGTTTTAAGATCGGCACTCGTAAAGGAAATTCACTCATTTCATGACCAGCTAGAAAGCGGCTGATTGCTAAAGCAAAATGGGAGAGAATATTCTTATGATAATAATCTGAATCGAGTAATTCCAAAGGTGCGAGATGTTTAAGCTCCAATTTTTGTAAAAGCCCTAGATCGATGTTATCAAAGAGGGACAATTCCATCTCAGTAAAGCCAACTAAATACTCCTGCAAATCTTTTTCGATTAATAGATCACTAATGGCCTGTCGTTTTGCGAACTCATTACCTAAAACTTCAAAGCCAATGTTTGGACGGTTGATGATTTTTAATTGATAAGACATTAAATGATCACGAGCTGTTTTTAGATAAGAATAAAACGTATTTTTACTAACAAATAGTTGATCCAAAAAATCATCTAACGATAAAGGGTTTTCATTCTTAAATAGAAGGAAAAGCAAGTAGGCTTGTCGTTCTTCGCTCGTTGTTAGGTGAGTAACTGAAGAAGACATGCTTTCCGACCACCATTCATCGAATTGCTCTTTAGAATGAATCGACAGCAAATACCCTTGTCCCCGAACCAAGGTAATTGAGGCTCCTACATTGCTTAATAAATCGTTTAGATTGGCAATGTCTGTCCGTATTGTCCGTTCGGAAATAGCAAAGCTATTGGCCAACTCCTTCATTGGTATTGGCGTCGTCTGTTTAGCTAATAGTTCTAATAGGTCATCTAATCGTTGATAAGCAAGCTTAGACACTTGGTTCACCTCCGGTACTTGTCCTCATCATACAATATTGAAGAAAAGAATGAAATCGTTCAGCAGTCCTGCTTTTTTCCAAAACCAATGGCAATCTATTTGGAAAACGCTTTACTAACGATTGCCAAATTAATTGGAAATTGGAAGTGTTTACACAAAAGGTTAAACCTCGTAAATTAAAGGTGTAAAGCGATACCAGTGTTGCTACTGCTTCAACAGTTTCGAAATGATAAGGGAAACGAAGATCGATTGGACTTTCCTATAAGTTTATTTCATTATGAATGAGCAAACCGTTTCTAGAAATGTGAGAAGCCGTTTTACGAATCAACATATAAAGGCAAAAAAACTATTAGAAAGGAGCTGCCGATATGAACTTTAAAGAAACAAATATCCTTTTAGATGTAACGGTTGCTTCGAAAGAGGAGCTATTTGAAGTCATTGCGAGCTATGCCTATGAATCAGGGTATGTGACAAATGTGGATGAAACGCGCAGAGCCTTCAATGAAAGGGAAGAAGAATATTCCACCGGACTGCAGGAGGGCTTTGCTATTCCTCATGCGAAAGCCGATACTGTTTTGACACCGACTGTCTTGTTCATTCGTTTAAAGCATGAGATTGAATGGGAAACCTTCGATGATTCTGCAGTAAAAAATGTTTTTGCTTTGATGGTTCCCAAAGAAGACGAAGGTACTGTTCATTTAGAAATGCTGAGTCGCTTAGCAACGGCTTTGTTAGAAGCAGAATTTATTCAACAAGTTCAACAATCAGAAGATAAAACACAATTAGTTGAATTGATAAAAAAAGAAATGATTGGAGAGAGAATCAGATGAAAATAGTAGGAATTTCCGCATGTCCAGCAGGGTTAGCGCATACGCCAATGGCGGCAAAAGCATTAGAAAAGGCTGGAGCTAAACTGGGCTATGATGTCAAAATCGAACAACAAGGATCATTAGGCCAAGTTAATGAAATAACTGCAGCAGAAGCCAAAGAAGCCGATTTTCTGCTGTTGGCAACGGATCAAAAAGTGGTTGGTTTGGAACGCTTTGAAGGAAAGCCACAGCTTCGAGTGAATATCAATACTTGTATCAAAGCACCAGAAGCTGTTTTGAAGAAGTGTATCGCTGCTGTTCAGCAAAGACAGGCAAATTAAATGAAAGAAAAGGAGCAGGAATGATGAAGAAAGTTCTAGCAGATTTAAAAGGCCACTTAATGAGTGGGATCAGTTTTGTACTGCCGTTGATTATTGGTGCCTCTCTTGTCGTCGCGATCCCGAAAATGATCGCGCTCGGTATGGGAATAACCAGTTTAGATCCCTATGCGGAAGCGGAGGGATTCAAACATGCACTTTATCTGATTGAGCAGGTCGGTTGGACCGGTATCGGCTTGATTAATACGGTACTTGCTGGATTTATTGCTTATTCAATTGGTGACAAGGCTGCTTTAGGAGCAGGGTTTATCGGTGGAGCCGTTGCTTCAAATACAAATGCCGGATTTTTGGGTGCCGTGATCGCCGGATTCTTGGCAGGGTATTTAGTGAAATGGTCGAAAGAAAAAATCAAATTGCCGGAGTCATTTTCTGGTGTTATGCCACTAGTTATTTTACCGTTAATCGCAACATTATCGGTGGCGATCGTAATGGGCGCCTTACTTTCCGAACCGTTAGCGTGGATCAATACGAGTCTTGTTGATTGGATCCGCAACATGATTGAAAATGATGTCAATAAGATTTTGCTTGCTATGATTATGGGAGCGATGATCGGCTCTGACTTAGGCGGACCAGTGAATAAAGCCGCTTGGATGGCAGGAAATGTCCTATTGGCTGAAGGAGTCTACCTACCTGCAATTATTGTGAATGTAGCAATCTGTGCGGTGCCATTTGGTTATGCATTGGCGACTGTGTTTCATAAGAAACGTTTCAACAAGGAGTTATTGGATGCTGGACGCAACAACTTTGTAATGGGCTTTATTGGAATCACAGAAGGGGCGATTCCCTTCACATTGGTAAACCCCTTAAAACTAGTCCCAATTAACATGTTGGGTGGTGCAATCGCATCAGGCCTAGGTATCGCTTTTGGAATGTACGCTAAAATGCCGCCTGTTGGAGGGATTTATGGCTTCTTCACTGTTGGGAATGGTTGGGCTTACTTACTAGGTTTATTTATCGGAGCTGCCTTTATCGGCTTTGTGGCTCCATTGTTTGTCAATTTCAACAAACAAGAAGACAAAACAGAAGAAATTGAATTGGATGACATTGATGTGAGCTTTGAGAATTAATAAGAGTGTAAAAATTAATAGGCACTGGCGATGAAAATCGTTGAGTGCCTGTTTTACTAAATGAGAGGAACGTTTGCATGAAAAAAACAGTACACGTGGTACCGCATAGTCACTGGGATCGGGAATGGTATTTTACTACTAGCCGATCGAAAATCTATTTAATGCATGATTTGAAGAAGGTCCTGGACCAGCTAGAAAAAGATAATCCATACGAGAGCTTCATTTTAGATGGGCAGGCTTCTTTGTTAGATGATTATTTGAAATGGCGTCCACAGGATCGGAAAAGGATCGAAGCGCTTGTCAAGCAAGGAAAGCTGATTATCGGTCCGTGGTATACTCAAACAGATCAGCTTGTGATTTCAGGAGAAAGTATTGTCCGAAATATGTTGTATGGGATGAAGATTTGTGAAGCATTTGGTGGTTACATGAATGTTGGCTACGTTCCTGATTCTTTTGGTCAAGCAGCTAGTATGCCTCAAATTTATCATGAATTTGGTATCAGTGATACGATGTTTTGGCGCGGAGTAAGCGATGATGAAGTGACTCATACAGAATATAAATGGCGTGGAGAGGATGGATCGGTAGTCAATGTTTATCAAATCCCTAGTGGTTATTATATTGGTGGCGCGATTCCTGAACGTGAAGCGGATTTAGCAGAATTTTTACATCAAGAACCCTTTAAGACGACTTGGGGTCGCAGTTCGACCGATCAAGTCTATTTTCCAAATGGATTTGATCAAGCACCTGTAAGAGAGAATTTGCCGAAATTGGTTGAGCAAATGAACGAATTGTATCAAGGTGAATATGAACTGCAATTTTCAACGATTGAAAACTATATCGCAGCGGTTAAAGAACGGCATCCAGAATTAGAAGAAATCGCAGGAGAATTGATTAATGGAAAACTGATGCGGATTCACAAGACGATCTTCTCCTCGCGCTCTGATTTGAAAGCGATGAACACGAAGATTCAACACTATTTGGTGAATGTAATGGAGCCTGTTCTAACGATGGCGATGCAATTGGGATTTGAGTATCCAGTTGAAACAGTCAAGGAAATCTGGAAATTAATGTTTGAAAATGCCGCACATGATTCGATTGGTTCCTGTGTTTCTGATACAACCAATGAGGATGTCTATATGCGTTACAAGCAGGCACGAGATATCTCTATGAATCTTGTAGAACTGACGTTGCGTCAAATTTCAACGGCGATCAATAATCCACAGGCGCAGGAAATTACCTTCACCCTGTTCAATACCTGCGACAAAGCACGTGATGGTGTGATCGAAGCGGAAGTTTACTTGCCGCAAAAAGATTTTGCTATTCTTGATCAAGCAGGCAATTCGTTGCCTTATACCATTTTAGAGTTGGTTGACCAAACGGAGTATGTCTTGAACCAAGGGAATGTTTTGAATACAACTAAGGAAATCTATTTACCTGAAAAAGTTTATAAAGCAAAAATCGTGATTGAAACAACAGACGTACCAAGCATGGGGTATACACAGTTAACGGTTGATCTCTCAGGAAATAGTCATGCACCACTACGAGAAAATACGAATCACACGATTGAAAATGATCATTATCAAATTACTGTGAATAAAAACGGTTCTTTAGATATTTTAGACAAAGCCAGCAATGTTTTATACAGAAATCAAGGGATAATCGAAGAGAATGGAGACGATGGCGATTCCTTCAACTACTCTCCGCCAGCGAAGGATTTTATTATCTCGTCAACAGATTTTGAACCTAAAGTCACGATTCAACAATCGGATATTTATCAGACGATCCGTTTAGAATACTTACTGAAGGTTCCGAAAGATTTAACTGAACGTGCTGAGCAGAAGGTCTCGGAAAAATTACCAATCACACTTGAGCTGTCAATGAAGAAACAATCACCATTGCTAGATTTCAAATTGACTGTAGAAAATCAAATGGTAGATAGTCATCGTGTTTGTGTCTTGTTTGATACCGGCATCGCGTCAAAATTCTCGATCGCTGATCAGCAATTTGGTACCTTGGAGCGTCCGGTCATTTTTGAAAAAGAAATGGCCTTATGGGAAGCTAACAAAGAACAATGGAATGAACAACCGATTGCTATTGAAACTTGTCAGTCCTTCGTGGGATTATTCGATGACAGTCGCGGCGTTGCTGTCATGCCAAAAGGCGTGCGGGAATATGAAATTATCGGCGAACAATTCGATACGATTCGTTTAACGATTTTCCGAACCTATGGTTTTATGGGGAAAGAAAATCTGATGTATCGTCCCGGTCGTGCTTCTGGCGAAACCGTGATCGCTACCCCCGATGCGCAACTTCATAAAACATTGAGCTTTGAATTTTCGGCTGCTTATTTTGCGGAAAGCTTTGACCAAGCAAATGTCGAGCAACTGGCAAAACAAGCCGTGACGCCGATTGAAGTCTATCAATATGCGGAGTTTTTAAATTCTCGTTTGATTTTCACTTTAGGCGATGTGGAGCAAACGCTGCCGGCAACCTTTAGTCTCTTAGAAATTGAGGGAAATTTGACTTTGAGCATCTTGAAAAAAGCTGAGAACCGTCCAGGTTATATCTTACGTCTTTATAATGGACTCTTGGAAAAAGACGGACACGCAACAATCAAATTCAATCAAACGATCAAAGTGGCTGAAAAAGTTGACTTGAAAGAAAAAACAAAGGAACCGCTGCCAATAAATAATGATACAATAGAGCTTGAAAGCATCGGGCACGCAAAATTCGTGACCTTGTATGTGGAATAAATCTAAAGGATTGTGAGTGAAGCTTAGTGGAAAAATTATTTGGCGGCATCGAAGCCGGCGGCACAAAATTTGTTTGCTCTGTAGGAAATAATGATCTGGAAATTATCGAACGTGCCAGCTACCCAACAACGACACCAGAAGAAACAATGGCGTTAGTCATCGGCTTCTTCAAAAAATATGCGGACCAGCTGATGAGTATTGGAGTCGGTTCATTCGGTCCCATTGATATTCATCGTGATTCGAAAACCTATGGCTATATTACCTCAACACCAAAATTGGCGTGGCAAAACTATAACTTTGTCGGCGCGTTGAAGAAGGAATTTGATCTGCCGATTGCTTGGACGACAGATGTGAATGCGGCTTGTTATGGCGAATACGTGAAGGGGCGCGGCGATGGCGTCAACAGTGTGGTTTATTATACGATCGGTACAGGTATTGGCGGCGGGGCGCTGCAAAAAGGCACCTTTATCGAAGGCTTCAGTCATCCCGAAATGGGGCATGTATTAGTAAGTAGAAACCCTAAAGATGACTTTGAAGGCAGCTGTCCTTTCCACGGGCATTGCCTAGAAGGTATGGCGGCAGGACCAGCGATCGAAAAACGTTTAGGCCGTAAAGGGCAAGACTTGAGTGAAGAGGATCCTTACTGGGAGATCGAAGCGGATTACATTGCCCAATGCGCCTATAACACCACCTTGATGTTTTCACCAGATGTGATCATCTTCGGTGGCGGAGTGATGCAGCAGGAGCATTTAGTCAAAAAGGTTCGCGCTCGCTTCAAAGAATTAATGAACGAATATGTAAAAACACCAGAATTAGAAGACTATATCGTGACACCAAAATTAGGCAACAACGCCGGAACGATCGGTTGTCTAGCCTTGGCACGAGAAGCAAAATTGCATTCTTAAGAAGAAAGTAAGAAAAAGCCGTCAATCTTAGTTGGCGGCTTTTTTTGGTGGAATGGACAACTTATAGCAAATGCTTCTCTCTCAACAAGTGCGTATCTTTTCTGAGTTAATCAAAAAATTGCTATAATTTAAATGAAATCAGAAAGGGGGACACGGGGTGAAGAACAATACCTTTGCAAAATTCGAACGAGCGATTAGTACGATCGTGGATATTTTATTAGCTATCTTGATTCTCGTTGTAGTAATTGTCATGGCAGAAGGGATCATCAATATTATTATGCATGTGATTCCGCTAAACAATGTGTCCGAACTAACACTTTTGATTGACGAGATCGCAACGCTCTTTATTTTACTAGAGGTTATTCTAATGCTTCTTCGCTATATCAAAGAAGGGCATCACATTCCTGTTCGTTACTTGATTCTGATCAGTATTACAGCGATTTTGCGGGAGCTATTGCTGGCACATGGAAATGGAATGAACTCATTGTTGCTATCTATCTCTATTTTGATTCTTGTCGGTGTTTTATTTATTTTAGAAAAGGTCAAGGCCTTTCATAAGGGTGAAAATAGATTAGAAAAATAAAACGGCTCTGTACCCATTAGGCACAGAACCGTTTTTTTAAGCTGTTGCAGTTTTGCGTGATTTTAAGATGTATTGAATTCCTGTATAGAAAATAATGACAATAACTAAATAGGTAACCATCGAAATGTCTAAGTTCATCAAGAATTGAGAAGCAATAATTACGCCGGGAATCCCGCCGATCGTGATCGCTAAGGCAATTTTTCTAGAGTAAGCTTTCTCACGAATGAAGTTGATACTAGCGACAGGTTGAAGTCCCGCACATGAGCACATCATGATAGGAAAAGCAGCTAAGGGTGTCATACCTAGCATGTAAACCATCGCCATACAAGGAGCGTATAGCCCGACACCGACCGTCATTAAGGCACCGAAGAAAAAGTTCCCAATAATTCCCACGATTAATTTGATGCCCGTTAATCCCATCGCAGTGTTTCCTTTACCCAATAAGGCAATGACTTCAGTTTGACGCAATAGCATTAAAATAGCAGTAATCAATAGTGCCCAGCCGATCCACTTCTGAACAGCCGTTTCTGATAGCTTAGTAACATACTTTGAGCCGAACCAAGAGCCGACAATAGCGGCTAGGATCAGTGAAACTAAGGTTAAGGAATCTACTTTTATAACTGTGACGAAAATCACAGCTTCAGTTAACACAGGAATCGCGTGTCCCACATTTAATATTCCCGGTAATTTTCGATCGTCATCATTTTGCTTTGTTACGTTCAGCATCATCGTTGTTAAGGCAAAACTACCAATTCCGATCGTATCCGCAAAATCTGCAATAAATCCAATAATCCCATTAATTAACCAATTCCCTGGTCCTAAATCCTCCCGATGCGTCACGACATCGCGTACAAGCATGATCGCTTGAAAGATCATCAAACCAATCAAAACATAAAAAATAATCTGTGCCATAAATCCTCCCGTAGGTCTTTTTCTTATAATTATAACAATAAACAAAAAAGAAAAACCATCAAAATTCGAATTTTTTGTGATTTAATGAACGATCAAGGTAAAATGATAAAACTGCCGAGTCTTATGACAAGGCGATAAGCTATTAATTGTTATGGATATTTTCCGTTGGGCACCATAAACGTATGGAATGGGTAAAATGATGGTATTCAATGAAGTGTCTAACTATTCTCATGTCTTACAGCAGTTTAAAGAAAAATCTATTTAAATTATAGAAAAATAACTTATCTAGTAAAAATCTTCGACGTTAAAATTAATCTAAAATAATTAGTTGGAGTATGATAAACTTTTAACTATGAGTTGATACGAGGAGGGAACATCATTAAGAAAACAATATTTTTATTTTCAGTGTTGCTTTTACTAACTTTACAATCTCCGGTTTTTGCTGCTGAGGATATTATGACGATAACGAAAGCAGCAGGCTATACAGAAGTTTTAGAAAAGAATAAGCCTAAAGCATCCATTGTGATTGATGGAGCAAACGGTCAGATATTGTGGGAAGAAAATGCTGAATTAGTGAGAGAACCTGCAAGTATTTCTAAGATGATGACAGTCTTTTTGGTCTTTGATGCGATAAAAGATGGAAAGCTAAGCTTGGATACTGAGATCGTAGCGACGGAAAAGGATCAGAAAATTAGTCAGTTGTATGCTATTAGCAACAACAAAATCGTGTCTGGAGTTGCCTACCCTGTAAGAGAATTATTAAAAATGGTGATTGTCCCTTCATCAAATGTGGCAACGGTGATGTTAGCCAATGCGGTCTCTGATAATGATGCCGGTCTATTTATCAATACTATGAATGAAAAAGCACAAAAAATCGGAATGAAGAATACAACTTTTTATAATTGCAGCGGCGCATCTGCCACCAGCTTTGAAGGACTTTATAAGCCAGAAGGATTTGACCCTAATGGAAGCAATACATCAACTGCCCGTGATCTAGCTACGATGGTTTTCTTTTTACTCAAGGAGCATCCCGAGGTACTAGATTTTACGAATCAAGTGGAGGTAACGGCAATGAAGGGAACCCCTTATGAGGAGACCTTTGAGACCTATAATTATTCATTGCCAGGTGCTAAATATGCATTTGAGGGAGTAGATGGCTTGAAGACAGGTTCAGGTCCTAGCAGTGCTTTTAATTACATCGCTACGGCAAAACGTGGAGATACTCGCTTGATAGAAGTCATCCTAGGGGTTGGCGACTGGTCAGATCAAGATGGGGAGTATTATCGGCACCCGTTTGGCAATGCGTTACTAAAAAAAGCCTTCGATGAGTATGAATATCGTTTGCTTCTGCCAAAGGGACAGCAAAAAATCGAAGGTAAAACCATTCAACTTGATCAGGATTTTTATGGCGTGATGAAAAAGAACGAGGAGCCGAAACTTGCGCTTCAAGACAAACAAGTAGTGTTAGCGAATAAAAAAGAGCAGTTAACAGAGAAAATGCCTAGACTATCCCTAAATTATCAAACAGTGAAAACGGATCAGGCAAAAAAAGAACAGCTGCCCTCAACAAGCAACTCGTTCACTTCTATTCAGAAAAAAAACTATCTGTTGCCAGGGATTTTTGCTGTTTTAGGTATAGTGCTGTTATTTTTCCCAACTAAAAAAAATGTATTCAGTCGTAGGAAGAGAAGCTCTAAAAAAAGAGGCCGAACGATGGTTAAAGTGGCAGGGACAGCTTGTCTTCTCGTTGCACTTCTTTTTTTTATTATGACTCTTTTATAATAAATAAGCGGATGTTTACGAAAAAATACCGCTCCCAAAAGACATTAACTTATCTTTTGGGGGCGGTTCAAATTTTTTCCTGTTCCTTTGTTCTTGATGGGTCGATCAACAGCAATCCAACGGACAGTCTAAGCGTTCAGCGATAGCTAGTCCAGAAGGGGTTTGTGCCAATCCGCCGTGACCGGTGCAACGCAATTCTGATGGAAGCATCCGACCGACTTTATTAAAGCTCTCGATTGTTTCGTCCAATGGCACAACGACATCATATCCGGCTAAGGACATATTCGCTGCACCAAGAGCATTCATTCCGCACATCATGTTTTTCCCAAGGCAAGGGACTTCCACCCGCACACCAATGGGATCACAGGTCATGCCGAATACATTTTGCAAGGCCATAGAAGCGGCATTTACTGCCTCTTCAATGGTACCGCCCATTAATTGAACCAGTGCGCCCGCTGTCATCCCTGATCCTGAGCCGCATTCTGCCTGACAGCCTGCGACTTCCGCGGCGAAAGTGGCATATTCTGCGATAAAGACACCGATCATTCCTGCCGCAAGCAACGCCCGAACCAAGTCATCGTGAGATTTTTTCTGATACTCGCTGACAGCGATCAATGTTCCCGGCAAGGCTCCACACGAACCAGCAGTAGGTGCCGCAACAAAGACATTCATTGAGCTTTTCACTTCCATCAACGCTGAAATATTTTCGATGATTTTTGCGGGCAGTGCATCGCCAATCAGCTTCTGCCGATTCGCCTGAATTTTCGGTGCCTGCGAACCTAACATCCGATCGTCATAGGAAGTACCAGCCAAGCCGACTTTGATTCCATTGATCATGATTTCAAGAATCTCCTCAGCTTTTCGGTAGACTTCTTCTTCGGAAATACTGCCCCGATGACTTTCATAGCGTAAGGCCATATCTGCTAAGTCCAGCTCGTCTTTTTTCGCCAACGCAATCATTTCTTCAGCCGTTGAAAAAAGCATCTTTGCTTCCTTTTGGGACATGATTGGCAGAACGGGATCGAAGGCAATGATTCGATTGACTGTCATTCGCTGCTTCAGCCAAGCCACTTCGTCATCAGGAAGGGCTTGCTGAGTTTTGATGTGCAGCAAGGTTTCACCAGCCTGCTCCTTGGTTTCCGCAAAACAGAATTTACTAATTTTTTTGGACAATTCGGCTTCTTCAAGTGTAAACTGGCTGCCAAAAAGTAGTGTTTCGTAGAAGCCGCCAGTCACCTCAACCGCAAAGTGATTGATCTCAGTGATTTCGATCATGCCACCGCCAACAGAAAGAGCAACAACATCCAATCTTTCATTAAGGTCTGTTTTGATCGTCATCTTATAGGTGTTCGGATGATTATTCTCGTAGGGAACAACACGAAAAAGAATTTCCATGCCGTCTTCTTTAGCAATTTCAATCGCACGTGTCAGTTGGCTATCTGTTGGGTCCATCCCCAACAGGCCGCCCACTAAGCCGATATCGGAACATTGGGTGATATAGCTTGCTGCCAGCGAACCTTCTGGATCAAAATCCGCTTGAAAATAAGTGATTTTTCCAGCGACCATTTGACGCAGCGCACGCCCAATTCTGACAGAAGCCGCCGTATGAGAACTGGAGGGCCCGATCATGACCGGTCCTAAAACATCATTAAAAATACTCGCATGTTCTTTCATTGGCGATCCCCCTTAGAAATCCGCTTCGATATAAACATCTTCGCCGGCGATTTCATCCTCGATCACATCGTTCCATTTGTCTTTTTCGATTTCTTTGAATGAGACAGATACAACGTTTGGCTCACAGCCCAATTCTTTTACGACTAAATCCTGTAACTTGTTAGCAAACTCTTGTTTTACCTCTTTTGAACGTCCAGGATACAATCTAACTGATAAATGTGGCATGATTTTTTTCCTCCTAGTCTTTTTTTATTTTAGCTGCTAGTTAATTCCATTCCGTACCAACGTTTGCTTTTAGAGCGCGTTCATAAATTTTTTGAGCAGTGACTAAATCCTGCGCGCCAATGCCTACGGTTTTAAAGACAATGATTTCTTCATCATTTTCACGCCCACCGACTGTTCCCATCAAGACTTCGCCGATATCGCCAGTAAAGTCGTCTTTAGTGATTGTTCCGTCCGCTAACGGGATCAGAATATCTCCAGCCTCAGAAAGGACGGCTTCTTCTGAATCAAAATAGATCTTGCTTGCCCGTTCTAAAATTACCGGATCCATTTCCTGCATATGGGGCTGATAAGAGCCAACGCAGCTAACTGTTGCGCCAGCTTTAACTTTGCTGCCGTCAAAAACAGGAGAGGAAGCAGGCGTCACTGTAATAATCAAATCAGCATCGCTGATGGCTTCATCAGAAGTTGCTGCTGGTAATATCTGTGTGCCGTAATCCTTCAGCTCTTCATTCATTTGTGCTGAGAACTCTTTTGTCCGCTCAGGATTCTGATCAAAAACATAGACCGTTTCTAAATTACGAGCGCAAATCATGGCTTCCAACTGAGTCGCCGCTTGTCCGCCCGTTCCGATCAATGCCCCTTTCTTCGCGTCCTTTCGACCCAAAATATCAAAGGCGACCCCAGAAGCGGCACCAGTCCGAAGTTGAGTAACAGTGACACCATCTAGTAAAGCATTCACATAGCCAGTCTTGCCATCTACTAATAGCACTTGCGCAGGGGCGGATGACAAGCCCTTATCGATATTGTCTGGGAAAATATTGATAATTTTCAGTGCCGCCGCAACCAAATCAGGTGCATAAGAAGGCATGAATAAAAACGTCCCATTCTGTTTTTCTGAAACGATCTGCGTACGCAAAGGTACATCTGTCTTACCTTCGCTGAATAATTGGAAGGCAATTTTGTCTGCTTCAATGGCGTCCTTCATGGTAAAAACTTGTTTGATATTTTCTCGAGATAAAAGTAACATAAAATCCCCCTTTAGAAATTTTCTTTCATACCTAGAAGTATAAGCGATTACATTAACGGTTTCAAAGCAATTCCAGAACTTTCTCTTTTGTTCTGACTAGAAATCTATTAAGCTGATTGATAGGAGAAAAAGAGAGGAACGCAAACATGAATGAAAAAATACTGCATTTGATGGGAACCGTGATCAAGCTTTGGGTCCAACATCCTGAAGCGGAAAGCTTGTTAGTAAATGCTGAGACTCGGCTGCGTGACTTTGAACAGCGCTTTAGCGCGAATGCAGAGGACTCTGAACTCATGAAAGTCAATCATCACGCAGGTCTTAAACCAGTCAAAGTAGATGATGAACTGTATGAATTGATCAAAATAGGAAAAGAACAAAGTTTGGTCAAAGACAGTGCACTGAATATCGCTATTGGCCCTTTGATTCAAGAGTGGCGAGTAGGCTTCAAAGATGCGAACTATCCCTCGGCGGAAAAAATTCAGGAGCTGCTTCCGTTGATTGATCCCTCTGCGATTGAATTAAATGATGTGAAACAGACCGTTTACTTGAAGCATCCAGGGATGGCGATAGACTTGGGAGCGTTAGCAAAAGGCTATTTTGCCGATAAAATCATTGCTGATTTTAAAGCCGCACAAGCAAAGGCCGGCTTCATTGATCTCGGCGGAAATGTGCTGACCTATGGTCCCGCGCCGCAACGAGAAGAAGGACGTTGGCGAATTGGGATTCAAAATCCCTTCCTGCCACGAGGAAATTATGTAGCGGTGGTCAAAGTGAAGGATGAGTCTGTCGTAACATCGGGTATATATGAACGAAAGTTTGTCTGGGAGGGGAAAACCTATCATCACATTTTTGACAGTCAAACAGGATATCCGATAGAAACGGATCTTGCCAGTTTAACGATCGTTTCAAAAAAATCCTTAGATGGTGAAATCTGGACAACGCGCTTATTTGGAAAAAAAGCATACGAAGTAATAGCGGAACTAAATAAGCTCGAAGCAATCGAGGGCATCGTCATTACCACAGATCAGCAAATGGCAATCAGTGATGGGTTAAAAGGAAGAATTGAGCTATGACAGCAAAGACACAGACAAACATTTCTGTGTCTTTTTTATTAGAGTGGAGTGTGATTTTATTCAAGTTTTTTAACGGATATAAAAGATTTTGCAACATTGCTCTTAATTGCGAATTGTTATTGAAAAAGCGTTTTCCTTTCTATATACTTTGATTGAGACAGCCCTTACATGAGGCACAGGAGGTGAAAGAAATGTCAAAACGACTATGACTATGAGGCCAAATTCAACTTAGAGTCTCTAAGCGAGTTTATTTAGCATTCTTTTCCTCAAAAAATATATGTGATTAACCACACAATTAGATACCTTCAAAATGCATACCAAAACAGTATGTTTATTTGCGTGGGAAATTTTTGGCGGATGGAAAGCAAGGACTCATGAAGCAAGTGATCCAAACAAAAATTAGAACGAAAGAAGGATTTTGAAAAATGAAAAAACGAGTAAGTGGATTATTGATCGCTTTGGCCATGGTTGCATTGGTAGTAGCAGGATGTTCAAATAACGACAAAAAGGAAGAAAAGAAAGATCGTGCGGAAGCAGACATCGAATGGCAAATGATTTCTCCTGAAGATATGAAAAAGGTACTTGAAACTGATGATTCAACCGATTATCAGATTATTGATATTCAACCAGAAGCCGACTATAAAAAAGGACACCTGCCGAACTCAATCAGTGTACGTGCGTATCCAGTAGATACGGAAGAGTTGGAAAAATTAGTCGTTGATAATGCTGATCAATTCAAAGATGGCGATAACCCGATTTATGTAGTCTGCCCTGGTGGTGGAGGCGGTGCAAAACGTACAATCTCACTATTGATCGATGAAGGAATTGATGAATCCCGTCTATTCATCGTTGAGAACGGTGCGAAGAAATGGCCGTATAAGGATGATAATAAGCTTTGGGTGACGGATTAATAATTGAAATTTTGGAACTCTCTTGATGACCGTTTTGTAGTGTGAAATTACATCGAACGTTACTGGCGGAAGAAATACTAGTCAGAATTGGCTAGATAGCGCATGGAAAAAAGTCTATCCAAATACTGGTGAAGGCGAACAACCAATTTTTGTTGTTTTAGGAATGGTTGCGCTAGCGGCTAGTGGATGGGTGTACTTCAAGAAACGATAATAAAAATTAGCCGAATCTAACAATGGATTCGGCTTTTTTAGCATTCTTTATTTTTTAAGAGTCATTGTGAAGTATTTCTCTTTCGGCTATACTCTTAATGATAACGCTTTTAATTTTTAGGAGGTGGAAGTTTTGTTTATGTATCAGCTGTGAGTTTGAGTGAACGGTGGACTTAGAGTTTCTAAGTCAATGAGTAAACAAAAAATCCCTCCTTTCTTTAGCGTGTGAGAAACATGTTTTTTTCTATGGATCGGGGGAGCATACAGAATTGTATGTTTCTTTTTTGTGCGCTCAAACACATGAATGGGGCTTTAACACAAAAAAACGATAAGGAGAATCATAATGAAAAAGGCAAAAGTAATTTTAGCTATGTTAGCAGCAATTTTTGTATTGGGTGCTTGCGGATCAAAAAAGGAAGCCGCGACGGAAAAAGAGGAGAAGAAGGATATTAAGATTGCCTGCAATCAAGTATCAGAGAATTCATTGAAAGCAGCGAAGGAATCTATGGAGGCAGAAGGTTATACACCGGAATTTGTTGTCTTTTCGAATAATATTGAGGCTTTACAAGCTGTTCAGGATGGCAATGTAGATGCATCATTCGCCCAGCATGAACCCTTTATGAAATCTTTCAATGAACAAAAAGGCGGCGAGTTAGCAATGATGACGCCTCACGTTTACTATACGGGCATTGGCTTGTACTCATCTAAATACGATAAAATCGATGAGTTGCCTGATGGGGCGCAGATCGCAATCATGAATGATGCTATGAATAGAGACAATTCTTTATTAATGATGCAAGATGCTGGTTTAATCAAATTAAGCGAAGAGAAGAAATCGGGGTATACAGCATTGGACATTGTTGATAATCCAAAAAACTTCAAGTTCGTGGAGATTGAACAGGCTCAGACGGTTCGTAGCTTAGAGGACTTAGACGCAGCGACTTGTTTCTTTACTTTCATGTTTAATTCAGGTGAAGATTATAAGGATTATCTGATCCGTGACCAACATGCGAAGGATTTTCCAATCAGCTTGATTGTAAAAGAGAAGAATAAGGATACGGATTGGGCGAAAGCAATCAATAACTCTTTCACGACAAAAGAAAGTAAAAAGGGGATTAATGATCATTTCAAGGGAGTGTTTACTTTCTATGAATAAATATCATGAACTCGACCGCCGATTAAATTATTTGTTGGAGCTGAAACGGAACGTTGTCGGGATCAGCTTTTTGCGAACAAAAGAAGCTTTCGAAGCCTATGACGCACCTGCAACAAAGAAATTGGTTCCCTATTGTCGAGCGGTTCAGCAGGCAACAGAAGGGATCAGTGTGAAACTGTCGATTGATAATTTCGGTTGTCCGGCCTCTGCAGTAGCTTTAGGATTGATTGAAAATGATGAATACAGTGCTAGTGGACGAAAGCATGCCAAGATGGGAGTCTATAAGGATATTGAGGTAAGCAAGGAAATTGCGGATGACATGGTTTATTGCAGCGAGCCTTCTTATGGAGTTGCGGTAGAGCCTATTGAGGTATGGAAAAGCGCTCCTGACGTTATTTTGGTTATTACAACACCGTTTAATGCGATGCGGATCTTGCAGGGGAATGCGTATTTTAATGGACAAGCGAAAAACATCAAGATGACCGGAATGCAGGGGATCTGTCAGGAAGGGACATCCTATCCTTACGAGACAGGTCTGATCAATCTTTCAATGATGTGCTCTGGAACGCGCTATGTCGCACGCTGGAAAGATGAAGAACTTTGTGTCGGTCTTCCTTATGAGGTGTTCGAAACGATGATCGAGGGTTTAGAGGAAACATTGAACCCCATGGAGTTATTGGAGAAAAAACGTAAAATCATCAAAAAAATCGCAGAGGATGAGGTCCCGGATTTTTACGATGTGCGAAAACGAGACAATTATTTTAGAGGCGCTTATCAAGGCGTGAAACGTTAGGTGTTGAGTAGATGGAGATAGTCATCGATCAGATAAATAAAAGGTACGGCGAGCAAACGATCTTAGAAGATATTTCATTGACGATACCGTCTGGGACTATTATGGGAATCTTAGGGATCAGCGGTGCGGGGAAATCAACCTTGCTGCGTTGTATCAACGGATTGGAGCAAAGTGAATCCGGCAGCATCAGGATTGGTACACAAGCGCTAGAGAAACTATCGGAAAAGCAATTACGTGAAATGAAGAAAAAAATCGGAATGATCTTTCAAGGAAATTCTTTAATCGAACAAAAAACGATCTATAAGAATGTTGCTTTGCCATTGGAATGCAGTGGGTACTCTAAAGAAACAATCAAAGCACGCGTGGAAGAGCTCCTGACAGAAGTGGGGATTGCTGATAAGGCGCATATGAAGCCTAGGCAATTGTCTGGTGGGCAAAAACAACGAGCAGCGATTGCTAGAGCTTTGACGATGAATCCTGAGATTCTCCTCTGTGATGAGGCGACCTCGGCGTTGGATCCCAACATTACAAATGGTATTTTGGATTTACTTTTAAAATTGAACCAAAAGATGGGGCTAACGATTGTCGTGGTAACCCATCAAATGGAAGTGGTAAAGAAGATTTGTGATCGTGTCGCCATTTTGCAAAAAGGAAAAATTGTGGAAGAAGATACTGTTCAGCAGGTTTTTCTTAATAATTCTAACGTTTTGCAAACAATCACAGGAGAGTCACCAATCAACTTTAGTGAGGGAAAAATCGGATATCGCATAGTAAAAATTGTGACAAAGTTAGAAAAGGATATTCTGGTTTTGTGGCGTCAAGCAGGGATAGAAGCACCCCATTTGTTAAAGGCAACAACAGAACAATTTAAGGAAGAGACTTTGACTACGTTATTCGTATCAGTACCAGATGCAGATAGTGAGAAGCTACTGAAACTTGCGGATCAAGATCACTTTCTTTATCAGGAGGTGAAGTTCAGTGAGTAATTCCGTGTTAATTACCCAAGTGCTGCTGCCTAATTTAGTCAGTACCTTAATTATGGTGATTGTCTCGTCGTTGATTGCGACAATCGTCGGCTTTGCCTTGGCAGTTGTTTTAGTGATCACGAATAAGAAAGGACTGTCTCCTAATTTAAAGATATATCGCTTGCTGGATTTTGTTGTGAATATCATTCGGTCCTTTCCATTTATTATTTTAATGGTTGCACTGATGCCGTTCACTCGTTCATTGGTGGGAACGACGATTGGAACATCAGCAGCAGTCGTCCCCTTAACCTTTGCGATGACGCCCTATGTCGCACGGCTGTTTGAAAATAATTTATTGGAAATCAATCCCTATACATTAGATGCGGCGAAGTCGATTGGCGCCACACACATGCAGATTATCTTCAAGGTCATGCTTGTTGAAGCTTTCCCCAGCATGATATCAAGCTTGACCCTGGCGATTATCTCGGTCTTGGGTTACACGGCAATGGCTGGAACAGTCGGTGCCGGCGGGTTAGGTGCGGTGGCCATTACCTATGGGTATCAAAACTTTGATAACACCATTATGTATAGCACGGTTGTTTTGCTGGTCATTTTTGTCCAACTTGTTCAATGGATCGGCAGTTTCTGCTATAAGAAAGCGAAAAATTGAGGTGAAGGAGGTGTGACAAAAGGGTTGTCACACCTCCTATTTCCGAATAAACGGTATCCCAAAAGCAATTTTCGGAAATTCCTTCTTATTTCTTGAAGCAATTTTCTAAAATTCGTCTGATTTCAACATTTATATCAGGTATAATGAGTGAACGATATTTTTTGAGGAGGTCGTATGGAAAAGACACATCAAGTCAAACTGAATCTGCAGTATATTAGCATGCAGGTTCCCTACTGGATGGGGTATTCAGTCCTCAGTACATTCACTTCTGTTTTTTTACTGTCCCGTGATTTTACTAATAGTCAGATTGGACTGGTCTTGTCACTAGCGAATCTATTCGCTGCGATCGTCCAACCGTTCTTGGCCTCTTTTGCTGATCGGATGATTCGGATTCGTTTATCGCAGTTGGCAGCGGGGATGGCACTAGTACTTGTACTGTTTTCCGGAATTTTGCTGGTAGTGCCGAAAATTTTTTTAATAGTAGCACTGATTTACATTTTACTGTATGCGTGTCTGGTACTGTTACAACCGCTGACGATTGCTATCGGAACTTTTTTTATTAGTCGCGGCTACAATCTTAATTTTGGTGTCGCACGGGGACTTGGATCGTTAGCGTTTGCGGCTGCATCTGCTGTGACAGGGGTCTTGATCGAACGATTTTCTTCAACAGTTATTTTGTATTTATTGATTGGCTTTTTTCTCTTTTTTGCACTGACGACTTTACTAATCGATACGCGCAGGCATGGTGGAACGTATTCGGAGTCATTGATCCCGGAGCATCATGAGGAGGATCATTTAGAAGAACCGATTGGCTTGCTGGAATTTATAAAAAAATACAAACGCTTTATCGTTCTATTGGCCGGTGTTTCGTTACTGTTTGTCTTTCATACTATTACCAACAGCTATATGTTTCAAATCTTGCATCCATTAGGTGGAACCGAAGCTAATGTTGGTTCTTCCTTATCGGTTGCGGCGCTAAGTGAGCTTCCGACAATGTTCTTCTTTTCTTGGTTGTTACGTCGGTTCAAGATTCATTCATTAATGCGCGTCGCGGCCTTCTTTTTCTCAGTCAAAGCGCTATTAATCTTATTTGCTGGCAGTATTTTTCTAATTAACGTGGCTCAGAGCCTGCAAATGGTCGGCTTTGCGATGCATACGATGGCATCGGTCTATTATACCAACCAAATTATTCCGCAAAAGGATTTGGTCAAAGGACAGACCTTGATGGCGACTGCAAATACGATGGGCGGCATTATCGGTGCGTTTGTCGGTGGTCAGATGCTCAGCTTTTTATCTGTTTCCACCATGCTTTTGATTGGAACGATGATTTCGATTGCCGGAACTTTGATTGTTTGGCTGGCGGTGGAAAAATAAATTTTAAAAAACGTCTATTTTCATTTTGAAAATAGGCGTTTTATTTCGTTTATTTTTTTAAATAGGATAGAGTAAAGTTTGTAATAATCGATAATTTCATTCGTTAGGCTGTTTGAACACGGAGCTATTCTTGAAGTCAAGCGAATGGATAGCGAACAAAAAAGTTCCTTTCTATGAACGAGGAGGTCGATTATGAAACGTTATCGCTACTATCTGATTATTTTTGTGATTGCAGGATTATTTGTGGTCCCACAACTTTGGACACACAAAATGATCTTAGGAGCAGATGCACTGTTCCATTACAATCGTTTTTATGAGACTGCGGAACAACTCAAAACGGAAAATTTCAGCTATTTTATTTCAATCTTCGGGTTTCAGCAATCTGGACGAATTGTTAATGCTGTATATGGACCATTATTTGCTTATTTCCAAGGAGGACTTGTTTTACTGGCAGGCAGCTGGTTTCGTTATCAGGTATTATCGAATTTCTTGGTATCTTTACTAGCAGGCTGCTCATTGTTTAAGCTGTTGACCTATGGAAAAATTAGAGAAAATACAGCATTGTTTTCCGCAATTATTTTTATGACAACGTATAGCATTAATTACTGGGTGCTCAATCAAGGATTCACCAGTTGGGGGACCAGTCTATTGCCGTTGTGTTTAATCCCATTAGTAGATTTAAAAAATCGTCATTTTCCTGTGGTTAAGATCGCTGTAAGTATGGCTTTAATGACCCAAATCCATATGCTGACAGCTGTAATGTTAGGATTAATCTATTTTCCATTTTTTATCTCCTATGCACGAAAACGCTGGGGAACGGCTATTATTCAATTAATGAAGGCTATGGTGCTATATGGCTGTTTGTCGATCAATGTTTGGATCAGCTTACTCTTGATTAATACTGGAGATCAATTAAAGATGCCCTTCACCAACTCGGAAATGAGTGAGAAGGCTATTGATTTAGGCGGTGCTTATTGGCTAGAGTATCCTAGAATTTTACGATTGATTTTGATTGTGGGCTTTCTTCTTTGTCTAATCTATTGGCACAGGGTATCGCGTTTTACCAAGCAGTTGTTGATTTTTAGTGGTCTCTTTTTACTGCTTTCAACAAGTTTGATTCCTTGGGACTGGCTCGTTGCGCATAATATCCCGTTTGTCTCGTTGATTCAGTTTCCATTTCGCTTTTTTGCGCCGTTCACGATCCTGTTTCTATTCTTTTTTGCTTCGCTGGTGAATGATTTGGCAGACAAGAAGTTTTTGCCGTTCCTATTGCTGGCATTTAGCGTAATTAGTATTGGACAAAATTTACAGGTCGTCACTCATGAACTTAATCAATGGGGGAAGCAATCTCTAACTAGCAAACATACTTTTGTCGCTGGTTCTGAAGAGGAAGCGAGACAAAGTTTTTACGATAAGGACATGCAAAAGGCCTTGAAGCTAGTCGAAAAATCTAGTCCCGATTATTTACCAATTTATCACGAGGATACAAAAAATAAATATGCTAGTTATGAGAAACAAATTCTAGCGAATCAAGCGAAATTTTCTAAGACAGCGGCCCATAATCAGTTAGAGATTTCTTGGGAGGCGGAGAAGGCAGGAGACGTCCAATTGCCCGTAATTCTTTATCAAAATTCAAAATTAGTTGAAGAGGGTCAAGAAATTACGCCTAGTGCACTTTCTAATATTGGCGTGCCAACGATCAAGCAAAAGGCTGGTAAAAATGTAGTCTATCTGCGTTATGATCCGCCAGAGTATGTAACGATCATACTTGCACTTTGCGGGCTCAGTTGGTTTGCGACAGCCGCCTGGTGTGGGTATCGCTTCTTCATGAAAACAGGATAACTTTGGTATTCTTATTGACAATCGGGTAAAATACAAAAAAGAACTGGCACTATTAGTTTTTCTTATAACATTTCAATTGAGTAAGGAGCAAATGATCATGACAAACTATAACAATGAAAAAGACCGTCGTTTACGCGGTTCTATGGCACCAAAAACGGAAGAGGATGTTGCGTTAGCTGGAACCAATTCTAGCGAAACAGAAGATAAGCAAGAAGCACTAGCTGGCAGTAATTCTGGCGAACCTAAAGAAATCGCCCGCTCTGGCTCTAATGCAGTAGAGGAGGAAGAACCTCATACTTCTTTAAAAGAAGAAGCAAAAAAAATCGTTAAAGAGATCGAAGAAAAATTTGATCCTAAGAAATAAGTGGTGAAAGAGTTCATTCCATGGATAAGTATTTAAAGATTTATGACCATTGGTATCCGCAAAATTACGGGTTGAGCGACTATCCCACAGAGTGTCACGTGACCTACTCAGGAGCCGAACGGAAAATATTATTTGAAAAGCTGACACCAGCGCAGCAAGCCTTAATTTATCAGCAAAGAAAATATGAGGTTCGTTCGTTGTTTTTACAAAAGCATTATTTGCAAACCTCGGATTGGGAATTTGTTGCCTTGAATATTGATGATGAATATGAACGAGGTGTTCACAGCCAGTTAAAATGTGCCTGTGGCCGCCCATTGAAATATCAATTTGTCATTGAATCAAAGAGCAAACAACAAGAGATTCGTTTGGGAATTCAGCATTTTAAGGATCACTTAGGCATTTCTCAGCAAGTAGCAGAGGAAATAAAAAAAGGCGTCGCCTATGTCGATTTAGCTTTGGATGAATTGCTTTGGCTGGTAGATCGGGAAATTACATTTCCAGAAGACCTATGGCAGCGATATGTTTTTGCTTACTATCGGAATGCCACGCTGCGTCATCCGTTATCTCTTAATCAGAAATTAGCTGAACGGGTCGTCCATTTTCGTGAAGCCCAAATGCCGTTGTTCATCGGAGATTATTTAAGTGTCGTGACAGAAATCAATCAAGTCGATCGAGAAGCCTTCGAGGGACAGCAGCAGAATTTTATCGCGGACAAAGCTATTTTTGAAGCGTATTTGGAAGATTTTCAGCAGGATATCCAAACACCGATATACCTTGAAAAAAAGTATTGGGGTAAGAAATTAACAGACTTCATTCATTTGGAGCGATATGGAACAGAGACCTATAAAGAAGCCAAAGCACGCTACTTTGATGATCTCTTGTCCTTTTTGTCGCGTTGAAAGAACCTAATAAAGCCTCACGAAAAATTCGCAGCTTTAAGCTTTTTCATCAAAAAAAATATGGAGAGGTGGAATTGATCGACTTTGTCATTGAGAAATATCAGCGGTATCAATTCACCCAGAATTTTTTCTTGGCAATCCCCAAAGTTTATCGAATAGGTATTCGAAAAGCGATTCAGCGAAAACAGAAGAGAGCATAAAACCTCAACCAAATACGGTTGAGGTTTTCACGTATTCATTCAAATGATCACATCTGCCGAATAAAAGCTATTTTTTCTTCTATAGAACCGATCTCTGATTCAATGGTGTTTAAAAAATCCATGATCTCTTTTCGTTCTTCTTCAGAGTGAATATCCCTAGAGTTAATTTTCTCAAAATTCTCCTGGATGGTTTTCAGATTGATCAGACTGCCAGTGACATGCATTTTTTTGTTGATATTTTCGATTGTGTTCAACATCCTACTCCCTTCCCATGAGCAGTTTCACCTTCTCAAAAACAGTTCCCTAATGAATACTTTTACGGCTTAATATAGGCGTAATCTTCTGACTGTAGTTCGATCAGATCCAAAACACCTGAAGGTACGACAACAACATTCTTTGGTAACTGTTCTTTTGTGATCTTGTAAGCTCTCATCGCATTATTGCAGGCATGAAAGGTTACCCCTTCTGTAGCGATGAACGATTGATTTTTAGGATCAAGGTACCCTTCAATCGCCTTTCCGTTAATTAAAACAATAATAGCTATTTTTTTAGGTTCTTTCAACAGGTTTTTAACATTATTAGCAGTTTCTGTCCATTTTTCTATTTCATCAATATGAAAAACAACGTTCATTATTACACCTTATTTCTTAATTATCATATTTATTGCTTGTTCTAATTTTTGCGCTTGTTCCTCTGGATTTTTATCAGGGTTTTCAAAGCAGTTCTTCAAATTTTCAGCGACGATCATTCCCATCACACGATCAATACTAGAGCGTACGGCACTTAATTGGGTAATGACGTCGATACATTCCTTTTTCTCCTCAATCATTTTTTGTACGCCGCGAATTTGTCCTTCCGTTCGTTTCAACCGATTAAGGATTTTTTTTTCTTCGATTTCCATCTATATGCACTTCCTTTAAGAATGATCTTACAAAGAATATACCTAGAGAGGGTATGTCTCGTCAAGTGGATAGCTTTTATCAAGAAAATGAATCAATCAAGATGATTGACAGGATTAGATTTTTTATGATAAAAATACCCTATGAGGTATTTATAAGTGATAGAAAAGGAGTGAAGAAGATGTTTAAACTATTTCAAAAGATACCAAGTATTTCAACAAATGAACTAGCAGATAAGCTTAAACAATCAATTATATTAATCGATGTTCGAACACCAGAAGAATACCGTAGAGGGCATATTGCTAAGGCGGTGAATTATCCATTAAATAAAATCGATCGATATAAAGGAAAAGAAAAAGAACTTTATGTCGTTTGTCAATCCGGAATGCGCAGCAAACAAGCGGCGAAGGTTTTGAAACAAAAAGGGTATACGGTCACAAATGTGCAGGGTGGTATGAATCGTTGGCAGGGACCGACCAGAGGAGGAAAGTAAAATGAAGATTGTTATTGTAGGCGGCGTTGCAGGCGGAATGTCAGCGGCTACGCGTTTGCGTCGGTTAATGGAAGAAGCAGAGATTGTTGTGTTAGAAAAGGGACCTTTTGTGTCATTTGCTAATTGCGGGTTGCCTTATTATGTTTCTGGAGAGATCGCGGATCGTGACGCTCTTTTGGTTCAAACACCGGAATCGTTAAAGGCGCGTTTTAATTTGGATGTTCGTCCTTTCCACGAAGTTACAGCTATTTCTCCAGAAAGAAAAACGGTGACCGTCGAAAATGATCAAGGAAGCTTTGAAGAAAGCTATGACAAATTGATTTTATCTCCTGGTGCAAAGCCATTGATTCCAGAAATGGCTGGATTGGCTGAGAGTGAGAATGTTTACAGCTTACGCAATGTACCAGATTTGGATCGAATCATGCAGGCTTTAGAAAAAGCCCCAACCAAGGCAACAGTGATCGGTGCAGGATTTATCGGACTAGAAATGGCAGAGAATTTAAAGTCACGGGGATTAGAAGTCACAGTTATTGAGAAGGCACCTCATGTTTTGCCACCGTTAGATGAAGAGATGGCCGCATATGTCAAAAATGAGTTGATGAATAAAGGGGTTCATGTCATTACTGGAGAATCTGCGCAAAGCTTCAGTGAAAAGGGACAGAAGATCCTGTTGAGCAATGGAGAAGAAGTATATTCAGATCTTACGATTCTATCAGTGGGTGTTCGACCAGAGAATACATTAGCGAAACAAGCGGGGATACAAACAGGTTTAGGCGGCGGTATCCTAGTGGATGAATCTTATCAAACTAGTCTACCAGACATTTTTGCGGTTGGCGATGCGATCGTGGTCAAACAACAAGTCAGCGGTGAAGATGCGTTGATTTCACTTGCTTCACCAGCAAATCGTCAAGGACGCCAAGTGGCTGATACTATTGCTGGTCTGCAACGAACAAATCGTGGAAGTATCGGGACTGCGATCGTCCGTGTGTTTGATCTAGCTGCCGCTGCGACAGGTCTAAGTGAACGCGCGGTGAAGCAATTAGGGTTGGATTATCAAGTGGTCCATGTTTCTGGGAAGGACCATGCAGGGTATTATCCGAATGCAAGTGATCTAGTATTGAAATTAGTGTTTGATCCGAAAACTGGAAAAATTTATGGGGCTCAAGGTGTGGGCGCCAAAGGGATAGATAAACGTATCGATATTCTGGCGACAGCTATCAAGGGCGGATTAACAATTTTTGATTTACCTGAATTAGAATTCACCTATGCACCACCTTTTGGTTCTGCAAAGGACCCCGTCAATATGTTGGGCTATGCAGCGATCAATCTCTCTGAAGGTATGAGCGACTCGATTCAATGGTATCAATTAAAGCAAGAGCAGCAAAATGGCAGTCAGTTACTGGATGTACGAAATCCTGAAGAATTAGCGAATGGTCGTTTTTCTAGCGCAATCAATATTCCTCTGAATCAATTGCGTGAAAGAATCAGCGAGCTGGATCCAGCAAAAGAATATATTGTTAGTTGCCATAGTGGTCTACGTAGCTATGTCGCTGAACGTATTCTAAAGCAAAGGGGCTTCAAAGTGAAAAATTTGGACGGCGCATTTGCTTTATATAAAACTGTGAGACCGGAGGAATTGATTTATGACTAGTTCAATTACTATGAGAGATTTTTACCAGTTAGCGAATCATAAGGAATTGGAGATCATTGATGTTCGAGAGAGTTATGAATATCAAATGGGGCATGTTCCTCATGCCAAGAATCTGCCATTGAGCAGTTTAAGCAGTAGTATGACAGAACTTGATGACAGTAAAGACTATTATTTAATTTGCCAATCCGGTGCTCGGTCTGAAAATGCTTGTGCTTTTTTGGCTGGACAAAGCTACAATGTAATCAATGTGTTAGGCGGCACCGCAGCTTGGCCAGGAGAATTAGTTAGATAACTTTCATTTGCTTTCAAATAGTAATACCGGAAACACTCCTTTAAGCATGTAAAGGCGTGTTTTTTTTGTTTTGTTTCTACTTTTTTATTTTTATATATTGACAAAATGAAAACAAATGATAATATAAAGATGTAAATAAAAATGAAAAGGAGCAAGTGGATGATTGAGTTGAAAAAATTAGCGAATATGGTGGATCACACATTGTTGAAGGCCGACGCAACCAAAGAAGGACTTGAACAGCTATGTAAGGAAGCGGATGAGTATGGCTTTAAAATGGTAGCGATTAATTCTTATCCTGTAGAGATGTGTCGAGAGTTTTTGAAAGACAGTAAGGTTCATGTAGGAGCGGCTATCGGATTTCCTTTGGGGCAGACAACAATTGAAACAAAAGTTTTTGAAGTAAAGGACGCCATTAAAAACGGTGCGGATGAAATTGATTATGTAATCAATATTGGCAAATTAAAAGAGGGGGATACGAAGTATATTCGAGAAGAAATGAAAGCAATTGTGAATGCTTCTCGTGAAGGCGGAATTATCAGTAAGGTTATTTTAGAGAATTGCTACTTAACCGATGAAGAAAAAATCGCGGTTTGTGAAATCGCCAAAGAGGTAAAACCTGATTTTGTCAAAACGTCAACAGGATTCGGTACAGGAGGAGCAACAGTAGAAGATGTTGCCTTAATGAAAAAAATCGTAGGGAATGAAGTGAAAGTAAAAGCAGCTGGCGGCATTCGTGATTTGGATACTGCTTTGAAGATGATTGAAGCAGGGGCGGAACGATTAGGAACAAGCTCAGGGATCAAAATCGTAGAAGAATATAAGAATTTAAAGGAGTAGAGAAATGACAGAAATTCGTGATGTATTGAAGCCAGCCTTTATCAATTTTGATCTAAAAACGACAGATAAGCAAGCAGCGATCAGTGAGCTTGCGAACACCTTTTTAACAAAGGGTGTTGTAACAAATGATAGCGTTTACTTAGAAGCTGTAATGAAGAGAGAAGAAGAAAGCACTACGGGGATTGGGTTTGGGGTAGCGATTCCTCATGGAAAAAGTGCGGCGGTTGCGGAACCTTCATTGGCATTTGGTCGTAGTCAAGCGGGAATTCAATACGATTCAATGGATGGTAAACCCGTTCACTTGATGTTTTTGATTGCTGTTCCAGAAACATCAAATGATGAACATTTGAGAATTCTTAGTAAGCTTTCTCGAAAGCTGATGCATGAGGATGTCCGTCAAAAACTGATGACTGTCACAGACGCTGAAGAAATCTATCAGATTTTTGAATAAGGAAAGGTGAAAAAAATGAAAATTGTGGGGATTACATCATGTTCGACTGGTATCGCACATACTTATATGGCAGCGGAAAATTTAGAAATAGCTGCTAAAAAGCGAAATATTGAAATCAAAGTAGAGACGCAAGGCTCTATTGGTGCTGAGAACGTTTTAACACCACAAGAGATAGCAGATGCCGATGCGGTTATTATTGCGGCGAGTACATCGGTGAATAAAGATCGATTCAATGGAAAACGCCTACTAGAAGTTGATGTTACTGAAGCGATTGATCATCCAGATGAGTTGTTTGACCGAGCACCGAATGCGGCTTTTTACTCGACTAACACGGAGGTTAAGTCGGAAGCAAAATCAGAAAAAAGCGGGATCTATAGTCATTTGATGACAGGTGTTTCTTATATGATTCCTTTTGTTGTGGCAGGGGGGATATGTATTGCGTTAGCCTTTGCATTCGGCGGGATTAACGCAGAAGGAGAACTTGCCTCAGCAATCAATGAACTAGGTGGGATTGCGATGGGCTTAATGTGGCCAATCTTAGGTGGCTATGTCGCCTTCTCGATCGCTGATCGTCCGGGACTTGTTCCAGGGATGGTCGCGGGAATGATCGCTTCATCAATGAATGCGGGATTCTTAGGGGCTTTGCTGGGCGGTTTCTTAGCAGGGTACACGGTTTATGGGTTGAAGAAAGTATTGAAATTGCCCCCTGCATTTTCAGGTTTATTGCCTGTTTTGATTCTTCCGGTCGTATCGGTATTGCTGGTGGGACTTGTCATGAAATTTATCGTGGGGATTCCGATTACAGCGTTAAATGAAGGAATTACCAATTGGTTGAACAGTTTGTCTGGAATGAATTCAGTGTTACTGGGACTGCTTTTAGGCGGGATGATGGCGATTGATTTGGCTGGTCCCATCGGAAAAGCGGCTTACTTTTTCGGTGTGGCGTCCTTAACAAACCTAGGTGCTGGGGAAACAAGTATGGTGATGGCGGCCGTAATGATTTCTGGGATGGTTCCCCCTTTAGCAATGGCCTTATCGTCAACAGTTTTAGGGAAAAACTTATACAGCAAAGAAGAACGAGAAGCAGGAAAATCAGCTTGGGTCTTAGGACTATCCTTCATCTCTGAAGGGGCGATTCCTTTTGCTGCGGCCGATCCGATTCGTGTGCTGGCGTCAGTAACAGTCGGTTCAGCGATTACCGGCGCCTTGTCGATGATCTTCAAGTGCGGAATCGCAGTTCCCCATGGTGGTTTCTTCGTCTTCCTGATTCCTGGAGCAGTCGAAAATGTCTTATTGTATGTTTTAGCATTAGCTATCGGAACAGCGGTTAGCGGATTTTTAGTAACAGCAGTAAAAGTATTCTCGCAAAAAAAGCAAACGGCTAAGGAGTAATGATTGGCATGTCAAAATTGGTTAACATTTGTTTGATAGGTACTGGCAGAGCAGGAATGATCCATGGAAAAAACTTCGCTCGCCGAATTGAAAATGCAAAATTGATCGCTTTGTGTGATCCTTCAAAAGAAAGCTTGGAGCTGGCTCAAAAAGAAGTAGATTGCCAATATCTTTACGAGGATTATCGGGAAGTGATGGAAACCCCAGAGATTGATGCTGTTGTGATTGTTACACCGACGGTCCACCATAAGGAGATCGCACTGGCAGCTGCTGCGGCGAAAAAGCACATTTTATGTGAGAAACCTTTAGCAATGGATGAAGCGGAATGTTTGGAAATGATCCAAGCGGCAGAGGAAAATCAAGTGAAGCTGCAGGTTGGATTTATGCGACGTTTCGATGCAAGTTTTCAGGAAGCAAAAAGAGTCGTGGATTCTGGTGCGATCGGTGAGGTTGTCTTGGTGAAATCCTTAACCCACGGACCGAGTGAACCAAAGCCTTGGATGTTCGATATCCATAAAAGCAATGGACCAATTGGCGAGGTGAACAGTCATGATTTAGATACCTTGCGCTGGTTGACTGGCAGTGAAGTGAAAAGTATTTATGCGAATGGCGGCAATTATCGTTCACCAGAGGTAAGCGATCAGTTTCCTGATTATTATGATACGGTAGCGATGAACCTGCGTTTTGAAGATGGCAAGCTGGGTCTGATTGATGGGGCACAGTATGTTCAATATGGATATGATGCGCGTACGGAGATTCTTGGGACTAAAGGAAGTATTTTGGTTGGTGATCAAGGGAAGCATAACATTGTAGTCGCGACAAGTGATCAGAAACTGACCCAACCAACAATGCACAGCTGGATGTACTTGTTTAGAGAAGCTTATGTAGCTGAAGATCAGGCCTTTATTGATTGCATTTTGAATGACACGACACCTAAGTGTACAGGTCACGATGGCTTAATGTCCGTTCGGTTGGTCAATGCCGGCTTAACTTCACTGCTGGAAAATAGAATTGTCGAGGTGGAAGGATAAATGAAAGCAATCCAATTATTAGGAAAAGAAAAGATTCAATTGAGCGAACTGGCTAAACCAGAGATAGCTGAAAAAGAAGTTCTGATAAAGGTGAGAGCAGCATCCATCTGCGGGACGGATGTTCGCATGTACAAGAATGGATATCCTACCGCAAGTGAAGAAACACCCTTAACTTTAGGTCATGAGATCTCAGGGGATATTGTTGAAGTTGGAGCTTCTGTTAATTTTTATAAAAAAGGGATGAGAGTTGCAATCGCTCCGAATATGGGCTGTGGGATATGTGATCAATGCGTCAGTGGAAATACACATTTATGTGACAGTTACGAAGCCTTCGGGATCAATTTGCCAGGAGGATTTGCTGAGTACTTAGTTATTCCTGAGAAAGCTGTACGCCAAGGCAATATCTCGTTGATACCAGACGCTTTGTCTTATGAAGAAGCGGCATTAATTGAACCTTTTAGTTGTGTATTTAATGGACAGGAGATTGCTGGAAACAAGCCTGGAGATCATGTGTTGATCATTGGGTCAGGACCAATCGGGATCATGCACGCGATGTTAGCGCGAGCTAGAGGTGCCGGAAAAGTGATGATGAATGACCTATCGGAAAGTCGGCTGGCGGATGCGAAAAAAATGATTCCCGATTTGATTCCACTGACTTCAGAGAATTTACAGGAGAAAATTTCTGCTGAAACTAATCATCAGGGCGTTGACCTCTGCATTATTGCGGCACCGGCACCACAGGCACAAGAAGCCAGCTTCAACTATATGGCAATGAATGGCCGCTGCCTATTCTTTGGCGGACTTCCTAAGGAAAAAGAAGAAGTTAAACTAAATACGAATATCCTGCATTATAAACAATTAAGAGTTTTTGGCTGTACTCGTGCAAGTTTGATGGGGTATCGAACCTCTGCTCAATTGGTTGCCAGTGGAAGAATTCCCCTGAAGGAACTGATCACAAAACGCTATTCAATCGATCAATTTGATGAAGCCTTAGACAATGCTAAAAAAGCAATTGGGTTAAAAAACGTGATTGTCTTCAAAGAATAATTTTAGTTTAATTGCTTACATTTTCAGTTTCTTTTATAATGAAACAAAACACAAAAAGGTGATTAAAAATGGATGATCAATTATACGCAGAGGAACGGAAGCAGTCCATCGTGAATCTAGTCAACGAAAAGAATCGCATGCAAGTTGCGGAGTTAGCCGATATTTTTAACGTCACAGGATCAACGATTCGAAATGACTTGCGTGAGCTTGAAAATGAGGGATTAGTGACTCGAACACACGGAGGTGTGATCAAGCGTGATTTTCAACGGAGTGTTGAAATTATTCCTAAGAGTCGTGAACTCACAAATGAAAAATATCGGATTGCTGAGCGAGCGGTCAAGTTGATTGAAGAAAATGATATTTTGGCGATTGATACAGGAACCTCTTGTAGAGCCTTTGCAGAGAAATTGATCAATAGTTCGTTAAAGCGTTTAACGATTTTGACATACGATTTGGAGATTGCCTTATTGTTAAGCGAAAAAACAAATTATCAGGTACAAGTTATTGGCGGAGCGATCCGCAATGGGTATCCATATGTTTCTGGAAGTTCTGTAGCTCTTGGTTTAGCAGGATTTTCTGTAGATAAAATTATTCTTGGAACCACTTCTTTTGATAAGAGTTATGGGTATTCGACGCCTAATTATGAAACAGCAGAAATGAAAAAAAGCCTACTAAACATTGGACGAATAAAAATCGTGTTGTGTGAGTCTAGCAAGATCAATCAGCGAAGTTTCAAACGGTTTGCCAAACCCGACGAATGTGATTATCTGATTACAGATTTTCATATTACAGGAGAGCAGCAGGCAGATATCGAAGCGTTAAAAATCAATTTATTAAGGGTATGAAAAAAAAGCCTGCCTAATTCTTTAAGGAATTGGCAGGTTTTTAACTATGCAAAAAAAGAACCGATAAAATAAAGTATTGGATAGAGTACCATGATTACAGACATGGCTTTCAAAACGATCGGAAACGTTGTTTTCTTATCCTGCAACACCCGATATTTTTTTAGGCTCTGCCAATTTTTTGGAAAAAGGAAAAGTAAAAATAGTACTGTCCAAGGCGCCAATCCCGCAATGACCAAAATAATTAACCAAATAAAGCTAAATACATAGACGCTAGACAATACTTTTACTGCTAACGGTTTGCCTAAATAATAGACCAGTGTTTTGCGATGGTTTTCAATATCCTCTTCTAAATCACAGGTATTATTGGCTAACAAATTATTGAACATCATCAATACTAAGGGCAGGCTAATCAGGAATACTTTGCCGATTATTGCCAAAGTGATTGCATGAGATTGGTATACTGCGAGATAATAGCTAATTACAGGAATAAAAAAACCGCTGGCGGTACCAGTCAAGGCTTCAGCGATGGGCAAGCTGTTTAACGGACGCCGACCATACGAATAGAATAAACCAATATAAAAACCAATTACTCCTAAAACCCCTATAACCCAATTCGTTCGCCAAACCAATAGTAATCCTAATAAAAAAGAAACCAATAGATTAAATAAATAAAAATTTCGTACAAAGCCTAGATCCAAGTGATCCCGTCCGATGATGTTGGTTTGTTGCTTATAGTTTTCATCAGAGGCATTTCGATAGTCCATATAATGGTTAAAGACGTTCACGGTAATATGAAACATCACGATAATCAAAACAAATAAAAAGAATTCGGGACTTGGCAGACTATCGAATTGATACTTGGCGATAGCATATCCTAGTAAAATAATAAATAGATTTAATGGCGCAGTGTAAATTTCGGATAATTCCCAAAATTGTTTAAAGGTAAGTTGTTTCAAAATAATTCTCCTTTTGCTGTACTTATGATGATGGTGTAAATGAACAGAGAAGCTTTTCGTTACTAGTAAGATGGCAAACATGTGACTTCCTATAACGAAGTTAAAAGACCATCATTATTAAAAGAATAGAGAAGTCCTTTTCAAAAATAGCGAGGTTTAGGAATTTTGTCCAATAGTTTGTTTAAAGAGACAGAATGGGTTTCGATGAAATCGGTTGTTTTCCTATCGAATGTTCGTGTTTAGGCTTATTTACAAATTATTGTTTACATATTATGGCGTTTATTATATGATTGACCTCGTTGTTTAAAAAAACAAGCAATTATTTCACGAACATTATTAGATTTTAGGGGGAGCATCATGAGAGGGAAAATAAGTTCCTATTTTGAACTTGAGAAATTGAATACAACAGTAAAAAGAGAGGTTTTAGCAGGGTTTACTACTTTTATTTCGATGGCCTATATTCTTTTTGTCAATCCCAGTGTGCTAGGTGCCTCTGGGATGGATGAAGGTGCAGTATTTACTGCAACTGCCTTAGCGAGTGCATTAGGGTGTATTTTGATGGGTGTACTTGCCCGTTATCCAATTGCTACGGCACCAGCACTAGGAATCAATGCTTTTTTTGCGTATTCCGTTTGTATTGGTATGGGCATTCGTTGGGAAACAGCATTGGCAGGGGTTTTTGTCGCATCGCTGATTTTTATTTTAATTACGATCTTCAAATTGCGGGAAATGATTATTGATGCTATTCCAGCAGATTTAAAGTTTGCCATTTCTGGAGGAATTGGTTTGTTCATTGCTTTTTTAGGATTGAGCGAAGGTGGTATTATCGTTGCAAACAAATCGACATTGGTTGGGTTGGGTTCAATGAGTGTGGGCACAACATGGCTAACAATCTTCGGTTTGATTGTAACAGCTATTTTAATGGTGCGACGGGCTCCTGGCGGGATTTTTATAGGAATGGTCGCAACAACTTTATTAGGATTAATTACAGGTTTGATCCAGGCACCGACTCAAATTATTTCAGCTGCCCCTAGTCTGAAGCCAACCTTTTTAGTGGCTTTGAAACACGTGAAAGATATCAATACGCTTCAGCTATGGGTCGTTGTACTCACCTTTTTATTAGTGACATTCTTTGATACAGCTGGGACACTAGTCGGCTTAGCGAATCAAGCGGGCTTTATGAAAGACAATAAAATGCCGAGGGTTGGAAAAGCTTTAGCTTCTGACTCAACAGCCATGTTAGCTGGATCATTATTAGGAACGTCGCCAGTTGGTGCCTATGTTGAATCATCTGCAGGTATCGCTGTTGGTGGCCGTTCAGGACTCACAGCTATTACGACAGGAATTTTCTTTATCTTTGGATTGTTTTTCTCACCATTATTATCGGTAGTTACATCACAGGTTACAGCACCAGCTTTGATTATTGTCGGTGTATTGATGGCACAATCGTTGCGACAAATCAAATGGGATCAGTTAGAAATCGCCATCCCTTCATTTTTGATTTTGATTGGCATGCCGTTAACCTACAGTATTTCTGATGGAATTGCACTAGGCTTCATTTTCTATCCTATCACGATGATCGCTGCTAAGCGTGGGAAGGAAGTCTCTCCAATCATGTACGGGCTTTTCTTCGTCTTTATTGGATTTATGTGGATACTAAACGTGAAATAATGGAAGTTGGAGGAACCGCTCATTTTTTGCTTGTCGAAGAATGAGCGGTTTTATTGTGTTATAAATTCATTTAATGACCATTTTTTTATTTTTAGCTTTAAATGTTGTGTTTTAAATACCGTTAATACCTCTTTTTGAATCTTGTTTTGTTTAAAACATTATTTAATTGAAGGGATCAGATGTATTTTATGCTTACTAATTTCATCACTTATGTTTTTGTTATATGAAATTAAAAATTGACCTAAAATTAACAGTATAATATAATTGAATCGTGTGATTATTTTTCTTTTATGCGACAATTAATGAAAATTCAGATTAATTTTCGAAATTTATTAATGAGTGATTCCATTATTGGTATTCGCAAGACTGGAAGGGTATTTTTAAGGAGGAAACAAACTATGCAATTATTGCTTTTAACGAAGGTTCCATTGTATGAAGAAAATTTTGAAAAACAATTGAAACAGTTAGGAAATGAGGTTTATTGTTCTGCTAATTTGATGACAAAACTAAAGAGAAATTCTTTTGATAAAAGTTTCTTCAATCAGTTTGAAGGCATTATTTTTAGTGAAACACTTTATGATGTAGAGGCATACGAAGTGATCAAGTATTTACCTCAAGAAGAGGGGATAAAACTATTTCGTCGAGCAATAAACGGGAATCATGATGAGAAAGATCCTGCACCATTTGATGCGTGGCTTCCAGTGAACTCTGATTTAGAACGATTACGTGAAAACTTGTTAATTGCAGAACTATCAAGTTTGGCCTCCAAAGATGCTGCTCATGTTCAGCAGGTGAGTGTTAAACAAAGGTTATCAGAATTGAATTTGAAGCTGAAGCAAAAAGAAATTGTTTATTACTTGATTCAATCGGGTGACCGAACAGTACCTAGGGAAGAAATAAGTCGTGAGATATGGGAAAAAGAACCAACGAAATCAGTTTTAGCAAGTCTTTCAAAGGTTGTATCAAAAGTGAATGAAAAGCTAGAAAACCGCTTTGGCGATGAAGCGATTCAGACCGTTTGGGGACAGGGCTACCGTTTAAATAAAAAGTTTTTTGAATACTTAGAGAATGACTATGTTGTCTTACAAGAAACTTCAGTGCACTAACACATGGAAAAACTGCAAATAGACAATTTGCTATGAATCATTTGATAAAGCTCAATAAGCGATTTTTGTTTCGAAACAACGAGACAAAGATCGTTTTTTTTGTCGTTTATCCAGTCGTATATCTCTCAGAATATTGAAAAGAGAAAAGTTTATATTAATGCACTGATAATTGTCAAAATAATATAATTAATCTGACAGAAATGATATATAGTGATGCTTCTATTAATGATACAGGGCTAAAATATTGTAATAAACTCTTTATTAAGTAATAAAAGAGTCAATGCTAGCAAGAAATCTACAATTTTTACTTTCAGTGAATACGATGATAAAGCGGTTTATTTGACTAAAAAATGTTGATTATAATTTTATTATATTAGAACCGTTCGCGAAGATTAGAATGACTATAAAAAGAAGGTGAATTATATTTGTGTGAAGATAAGTGATGGTTTAAAAAGCTAAATTAATAAATATTGAATATAAGTGTATAAAAAACCAATCGATACATCTTGAATAATGTCTCAAAAAATTATTTTTAAAATAATTATATTAAAATTTATTGAGTGGTTTGCGATTGTAAAAAAGTACGTTTTTACCTATTTTTTCTTCAGGAGTAGATTTAGATACTAAATATTTTTCTTGTTACAGAGGGATTATTTACAGATAATTATTATTATATAGCTATTTATGTTAAGTTCCGAATAGATTTTAGTAAACAAATTTAAAATGTGTAAACGATTAAAAATTTCGCTAAGCAAAATTCATTTTAAAAAAAAGGTTTCTCTAAAAGTTAATATGCTGTTGATTTATTATAAAAAATATTTTATAATTTTTTAAAAATAGATGTATAATAAAACATAAAAATTATTTATTTAAAATAAAAATAATTTTTATTCGATTTGAATCGGAGTAGAGAAGACAGTTTTGTTGTCTAAGCGTTTGATAGTTATTACGCTCGAGATTCTGCTTCTTTACTTAGCTTCCATAGTCATCAATCAATTCAAATAGAAAATGAATATTTTATTGATTGAAAAAAGGACAAAAAATGGAGCTGCATCTTTTTTTCTAAAGGTACCAGATTGAGAGGGAGGAGAAGAAAAAATAGTTCAAAAATCAAAGGTTAGTAAATAGAAGATAAGCTTCAAATGATTTCATTAATGAATGTTGCTTATTCGGAAGAGAGACGAAGTTTTTACATAATAAGTCAAAATTCATACATAAAGAAGAAAATTTTTTAATCTTAATCACAAAGAAGAGAGATGAGGCTAGGTTGGAAATTTTGGATGATTCTAAATTAAAAGAGAGCATTAATGGAAAAGTTTTAAGTAAAGTTCAATTGTTAGAAGATAGAAATGAAGAATTGTTGAATCAAGTGAAAAAGCTGGAGGGAATCCGGGGAGCTTTAGAAGAGAAGGTTTCGGCATATCGTTATCGCTTGAAGGAAATAACAAAACAGTTAGAGGAAACGCAATTGCCTCCAACTCAAGATGAAGTGGTCTACCATAACAAGGACAATTTAGATAGGCGTCGCTTTATTTTACGAGGAAGGCTTTTCCAAAAGGAAATGGAGAAACGTTCTAAAGGGAACAAAGGCGATCAGAATGTAAAGGAATTACAAGAAAAATACGATCGGTTGTTAGAACAATATATGTATGAACATGATAAAAGTGAAGCGTTGTTTGATTATCTATTTCAAAAAGAAGGAAATCCTGACTTAGAATTATTTACAAGAGCGGACGCTGCAGATACGTTGTTAGAGGCAACGAGATTAAGTCGCACGATTATTCAACAAGCTGAAAACCGTGTGCAATCTATTAAATCAGTAAATAGTAGCAATTGAAGAAACGTTGGTAGGAGTTAAAGGGTGCAAAAGTAGAAGTCAGTAAAGACTGGAGTGAAGTGAAATGAAAAAAGTAATCATTTTAACTAGAAATATTATCATTGAACAGGAATTTCAAAACGAGTTGCAGCGTTTGGATTATGAAGTTTTTGTCTTGAAAGAATTTTTTGATGTGAACAAGCCTAATTATTTTGAGGATATTTTGTCTCTTTTTGATATTGTCATTTTTAGTGAAACCTTGACAAATCAAGAATTTAATGAGATTTTGCCGATTGTTGTAGAAAAAGATATGCATTATTTACGAAGAACGGATGAACCAGTACCTAATATAGATGAAAATCATTGCTTATCTATTGATTGTACACTGACAGAGTTAAGAGAGTTCTTATTGTTGAGCGATAAACGTGAGGGTCAGAAGGAATCCATTTCAAAAGGTCTAGTAAGACAATCAGAAATGAAGAAACAGGATCTAGTCCTTTTCTACAGTTCGCTTAATAATATTGAAAAGAAAATTATCGGTGCATTAGCTGAAGGCAGCGGCAAGATTATTTCTAGAGACGAGTTATGTAATAAGGTTTGGAATAATGAAGTTAGCAAGTCGCGTTTGGTTCAGATGTCGACGGCGGTAGGGAATATCCGTAAGAAAATTGCCCATGCTCATATCGACAATGTTCGAATTATTACTTATTGGGGCAATGGGTACCGTCTTCATGATGTGCCAAACGGATTAATGAATGAGCATATTAAGGAATACAGTATGTAATTGTAAAAAATAGAAAAGCGCTAGAGTTCTCCTAAAGTGAGGAGAGCTCTAGCGCTTTTTTACGATAAAATTTTCTATATTTTTTTAAGTTTGTCTTATTCGAAAGAAAAAAATTAAGAAAAAAGCTCCCCCCACACTGATTATACTTCTCCTTGTAAGGAAAGAGGTGCTGGAAAATGTTTTATCCATATTCTACGTCGTTTGTTCCCTGAAGCATTATTATGCTAACGAATTTAAGAAAAGGGAAAGAAGCGTTTATATGAATCAGAAAAAATTATCTTTATTCGGCTTTTTTGCTTTAACGGCTTCAATGGTTTTGACCGTTTACGAGTATCCGACATTTGCGACTTCGAAGTTACACTTAGTGTTCTTTTTATTGTTAGGTGGAATTTTATGGTTTTTACCAGTTGCTTTATGCGCCGCCGAAATGTCTACAGTAGAGGGATGGCAAAATGGCGGGATATTTAGTTGGGTCAGTCAAACGTTAGGTGAGCGATTTGGTTTTGCGGCTATCTTCTTTCAATGGTTCCAAATTACGGTGGGATTCGTAACAATGATTTATTTCATTCTGGGTGCATTATCCTACGTGTTGAATTTTCAAGCATTGAACACTGATCCGTTAATGAAGTATATAGGATTGCTTGTCATATTCTGGGGATTAACCTTCTCGCAATTAGGCGGAACACAACGCACCGCAAAAATAGCGAAAGCAGGATTTGTGATCGGGATTCTTATCCCATCTGTGCTTTTATTTGGCCTAGCAGCAGCATACTTTATTGGTGGAAACCCCATAGAAATTGCTATTAGCAGAAAAGCGTTTATTCCAGATTTTTCACAGCTATCAACATTGGTCGTATTTGTCTCCTTTATTTTGGCTTATATGGGCGTTGAAGCATCCGCTTCACATATCAATGAATTGGAAAATCCAAGCAAAAATTATCCATTAGCAATGATTCTATTGGTGATTTTAGCGATTGCGCTAGATGCGATCGGCGGCTTTTCAGTAGCTGCTGTGATTCCCCAAAAAGAACTATCTTTAAGCGCTGGAGTGATCCAAACATTCCAATCATTGATTTTACATTTTAATAGTCATTTAGGTTGGCTGGTTAAAGTCGTTGCCTTAATGATCGCTTTTGGTGTGATGGGAGAAGTAAGCTCATGGGTAGTTGGTCCTTCTCGCGGAATGTTTGCTGCAGCTCAACGAGGATTATTGCCTAATTTTTTAAGAAAGACGAATACTCATGGCGTTCCTGTTCCATTAATTATGATCCAAGGTGTGATTGTTACTATTTGGGGCGCAGTACTGACTTTTGGCGGTGGTGGAAACAACTTATCTTTCTTAGTGGCTATTTCACTAACGGTCGTTATCTATTTAGTGGGATATCTTTTATTCTTTATCGGTTATTTCGTTTTAGTGTACAAAAAGAAAGGCTTGAAACGAACGTATAATGTTCCTGGGAAAACGATTGGGAAAACAGTCATTGCTGGAATCGGATTTTTATTATCCATTTTTGCATTGCTAATTTCTTTTGTTCCCCCTGCATCAATAGCGAAGAATGAAGATCGAACGTATCAGGTGATTTTGTTAATCAGCTTTGTAGTTACTGTGATTCTGCCATTTGTAATTTATGAACTGCATGATAAGCAAGGACATAAGAAAATAGAAGAACCGATTCATATGGAAGCAGGAGATGTGAATACGGCCGTCTATCCGGCAGCTCGTGGTGAACACCAGATTGTTCAAAAAGAAGAACATACATTAAAGCATTAGAAAACGAACTTATTGGAGGAATTGCATATGTTATACGGAAAAGAAAATCGTGACGAAGCAGAATATTTAGAACCAATCTTTGGTTCAGAAAGTGAACAAGTAGATTTACCCAAATATAAGTTAAATCAAGAATCGATTGAACCGCGTGTTGCCTATCAATTGGTTCAAGATGAGATGTTAGATGAAGGAAATGCTCGGTTGAATTTAGCTACTTTTTGTCAAACGTATATGGAACCAGAAGCAGTGAAACTCATGAGCCAAACTTTAGAAAAAAATGCGATTGATAAATCTGAATATCCTCGTACGACTGAAATCGAAAATCGTTGTGTGAATATGATCGCCGATCTTTGGCATGCTAGTGAAAACGAAAAATTTATGGGGACTTCAACAATTGGTTCTTCAGAGGCATGTATGCTGGGCGGTATGGCAATGAAATTTGCATGGCGAAAACGTGCTGAAAAATTGGGCCTCGATCTCAATGCTAAAAAACCTAATTTAGTCATTTCATCTGGTTATCAAGTATGTTGGGAAAAATTCTGTGTTTATTGGGATATTGAAATGCGTGAAGTACCTCTAGACCAAGACCATATGTCAATAAACTTAGATAAAGTCATGGATTATGTCGATGAATATACCATCGGTATTGTTGGGATTATGGGGATTACCTATACCGGCCGTTACGATGACATCAAGGATTTAAATGATCTAGTTGAGGAATACAATAAACATACGGATTACAAAGTCTATATTCATGTTGATGCTGCCTCTGGAGGTTTTTATGCACCGTTTACTGAACCAGATTTAGTCTGGGATTTCCGTTTGAAGAATGTCATCTCAATTAATTCTTCAGGTCATAAATACGGACTAGTTTATCCTGGTGTTGGTTGGGTTTTATGGCGGGATCAACACTATTTACCAAAAGAATTAATCTTTAAGGTCAGCTATTTAGGAGGCGAGTTGCCAACAATGGCGATTAACTTTTCTCATAGCGCAGCACAATTGATTGGACAATATTACAATTTTGTACGTTATGGCTTTGATGGTTATAAGGCCATTCATGAACGTACACATAAGGTAGCGTTGTATCTGGCAAATGCTATAGAAGAAACAGGCTTATTTGACATCGTCAACGATGGTTCACAATTACCGATTGTTTGTTACAAATTAAAAGAAGATAGTACTCGTGAATGGACTCTTTATGACTTAGCCGATCGCCTTTTAATGAAGGGATGGCAAGTGCCAGCCTATCCACTTCCTAAAAATTTAGATCAAGAAATTATTCAACGTTTAGTTATTCGAGCTGATTTTGGTATGAATATGGCTTGTGATTACGTGCAAGATATGCAAGAAGCCATTGAAGCGTTGGATAAAGCGCATTTGGTCTATCATGAAAAACCAGAAATTAAGACTTACGGATTTACTCATTAAAAACAGAAGCCTGGAAGGAAATGTTCCTTTCAGGCTTTTTCAATTGGTCGCACAAGTTGGTTAATCTCATAGCAAGTATTGTTGATCGTTTGCAAGGATACAGGATAGATCAATGTATTTTCGCTGCCCAGATCCGCTTGATAAAGCGCCGTATCACAAACAATGATCCTTTTTGAACAGAAAAAGACATCGTCTACAACTTCGTTTAGAGTGTTGTAAATCATATTGCTAATAGTAAAATGATCATCAAGTAAATTTTCTAGCTGCTTTCGATAATACAAAAAGTTGAAATCAGTGGGAGCTACAATGTATAGCTCAATTTTTTCATCAAAAGTATTTTTTCGTAACAGATCGAGCGTAAGAGTCATTTTCCGGATAAAATTGTCATTCCAATGAATGTTTGGTCGATAACGTGTTGACCAATCAATTAAAATAGTTTGCACGGTTTGATAAAGTTCTTTTTGTTCTACGTCTAATAAATAAATTAGATCAGGTTGAAAAAGCTGCATGTTGGCCCAAGCAGATCGAATAAAAGGTAAAAAGGCTTTTTTCAAAAGCAGTTCATTTTCGAGGGGAATATTTAAAGAGAAATGAAATTGCTGAAGCAACTCCTCTATTTCCGGATACCGTTGAATATGATTTTGATAGACGACTTCAAAATCTTTTTGTAGTAGTTCCAAGTTGTTGCAAAGATAATTTCTAGCATTGAAAAGAGAATAAATAAAAAACAACTCGTCTTCATTTACACAAATTGATGACTGTAAATTTTTTATACCTGCTTGAATCAATCCGAATAAAGGTGTTTGTCGAGCCGTTTTCTTCTCATCCTCCGAAAAAATGATAGGAAATTGTCGTGCCCTTTGACTACTTAATTGGGTGCCTAAAACAATGATTTCTCGTTCACTTTTAGGATAATCACGCGCAAAAAAATGCGATTCAACATAGTCAATCAGTTCCTCTGCTCCAGCAGCAATCATTTTGTTGAATGGAATAGCAGAGCGGTCGCCAGTGGCTCTGGAGATAGCCAGAAGTAGGTAGCGAAGATCTTTTTCAGGTACTTGAATCGCATTATTTGAATCTAAATAGCCTAATTCTTTAGCAAAAGAAAAAATATTCGTACGAATTTGATAGATCTTACTAGTAGAGAGAAATTCTTTTTCTGCGATTTCTGTCCAATGAGTATTTCCTACTAAGAAATCATTGAGTACACGCAGAAAATCTGATCGACGGTAAATTCGTTGCGATAATTCTAATAATGAAAACGCAGGATCAAAGGATACCTTACAAGAGTTCCTTGTTCGTTCGAATATAAGGATCTCCTGTTCAAAAGATTCCTTTAGTGCATCTAAATCATTATTGATTGTAATAGAACATACATCCAAACGTTCTGCCATGCTTTTTAAAAAGACTTCCTTCTTTTGATACAATTGTTGGCAAAGATAAACTTGACGAAAAATATTTTTTTCAATGTACCTTTCTAACATAAAGTACCTCCCTTTTTTGAAAAACACATACGTTTGGTATTGTATACCAATTTAATTTATTTGGATATTTCTAGTTGAAATAATTTGCTGTTTTTTTAGATATACTATCAAAATGAGCTATGATAACATCTAGCGATTATCTTATGAGTATTTTTAAATAAGAGTTAGTTATTTTCAATTGATAATTATTCTAGGCGATGAATAACTTTCAATTAGGATTTCGAGTGGCTAAAAAAAACTTTTCTCTATATAGAATAACAGCAGAAGAGCTTTTCGGTAAGATGAGAAAATTATGCCATAATAATGAGATAAATTTTATTTTCGGAAAAATTTTTCCTTTTATGAGAGTTTAGAAATGAAAAAAATTCACAAAAGGTCCTGTATCAGTCCTCTGTTTTTCAATTTCATAAATGGATAGTATTGTGGAATGGTGAGCAAAATTCACTATCAAGTAGAAACTGTCATTATCAATTATCATTTCTGTTATAGTGAAAATTGTAACAGATAGTAAATAGAGATAAGATAATTATCATTATTTTAAAAGGATTTTCGAATAAGAGAGTGTAAAAAAGCCCTTTCTTAAAACAGATTCCTTTGTTATAATCATTTTAAATTATTTTGAAACTATTTAACAAAGGAGTGCGCTTATGGAAACTACAACAATCAAAAAAACTGTTAAACAAACTGAAAATCCTTGGGAAGGTTTTAACGAAGGACGCTGGCAGCATGAGGTTAACACGTTAGACTTTATCAAACGTAATTATAAAGAGTACAAAGGTGATGACAGCTTTTTAGAAGGTGCCGCACCAAGTACTGAAAAATTATGGGAAAAATTACAGGAGCTTTTTGAAGTACAGCACAAGCAAAATGGTGTTTACGACATGGACAATAATGTTCCTGCAACGATTACTTCTCACGAACCTGGCTACTTGATTAAAGAAGAGGAAAAAATTGTTGGTTTACAGACAGATGTCCCTCTAAAACAAGCATTCATGCCTTTTGGCGGAATCAATATGGCTAATAAAGCCTTAGAATCAAATGGCTATGAGGTGGATGATGAAATGTCATTCATCTTTAACAAATGGCGTAAAACACATAACCAAGGTGTTTTTGATGCATACACAGACGAAATGCGTTTAGCGCGTAAAAATAAAATTATTACAGGTTTGCCAGATGCATATGGTCGTGGACGTATCATCGGCGACTATCGTCGTGTTGCTTTATACGGAATTGATTTCTTAATGAAAGAAAAGAAAAAAGACTGGAAAAACGTTGGTAGCAAAGTGATGACTAACGATGTCATCCAATTACGTGAAGAAGTTTCTGAACAATTCCGTGCATTAGCAGATATGAAGGAAATGGCAGCAAGCTATGGTTATGACATTTCAAAACCAGCGAGCAATGCACAAGAAGCGATCCAATGGTTATACTTTGGTTATCTTGCGGCAATCAAATCACAGAATGGTGCGGCAATGTCAATTGGACGTATTTCTGCATTCTTGGATATTTATATTCAACGCGATTTAGATCGTGGTGTAATCACTGAGTTCGAAGCACAAGAAATGATCGATCATTTGATTATGAAATTACGCATGGTAAAATTTGCTCGGACACCAGAATACAATCAATTATTCTCTGGTTATCCAATTTGGGCAACCTTATCATTAGCAGGAATGAATATGGATGGGACTTCATTAGTAACGAAAAATGATTTCCGTATCCTACACACATTAACGAATATGGGACCTTCACCAGAACCAAACTTGACAGTACTATACTCTTCTCATTTACCAGAAGGATTCCGTACCTATGCAGCAAAAGTTGCGAAGCAAAGTTCTTCTATTCAATTAGAAAATGATGACTTATTACGTCAATACTGGGGTTCAGACGATGCGGCAATTGCCTGCTGTGTGTCCGCTACTGTAATCGGTAAAGATATGCAATTCTTTGGTGCTCGTGCGAACTTGGCGAAGGCAGTCCTTTATGCAATCAATGGCGGTGTTGATGAAATGACCAAGATGCAAGTTGGTCCACGTTTCCGTCCATTAGAAGGTGATAGCATTGACTTTGATCAATTTATGGAAAGCTATAAAGACGTCTTAGATTGGTTAGCTGAATTGTATGTAAATACCTTAAATGTTATTCACTACATGCATGACAAATATGCCTATGAAGCACCACAATTAGCATTAATGGATACTGATTTGAAACGTACTTTTGCGACAGGAATCGCGGGTATTTCTCATGCGACAGATTCATTGATGGCAATCAAACACGGAAATGTAAAAGTAATTCGTGATGAAGATGGCCTAGCGATTGACTATATCCCGCAAAATGAATTTCCAACTTACGGAAATGATAATGACGAAGCAGACGAAATGGCAAACTGGATTCTTGAATATTTCATGACGCAAATCAAACGCCAACACACTTACCGTGATTCAACGCCAACATTGTCATTACTAACGATTACTTCAAATGTTGTTTACGGAAAAAATACTGGGAATACACCGGATGGCCGTCGTGCAGGTAAACCTTTAGCGCCAGGTGCTAACCCAAGCTATCAAGATGGTAAATTCTTAGGTGAGAAAAATGGCTTATTGGCTTCATTAAACTCAACGGCTAAATTGAATTACTCTTGTGCGCAAGATGGAATTTCTGATACTCAAACAATCAACCCAGGTGCTTTAGGTCGGACAGATGACGAGTCAATGCAAGTAGATAATTTACGCCAAGTATTAGATGGCTACTTTGATAAAGGAGGCTATCACTTGAATGTCAACGTCTTTGGCCGTGAGTTACTAGAAGAAATGGATAAAGATATCGACAATCCGAAATATGCAAACTTTACCATTCGTGTATCCGGATATGCTGTGAAGTTCCGTGACTTGACACCAGAACAACGTCGAGATGTTATTTCACGTACGGATCATACAAAAATGTAAAAATAATTATATTTTTAGTAAAAAAGATTTTTTAAAAGATTCTGAAGCTCATTATTGCGCTTCAGAATCTTTTTTTACCAAAAATGTTAAAAAATATTAATAATTATGATTTAAGAGTAAAAAAATGGTTATTTGATTTATAATGTGAGTAATTATTGGCATGATAAGAAGGTGATAAGGGTTGGGAGAGCATGAAAATCGAGTAGTGCTGCGTATTGTTGGTGTTGTTGCGGGGGCAATGACGGTTTTAATGCTAATTTTTGTTTATTTTGGTTCGCATTTTTATTTTGGTTCGACAGTTGCGAATGTCGCTGTTGGTGGTTTGTCAATCAATAAAGCTGAAAAAAAAATCAGACAAGAAACGAAACAGGTCGAGATTAGATTGACTGGTGAAAACCAAACAGTGAAACTTCAAATCACTTCTCCTTACAGGATTCAAAAGGAATATTTGAAAAAGAATATTCGCAAAGGAGAATTTAGTCTACCTTATAAAAAAGAAGCGAAGGAAGAGTTAATTCAAGCTGTTAACGCTGCTTCTTTTCTTGGCGGGAAGGAAGCAAAAGATGCAAAAATTATCTATAAAGATAAAAAATTTCAAATTATTCCAGAAAAAAGTGGAACAGTGGTTGATTCTGTTCGTATCCGTAAAGAGCTCTCTAAAGCATTCGATGAGGGGAATTTGCAAGCAGCGTATGATTTAGCTGATTTTTATCGTGAGCCAGAGCTCACCGCAAAAGATTTAAAACGAAAAAAAATCCCGCAAAAGTTGGAAACAGTGAAAGATCGGGGGATCATGCTAAAGCTCAATAAAAAAAAGATTCCATTAACAGAGCAAATGTTAGCAAATTCAATTGATGACCAAGGGAATTTTGATCAAGCTTTGATTACAGAATGGGTAGCGGATTTAGAACGAGAATATTCCACGATATACAAATCAGTTGATTTCACCAATATTCATGGACAACATCTACAATACAAAAATGTAGGAAATTATGGCTGGTTTATTGACATCAAAGAATCTACAAAAAAAATAACCAAAGCACTAAAGAAGTCTGATACAAAAACGATTCCACTCGTTTTAAAGGGAGATACAAAAAAACAACCGCTTCACATAACTAAAAATTACATAGAAGTTGATTTAGACAATCAAAAAATGTACTGTTTCAATAAGGGAAAGCTGGTTGTTGAAACAGACGTGATTACTGGACGATACAATAAAGGCACAGCGACTGTCCCTGGGTTTCATACCATTATGGATAAACGACGTAATGTCGATTTAAGTGGTGTTTTGACAACAGGAGATGGGACTTACAATGTGCCAGTAGATTACTGGATGCCGTTGTTAAGTTATGGACAAACGATTACTGAAATCGGCCTTCATGACACAGACCATAAATTACAATATTTTGGTCAGCCAGGTGCCTATCAGACGGACCTAGGCAGTTACGGCTGTGTAAATACACCAAAAGCCAAGGTAGCGGAAATTTATGAATATAGCTATATTGGCATGCCAGTATTCATATATGGTCATATCTATGATGATGCTCCAGGTGAATTTGATAAGCCAGTAGAATATGGAACAGAAATTTAAGTGGTTCAGCCGTTTTTAGGCTGAACCTTTTAAATTAGAAAATGATATTGTCTTTAATTAATTCAATATTTTTAATAAAAATCTTTCGATTAACCATTTTGATTGCTCCACAGCTTTTTAAGTCATGCATGATACGACTAACACTGCTGGCAGCGTTAATTCCACAGAAGTGGGCAATTTCCTCATTTGTCACGACAAAGTCAATCAAGATACCGTCGTCAAATTCGACACCAAATTTATCATACAAATCATAAATCTGTGTGCAAACAGCTCCGAATTTACCGTTCATCAGCATCTGTTGTGTTCGCTTCATTGATTTTAGCAATCGTTCTCGATAATAGTTTTTAACATAGATCTGCAAGTCAAAGTTCTGATTAATATCCTTCCAAAATTCGACACGATCGATTTGATAAAGTTCGGCCTTTTCAGATTCGACACGAATATTAAAAGGAGCATCAATAAATTGTGAGTACTCATCCTTCAACAAGGATACTACTTCGAGATCATTGATGTATTCTAGGTTAAATTCACGGCCGTCTCTGGAGATAACGCTCGTCTTGATAACGCCGCTTTTTAAAATGTATACATGATGATCTTGAATCCCTTCGTAAAGCAAGTATTTTTTATACTCTTTGGTTACGATAGGGAATTTATTTTTTTTTAAGTAGTCTGTTAAGGCTGTATTATCCAATTTTACTTTATTCCTTCCATGCTTTGCTGAAATTTTCATTGCTATTTTATCATAAGTGATCTTCTAATTTGATTAAAAGTATGTTCAAAAAAGATACTAACAAATGTTAATGAAATTTATTGCCATTAAAGTTTGAAGTCATTTTTTATTAAAAAAACTGATTTCGCTCTTTTTTTATATCCGTATAATCGATCAGGTAAGTCACACAAGCCAAATGCTCTATTGATTAGAAAATTTGGAAGCAAGATAATCTCATCTCAACATTTCACAACAAATAGGAAAAGAGGGGGAAGTCAGATGTGTTATCTAGGAGAAATTTAGTTGGCTGATATATATCTTGCAAATAGAATTTATTTTTTCTAATTTGAAAAAATAAGTTCTTTAATAAAAAAAGGAGTGATTAGGTATGAAAGAATGGACATGTGCAATGATCGAACGTTTGGAATCAGCTTACAAGGTACGGTTTGAAAAGGAAGCGGTATTGGTTTTTCTTAACGATGCGTATCAAAATGCCTTAATGTTAAGGAAAGACTACACGCAGGAAAATGATAAAGCGCTAGCAGACTTTTTGGCAGCATTTGATCGTACGCGAGATCTATTTATTAGTCAAGCTGTAGATCGTTATCCGTCTAACTACAATAAGGTTGCGGAAAAAATTTCTGATTTAAAGAAACTAAATGAGAGTATCGCATAATAATGAGAGTAGGTAATGAAAATTAAGGAAGAGGAAAAGTTATTCAATAAAGGTTTTGTCACAATAACGATTATCAATTTTGTTGTATTTTTAGTATATTATTGTTTTGTCGTAATCACGGCGAAATACGCTACACAAAGTCTAGGTGCGTCAACTGCACAGGCGGGGTTTGCTGTTGGGATTTATATTATCGGCACCTTGCTTGCCCGTTTATATATTGGTAAAAAATTGGAATTATTCGGTCGACGAGCGGTGTTGCGTTATGGCGCACTATTTTATTTAATTACAACAGCTGCTTATCTGATTAGCAGCAACATCCTAATTTTGGATGGCGTTCGTTTTTTAAATGGTTTTGGCTATGGGGCGGTTTCCACAGCGGCAAATGCGATTGTTACAGCTTATATTCCAGAGTCAAAGTATGGAGAGGGAATCAATTATTACGGATTAAGTACCAGTTTAGCTGCTGCGATCGGTCCGTTTATCGGCTTGCTTCTATTACCCTTGGTTGGGTTTAAAGCAATTATTATTCTAGCGGTTGTGTTGGCATTTATCACATCAGTCGCCTGCTTCAAATTTAAGGTCAATAACATTGTCTTAACAGAGGAGCATCGAGCTAAAATCAATACCTTTAGTCTAGAAAGTTTTATTGAGTTTAAAGTTCTGTTTATTGCAGGAATTGCTTTTCTAATTGGAATTGCCTACTCAAGTGTGTTAGGGTTTCTTTCGATTTATGCTGATCAGTTACATTTAGTGACTGCAGGAGCTTTTTTCTTTGTTGTTTATGCATTAGTTGTTACGATTACCCGGCCGATGTCAGGAAAAATTTTTGATAAACATGGTGAAAATTCTGTCATGTATCCAAGCTTTATTTGCTTAACTATCGGGTTAATTTTGTTAGCTTTTACAGAGAATGCCGTTGTATTATTGGTTGCAGGAGCTTTTGTGGGCCTTGGTTATGGAACCTTTATGGCGAATGGTCAGGCAGTGACACTCAAACTAGTTGAAACAGCTCGCATCGGCGTTGCCTTATCAACATATTTCATTGGTCTAGATTTAGGACTAGGCGTTGGCCCTTATTTGTTAGGGGCAATCAAAGGAATTTTGGGAACTTATCAACATATCTATATCTTTTGTGCGGTGATTCCAATAGTGGTTGCTATTTTGTATATGATTTTCTATCGACCAAATAAATCGATTAATTCTAACATCTAGAAGCAATTAAAAAGCATAAGCGAGGCTAACTTTTCTTAGCAACGCTTATGCTTTTCATTTAGATACTTGTTAGTTTTTGGTTTATTAGCTCTTTTAAATTAAAGTTTTCATTGATTTTCGCATAATAATCAGCCTGCTTCAGAAGCTCAATCTGATCTTCAATATTTTCTTGGATCGTAGCTTTTTCAAAAAATAATTCTTCAAGACCAGTAGTCATATTTACTTCTAATAATGTCTGTATCCCTTCATCGCAAAGAGCATTAGCTTTTTCTTGATTTCCACGTTTCGCATAGAAACAAGCAGCTTGATAATAAGATGGACCTAATTGTAGTTGAGTATTCATTTTTTCCTCCAATTGTTCAGCACGATCAAAAAAGATTTGTGCGCGCTTTTTTTCTTCATTAACTTGATAGCATGTGGCTAATCCTTTAAGTACTAAAAGCTCGTAGCGTTTTTCATCGTGTAAAAAAGTATAGGCTCGTTGAAAATAATGTACGGCTTTTCGAGTATCATGATTGCCAAATAAGTTTGCGTATGCTCGGAAATACATCAGGTGACCGACGATTCTCGCATTAACATAAGTAATTTTTTTCACATAATTATCTAACAAAAATAAAACACTAGAAAACTCTTGACGTAAATGTAAGCAGCGAACGATGTTTAACAAAGAGACTTCATTTAAAAGCGTTGATTCTGGAAAAGCCTTTTGATAAGGAATTTCCAATGTCTTGCAAAGATCCAAAACAACTTCCAATATGCCCCAGTTTTTCTCTTCAATCAGTTCCAAGTCAGCTGTTGAACAAATAGCGGTAAAGTTGTCACGAGCCAAGCTCGCATGTTCACGCATTTGCTTAATGATAAACCCGTTAACTTTCATGAATGCCCTCCTGTGAATAACACTTACATATTAATTCTAAAGCTTTTATTAGAGAATCACAATAAAAATATTCAATAATCTTCGTTTTTTTAAATTATTTTACAACAATTTGATTAGAAAATTTATTTTATCTTTGTTATATCAGTTATTTAGGCAAAAATAGAACGTTGAAATATAAATAGAGTCTTGTATTGGAAATTCTAATAATTTGAATAGAGAAGAACAAGAATGACGCGCTTGCGTTTCAAGATAAATATGATAAACTATTAAAATACTATGATACGAAAGAGTGATTATGATGAGGGAAATGAATGTTGCAATAGTTGGTGCTACTGGCGCAGTAGGAACACAAATGATCAAATTATTAGAAAATAGTTCTTTACCCCTTGGTACAATAAAGTTTTTAGCTTCAAAGCGTTCTGCTGGAAAGCAACTTTCATTTAAAGGCGAAACTCAAACTATCGAAGAATTGGTACCAGATTCATTCGAAAATATAGATCTTGCTCTATTTTCAGCTGGAGGCAGTATATCTGCAAAATTTGCACCAGAAGCGGTTAAGCGCGGGGCGGTTGTAGTAGACAACACAAGTCATTATAGAATGGATCCAGAGGTTCCCTTAGTTGTTCCAGAAGTGAATCCTTCTGCGTTGCGTGATCATAAGGGGATTATTGCCAATCCTAATTGTTCAACCATCCAAATGATGGTGGCTTTAGAGCCCATCCGCCAGGCTTATGGATTAAAACGTATCATCGTTTCAACTTATCAAGCGGTATCTGGTGCTGGAAATCAAGCAATGGAAGAATTAAAGCAGCAAACACAGGACTTCTTAGACGAGAAACCCGTCGAAGAATGGAAAGCAGACATCTTACCCTGCGGGGGGGATAAAAAGCATTATCCGCTAGCATTTAACGCACTGCCTCAGATTGATGTATTTACCGATGCCGGCTATACAAATGAAGAGTGGAAAATGATTAACGAAACAAAAAAAATTATGGAAGATGACTCGATTAAAGTATCTGCAACTTGTGTTCGTATTCCAGTTATGAGTGGACATTCTGAGTCTGTTTATATCGAAACGGAAAAAACGGCGACAGTAGCAGAAATTCAAGAGTTGATTGCTAAAGCACCTGGTGCAGTATTGGAGGATGATCCGAGTCAGCAAATTTATCCACAAGCATTAAACAGTGTGGGCAAAAAAGAAACTTTTGTGGGTCGAATTCGTAAAGATCCAGACGAGGAAAAAGGAATCCACCTTTGGGTTGTTTCAGATAACTTATTAAAGGGTGCGGCATGGAACTCCCTTCAAATTGCTGAAACAATGTATGAAATGAACCTATTCGAATAGAATCAAAGAAGTGTGAATCTTTCACGCTTCTTTTTTTCTGATGAATTGTAATATATTTTGAGAAAAAGAAATGCAAAAAATAAGTCAGATAGTGAGAGGAGTCTCTGGACGTTAAGTAAGTTTCTATTAAAGGAAGGGACGATTCATTTTCCATCAATGGTTTTTCAGAAAAAATCATGTATAATAGCTATTGAGTATAGGCACAGACCGTACTGATTACGGGGTCTGAGTAAGCTGAAACGATAGATAAATAAACTAGAGAGGTGGATTTTTTGAGTACAGTCAAAATAATTCCCTTCAGTGGAGTACGTGAAAATGGTAAAAACATGTACGCAGTTGAAGTGGATAATGATATTTTTGTCCTAGATTGTGGACTAAAATATCCAGAAAATGAGTTATTAGGAATTGATGTTGTGATTCCTGATTTTACCTATTTAATTGAAAATGCAGATCGTGTAGCGGGGGTCTTTTTGACACATGGTCACGCGGATGCCATCGGTGCGTTGCCTTATTTAGTTTCTGAAGTGGCAGTGCCTGTCTTTGGAACAGAATTAACGATTGAACTGGCAAAATTGAATGTGAGTCAAAATGAAGAGAGTAAAGGTTTTAAAGACTTTCATGTAATTGATGAACACACAGAGATTGATTTTGGTACGGCAGTTATTAGTTTCTTCCGGACGACACATACAATTCCAGATTCTGTGGGGATTAGTTTAAAAACCGATGAAGGCAATGTTGTTTATACAGGTGATTTTAAATTTGATCCTACTGCGATTCCAATGTATGCGACGAATTATCGTCGTTTGGCTGAAATTGGTTCAGAGGGTGTACTAGCATTATTAAGTTCTTCTTCAAATGCAGAAAATGCGATTCAAGTAGCTTCTGAACGCGAGATCGCCAGTGAAGTCTATGATGTGATTAATGAATGGAATGGTCGAATCATTGTGGCTTGTGTAGCCAGCAATTTACAGCGTGTTCAGCAAATCCTGAATGCGGCAGAAAAAGCCGGACGAAAAGTGGTGCTAACTGGACAAGACCTAGATCGTATCATTAAAACGGCGATGCGCTTGAAAAAGTTGGAAGTGCCTGAAGACATTCTAGTAACGATTAAGGAAATGAAAAAATATCCAGCTGAAGAATTAATTATTCTAGAAACAGGTCGTATGGGCGAACCGATTAAGTCATTACAAAAGATGGCCAATCGTTCTCATCGAAATCTGAAAATTGAAGATGGGGATTTAGTCTATATTACTACTACACCAACCATCGCGATGGAAACAACGGTTGCGAAAACTGAAGACATGATTTATCGTGCTGGCGGGATCGTAAAGAGTATTTCTGAGAATTTACGTGTTTCAGGACATGCTAATCCTCGTGACTTGCAGATGATGATGAATTTCATGTCTCCAAAATATTTTATCCCAGTACAAGGGGAATATCGTCAATTGGCGGCACATGCCAGCTTAGCCAATGAGTTAGGCATGCCATTCAAAGATATTTTTATAACTGGACGCGGAGATGTGTTGGAATATAAAAATAAACATATGAGTGCAGCCGGCAGTGTACCTGCGGACAATATCATGATCGATGGTATTGGTGTTGGCGATATCGGCAATATTGTTTTACGAGACCGCAAAGTTTTGTCGGATGATGGTATTTTTGTGGTTGTTGTAACGATTGATCGTAAGCAGAAAAAAATTGTTTCTGCTCCACAGATTACTTCTCGCGGATTTGTTTATATTAAAGCGAGTCGTGATTTGATCAAAGAGAGTGCTGATACAACGAGTGAGATCGTAGAGAAGCATTTGCATTCTGATGATTTCGAATGGAGCAAATTAAAGCAAGACATTCGTGATCAGCTAAGCCGCTATTTATTCGAGCAAACAAAACGCCGTCCTGTTATTTTGCCAGTTATTATGGAAGCAAATCAACGACGTGGACGTCGTAATAAGTAAAAAAGAAACTTCTCCTGTAGTCATTTTCTATCGGAGAAGTTTTTTTGACCTTTCTGCTCTGTTTTTTTTGAAAAAAGGAGTATCATTATAAAAGAAGTAAATGTAGAGAGGGCTGGTCATATGTTGGAAAAACCATTAAAGTGTCCAAATTGCGGCACACATTTTTTTGTTGATGAGGTACTAAATGTTCAGCAACATCCAAAAGAAGCAATGCCGGTTGAATGTCCGAATTGTCATCATGTATATGAAACAAGGATTACAAATGGATATTTCATGACCTTTGAAGATCGTGAAGACGGAAAATACGATAAAAAGACGGGAGAGTAATCTCTCGTTTTTTGTTTTGGTTTGCTTTTTTTGAGGAGTATCCTTTAGAATAGCTATGGTTCATTTTTGTAGCGAAAGGAAGTTTATGAATGAAAACGTATCAAGATGATCCTGTGGTTCAAAAGAATCGGTGGTGGATTTTAGTTTCTGTTGCGATGTTTACCTTTATGTCTACTTTAGATTCAAGTATTGTAAATATTGCATTACCCACTATTTCAAAAGACTTAGTAGTTCCTATGAATAAGGCTGAGTGGGTCGTATCAATTTATTTAATGATCGTTTGTGCATGCTTGCTGCTTTTTGGAAAAGTAGGAGATAGCTTCGGTAAGATTAAAGTGTATCGAATCGGTACGATCGTATTTACTTTAGGTTCCCTTTTGTGTGGGTTTAATCATTCGTTAACAATGCTTCTTTTTGGGCGAGTCATTCAAGGTATTGGTGCTAGTATGACAATGGCTACTAATACAGGGATTACAACAGAAGTTTTTCCGATGGAGGAACGAGGACGAGCGCTTGGGGCAATTGGTGCTTTTGTGTCCTTAGGGTCAATCGCAGGTCCTGGCATTGGCGGTTTGATTCTTGCGCATTTTTCTTGGTCATACATTTTTTGGATCAATGTGCCAGTAGGGATTTTGACAATTTTGATTGGAGAGAAATTTTTACCTAAGGATCTCACGATGTCTAAAAAGAAAATTGATTGGCTTGGTTTTGCAACCTTTGCACTCACTATTATGAGCTTTTTTGGTGCTGTTTTTATTGGGCAAGAAGTTGGTTATATTCATACGTTGCCAGTTCTTTTACTTGTTGCTGCAATCATCTTTTTCATCCTGTTTATCCAAGTAGAAAAACGCAAAGAAAATCCACTGTTGGTTTTTAGCATTCTAAAAAATAAAATGTTTACGATGAGTTTGATTACAGCTCTTTTGATTTTTTCAGCGAACTTTTTTGTCAATGTAGTCATGCCATTCTATTTACAGAATGCTAGAGGATTAACAGCCAGCTATGCTGGATTGTTGATGATGGTGTTTCCTTTTTTGATGGTCATCGGATCGCCTTTAAGCGGCTATTTGACTGATAAAATTGGTCCGCAAAAATTAGTATTGATCGGCTTGACGCTATTATCAATCACTCAGCTACTTTATGTCTTTATGAGTCAGTCGAGTCCTATTTGGTATTACGTATTAGCGACAGCCATTATGGGAATGGGAAATGCTCTATTTCAGTCGCCCAATAACACGATTGTCATGAGTAGTGTAGAAAAAGAAAATTTAGGTGTGGCCGGAAGTATGAACTCCTTTGCGCGAAATCTAGGAATGGTTATTGGGATCGCTTTATCAACGACGATTCTATATGGTGGGATGAGTACAGCCTATGGCCAACGGGTAACGACATATGTCAATGACCGCCCGGATATTTTTATCTATGGGATGAGAGTGACTTTTATAGCCTCGTTAGTAATTTGTGCTTTCGCCTTGATGATATCTCTTGTACGTTTTAGGAAAAAACCGTTAACTTAATTTATCTATTAACACAAAAGAAGTTGATTGTTACTTGAATGGTAACGGTTGACTTCTTTTTTTATAAGTACTCTGTTATACTAGTTTTGCTAAGCTGTACTAATATGATGGATAAATGCTATAACGGGAGGAAATTATGGCGACAAAACATGATTTGATTTTAGAACACATCGAAAACTTGCCCGTGGGTGAGCGTATCTCTGTTCGCAGTATTGCAAAAAATCTGCGTGTCAGTGAAGGGACTGCCTACCGTGCGATTAAGGATGCAGAAAATATTGGTTTAGTTTCAACGATTCAACGTGTAGGAACGATTAGAATTGAACGCAAATTAAAGAAAAATATTGAACGACTAACCTTCGGTGAAGTTGTTCGTATTATCGAGGGTGATGTTCTAGGCGGTTCGAATGGATTGGATAAAGACTTAAATAAATTTGTTATTGGTGCTATGACTGAAGAAGCTATGCGCCGATATATCACACCGGGATCGTTATTAATCATTGGAAACCGCGAAGGCGCACAGAAACTTGCTTTGCAAGATGGGGCAGCTGTCTTGATTACTGGTGGATTTGACACCACCCCTGAAATCGCAAGATTAGCAGATGATCTAGCGCTACCCGTTTTAAGTACAACGTATGATTCGTTTACAGTAGCAACTATGATAAATCGCGCATTGAGCGATCAATTGATTAAAAAAGATATCATGCAGGTCAGTGATATTTACATGCCTCTGGAAAAAACAGTGTATTTACAAGCTGGCGATACCATCCTAACGTATCACCGTCTGTCTGAAAAAACTGGGCATTCCCGTTTTCCTGTTGTAAATAAAAGCATGCGTGTATTGGGAGTTGTAACTGCGAAGGACGTTTTAGGGAAGGCTGAAAATCAAGTGATTGATCGTGTAATGACACGCGATCCTAATGTTGTAAAGCAAAGTATGAGTGTGGCTTCAGTAAGTCATCAGATGATTTGGGATGGACTTGAGATGATGCCTGTGGTGAAGGATGATCTTTCACTTGTAGGAATGGTTAGTCGCCAAGATGTTATGAAAGCAATGCAGCTTGTTCAACGCCAACCCCAAATGTCTAACACAATTTCCGATCAAATTGTAGGAGATATCATAACTGTTGATACAGATCGTGATGATAATTTGTTAGAAAATCCATATTTTAAATTTGAAGTTACCCCACAGATGGTTAATAGTGTTGGAACAATCTCATTTGGCGTACTAAGCGAGATTGTAGCGAATGTAGCGCAGCGGAGCATTTTAATGGATCAACGTCGGAATACACTAATTGAACAAATGAATTTACATTATTTACGTTTGATTCAATTAGAAAGTGAAATTGAGATCCATTCAAAAACATTAGAATTGGGACGTCGATCTGCGAAAGTGGATTTAGAAGTATATATTGATAATGTGATCGTTGCTAAAGCGATCGTGGTTTGCCAAGTGATGGAGCGTTCTTAGAAAGAGGAAGTAGCATGACAATTACAAAAAAAATTTTACAGATGATTAAGCAGTACGATCGGATCATTGTCCATCGTCATATGCGCCCTGATCCGGATGCTTTGGGCTCACAATGCGGGCTTGCTGAAATCCTGAGGACAAACTTTCCAGATAAGGAAGTTTATCAAGTTGGCGGGCCTGTAGAAGGTTTAGCGTTCTTAGCAGAAATGGACGAGATTACTGACCAACTATATGAAGGTTCGTTGGTAATTGTGACGGATACAGCGAATGCACCTCGAATCAGTGATGAACGTTATGCATTAGGAGATAAATTAATAAAAATCGATCACCATCCCAATGACGATCCTTATGGTGATTTGCTTTGGGTTAATACACAGGCAAGTAGCTGCAGTGAGATTATTGCTGATTTTGCATTTGCTGAAAAATTAGCAATAACAGAAAATGCCGCCCGTTTATTATATGCAGGAATTGTTGGAGATACGGGACGTTTCTTATATCCCGCAACTACTTCACATACGTTACTGGTAGCAGCTAAACTATTGGATTATGGTTTTGATGCGACCAAATTAAATCGAGAGATTGATCAAATTTCGTTGGATGTTGCGAAGCTCTCAGGGTACCTGTACCAGAACTTACAGATTGATAACAATGGTGCTGGATATGTATTTTTGGATCAAGGAATCTTAAAAAAATATGGGATCAAGGACTCTGACACTGCATCTCTGGTTCCATTGCCAGGAACAATAGACGTTGTATTGGCTTGGGCAGTTTTTGTAGAGCAGCCGGAAGGATATTATCGCGTTCGATTGCGCTCCAAGGGACCGGTCATCAATAATTTGGCCAAAAGATATCATGGTGGCGGTCACCCATTAGCTAGTGGAGCAAATGCTAAAGACCAAGCAATGTGTCAAGAAATATACCATGAAATCCAAATTTTGTGCGAAAATTATCGAAAAAAATAAATAATTCGAAAAAAATTCGAAAAAAAGTATTGACAAAACCTTCATTGGTCTATACTATTTAAATTGTTAACAAATACTGTTTCATGTGACTAGATCATACTAGGCATGGAAAGAATCGCAAGGAGACTCCTTGTGTTTCTTTCCATGCCTTTTTATTTGGCCAATGTCTAGTCAAAACAGTGAATTTATTCTGCAGAATGAGGAAAACAAATGAAAATCAAAAAAATATTGAATCAAAATGCAGTATTGGTAGATGATCAAGGAGAAGAGAAGATTGCTATCGGCAAGGGTGTCGGGTTCAATAAGCAAAGAAATGATTTGCTTTTTTCTCGTGATATTGAGCGTTTATTTGTGATGGAACCAGAAGGACAGCAAAAGCTACAGACCTTATTAAATCAAATAAACGAATCTTATTTTTTTGCTGCTGAAGCAATCATTGATCATGCTGAAACGGTTCTTATGGAGAAACTGAATGAACATATTTTTATTTCATTGACAGATCACATTGCCTTTGCGGCTCAAAATATTGAAAACGGAATCGTTATTCGAAACAAGCTTTTAAGTGAGATCGAGATTCTGTATGGTGAAGAATTTGGAATTGCACAATGGGCAGTGGACTATTTGAATCGAACATTAGAAATACCTTATGGGTATGACGAAGCTGGTTATATCGCAATCCATATTCACAGCGCTCGAACGGGAAAAAATAATAATCATGACAGCATAAGAGAAGTAACGATTATTTCGGATGTGATTCATTTAATTGAACAAGAATTAGAGATAAATATCCGTTCCCAAGAAATGGCATTGGATTACTCGCGTTTGGCGAATCATCTACGTTTATTATTGCAGCGGTATCAGAACCAGCGTTATGCCGTTTTAGATCAGGACATTATCGAAATGGTAAGAAACAAGTATCCTGATAGCTATCAAATTGCTAAAAAGATTCGAGTCTTTTTGATGAAGCATTACCAATTAGCAATCACCACAGAAGAATTAGGTTATGTAGCCATTCATGTTGAACGATTGCGGAAAATAAAAGAATACAAAGGAGAAGAGTAAAAATATGAAAGCATATATGCAACGCATGGGTCGTTCGTTGATGTTGCCAGTAGCAACATTGCCGGTGGCAGCTCTATTTATGGGAATCGGTTATTGGATTGATCCTAGCGGCTGGGGTGGCAACAACTTGTTAGCAGCCTTCTTGATTAAGGCTGGAGGAACGATATTAGACAATTTAGGCGTACTTTTTGCTGTTGGGTTGGCATTAGGAATGTCGAAGGATAAGGATGGAGCAGCAGCTTTGTCTGGTTTGGTTGCATTTTTGACCCCTATGACCTTAGTTAATAGTGATGCAGTAGCTATGTTCACTAAAGTTGCTGTAGAAGATGTGAACATTGCCTTTGCAGCAATCAATTTCAAAAATGTTTTCGTTGGGATTTTAGCTGGATTAGTTGCAGCTGCTATGTACAACCGCTTTAGTGGTGTCAAACTTCCTATGGCGCTTTCTTTTTTCAGTGGGAAACGTTTAGTACCTATTGTTACAGCTGGATTAATGGCAGCAATTTCGGCCGCTTTAATTTTTGTTTGGCCGCCAGTTTATAACGGATTAGTAAGCTTTGGAGAACTGATTTCAGGAATGGGACCTATAGGGGCTGGTTTGTATGGTTTATTCAACCGCTTGCTTATTCCAACAGGATTACATCACGCGTTAAATAATGTATTCTGGTTCAACTTAGCAGGAATTGATGATATTGGAAAGTTCTGGGCGAGCGAAGGCGTTCGAGGGATAACAGGACGTTATCAAGCTGGATTCTTCCCAGTAATGATGTTTGGTTTGCCGGCAGGAGCCTTGGCAATTTATCAATGTGCAAAACCTGAAAAGAAAAAAGTCACTGCTTCATTAATGGTTGCAGCAGCATTTGCTTCATTTTTCACAGGGGTAACTGAACCACTTGAATTCTCCTTTATGTTTGTGGCGTGGCCGCTTTATGTTGTTCATGCTTGCTTAACAGGGATTTCTATGTTTATAGCAGCAACGTTCAAATGGACAGCTGGGTTTAACTTTAGTGCTGGTTTTATTGATTTCTTCTTAAGTTTGCGTGTCCCCATCGCAAATCAACCATTCATGTTGATTCTGTTGGGATTAGTGATGGCGGTTGTCTATTATGTGACATTCCGGTTTGTCATTGTTAAATTCAATCTAATGACGCCTGGACGAGAAGAAGATGATGGCGAAGAAATGCCTGATATTGACATGATTGGTGATAACAAACATGTGGTTATGGCTCAGAAAATTTATGAAGGGCTAGGAGGAGCAGCTAATGTTTTATCAATCGACAATTGTACGACTAGATTGCGCCTTCAGCTTAAAGATACTGGCGTAGTAAATCAAAGCCAAATCAAAGCTACTGGTGTCCCAGGCTTGAAAGTGATTGATGATAAAAACATTCAAGTGATTGTTGGTACTGAAGTACAGTTCGTAGCTGACGAAATGAATCGACTTCACAGCGGTGGGGGAACAGCTCATGCGGCCACTGAACAAGCCATTGTTAAAGAAGAAGCGCCAAAAACTCAAGAAATGTTTGCAGTAGCGAATGGTCGATTGGTTCCAATTACTGAAGTTTCAGATGATGTTTTTTCAGAAAAAATGATGGGTGATGGTTATGCAGTATTACCTACCTCTGGTGAGATTTTCTCTCCAGTAGCTGGGACTATCTCGAATGTTTTTCCTACAAAACATGCGGTTGGAATTACAACGGCTTCAGGTGTGGAAGTTCTTTTACACATGGGATTAGATACTGTTGATCTTGGTGGAAAACCTTTCGAACTTTATGTTCAAGCTGGTCAGCATGTCGGACGAGGACAGATGATTGCGAAAGTTGATTTGGAAGCAGTAAAAAAAGCAGGCAAGAAAACAGATATCATCGTTGCTCTGACTAATATGGATAAAGTGAAGAGCTCTGACCTAACAGGTACAAAAGAGGTTCAGGTCAACGAAGTGATTGGTGAATTGACAAGTTTATAAAAAAAGAAAAATTCGCACTTATTGTATAAGTGTGAATTTTTTTGTATAGAAAGGCTTTTCAAGTCATTCCGTTTCGGCTAAACTAAGTGTTTAGAAAACTATTATTATTGGAGGAAAATTATGCCAAATTGTCCAATGTGTCAATCAGAATATACTTATGAGGATCGTGGCTTATTTGTTTGTCCTGAATGTGGTCACGAGTGGTCCGGTAACGAAGAAGTTGAAGAGGGATTGGTCGTCAAAGATAGCAATGGCAACCAGCTTCAAGAGGGTGACAGTGTTACAGTAATTAAAGATTTAAAAGTTAAGGGTGCTTCTGGTGCCATCAAACAAGGAACAAAAGTAAAAAACATTCGCCTAGTTGAAGGAGATCACAACATTGATTGCAAGGTTGATGGTTTCGGACCGATGAAATTAAAATCAGAATTTGTTAAGAAGTTATAAGCTAGAGAGATTCTTAGAGTTGTTTTCATAAAAAATTCACGCTTTTCATGCTAAACTATGAGTAGGAAACTGCTTTTTTGCAGTAAAATTATCTTTGATTAGAGGAGAATGTATATGTATGGGTATGGAACATTTTATAATTTTCTAGATCCCACGTTTTTATTAGTGATTGCTGGACTGGTCATCTCGGGACTTGCTTCTGCTTATGTTAATTCGACCTTTCGAAAATATGATGAATTCCGCAGCAGCAAAGGTGTTACTGGGACTCAAGCGGCTGAATATATTTTGCGTAGTCAAGGGATCAATGATGTAGGTGTTCAACAAATTGCTGGAGATTTAACAGATAACTACAATAGCGGGAATAAAATGCTGAGCTTATCGGAGTCAACCGCACAATCAACCTCAGTGGCAGCTATTGGTGTAGCAGCTCATGAATGTGGACATGCGGTACAAGATGCTAAAAATTATATTCCATTAAAAATGCGAGCAGCGATCGTACCAATAGCGAATATTGGATCGACACTTTCATTTCCATTGATTATGCTAGGGGTCTTCATGAGTTGGAACCAAACACTGATCAATATTGGTATTTTGGCCTTTTCATTGGCCTTGATTTTTCAACTAGTTACTTTACCGGTAGAGTTTGATGCTTCGAGACGTGCATTGAACATCTTGCGTGATGGAAACATGTTAGCTGAAGATGAATTAGCAGCAGCTCGAAAAGTTCTGTTTGCCGCAGCGTTGACTTATGTAGCTGCAGCGTTAGCGACATTTTTGCAATTGCTACGATTGATTTTATTATTCGGTAATCGAAGTCGTGATTAAGAACTGACGTAATGTCGGTTCTTTTTTTGTACAAAATTTGGATACGGCATTGAACTCTTTTTTAAGTTAATTTCCCCATTATAAGATTGCGCTTTCATTTGTTTGAGTTTCTTATTATTGATAATTTTAAGTGTGTGGTATGATGGAATAAAGGATGACTAATGTGCTTTGTCGTAGTGATAAATAAACTAAATGCATTTAGTAATCTTGAGAGTGACAGACATAGCGTATTCACTTTTTCTATGGGAAAGAATAACGACATTAATAAGAATAGGAGCTGATACCATGAAAAAATCAACTAAGATCAAAATCGGAGTAGGTGTTATTGTTGCGGCTAGTACTGCGACAGCTGTTATTGCTTCTGGAAAACTAATTGAAAAAGCTCGTCACATGTCAAATCGATGCAAAGTAAAACGTTTTGTTAGTGATAAGTTTGACGGTAGTGAAACATTATTGGCAATCGTTGACAAACTATCGGATGAAGATTTAGATAACATCATGAGTATTTTAGACAAGATCAAAAGCGGAAAAAAGCGAGTATCGGTCTATGGTGATTCCATCAAAGATACGACCGAGGATTTAAAAGACCGATTGATGGATTTTGTGGACAAAGTAATGTAATGGATGTGCCAGTAATGGCGCATCTTTTTTTGTTTAAGGAGTTGTGCTAAAGTAAATTGATTAATTGATAGAGGTAAAAGAGTGAGGGATGAAATGGAAAGACAGAGCCAGTTGACAGAAGAAGAAAAAGTTTTTTTTATGCAGGAAGCAATTGCTGAAGCGAAAAAGGCAGAAGCGATCGCAGAGGTTCCTATTGGTGCCGTTGTAGTTTACCATGGTGAAATTATTGGACGGGGACATAATCTACGAGAACATAGTCAAGATGCCACAAGTCATGCAGAAATGTTTGCTATTCGTGAGGCGTGTAGTCATTTAGACAGTTGGCGATTGGAGGAATGTCAATTATTTGTTACATTAGAACCTTGTCCAATGTGTAGTGGAGGCATGATTTTGTCTCGAGTAGAGGAAGTTTATTTTGGTGCTTATGATCCTAAAGGTGGAACGGCAGGAACGTTGATGAATTTATTAACGGATGAGCGCTTTAATCATCGAGCGTATGTTGAAGGTGGTATCTTGAAAGAAGAATGCGGGATGTTATTAACGAAATTTTTTCGAGAGATTCGGGAGAAGAAAAAAAAGACTAGCCAAAATGACTAGAGTTTGTTATACTATTTTTTGCCGAAAGGCAGGACAATGCCGGGCCTGTGAATTGTGTCAGGTCTGGAAGGAAGCAGCACTAAGTAGGATCCGGCATGTGTCTGATAATATGATTTTTTACAGCAAGCGATGAGCTTGCTTTTTTTTGTGTAATTTTAGAGTTGAATAAGACTTTTGTTATTGGTTTCTATTGATGATCGAATCGTCTGAAATAATTGAAGCTCTTTCAAAAGAAGCGTACACTGAGGTTATGAATTTTGGAGGTGCAAGGATGAAAGAGAAACAAGCGTTTCACATTAATGGATATTTAGGTTTAGTTGGTTTAGTTATAATTTTAGGAATAGGTTTTTGGGCAATTCTTGCCGGCAATGATTCGAATAGTTTAGGATTCATTTTTCTAGGAATTATTTTATGGATTATCGCTGCTCTATTTTTAAGTTCTTTAACTATTGTGGGGCCAAATAAAGCAAAAGCTGTTTTGTTTTTTGGAAAATATCTTGGAACGATCAAAGAAAACGGCTTATTTATTACGACGCCGTTGACAAGAAAAATCCCTGTTTCACTGAAGGTTAGGAATTTCAATAGTTCGCTTTTGAAAGTGAATGATTCAGATGGAAATCCTGTAGAAATTTCAGCAGTCGTCGTGTTTCGAGTAGTAGATACCGCTAAGGCATTATTTGATGTTGATTATTATTTGGATTTTGTAGAGATTCAAAGTGAGACCGCGATCCGACACATTGCTACTCAATATCCTTATGATACCTTTAATGAAGACGATTTAACTTTACGAGGAAATACAACTGAAGTTTCTGAAGAACTGGCTAAAGAATTACAGGAGCGTTTAGCGATGGCTGGAGTCGAGGTAATCGAAACGCGGTTGAATCACTTAGCATATGCGACAGAAATAGCTAATGCGATGCTGCAGCGTCAACAAGCAAAAGCCATATTGTCTGCACGTCAAACGATTGTAGAAGGCGCAGTGACAATGACACAAATGGCTCTTGAACAGATTGAGAATGGTCAAGAAATTCATTTTACTGATGATCGAAAGGTTCAACTTATTAACAACTTGCTTGTTTCAATCATCACTGACAAAGGAACACAACCGGTTATAAATACAGGAGATTTGTCTGAAAAATAGGAGGCTCGGCGATGAAGAAACTTTATATTAAACAAAAGGTTTTTAGTATTGGTGAAAAATTTACAGTGATGGATGAAGATCAACAACCACGTTATTTTGTTAAAGGTAGTTTTATGAAAATCCCAAAAACATTTCATATTGAAGATGAACACGGGAATGAAGTTAGCCGAATCACGAAAAAAGTCATTAGTTTGTTACCTAAGTTCTATGTTGAGATGAATGGGAAAGAGGCTATTGAAATTTCAAAACACTTGAGTTTTTTGAAGGCGAAATATTCGATTTCTGCTGAAGATTTAAGTGTCGAAGGAAACTGGTGGGACATGGATTTTGAGGTCTCGCAAAAAGGGAAAAAAGTGGCTGAAATCAATAAGCGTTGGATTTCTTGGGGAGATACGTATGAGATTACGATTTTTAATGAAGACTTTGAAGAGTTGGTTATCTCACTTGTGATCGCGATTGATTGTGTGAAGGAAGATGAAGCATCAGCGTCCTCGTCAACAAACTAAAAAACACCGTTATCGAAAAAACGCGATAACGGTGTTTTTGCAATTAGAACAGTGTAATTTCTTGTAAAACTGGATTTTCTATTGCGAGTAATTGTTCTTTAATTGTCAATCCCTTTTCAGTGGATCCAGAGTAACCTACGAGTTTTCCATTTTTTCCAATCACTCGATGACAAGGGATGATAATGGGTAAGGGATTATTTCGATTCGCTTGGCCGATAGCACGTACAGCTTTTGGTCGTCGGATTGATTCAGCGATGTCCAGATAACTACAAGTCTCGCCGTAAGGGATAGTCATTAAAGTAGACCAAACTTCCTTTTGAAAGTCGGTTCCTAATTCAAAAGTATAGGGAACATCAAATGATTTTCGTTTTCCAGATAGAAATTCCAAGAGTTGTTTTTTTGTAGATTGTAAAATTTCTTGATTAGCCAAGGGGGTTTCATCAATTGCTGTATAGGAAACGTGAGTTAAAGCAGTTTGATTCGCGTTTAGCCACAACGTACCAAGGCTTGATTCAAATTTCATATTTTCACCTGCTTTTTAGCGAACGAGTTCGTTCGACCTTAATAAGCTATATGTTACTATAGATGGAACAAGAAGAGTTGAAAAGAGGTAGAATAATGGAAAAAATTATTCTTTTGCATACGAATGATCTTCATTCCCATTTGGAAAATTGGCCAAAGGTTCGCCGTTTTTTGTTGAACCGAAAGCAAGAAGAAAGTCCTGAGAAAAAGGTTATTACGATTGATCTTGGTGATTTCGTTGATCGCTGGCATCCACTGACAGAGGCAACTAATGGGCAGGCGAATGTTCAGTTGATGAATCAAATTCATTACGATGCAGCCACGATTGGAAACAATGAAGGAGTCGGGAATTCTAAGGACGAGCTGAATCATTTATATGATCGAGCAAATTTTGACATTGTATTAGACAATCTTTTTGATAAGCAAACATTGCAACCTCCAGAATGGTCGCAACAATCGAAAATAATCACAACAGATCAAGGAACTAAAGTAGGATTGCTCGCGTTTACAGCGCCTTTTCCATTAACCTATAGCCCAAACGGGTGGGATATTCGTCAAGTGATGGATATTCTACCAGATCTTGTGGAAGAACTACGCCCAAAAGTTGATGTCTTAGTACTAATGAGTCATCTTGGAATTAGTGTTGATCGTCAAATCGCACGAGAGTTGCCAATGATTGATGTGATTTTAGGTTCTCACACGCACCATTTATTTGAAACCGGCGAAAAAATAGGCAAAGTACAGTTAGCGGCTGCAGGAAAATACGGCTATTATGTTGGTGAGGTTCAAGTGTTTGTGAATAGGAACCATCGTATTTCAGATACAACAGCACACACTTTTCCAACTGAAAAAATGCTGGAGTTACCAGAAGATCAAAAGGAAATAAGGGACTATCTACAAACAGGGCATCGACTGCTGGCGGATAAAAAAGTAGCGAATCTGCCTTTTACGCTGAGTGTTGATCTTCAGGCTGAAAATCCTATGATTAACTACACACTTAAAGCGGTTAAGGAAGCAGCTAACACTGAAGCAGCTGTTTTAAACTCTGGACTGTTTTTAACCGATATACCAGCAGGAATTATTAATCAAGATCAGCTTCATACCGCGTTGCCGCATCCCATGCATTTGATAAAAGTAACATTAGATGGTGCCAATCTGATTCGTTTGATTTTGGAAATGGAAAAGAATCGACATTTTTTAATCAATTTTCCTGTGATGGGGATGGGGTTTCGTGGCAAAATTTTCGGGCACTTAGTTTATGATGGGATTGAGTACGACCGAGTCAATCATCAAGTTCGATGGCTTGGTGAACCAGTCGATCCAGAAACAGAATACACAATTGCTACGGTGGATCATTTTATGTTTGTACCATTCTTTCCTACGATTGAGATTGCTGGACGGTATGAGTTTTTATTCCCTAAGTTTATCCGAAGTGTTTTAGGTGACTATCTGCACACTCACTATCCAATCAATTAAAAACAAGGTATAATAACAATCAGGTGGTGAAACGATGGCAAAAGAAAAAAGAGACAAACAAAAAAAGGGAACTACACCAGAAAAAACTGTTACTGAAGAATTGACTGAGGTATTAGATGAAATCGTTGAGACCCCCGCTGAAGAAAAGAAAAAAGGTGAAACCGTCGTCTTTGTCGATGAGAGTAATCTTTTGATTGGTGAACGCCAATACCGCTTAGTTAGAAATTATCGTGAGGGTTTTGATGCCGAACGTTTAGGTGAACGCTTTAGTGAGGTCTTGACACGTTATGATTATATCGTTGGTGATTGGGGGTATGATCAATTGCGGCTGAAAGGTTTTTTCCGCGAAGATGATCGAAAGAGTTTACCCGAACAGCGAATAGATACATTAGAAGATTATTTATATGAGTACTGTAACTTTGGCTGTGCTTATTTTGTGTTGGAACGAACAGGTGGGAAACGTCAACAAAATCGTAAAAAACGCAAACGTAAACGTAAGGACAAGTCACAGGCATTTATTGAGGAAAAAAAAGTTCCTTTGACGGATAAATCTAAGAAAAAACCAATTATCAAAAACCGTCAGCCTAAAAAGGAAACACCTACAAAAACAAAAGAAAAGGACGAACGCTTTGTGATTCGTCAAAGAGAAGAGTAATAAGATGTACAAAGGATACTTAATTGATTTAGATGGAACGATTTATCGTGGAAGCGAACCAATTCCAGCAGGGCGCCGTTTTGTTGAGCAATTGCAGAAGCGCCAGGTTCCGTTTTTATTTTTGACTAACAATACTACAAAAACTCCAGAAACAGTAGCGAACCGTTTAGCAAAGGAGTTTTCAATTCATGTCGCACCAGAGACTGTTTATACCGCAACTTTGGCTACAATTGATTACATGAATGATGCGGCCAAAGGCAAAAAAGTCTATGTTATTGGTGAGCCAGGACTAATTGATCCAATTTTGTCTGCTGGTTATATTTGGGATGAAGAAACACCAGATTATGTAGTTGTCGGCTTGGATACAGAGGTTACTTATGAGAAATTTGTTACAGCTACGCTGGCAATTCAAAACGGAGCAACCTTTATTGGAACGAATCCAGATAAAAATATCCCTACTGAGCGGGGGTTGTTACCTGGTGCGGGATCAGTGATTGCAATGATAGAGGCTTCAACGCAACAGAAAGCAATTTATATTGGGAAACCTGAGTCAATAATTATGGATAAAGCGGTAGAAATTTTAGCTATGGACAAAAAAGAAGTCCTAATGGTTGGGGACAATTATACAACAGATATATTGGCGGGGATTAATAACAACATTGACACGCTTTTAGTATTATCGGGATTTACTCAAAAGGCAGATGTATCGTCGCTTCCTGTACCGCCTACTTATCTTGTAGACTCATTAGATGAATGGAATTTCGATGAAAAGTAAATGGTTAGAACGTGGAGGTTTTATCTGTTTCGTTGTCGCCCTACTTACACTAGCAATTACATTGACCATCAATGCGCGTTGGCTCTATCGATTTGATGTAGCCTACTTAAATCTACTGGATTACACAAGTCTTTCAAATAAAGAATTAATGCATAATTTTGATCAGTTAATGGGATATTTGAATTTTCCTTGGATAGAAACGCTGGAAATGACAAATTTTCCAGTTTCAGCGAGTGGAGCATTCCATTTTTATGAAGTGAAAAAATTATTTCTTTTGAACTATGTCTTGCTAGTAATAACGATTGTACCAAGCATTTTTTATTTACGTCATTTAGTTAAGCAACGTCGATTGTGGACGATGATTCAACCTTTTCGTATAGCTGTAGCTGTTCCAATCGTTCTCGTATTTTTAATGGCAGTAAATTTTGATCGTTTTTTTGTGCTGTTTCACGGTATTTTTTTCAATAATGACGCATGGATATTTAATCCAGCGACTGATCCAATCATCAATGTTTTACCGGAAACATTTTTTTTACATTGTTTTATTTTATTCTTTGTTTTACTAGAAATTTTTTATTTCTTACCAATCTATTTTGGAAAAAGAGCATTAAAAAAAGAGCGTTAAGCTCTTTTTTTAATGCTCTTATTTGACGATAGAATCAAGTTTACGAGGATGCTCGTGAGCCAAACGACTGGCAGCAGATGCTGCGATCGCTCCTACCAAATCGTCTAGAAATGTGTGGACATGAACACCATCATGTTCGTTCAGTTTTTTTAATATTCCAGGTTTTACTTTGTCGATATAGCCATAATTTGTGAAGCCGATTGAACCATAAACATTCACGATAGAAAGTGCCATAATTTCATCGATTCCATAGAGCCCTTCGTCTTCCTCCAAAATATTTTGCAATGGATAGTCTAATTTTTTCTGTTCAGCCAATTTATCTAGCTCAATCCCAGTGATAATTGCATTATGAACTTCACGTTTAGTCAACACACGGTTTACACTGTGGATACATAATTCGATATCCAGCTTGTCAATATAATCTTTTTGTAAAAAGAAAACTAATTCGGCAATATCTTTGATGGTAACACCGCGTTCTTCTAAAAGTTCACGGGCCTTTTGTTCAAGAGCCGTTGTTTCAAATACCATATCTTACCTCCGTTAATATTAAATTTGTGGAAATAGGCTAGTGCTGTGTCCTGGTTGAGTACGATTTTTAGGATTTATATAATGTAGAGCATTATTGACTGCTGTGGGTGCTTCCCCCATACCAGTGGCAATCAATTTTACCTTGCCATCGTATGTTGCGATGTCTCCGCAAGCATAAATTCCGGGAATTGAAGTACGCATATCTGATTCAACGAGGATAGCCTGTCGTGTACTCTCTAATCCCCAAGAGCGCAAGTGATCTAATGAAGAAGAAAAACCGTAATTGACAATTAAATAGTCCACATTTAATGTAATTGTCTCATCACTTTTTGTCTTTTGTAAAGTCAGATCTTCTAAATTTTGTTCCCCATGCAGCTCTTTTAATATATAAGGAGTATAAATGTTTACTGATGAATCTTTTAATTTTTGCACGCTGTGTTCATGCCCACGAAAATTATCACGTCGATGAATAATGGATACTTCAGAGGCAATTGGTTCCAACATCAATGCCCAATCAATTGCAGAGTCTCCACCACCAGCAATAGCGACTTTTTTACCTGCGTATTTCATCAGATCATTTATGTAATAGTCTATTCCGTGATTTTCCAACGAGTCAGCATTGTCAATCATTAATCGCCTAGGTTGGAATGAGCCATTTCCGATAGCAAGTACAACCGCTTTTGTGTAGTGACTATCCTTAGTTGTTACAAGTTCAAGGAAATCTTCGTGTTGTTTTACTTCTAAAACTTCTTCATCTAAGCAATAGGTGTGTGAAAAAGTCCGTAATTGCTTTTCCAAGTTGCCAATCAGATCTGCGGCTTTTACAATTGGAAATCCAGGAATGTCATAAATATTTTTCTCAGGATAAAGAGTCGTCAATTGTCCACCTAGTTGTGGTAAACTATCAATCAACTTTGTCTTCGCTTGACGAATGCCTGCGTAAAATGCCGCGAACATGCCTACAGGCCCCGCTCCAACGATAGTTATATCAAAAATTTCCATAAGAACACCCTTTCTTCTCATCGATTGTATCAAATAAATGAGAGAGAAAGAAATCCTTAGTTTGAAGAGGTGGCAAAATAAGAAAAGTTTGTTATGATGGACTCAGAAAAATAAAGGAGGATTTTGAAGTGACTCAATTTCCACAGTTAAATTTAACCGAAGAAAAAGGACCTAAAGCAACAATCAAAACAAATATGGGAGATATTAAAGTACAATTATTTCCTGAAGAAGCGCCCAAAACAGTTAAAAATTTTGTTGAATTAGCAAAGAAGGGCTATTACAATGGTGTAATTTTTCACCGTGTTATTCCTGATTTTATGATTCAAGGAGGAGATCCCACCGGTACTGGTATGGGTGGTGAGAGTATCTACGGTGAAAAATTTGAAGATGAATTTTCGCGTAATCTCTTTAATCTTCGTGGAGCATTATCAATGGCGAATGCTGGCCCAAATTCTAACGGAAGTCAATTCTTTATCGTAAATAATCAGAATGTTCCTGCGAACATGATGGCACAATTGGAAGAAGCAGGTTTCCCTGGCGAAATTATCGAAACTTACAAACAGGGTGGAACTCCTTGGTTAGACTTCCGTCATACTGTTTTTGGACATGTAACGGAAGGAATGGATGTTGTGGACAACATCGCATCAGCTAAACGTGGCGCTCAAGACAAACCTGTCCATGATATTGTCATTGAAACAATTGAAATTTCAGAATAAAAAAACGGCCATCGGCCGTTTTTTCTATTTAAGAGCAGAAGCAATTCTTTTCAAGCCCTCTTCAAGTATAACTTTTGGACAAGCAACATTTAAACGCATATGTTGTTTACCCTGAGGGCCATAACTAACCCCCGTATTTAGGACAACCTTTCCTTTATGAACCAATCGTTCCTCAAGTATTTCATCAGAAAATCCATATGCTGAAAAGTCTAGCCATAATAAATAAGTTCCCTCAGGTTTCATAATTCTAGTTTTGGGTAAATGGTTTTGAAAAAAAGTCATTGTGAAGTCTATGTTTGATTGAATATAAGATAGTAACTCAGTTAACCATTCTTCTCCAGTTTGATAGGCTGCCTGCATTCCAACGAGTCCGAATGTGTTAATTTCTTGTTGAAAGTTTTGCTCCTGCTTGCGAATTAATTGTGCCCGTAATTGCTCGTTTTTTACAAAGGCCAGCGAGTTTTTAATTCCTGCTAGATTAAATGTTTTAGTCATAGAGGTAAATTGTATACTAAAATCACTAAAGGAATCATCAGCGTTAAAAAAGGAGATCATTTCATTTGGAGAAAAAACCAAATCTTGATGAATCTCATCGCTAAACACTAGGACACCATATTTCCTACAAAGATCTCCAAGCTGTTTCAATTCTTCTTTTCGCCAAACACGACCGCCAGGATTATGTGGGTTACATAAGACCATGGCTTTTACTTTATAATGTTTGAATTTTTCTTCAATATCTCTAAAATCCATAATAAAATGTCCGTCTTTTTCAATTAATTGACTGCGGACTAATTTTCGTTGATTGGTTTTGATGATATTTGCGAAAGGAGGGTAAACGGGATCATGAATCAAGACCGCATCATTTGGTTTAGTAAAAGCTTGGACCGCTGTCGCTATCCCGGCTAATACCCCTGGAAAGAAAAGAATATCTTTCTTGTTTAAAATGAGATGATGGTGTTTGGCTTCCCAATCAATAATAGCTGTGTAAAGATTCTCTGGAATATCTGCATAACCCAGTATTCCATGTTTAAGTAAATTTTGATAAGCGCGTAATACTCCAGCGGGCGCTTTGAAATCCATATCTGCGATCCACAATGGCAACAGCTCTTTTTCTTCATACATGTTAAGAATAGTGTCCCATTTCACGCTGTCGGAACCAAGACGGTCAATTGGTTGATCGAAATTTGTCATACTTCTTCCTCCTACATCCTAACTTCAATTTTATTTATAAATACAGTATAATGAAACATGCGAAAAGAGGGAAATGAATGGAATATAAAATTGGGGACATTATTGAAGGTCAAGTAACTGGAATTCAACCTTACGGGGCATTTATTTCATTAGATGATCATACACAAGGATTAGTCCATATATCAGAGGTGCAGGCTGGATATACTAAAAATATCCATAACTTTTTAGAAATTGGTCAAGTAGTAAAAGTTCAAATTATTGATATAGATGAATATACCAAAAAAATTAGTTTATCTTTGAGGACATTGACAGAACATCCTGCAGAATCACCCTATCATCGGAAACGTTACTTTACGAATCGAAATAAAAACATCGGCTTTCGTTCATTAGAAAAGAGTATGCCAAAATGGACTAATGAAGCAATAGATTTTCTTTTGAAAGAACACGCTGAAAATTAGCCGTAGTTTTACGCAAAAAATATCTTTTTTTCAGAAAACGTGATACAATAAGAACGATTTACGATTAGCTTTTGCAGAGGTGAAAATTGTGACAAAACAAGTATCTGGAACAATCATGTTGCACTTAGAAGATGGATCGAAACGTTTTTTAGTTCACGAAATAGGAAAAGATAAAGAATTTGCCCGCACTGATACTAAAGCCGAAAATACCGTTTTAGCTAGTTTTTTGAATTTTTTAAAAGCAACATTACATATCAATGTTAACGATATTCGTTTGGTAGAGTTAACAAATACACAATCACATGGAGACAATTTACCACTGTATGTCTTTGAAATGGCTAGTGAAGTGGCTACAGAGTTGCCTGATGGATTTGCTTGGGAAAGCCCAGAAAGCGTAAGGAAAATCCTTGGAACGATTGAAATAGAAGGTGTACCATTATTTGAATAGTTATAAAAAAAGAGCTTATGAAAATAAGTTTCTTTTTTTTTGAAAAAATAGTTGACCGATGGTTGATTAAGTGGTAAATTAATAAACGTTGCTGATACAGTGAAAGACGAACGATGACTCATTGAAATAAAAAAACTTCAAAAAAGTTATTGACATCCACTTAGCAACCTGTTAAGATATAAAAGTTGCTGAAA
>NZ_JXLA01000016.1 GCF_001886185.1 Enterococcus raffinosus | reverse complement strand
TTTGTTATTGAACTTTATCAGTGGCTCCTGAAAACCCCTCCTACTTTTATAAGATGTTTCGTAAAAATTTAAAAATCCTACCAACAGAATATCGGGAGAAATACTCCTTTAACACGAAGAAAACCGATTGATGCGTCAATCGGTTTTTTAGAGCGTAAATTTTTGGCGGTATTGATTGGGAGAAAGTCCGGTTTGCTTTTTGAAGTAGTGATAAAAATAAGCTTCACTAGAAAAGCCCAAGCGCTCAGCGATGAGCTGAATCGTCAGATCGGTGGTTTGTAATAATTGCTGCGCCTTTTGTGTGCGAATCTTCTGCGCATATCCGACAATGGTCATTTTTGTTTGGCGCTTTAATAAGCGGTTCAAGTATTCTGCATTATAATGGAGAGCTGTTTCGAGTTCTTTGCGGGAAATATTGCCAAAGCGGCTTTCAATTAGATGAATCACACGATTAACGAGGTAATCCTCCTTTGACAAATCCAGATCCACCTGCTGTAGGGAAAACTGATTGGCGTTCTCTAAAGCGTCTAATAAGCGTAAAATCAATCCTCGTTGAAAATAAGCGCGGCCAATTTTGGAAGTCGCAACTTCTAACTGCAGGGAATCTATGATAACGTGGAAGCCTTCGCTTTGATAAGGCAAGCAGGGAGAAAATTCAATATAGCTGCGCTTCCACTGAGAATCGGATTGCAGATTTTGCTGCAGGAATTGAAAGATTGGTCCCTCGCCAGAGTCAATAGCCAGCAGCTCTCTAAGCAGCGTGGGAGATAAATTTAAAAAGACGACGTTGCAGCCTTCCGAAAGAATCTCTCGATGCAGAATTTGAGTATTCAGCAAACAGCCCTCGCCAGCGTGAAATTGATATTCCTTGTCCTCGATGAAATTAGTCAGCTCGCCTTGTAAGACATACATCAATTCAAAGTTCTGGTTTTTGTGCAATGCTTGATATTCTTCATCTTCAAAGGCCGTGATGTCGCCATCCTGCACCTTAGTATAAAGAATCGTCTCACCAATTTTTTGCTTATAGAAAATCGCGATCGGAGAGCGGGTACTGATCTGAGGCAGCTCGCTATTCGTGGAATGCAGCTCGGAAAAAGGATCGTTTGTCATCGGACACCTCCATAAGGTCGGAAAAATGCAGGAAACGCTTTCTTCAAGTCGGTATTTTTCATTATATCACAGGGCTTGACGAACTAGAATGGGGGATATCAGAGGAGGAACGAAGATGCGAGAAAAGAAAAAAATCAATCAGCATTGGCAATTTCATTACGGGGAAGTAGGAATCCCGAAAAGAACAGCGAAAAAAGCCCATGCGTTAGGCGGACTAACCGCGCCATTAGCTGGAGAAACTGGAGCTGCGGTGACCTATGGCGCAGGAGGCGAGCACTTTCTCAAGCTGATCGCGCAGGGGGATATCCTTCAAGGATTAAAAAATTTAGCTGGCACTGATTTTACTTCTGGTCTTGATGAGAACTGGCAAACAATAACACTGCCTCATGATTGGAAAGTGAGGCAGCCGTTTAAACAAGATCCAGAACTGCTGATGTCAGGCTCAAAGGAAGAGGGAATCGGATATTATCGTAAGACCTTCCAGCTAGCATCAAGTCTTTTAAATACTAGTAGAGTTGTCCTTCATTTTGAGGGTGTGATGCGTTCTGCGGAAGTTTGGCTGAATGGCGCGTATTTAGGAAAGAATGATAGCGGATACACGAGCTTTTCTTTTAATGTCACCGAGATGGCTAAATACGGAGAAGAAGGCACGAATGTATTGCTGGTGCGGGTAGACACGACGACCGGCCCAGAAGGCTGGTGGTACGAAGGGGCAGGGATTTATCGTGACGTGTGGGTAGAATACTTGCCGTTGGTCTCGTTTGACTATGACAGTGTTTATATTTACACGAAAGAAATTCAAGAGAAGCAAGCATTGTTAGGCGCAGAGCTCTTGGTAGAGAACGAGTCAGCGGATACCGTGACCGTTTCGCCAGTGATAAAAATCAACGATCAGGTGATTCAACTAGGTATCCAGACCTTAGCGCCCTATGAAAAACGGCTATTAAAAGAAACCTTTCAATTGCCGGAACCGTCACTTTGGACCCCAGAAAATCCTCATCTTTACGAAGCGGTGTTTCAAATGGAGACAGACGAATGCCGGAAATCATTTGGTATTCGTACCTTTCATTACGACACAGCAGGCTTTTATTTAAATGGAAAAACCTATGAGCTGCGGGGAGTATGTGAACACCAAGATTTTGCCGGAGTAGGGGTCGCATTGAACCAAGATATCGTAGATTATAAGATAAAGACAATGAAAGAAATGGGAGTAAATGCTTGGCGCAGCGCCCATCATTTTGCCTCTGAGGAGCTGTTAACTGCCTGTGATCGTTTCGGAATTTTATTGATGAATGAAAATCGCCTACTAGAAAGCACGCCTTGGCGAATAGCCGATTTGGAAAAAATGGTGAAGAAAAGTCGGATGCACGCCTCGCTAGCCTTTTGGTCCGTAGCGAATGAGGAAGTTATCGGCAATACAACTATGGGCAGCCGGATTGCTAAAAAGCTGGTACATTGTATTAAAAGCAACAACTATGAAAGCTTAGTCGTTTCAGCAGAATTGCTTAATCCCGCGGGGCTAGTAAATGAAGAGTATCTAGCCAATTATGATGTCCTGGGCGTCAATTATCCAGAAGCCGATGTGATGGGGCCGGGAGCGACTAAAATTAAAGAAAAACATCCAGACTTGCCGATGATGAGTACGGAAAGTGCGTCTTATTTTTCTACTCGAGGTGTGTATAAAGACGATGAAGAGAAGTGTCAGTGTTCGAATTTTGGTTCGCTGTTTTCTATGGTCTTACCGGGAAAACGACGACCGGAAGACCCTGGAGCGGGAGGAACAGCGAAGCCGGAAAAGGTCATGAGATATTTAGCTGAACATCAATATATGGGCGGCGTATTTCTTTGGACAGCCTTTGATTATTATGGCGAGCCTTCTCCTTTTAGCTGGCCGGCTATTTCTTCACAATTTGGAATCGCTGATCTATGCGGTTTTCCCAAGGATTACTATTATTACTATCAAGCCTTTTGGCGTAAAGAACCGGTTCTGCATGTGATGCCTCATTGGAATCGTCAGGGGCTAGAACGCACTGCTGATGAGCAAGTAGCTATTCGTGTCTTCAGCAACGTGAGTGAGGTTGAGATATTTGTTAATGGAAAAAGCTATGGTAGAAAACCTGTAAAGGATTGCCGCGCGGATTGGGAAGTTTCTTATGAGGAAGGAACATTAACCGCAATAGCATACGAACAGGATGAAAGAATCGCTGAAGTGAGTCGTGAAACGAGCGGTACGATACAAGCCGTTCGCTGCGAACGGATTTTTGCGGGAAAAGAATACAGTCTTTATCAGTTAGAAGGAATAGATGAGCAACAGCGAGTGGTTCCTACAGCAGATAACAATCTGTCTATCTGTGTCGAAAACGGAGAAGTTGTTGGTCTGGCCAATGGAGATCCAATAAATCAAGCGGCGTATAGTTTGGAAAGTATCCGTTTATTTCAAGGAAAAGCCCTGGCGATTGTTCGTTCAGGAGAAAAGGATAGTCAGATCAGAGCGATACTACAAGATTAACATGCAAAGTAGTAGGCAGAAAAGAACGACCTATGAAAAGACCACAAAGCGCATGAATTTTGCATATGGCGAGGCGTTTTTTTCTAGCCTATACTTTGAGTACCAATTGAAAGCGGAAACAAAAAAGATGAAGGAGTGCAATTATTATGAATAAGAAAAAATTATCTCTAGCTTTAGGTATCTTAAGTATGAATCTTTTACTGATGTCCGGTTCTGTCGTAGGAGCGGCGATTGCTGCTATTTCGAAATCTTTCCCACAGGAACCGATCTCAAAGGTCCAAATGCTTAGTTCAATTCCCCAGTTGGGGCAATTAATAGCGACGCTGCTATTTACTTGGCTGACTTACAAAATAACTCGTAAGAATATCGGGGTTCTCTCTGTCGCCATTGTCGCCATTAGTGGATTATTGCCGATTTTTTACAACAGCAGCCTGAATATTATTCTAGCCTGCATGATCGCTTTAGGCTTTGGACTTGGCTTGATCAGTAATGTTGGTCCGGTATTGCTTCAGGAGCATTTTGAAGGAGAAGAACGAGCGACTGTCATGGGTTGGGCAGTGGGCTTTAACAACCTAGGAATGATGGGCTTTACTGCTATTGGCGGTGTCTTAGGAAGTACAAACTGGCAAAATCTTTTCTGGGTCTACGGTGCAGCCATTGTTATCTTGTTGGTGGTGTTAGTCCTGGTACCTAAGGATCGAAAATTATCTGAAGAGGAAGTATCCAAGCAACACTCAGTCAGCTTTGGCAAAACAGTGAAAAGTTTAAATGGCTATATATATGTGATGCTGATCGTTACCTTTGTTACCTCTCTTTGTCTAATGATCTTTATGGCGAATCAATCAATTTTATTGGCTTCAAAGGGAAATGGGACCGCCTATACCGCGATGGTCACTGCTTTAGGAAATGTTGGGGGAATCTGTACCGCCTTCGGATTGAAGTACATTCGTAAGCTTACAAAAACAGACACGATGGCTTGGGGCTTTGTGGCCTTTGCATTGTCCTATATCTGTATTGTCTTTTTCAACAATCCTGCTTTGCATATCGTTGGTAATATGTTTTCAGGGATGGGGATCGTTATGGTGAATGCGACGATTCCGTTTGAACTATCGATTTTGGCGAATCATCAACAATTTCCAGTAGCCATTGCTATGAACACCTTGATTTCCTCTTTAGCCGGTTTTGCAGCACCGATGCTCCTTGCTGCAACAAAAATTTCTGCGGGAACCAATTCATATCTGGCAGGGATCGTAATCAGTGGTCTTATGGCAGTAGTCTTGTTGATTACTCGCTTAGGAAGTCGGATCGAAAAAAAGTCTGAACAGGCAGCAATTCCTAAAGCCGAAGGAGTACGAGAGGCATAAAGGAGAGGCTTGTTCGCAAGCTAAAAAGCAGGCTCTATTCCATGTGAATGAGCCTGCTTTTTGCCTTTTTCTATGCGTAGCAGAAAAAACTTTTTAATACGGTGTTCATTCGTTGCTTAGTAATCAAGTATAAGAGCAAAAAAGCTTAGCTCTTATACTCTTGTTTTCGCAGCTCATTCAGTTCGCTGATTTTTAGATAAATTTGTTTTAGTTCACTGTGTTTAATTTGGGGAGAAATGAACACTTTTGGGATGGTTAGTTCATTGTAGGTAGATCGATCTTTCAAAGGGACAGTGAGTAAAATATCTATGGGATCAGAAAAAGAATCCGCAAATACAATATTGAAATATCGTTTGATATGATTTTTTAAGCTTTCTTTGATGAGTTCGTTTACAAGCGCCGGAAAGTCGGTATCCAAAAAAAGGACAAAGGGTTCTTCAAAATAAGTTTCATAAGTCAAATAGGCACAGATGATCGAATAATGAGTGACAAGATAGTTTTTCGCGTCAAAAATTGGAGAAGCTGCTTCTTTTTTCGCTTGTTCATATATTTTTTGGCCTTTTTGATAAAGTGAGGGGATGTTATCTTTTATGTATAAATTTAAGTCGTAGTTCGTTATGTCGCAAGAAAATTGTGGGAAGAGCGTTGCGTGGTAATGGACTGAGAACAAGGTTTCCTTTATCCGTGCTTTTTTTCTTTTTGAGCAGCTAGCACGAACAAGCGGCTCTAAATGATGATAAACGGCTGTTACACTAGAGGCTATTTCTGTCGCTAATTCCTCATGTCCCTTCATAATTAGTATGCCCATATTCTGGGAGTAAAAATCTGCATTCGTCAACAAATAGAAGACAAAGAAATGTGCTTCTGTCACGGATAAACGATAGGAGCGAACAAGTAACGCGCGAACCATCTTAAACGGTGCAAAGTAGGTCGTATTTATTTTTTTTAAGAGTGCCCACTCCGTTTTCAAAACGACTGAATTCCCTGATTTATACCTAAAAAAATTAATAGCTAGAATAAGTGAAAGCTGGCTGCAGGTAGATGTTGCGAGGGATTTTGACAGAGACTGAGTCATGACCTCAACATCAGAAGAGATTTTATCGAATAACTGTGAGGAGAAGGGCCAAGTAATCCCCCGATAAACGCTCCAATAAATAGAATAAAGATAGTATCGTAAAGTATGCTCTTCTCCCGAAAATAAATACTGCCCTTTAGAATAGATCAACGTTAAGCCATACTTGTGAAGGTGCTTTTTTAATTTTGTCATCTGTCGCTGAATCGATGATTCACTTAAAAAGGTTTCTGCTTTGATTTTGTTGAGAGAGACGGAACCATGTTCTGTGAGCAACTTAATGAGAGTAAAGGGCACACAAGACTTTAAAACGCTATTTAGCAGCAATTTATATTCAAATTCTGTCAGGCAAAGTTTTACTCCTGCGCCTTTTTTTATTAAAAGCTTTCCAGTCTCTAAAAGCTCCTCTTTTTCAGAGAGCAGTTTCAAATGCTTATTAATGGTTTTCTTATTATAGTTAGTTTGGAATTCTAAATCGGAAAGTGTAATCCAGCCGGAATTTTGATAGAGTGTATCTAAAATTTTGAGCTCGCATTGTAATGAATAATCTAATAATGATGTAAAATCCATTGTTTCCCTCGTTTCTATTTTATTCATATTATAGGATAACACTGATAAACTGGTTGTTTTTATTATTAAATGGCATAAAGAACAGACCAAAAAAAGAAAAAACTTCAGTCTAGTTAGACTGAAGGAACAAATAATTATTTTTGAATGAGGGTTCTTAACTTTCTAGAAATCGTCTTATAGGTTTGAATGGTTAATTCTGGAGTTATATATATAATTTTTTCTTTAGCAATCGACTGTTCTAACACATGACTACCGGGCACAGTAAGAAGCAGATCAAAGTACTCTTGTTCATTTTCGGTGAAAATCAAATGATACGTATTTTTGAAATGATTGAGCAGCTGGTTTTTCACAATGCGTTCGATGAAGAAAGGAAAATCCGTCTCCATTTTTAAATAAATTTTTTTCTCAAAGTGCGTTTCTGAGAGAATATTTGCTAATAGGATTGAATAATGGGTAATCAAATAGTCTTCTTGTTCAAAACAGGGATTTTTATCGGTGGTCGTCAAGTGTTGGCTCACTGTCACGATCTCTTTTTTTAGCTGTGGGAAATTCCTATCTATATATGGCGTAAGCTTGTAATTACTGATATCAGTGGGAAATTCTTTGAATAGCATCGTGTGATAATGAATGGAAAATAAACTTTTAAAAAAAGACGAATCTGCATCCGTTTTTATGTGTAGCAACGGAAATTGTTTTTTCATCTCTTTTGCGGCTCGCTCTGAGGCTTTAGCTATTTCGGTTTTATCATGTTGATGATTTTCTATAAAGTGGTCCGCATAGTCCCATGAATGGTAGAAGGAGGGCCGAGTTAAAAGATAGAAAAAAAGCAAATGCGTCTCATCCTTTGACATATGATAGTTTGTAGTAAATAAAAGATTTAGTTGGTTGAAGGCAGGGATCGTTTCATTCAAGGCGTATAGCTGCTCGAAGGCATCCTCTCTATGAATGAAGCAACGAGTTCTATAGCGTAGGTAATTAATGGAAACGATTAAAGTAAGTTGGTTTTCGAAAGGAACAGCTAGATACATGCCTGCTTTTTGAGCGACTATCTGCAGATCCTCTGCTACTTTTTTCCTCAGTCCTTCAGAAAAAGGCCAAGAGACCCCCTTATACACTTGCCAATAGAATAAGTATAAATAGAAACGGATGGTTCTCTCGTCTCCTATCAATCTGTATTGGTTTCTTTTTTTTACCAGATCAATGTTGTAGGAGTTTAGAATTTTCTTTAGTTTCCTCATATAGCGATAAATATTTGATTCACTTAAATACGTTTCTTTGGAAATATCCGACATAGAAAAAGAGCCATTTTTTAAAATTTTATCAATCATAGCAAATGGAACACTTCTTTTTAAAATAGAGGTTTTTATTTTGGTATAATCGATCCTACTCATTTTCAGTTGAATACCAGCGCCTTTTTTCCTAATCAATCCGCTAAGTTCTGGATACTCATCAATAAGTGCTAGGTATTTTATAATTGTTTTTCTATTAAAACCTGTTTCAGCGGCAATCTCGTTGATGGTCACCCAACTATCATGTTGAAACAATACATCTAAGATAGAAAACTCATATAATAAGGGTTTATCTAATAATGATCTAAAGTCCATGCCAACCATTCCTCCTGCAATAAATTCATACTATACTATCTATTTGAATAGATAAAGAAGAACGATCACGAGAGAATTAGAAGACAAATTCAATAAAAATTAGCTGTGATCTTTTTCCAGTAGTGCTTGAAGCGATCATGAGTGGCTTTTCCTCCTATGGTTTACAATGTTTTATTAGATTATAATGGTTATAGATAATATCTGTTTTTGTATATAGTACATAAAATAAAGGTTAGTAATGTCTTTACTGAATAGAGGAGGAAAAGGAATGGATTATCAAGTTGTTACGATGGAAGACTTCCAACTGTTGGGCAAGGGTGAGATGCAATTAGTTGGTCAGGTGAAGGCCGATTTGTTTTGGCAGAAGTGTCAAAAAGATGGGACGCTTGCGAAACTAACCACTTATTCTACTTCTGATGAGAAAGAATGGATTGGCTTAGCTGATGGCGAATCTTTCGATGGGGAAGGTTACATGTATTACATTGCGACACCCTATCATGCAGAGACGGTTCCTTCAGGATACACAACTCTTACGCTTCCTTCTTCATTATGGATAAAGTTCCGCAGTGCTTCCTTAAATGTTAAAAACACGGCGGATAAAGACTGCTGGACCTGGATCTTTTCTGATTTTTTTCCGGCTTCAGAGTATGAGCCGGCAGGCTTCCAGCTAGAGGTTTATCCCAAAGGAGCCGGTAGCTACCCAGACAGTTTATCGGAAATATGGATTTCTGTAAAAAAATCTAGTGATTGAAGATAAACAAAGAACGATAAAAGTGAAAACAAAAAGGAGCAGAGAATGAAACACAATCCAATTATTTCAAACTATGATCACTTTGAAGAAGAACAGAGAGCCTTCGGCAGTAGAGCTGATCAGATCGAGTTTATCTATACAAAACGATTGCTTGATTTTTATATCGACTCCTCAAAAACAGTGCTTGAGTTAGGCTGCGGAACAGGCTATTATGGACTGTATTTATCAGAGAAATGTAAGTCCTATCAGGGAATTGATCTTGTGCCAAAACACATCAAACAGTTCCAGAAAAAGATAGTCGATCACCAACTCCCGAATGTTCAGGCGGCTGTTGGAGATGCAACTCATTTGCCAGAAATTCAAGAAAACACCTATGACATTGTGTTAGTCTTTGGTCCCATGTACCATTTGCAGCCCAATGAACGCAAGAAGGTAATCGCAGAAAGTAAGCGAGTCTGTAAAGAGGGCGGCTTAATTCTATTTGCTTATATCAATAAAGTAGGCGCTTATCTGCGAGCGTGCTTTGACGATGATATGAAGGTAAACTATCCCAATGCTGCCACAAATCATTCAGTATTTGTAGAGGGGATAGATGACCATCTTCCGGATGTTTTCTATTTCACTATGCCAGAGGAGATGGTGCAAGACGCAACAGACGAGGGATTAACGGTCGTCCGTAATGCGGGTGTAGATTTCTCCTTCAATCCAACAGGCATAAACAGTATGGACGAGGAAAAATATGCGGTTTGGACCGAAATAATGGACTATATGTACAACAGCAGCTCCTGTGCGGGAACCAGCAATCATGCGGTGCTGGTCTGTCGGAAATAGGCTGTAGACTTATAAAATAAAGTGTTCCCCCTGATAAAAGAGACTAGGTGTTTTATAATTATCGTAGCTCAAGAAAGCAATTGCTTCCTTGAGCTGTTTTTTTTATTTAGTAAAGTACTGAGTGGCGATTAATATGTTTTCGTATAGCCAGGCTATTCATTGTATACGATATCGTTTGTAGTATTTATCTAAAAACGTTATGTATGCCGTTTCCTTAAGCAATCTTTTCAAAATTTGTATATAAGGTGCTGTGCTAGATTGCTATCGAGAAGTTGGTGGTGAACTTTTCGGTTTGGTAAAGAATTAGTAACTGAACGTCGATCAATTTTTAGGAGATTAGTATTAATGAAGGGCTAAATAAAAATCTTAATCACGAACAACGAAAAACTATATATTTTTAAAAGCGTTCCGGACTTATTTATCATAAAAAAAAGAAGATTAAAAATGTTAATAAGTTAGTGTTTTTAGGTAAATTGGTTTTGTTCTAAAAAGAACCATCATATGATTTATCATGGATAAACAACTCTAAAAAATTATATCTATATAGTTATTTACAAACAAAAGATAAAGTGTATAATCAATTTTAGGAACCGTTTTCCGCTTTTCATTTTTCTATAAGGGAAAGTGAGAGAGTTACTACGAAGGTGTTCGATAGGTTCGTGAATACCTTCTACATAGGATCATACAGAAACATCGAAAAGAACTGGTGGGGGGAATGAGAATGTCGGATTTAACAAACAAATGGGCGCTTGTGACAGGCGCAAGCAGGGGAATAGGCAGAGAGATAGCGCTATTTATGGCAAAGCAAGGAGTCAATGTTGTCGTACACAGTCGTGAGCTGGAGCATACGAGCTCAATTGTTAAGGAGTTAGAGGAATTAGGCGTTCAAGCATTTTCTGTGGCGGCGGAATTATCCGACGAGCAGCAAGTCAAGCAGATGATTGCATTCGTTTCAAGCAAGGTGACGATTGACATTTTGTTCAATAACGCCGGTGTTCAGCCGAAAAAACAAACAAATTATTGGGGCGTAGCTGTTGATGATTATCTCAGTACTTATTGGGTCAATGTCATTGCACCGATGCTTTTAATAGAAGGTTTCTTACCAAAAATGCTGGAGCAAAACTTTGGCAGAATCATCAACACAACAAGCGGCATTAAGAATCAACCTGAACAAGGAGCCTATGCAGCATCGAAGGGTGCCTTGGATAAATTAACAAAGGATCTAGTGAATCAATTAGCAACGAAAGATGTCACAATCAATCTAGCAGATCCTGGATGGGTACGGACAGATCTTGGGGGTGCGGAGGCTCATCATGAAGTAGGCAGTGTAATTCCAGGAATGGTTCTGGGCGCTTTTGTTAAAAAGGGAGTAAGCGGTGAGTGGATTTCTGCTCAGAAATTTGCGGGAAAAGCCTTGGATGAAGCACTGTCCTTATTGGAACGGGAATACGAAAAAAAAACAATAGATTTAGGAGGAACGAGTATGAACAAAAACAGTACCTATACATTATCGAATGGAGTGGAGATTCCTGTCATCGGCTTTGGTACGTGGCAAACACCGAATGGCGAGATTGCTGAAGCGGCGGTAAAATGGGCGATCGAAGCAGGCTATCGTCATATTGATACTGCATCGGCTTATCGAAATGAAGCTTCTGTAGGTCGCGGGATAAAAGCCTCTGGGGTCTCTCGAGAAGAATTATTTATCGCAACAAAATTGGGAAGTAAAGGACATTCGTATACTGCCGCGAAACAAGCGATTGATGACTCTTTAAAAAACTTAGACCTAGATTACATCGATCTTTACTTGATTCATTGGCCAAGTCCCTTAGCCATTCGTGAAAATTGGAAGGAAGGGAACGCAGAAGCCTGGCGAGCGATGGAGGAAGCGGTAGAACAGAAAAAAATCAGAGCCATCGGTGTTTCTAATTTCTTGCCACACCATTTAGACGCATTGTATGAAACAGCGAAAATAAAACCAATGGTCAATCAAATCTTTCTAAATCCTAGTGATCAGCAGCAAGAAGTTGTGAAGTACAATCAGGCGCATGACATCTTAAGTGAAGCTTATAGTCCATTAGGAACGGGTGAAATCTTTAAAGTAGGCGAATTAAAAGAAATCGCTGAAAAATACAATCGCTCCATTGCGCAAATTGTTTTACGCTGGAGCCTGCAGCATCAGTTCTTACCATTGCCGAAGTCAGTTCATAAAGAGCGTATTCAAGAAAACCTTGAAGTCTTTGACTTTGAAATAAAACCAGAGGACATGGCAATCATTGATGGCTTAAAAGGATTAGCGGGAAGTGCTAAAAATCCTGATCAGGTAGATTTTTAAGCTTCTAAAGAGTCTATCTTCTACAAAAATTCAATTAGACCAACGATAGGATTCGTTGGTCTTTTTAGTTGCTTCTTCCACAGTAAGAACACTGAAACTACATAATCTAAAATGAGGGAGTTTCGCTAATGTATAAAACTAGTTTCTAGTATACAGCTCCATTAAAGAGGGTGTTAGTACGGACAGTATTCGTTCAGTGACAATTTCAGGAGAAGGATTAAAATCAGACAGAAACCATTCCTCCGTGATCGCTCGTACACCGGTTGTCATATAAAGGGCATAGCTTGTAATAGTGTCTTCAGAAAATTTAGCGGAAAAAATCTCGGGTAAAGCGTTCAAAAAATGATTGTAATAAGTGCCATGAAGGATATCCATAAAGTCGACAGTAGTGTTTTTAGATAGGAGACAGGCGATCTTCTTTTTGTTTTTATAAAAAAAGCTCATAATCTCCAGCGTGTTCGGATATAAAATCTTTTTGATCTCCTTAGTATCGGCCATATTCACAAGATTTAGAAACGGCAGGTTCTTCTTCTGTATTTCATCAAACTGTGCCAGTAACACTTCAACGAGGACATCAATTATGTCTTCTCGGTTTTTGAAATAATTGTAAAAGGTAACTCGACTAATGCCTACAGACTGAGTAATCGCTGTTACAGATAGTTTATCCAATGGGGTGGATTGTAAATGATCAACTGCGCAGTCAATGACCAAGTTAGGAATGACAGAATCGTTCATACTCTTTCTCCTTGAGTCTAGTATTTTTTATAACAAGTGTTTACTAGTTAATTATAATAATTACATTTGTTCTTTTCAAATGAGAGCATCATATTGTGCTAAATACTTTACATCTCCTAGTTAAGTGTAAATTGATATCTTCAATGAGGACTGTATTATAAGGTTAGAATAACAAAAAAGTATTTTTTAGGAGAGAAATGATGAATAAAAAAGTTGCAAAAAGAGTCCTCAATTGTTCTGTGTTCTCGTTGTTACTGTTCAATCAGGTACTGCCGGTGGCTGGATATGCTGGAGAGGCTACTGACGAGAATCAAAAAAATTCCTTCGAGGAAAATAACTCGTGGCAGGAAGAGAGTCTTCCTATTGCGGAAGAAGCTGAAAAGGGGGATTTTTCAGAGGAATCAGGAGAGAAAACCGATACAACAAGTAGCCAAGAAGAGCATTCATTGATACAGACGAATGTGGACATTGCTTCAGGAACGTTTGGAACTTGTCCTTGGTCTATCGATCAGGAAGGAACGTTACATATATACGGAGGGACTTTAGGTTACGATCCTACGAGTTATTGGTCCAGCTATCGAGAGAAAATAAAAAAAATAGTCTTTGAAGAAGCGGTAGAGGCACATTGGAACAGCAGCTATTTATTCTATCGGTTAAACTCCGTGACTGAAATCCAGAATATTCATCATTTAAATACTTCTAACGTGACGGACATGAGTGGGATGTTCGGCTTTATGAGTAGCCTAGAAACGCTAGACGTATCAAATTTTGATACGTCTAACGTTACAAGTATGAAAGAGATGTTTAACTCTATCGTCAGCTTACAGGCATTAGATGTGTCTCACTTTAAGACGAGTAATGTGACCGACATGGCGAATATGTTTAATGATTTAAGAAATATAGAAAGCTTAAATGTATCGAACTTTGATACGAGTAAAGTGACGAATACGCGGGGGATGTTTGCGAACACGAATAAGTTGACTTCTTTAAATGTATCAAACTTTGATACAAGCCAAGTGACGGATATGAGTTATATGTTCAGTACACCAAATATTCCAGCGCTGAACCTTTCGAACTTTGATACCTCTAAGGTAAAGAACATGCAGGGGATGTTCGCAATGCGGGGGATAGAGTCGTTAGACTTATCGAATTTTGATACGAAGAATGTTGAAAACATGAGTTATATGTTTCAATCCACAGAAAACTTAAAAGCATTAGATTTATCAAGCTTTGATATGACCAATACGACAAATGTGAATGAAATGTTTTTTACAGGAAATAACCGACCAATAACGCTGGAATCCTTAAAATTAGGTGTGAAAACAAAACTGTCAGAAGCGATGGGTTTAAAGGAACCACCAGAATGGGGCATTCATACAGGAAGATGGATAAAAAAAGATACTATAGACGCGTATTCATCTAGCGAGTTAGTTACTCAATATGAGGGCAGTACAATGGCAGGAGAATATGTTTGGGAAGAAAATTATGATTTGAAGGTGCGAGATATCCAAATTTTTGTGGGAGATGACTGGCAGATAGGAGATCATGTGATAGCTGTTACCAATCAGTTTGGTCTCGATATCCCCATAGAAAAGCTTGAATTTGAGACACTCGGAGTCGATCTCGCAAATAAAAATGTGGATACATCACAACCTGGTATATATTATATCCGTTTTTATCAAGGGAAAAAAATATTATCGGGAGCCATGCTGGTTATTGAGGAAAAACAAACAGCTGTGAGGGTGACAGATTCAACCCTTTTTGTAGGAGATGACTGGAAAGCATTAGATAATTTCGAAAGTGCAGTAGACGAAATCGGGCGCCCAGTATCCTTCGAAGAGATAAAAGTAGCAGGCGAAGTAGACACAAGTAAAGCAGGCAAGTATGAAATAACATACAGCTATGGTGGAGTATCAAGTAAAGCTATCGTCACAGTGAAAGAAAGACAAACAGCGATAAAAGTAAAGGATAGCACTCTATTTGTAGGAGCCCCTTGGCAGTCGTCAGATAATTTCGAAAGTGCAGTAGATGAAACCGGAAGCCCAGTATCCTTCGAAGAGATAAAAGTAGCAGGCGAAGTAGATACAAGTAAAGCAGGCAAGTATGAAATAACATACAGCTACGGTGGAGTATCAAGTAAAGCAATCGTTACGGTGAAAGAAAGACAAACAGCGATAAAAGTAAAGGATAGCACTCTATTTGTAGGAGCCCCTTGGCAGTCGTCAGATAATTTCGAAAGTGCAGTAGATGAAATCGGGCGCCCAGTATCCTTCGAAGAGATAAAAGTAGCAGGCGAAGTAGATACAAGTAAAGCAGGCAAGTATGAAATAACATACAGCTACGGTGGAGTATCAAGTAAAGCAATCGTTACGGTGAAAGAAAGACAAACAGCGATAAAAGTAAAGGATAGCACTCTATTTGTAGGAGCCCCTTGGCAGTCGTCAGATAATTTCGAAAGTGCAGTAGATGAAATCGGGCGCCCAGTATCCTTCGAAGAGATAAAAGTAGCAGGCGAAGTAGACACAAGTAAAGCAGGCAAGTATGAAATAACATACAGCTACGGTGGAGTATCAAGTAAAGCGCAGGTAACTGTGGTCAATAAAGAGAAATTGGAACTAACGAATCAAGACAAGGATAAAGATAAAAATAATTATCAAAATAAAATAGTCTCAAGCAATCAAAGGAGCAACCAACAGCGAAAATTGCCACTGACTGGAGAAAAGAAAAGTCAGTATTTACTTATTAGCGGATTAACGATAGTCGTTCTAGCATTAATTATCCTGCGCAAGGTGACACTTTGAGATTTAAATGTCGTATTTCTATCATAATAATCGGCGTATTCATACCCGACGACTAAACTATTTCTTGTTGTTTATACAACATCGACAGTAATTGTATTTAACTGATTAATCTCTAGTATTCGATTTAACTAGAGATACCCAGTAAAACCTTGATTTTTAAACAGACTGAAAAGTCAAAAAGAATGCCTTCTTTGGAATCACCGAGAAAAGCACATGATTAGGCTATTTTATTGTCTAGTCGTGTGTTTTTTTACGCACTTTCCATATATTTGTTCAATCTTCATTAGGCGGACGATAAAAGAAAAGTCATAAATGACCACTGTTGTTCACTTGTGTGAAATCGTTTTGGTTGAATAAATGGTCGGCAGTTCTATATAAAAATGTGATTTTTACCTATAAAAAATTTTTTTGATCTATTGTTTATATAACAATAATTTTCTGTCCATAGTAGCTATCATCATGTCATCTCGAGATACGTATGAATTTACTATAGAATACATCCTTATAAAACTGAAAAATATTTATATATAGAAAATTTGAACTATTTGAATGAATAATTTTTCTTATTTACATAACGTATGGCATGAGTGCTTAAACTTTAATTATAAATTATTCAGTGTTATTATATTGGGGTGAAAAGTAGTACGAGAAGGGCTATAGATGATTTCAATCAATGTGACAGATATCCCCAACGATTAAACGTGAGTAATCAATAACGATCAGAAGAAAGGTGATACTGATGGAGAAAGAAAAAAGAATAGCTATTTTACAAGACGTGATAAAAATTCGGTCAGTGAATAATAATGAGGCAGAAGTAGCCGATTATTATGCAAAACTTTTACAGACTCATGGTATTGATAGTACAAAAATTAACTACCAAGAAGGTCGTGATAATTTAGTAGCGACAATAAAAAAGGGAAATTCAAAAAAAGTCCTAGGATTATCAGGTCATATGGATGTTGTTGATGCAGGAGATGAAAGCCAGTGGAAATTTCCTCCCTATGAGGCAGTAATTGATGACAATAAACTTTATGGTCGCGGTTCTACAGATATGAAAAGCGGTCTGACTGCCATGGTTATTGCCATGATCGAGCTAGCTGAAGAGGAAGTTTCGTTTGATGGAACAGTGAAACTGCTCGCAACAGTCGGAGAAGAAATAGGAGAGCTTGGGGCGCAACAGTTAACAGAAGCCGGTTATGCGGATGATCTAACAGGGTTATTGATAGGAGAACCGACGAAATACAATTTGATGTATGCTCATATGGGGTCAATTAATTATTCCGTGATTTCACGTGGGAAGGAAGCGCATAGCTCAATGCCTGAACAAGGCTTCAATGCGATTAATCACCTAAATGAATTCATTACGAGAGTAAATAAAGAAATGGCCACTGTTGCTGAAAATTATGTGAACGAAGATCTCGGCCGAACGATTCATAATGTGACTGTAATTAAAGGAGGCAATCAAGTAAATAGTATTCCTAGCTATGCTGAGCTTCAAGGAAATATTCGTTCCATTCCAAATTTCAGTAACGATGAAGTGAAAAGCTTGCTCACTACGATCATTAATGAATTAAATGAAGGCTCTGATTATAAACTGGAGCTATCGATTGATTTCAATAAAATTCCTGTAAAAGCCGACAAAAATTCAGCGCTCATTCAAGCGGTTCAAGATCAATTCGAGAAGCCTTTGCCTCTAGTAACAGCAGCTGGTACAACGGATGCTGCCGAGTTTACTAAGTCAGAAAATACATTCGACTTCGTTGTTTTTGGTCCAGGAGAGCCCACACTTCCACATCAAATAAACGAATACGTCGAGATTGATAATTACTTAGATATGATTGATAAGTATAAATCAATTATCAAAACCTATTTGAGATAGCTGATTGATTTAGATAGAATTTAAAACAAACTAGGAACATTGTTTACCACGGAATGAAAAAATAGCCAGAAATACCTTGAAGAATAATCAGGTGTTTCTGGCTGTTTAGATTGGGCCAATAAAAAGAGACAATGTATGCTTAAAAGATAAAAACAAAATTGGTTATTGCTACTGATTTCACGGCATTTTTAGTCGAAACAGTGTTAGAAAAACGATTGATTGTCTCATAAACTTTTCTGGAAATATAAAATTATCCTCCTAATGTGATGCATCCTCCGTGTTCCTCTTTTTTCTTCAGTATATTTTGAACTATAATAAATAGATACATAAAAAGAATACACGCTAATTTACTTTTACAGCAGGTTTTAATTCCAGTATGCAAAATGTATAATTAAAAGGTAATTTAATTAAGCAGGGGTGATTCTAATCGAGAAAATAGTGAATGCTTGTCTAGGTATCTTAGATTCATTGAAGAGGGTACCTTTTCCCAACAGATTATTTTTATTTCTCTCATTAATTTTTGGATTAATGATGGTAAACATAGTTCCACCGTTGCAAGCACCGGATGAGGTGGGACATTTCATTAAGGCCTATTCATTTTCGGAATTTAAAATACGCCCCGAATCCTTAACGAAAAAGCTTGGAAAGAATGAAAGTACTTGGGGAAAATTTGGTTTTGAAGTCCCTTACACAATAAAAAGTATGAACTCCTATGCAATTGATATGAATGGTAAAAAAGAAAAATTTCCCTATTTTTACGAAGAGGTAGATAAGGATAAAATTAAAAAGGGTGAGAAAGCCTTTATTGGGACTGGAGGAATAACTAATTACTATTTCGTGAATTATATTCCCCAAATTCTTGGGATAACCGTTGGAAAAACCTTAAATAAACCTATGGTATGGCAATATTATGCAGCACGCTATTTTAATTTAATTGGCTATATCCTGATTATGTTTTTGGCAATCTGGAAGTTCCGCTTTTCTAAGTTGGGTGCGGCAGTCTTGGCTCTAAATCCAATGGCGCTCTTTCTCGCTTCGTCAACATCAGGAGATGCAATGATCATTTCAATGAGTTTCCTTTTCGTCTCTTGGCTAACCGGTCTGATCGGTAAAGAGCGATTAACGAACCTAAAACTTCTAATTAGCGCCGTGTTAATGATTACGTTAGTTCTGCTTAAGCCTACATTAATTGTTCTAGGAATGCTCTTCTTTCTGATTCCTAATAAGTCCTTCAGTATAAAAAGGAAAGCAGTGTGGGGGATTGTAATTTTTGTGTCCTGCATTTTATTCTATGTTATTTGGAATAAAATGATGATTGATCAACAAATTCTTTATCGAGATTTCGGGAATCCAGACAAACAGTTGGCGCAATTCTTAAAAGACCCATCAATCTTCTTTGAAAACTTTCGAAAAAACTACTTATTTGGTGTGAAAGGGGACAATATTGTCTATTCTTTTGCTGGTAAATTCGGCCTATTAGATGCTCCTATGGGTCTTCATTGGATCGTTCTATATTTTTCAAGCATTATTTTAGGTTCTCTGGTCCAAGAGAAAGATAGTCAATCATTGATAGCTTATCAACGTGCCATTCTGCTTGTTATGCTGGCGCTCTACACGTTACTAACGTTCTTTGCTTTGTATCAGATTTGGAACAAAGTCGGTAGAACAACCTCAATTGAAGGTCTCCAGGGAAGATACTTTATCCCTATAAGTTTATTAGTTGTTCCTTTGTTTTCAAGTAAGGATGCGATTTTGAATATCAAACCAATGAAGATTAACATTATTGTTTCACTGTTATTGGTATTAGTACTAATTGCGGCAATTGTAACTCTAACCAGCCGTTATCCAGCGGCAGTGTAAATTCAAGTCTTTCTTTTATAACAAAAAGAGTATACTCATGCATAGTAGCTGTCTTGAGATATCATGATTTTAGATGACCGCGATGACAATTGGGTGCAGCTGTCATTCTAACCCACATGCTGACTGTCACACATTTAGCAAAAAAAGCCCTACTCCTGACCGAGTAGGGCTTTCGTGGTAGCATCCTTCGAAATTCTCATATTTCGCAGGCTGATTACCGGACGTTCTCTTTTGATTATTCGTTAGGAAATAATTCTGAAAAATTCATTCCTTGAACCAAAAGATTTCCGAGGAGTTAATATAATTTTCTCATTCGTATAGTAGTTCATTGCGTTCAACGAAATAAAGGGATTCTTTCTATAGGAAGTACTAAGCAGTGAATGAATTCTGAGATAGGAATATATAAAAAATCATTATTGCGATAACGATAGTAGGAATAGGGCATTTTGATATCCATTTGGAGCATAATGCTGCTCCCCATATGAAATAAAAGAATGAATAAGCCCGTACTTTTCCGACTAGTTTATCTTATGATTGCCCACAATAATGGGTTAAATTTCATAGCAGCTGAGAATCTGAAAGTACGGAATGCTTTCAGATCTTCAGCATGTTTTGTCTTCAGTCGTCATGGATCACGCCCGCTCAACCAGTGGTTGACTAGGGCGATGATCAGCCCCACAAAGAGCGGAGCGAGGACATATCGAATCAGCTCGCTCAAGGTGCATCACCTCCTCTCCGATGTGGAGGCTGACGACTTGAGCAAGATAGACCTACGCATTATTTATTTGAGAAGGGCAGAATTTAGCTGCTGGAATCACCGTCTCGAGAACGGATGTCTGGGTCGTCCTTGTTTCGATTGATTTTTCGACGAAGCCGAGCGAGAAAGCCTTTTTGCCGACTTTCCTGTTCTGGAACATCTGACTGTGCAACCGAAAGATCAGAAGAATTCTCAGCAGAGGTATTTTCCAATGATGTAATTGTTTTTTCTCCGATTTGTGGTGCAGGTATTATTAATGAAAGGGAGTCGTTTCTCGTTTCTGCTGGTTTCTCCAAACTTTTAGCAATCGCAGTTCTCGATGCATTGAACAAATAGTCGTAGCTGTTTCCTGTTTTAACAGCGGGCATTTCCGGTTCTTTCTCTATTTTTGGAGAAGGAACCGTTTTTTCTTCTTTAGGTTCCTTTTCTTTATCAAAAATCTCGGTTTCTTTAGTAGTAATGATCTTCGCTGTCACCACGGAATCAAATAGTTTTACGCCATTTTCTTCAAAAATGTCTAATGTAGTTAAGAGTTCGCAAGCTTCTTTGATCACTGGTATTGGCAGATCATTCTTTAGATTGTTATATTTCCAGTCATGTGTTGCGCCCAGACCGTTGGTAAAGGTCGCCACTAAATCCTGTCTCATAGCCTTCTTTTCCTTTCTCAAATTTTTTTGCGTAGGTCATCTTCTATCAAGGTTCATTCGTTTCATCGGGACGGACTTTGGCAATCAAGGAACGGACAAGGGACACGGCTTTTTCACCGAAGTTACGGACAGGGAAGGTTCTCAGTTTTAAGGCTTGCCACTCTGGGGCCATGAAGTAATCTTGAAAGTAGTAAAAGAAGCGCTTCATGGTGCGAGTGGCTTTCGTATTCATGAAAATCTCACGGACAAGATCCTTCAGAATGAAAGCAAACTCTTCCGCACCTAGCTGGTGCCGTATTTTCAAAGTGAGAATGTATTTAATCGTTAAGCTGCTGTTTTGTGTACTGTAGTAATACTCTTTGATACGTTTTTCTAAGGTTGTTGATTTCAAATGGAACAACTGGCGGTACGAAAGGGTTTGTTCATTCATTAAAATAGTTCCTCCGTTTCATAGTTTGTTAATATCGGCCGGTGACTTAACGATAAGGTACAAAATAAAACTAGGTCAAAACCGTGAAAATTACATTTAGGGGCCAATTTTGCAGAGGCAACGACTAAAATATTTTGAATAATCCTGATTTCATAGGCTTTTGAAAAAAAGAAGCACCAAATCCCCTGCAAAATTCAGGTCCAAATGCAGAATTCAGCACTTTGACAACGGAGAGGTTTTTATGCTTGCAGAAGAAATGTTGATATATAGGCATTTATTGGTAAAATATTATTTAAAATTGGTTAGTTAAAATAATTGCTTTCTATTTTTCTTTAGTTTTTCTTAATATATTTTGGTTGGAAACGAAGAAAGATTCCTTCTATTGGTATAAACAGGTAATCGAATCAAATGGGGAAGTCATGTAATTAATACAATTGTTTAGTTTTAAACAAGTACGGCTTTCTACTTAATAAAAATAATAAGGGAACAAACCGCACTCGCAGTTTGCTCCCTTATTTTGACTATTCTATGCTACTTTCACTCTTCTTAGGCAACGTAACAATAAACTCAGTCCCTTCACCCACCGTACTCGTAACCGTAATGTCTCCTTGATGCTGCTGCGTGATCAGCTTGGCAATGGATAGTCCTAAGCCCAAACCATCTGGATTTTTCTTTCGCGAGTTGGTGACTCGGAAGAAGCGATCGAAGAGTTTCGTGACATTCTCTTCAGAAATGCCGATGCCTGTATCCTTGACAGAGATTTGAATATCCTTTGGTAAATTTTTAAGGGTTAAGGTGATTTGTCCTCCTTCATTGGAATATTGATAGGCATTATCAAGCAGAATCATCACTAATTGATTGATTCTTTGCTGATCACCATAGAAGGGAACCTCAGAGGCTAGATTAGCCTTTAATTGAATGGTCTTATTTTGACAGACTGGTGAAAATTTTTCTACGATGCTTTTTAACAAGCTATCTAGTGAGAAAAATGTTCGCTGGATTTCCTCTTCGCTCGTATCCGCGCGAGAGATAGTAAGTAGATCAGAGACTAAGCGTTCCATGTGCTGCTGTTCGATGTGGATATTTTCCAGCCACTTCATTTGAGCACCGATTATTTTAGCAAAGTGACTTTGGAGGCACCGATCCAACTCTCATTTTTCAATATCGTTCTTAGTTACGTCATCTGGCTGATTGTCATCCTGATCATTGGCCGAAGAGCGAGCAAAAAGCCTGCCTCAAGAGCAGCGAAAATGACCATCAAGGCTTGTTTGATTAGTGAATAATGCATTGTTCGTATATGAGAAAGCATGCATGAATGGGCAATCGCTTTGAAGTCTTCACGAAGCTGAAGAATGGCTCGATGTAAATTTGAAAAAGAAAAAATGGACGTCTCGTAAGGGGACGTCTTTTTTGTATTTAAGAGTACATTAAAAATAAAGGTTCTGCATAGTGGATTTCAGCACACTTTTTAATCAGATTATTTATTTTTTAATGTTTATTGGTTGAGTGGAATAATCATAAATATTAATTGTAACAATTGAGAAACTATTATTCCGTAACTTATCATAGATTTATTGTCAAATAGTAAGCTTAAATAATGCGTATTTGGATATTGTGAGCTGAATATTTCAAAAATAAAATAAATCAAGTTATGATGATTTATGTAAGATGATTTACTTTCACTAAAAAAGCTTTTAATTTTCTGTTAAAAATATGGATGGAATATTGGAAATTAAAAGAGAGATTAGAAAAGTGATCCGCATTAGCAACATAATTTATTACTGAGTTTCTATTATGAAGGAGGTGTACAATTATGAATCGTGGAATAAAAGCAATCGGGATTATCATCTCAGTTATCTTGATGTCAGCTCTGCTGATGGTTATCGCAATCAGTTCTCCTTATATGAATTTGCCGTTTGGCATTCATCGTACGGAATTTATCAGAAATTCTCTATCTAATTACTTTCTTCGCGAGTACTTATTTTGGGTAGCGTTAGTCTTCTCAATAATCTTACTGATTTTCATTCTTTTCCTTATCTTTTATCCAAAGGTCAAACAAACATTTGTACTGAAAGAAGAGAAGGGACGTCTCTCCTTAGACAGAAAAGCGATTGAAGGATTTGTTCGGACGAAAACGCAGAATGTCGGATTTGTTGCTTCACCAGATGTGAAGGTGCGTGCGACAAAAAATAAGATCAGGATCAAAATCAAAGGCCAATTGAACCGCACATCTGCCCATATCGGAAAAACAGAAACATTGATGAAAGAAATTCAACAGGAACTACAAGAAATCCTAGGTAGTCAGGAAAAAATCAAAGTGGATGTTGCTTATAAGTCTTTTGATGATGAGCAAGACAAGAACACAGCTGATCACTCACGGGTAAAATAGTACAACGCAATGCTCAAATGGGAGCAATCAATTACACGAATAAGGAGGGAGCCGCTTGAAAGATTTAATGAATCAATACAAACTCCCGATTATTTTCGGGATCGCAGGGTTAATTTTAGCCATATTGCTGGTAGCGATCGGTTTTTTCAAAACATTGTTGATCGTTTTATTAACTGGATTAGGCGCAGCACTGGGCTATTACCTGCAGCAAACCAATTTATTAGATGAATATTTTAAACAAAACAACCATTAGGAGGAAAAGTATCATGGAAAACAATTTTCAAAACAAAAATGTAAACGATAAAACAGCCGTATCAGGACAAACACCAAACAAAGCGTCAGAAGTCAAAGGTGAATTAACGTATGACGATAAGGTTATTCAAAAAATCGTTGGCACAGCGATTGAACAAATTGATGGGTTATTAACCGTAGATGGCGGATTCTTCTCAAATATCGCTGAAAAATTGGTCAATACAGATAACGTAACGACAGGTATCGAAACAGAAGTCGGTAAAAAACAAGTAGCTGTGGATATGGATGTTGTGATTGAGTATGGAAGAGACATTCCAAAAATTGCGGATCGTATCAAAGAAGTCATTCATGATGAAGTGGAAAAGATGACACATTTAGATGTGATCGAAGTAAATATCAATGTCGTGGATATCAAGTCTGAAGAAGAGTATGAACAAGATAGCGAAACGGTTCAAGACAAAGTAACTAGTGCAGCGAAGACAACAGGTGAGTTTGCTTCAAAACAAACAGACAAAGCAAAAGGTGTAGTGAACCGCGGCACAAACAAAGCGCAAGCAAAAATCGAAGAAAATCGTGAACCACGAGTAAAATAAGTGTATTGTAGGAGGAATTTGTCATGGGTTTATTATGGTCATTAATTATCGGAGCAGTTATCGGTGCAATCGCTGGAGCGATTACAGGTAAAGGAAACAGCATGGGCTGGATCGCAAATATCATCGCTGGTTTAGTAGGTTCAGCGTTAGGTCAAGCAATATTAGGTTCTTGGGGACCTTCTTTAGCTGGAATGGCGTTAGTACCATCAATCATTGGAGCAGTCATCTTAGTCTTGATCGTCTCATTTTTCTTAGGTAGATCTAAATAGATATCTAGATTAAGAACACGGCGCTAAGATAGGAATCAACAGAAGTCGAGCACCTTTAAATGAAAAGATACAGCTCCTTGATGAAGCTTGTACCCAGTAATTAATAAGTGAAGTTTACCGAGTGTTTCCCCCGAAGAAGATTTTTATCTTATATGAGAAAATGGGTATATTGTTCAAGCATCAACGGAGGAAGGAAAGCATGGAATGTGCTTTCCTTTTTTTTGTTCATTCTCTTGTATGCAACAGTAAGGTCCCTTTTTAAATACTGTTCCTCCTCTGAGCTCAATTCTTTTAAAGAATTGAGCTCTTTTTTAACGAAAAATAGTGTTTCTCTCCGTTTGTTATTAAAGCTGCTATTTCTCTTTTTTGGTTCCTATTCTTGGACTTGGGTCCAAAGAGTGGAAGGAGTATTGTAACGGGTTTCATATGTTGGTAGTCTGAGGTCAAGAGATACGTATACTCAATAAATTGAATGGAGAGAAACGATGAAAAGTAAATTTTCTCAGACGATGCAGGATTTTTCTCGAGCGGTGATCGTTCCAGTGAAGTTCATGGCGGTAATGGGGCTATTCTTGGCAGTTTCTGTTATTTTACAATTGGAATTCATGCCGAATGTTTTGCAGACCTTTGGCGGGCTGATCAAAACAATGATGGACAGCATGTTAAATAATTTAGCATTGATTTTCTGTGTAGGAATCACTGCTTCGCTAGCGAAAAAGAAAAAAGTTGAGGCTGCTCTGATATCATTGATCGCGTTTTTATTCTTTTTGGCAGCAAACAATGCGTGGCTGACGCTGACGAATCAATTGGCTGAAGCAGGGGATATGGGTCTTTTTGGGACAGGACAGGCTGTAGTTTTAGGCTTTCAAGTTGTCGATATGAATGTCTTTTTAGGGATGTTGGTTGGCTGTATCGTCGCGTTTATTCACAATCGCTTTTCAGATAAGGAATTTGTGGACTTCTTGAGTATTTATGGTGGTTCACGCTTTTCCTTCATGATTCTGATCCCGGTTATTTTAGTGACAGCGATTGGAATGAGCTACATTTGGCCGGTGGTGAATGGCTGGATTTCTTCCTTGTCAGGCTTTATCTTGACGACAGGCTTGTTGGGCGTGTTCATTTATTCGTTCGGTAATCGATTCTTGATTCCGACGGGGTTACATCATTTATTATGGATGCCATTTTGTTTTACTGCGTTAGGCGGTACCGCAAAAATTGGCGGTCAGGTTTACAATGGTGCGGCAAATATTTTTTACGCAGAAATGGCCAATGCGGGGTCAATTACCAGCTTAGACCCATCGTTACGCTTTGCGACGTTTGGCTTTGTGAAGATCTTTGGCTCGATCGCGGTTTCTCTTGCATTGATCCACTGTGCGAAAAAGCAGCGCAAAGAGGAAGTGAAAGGGATGATCCTGCCGTCAATGTTCGTTGCGGCAGTAGCCGGCATCACGGAGCCGTTAGATTTCTCCTTCTTATTTGCTTCACCGCTGCTATGGCTGGTTCATAGTTTACTAACGGCGGTATCAGAAACAATTCTGTGGGGAATCGGTGCCAGAACCTATATGCTGTATGGCTTGATTGACACCTTTGTCTCTAATTCTGTGTTTAGCCCTTCTGTCACGAAATTTTACTTGGTGATTCTTGTTGGAGTCATCATGTCAGTCATTTGGTACTTTGTGTTTGTCTTGTTGATTAACAAGTTAAATATTAAAACACCGGGTCGAGAAGATGAGGAATCAGAAGAAGCAGTACTAGTAAATGAAACGAATGGCGAGTTTACGGCAGATGGCAGCGCAGACTTTGACTTAGTTGTTGCTGGATTGGGTGGAAGAGAAAATATCGAAAGTATTTCCAATTGCTTTACCAGATTAAGGGTCACGGTGAAAGACGAAGCGCTGGTTGATTCGGCTCAATTAGAGAGAATCTCTCAGCAAAAGGGTGTTGTTTTAAATGGAACGAGTGTCCAAGTCATCATCGGGATGGGGGTTCAAGGATTTAAAGAAGATATCTGTGAGAGATTAGGTATGAGCGAATCATAAATTATAGAGAGTCAATTTGAAAGGAAGAGAAGAATGAAGTTGGAAAAACAGTCAGTCGTAATTGCAGGTGGGGGAAGCACCTATACCGCAGGAATCGTCATGATGCTTATCGAAAATCAGGAGAAGTTTCCTTTACGCAAATTAAAATTTTACGATAATAATAAAGAACGTCAAGATATTGTTGCGAAAGCCTGCGAGGTGATTGTAAAGGAACGCGCGCCAGAAATCGAATTTTTAGCAACAACGGATCCTGAAGAAGCCTTCACCGACGTTGATTTTGTGATGGCCCACATTCGAGTGGGTGGCCTTGCAATGCGTGAACAAGATGAGAAGATCCCTTTGAGGCATGGGGTTGTTGGCCAAGAAACCTGCGGGCCTGGAGGAATGGCTTACGGGATGCGTTCGATTCCAGGAGTGGTGGAATTGATCGACTACATGGAAAAGTATTCGCCAGAAGCTTGGATGCTCAACTATTCGAATCCAGCAGCGATTGTAGCGGAAGCGACACGTAGAATGCGTCCAGAGGCAAAGATTATCAATATCTGCGACATGCCTGTTGCAATCAAGAAGTCTATCGCCGATATTGTCGGCTTAGAAAGTGAAAGCGACATTGTCGATCGTTATTATGGATTGAATCATTTTGGCTGGTGGACAGAAATGACCGACAAACAGGGCAACGATCTTATGCCGAAATTGAAGGAGCATGTAGCAAAATATGGCTATGCCGCTGCCAAGGGAGAAGGCAACCCATTACTAGAGGAAAACAGCTGGATGGATACCTTCCAAAAAGCCAAGGATGTTTACGCAGTTGATCCGCTGACTGTTCCAAATACGTATTTAAAATATTACCTATACCCTGATTACGTGGTGGCTCATGCCGATCCAAACTATACTCGCGCCAATGAAGTGATGGATAATCGGGAGAAGAATGTATTTGCGGAGTGTGAGCGAATCGCTGCGGCGCAAACAGCTGAGGATACAACGATCGAAGCAGGCGAACATGCTGAATTTATCGTCCAATTGGCCGGAGCGTTAGCCTACAATACTTATGAACGGATGCTTCTCATCGTTAAAAATGAAGGGGCGATCGCCAATTTATCTGATGATGCGATGGTTGAGGTTCCTTGCATTGTCAGCAAGCGCGGTTACGAGCCGTTATGTATGGGGAAAATCCCCCATTTCCAAAAAGGAATGATCGAACAGCAGGTAGCGGTTGAAAAATTAGTCGTGGATGCCTTTGAGCAAAAGTCGTATCAAAAGCTTTGGCAGGCGATGACACTATCTAAAACTGTTCCTTCTGCGGCAGTGGCAAAAGAGATTTTAGATGAAATGATTGAAGCAAATGGCGACTGGTGGCCAGAATTAAAGTAAAATCTGCAATGAAGGTATGAATGGTTGGCAACGATCGTTCATACTTTTTTTCTATAGGGAACACGCTGCATTCGTTTTAGGATAAAATAAGATGAAAGAGTAAGGAGGCTGGCTATGCTTTTTTCTGATATTGTCAATCAACATTATGAGGCATTAAATGAAGTCGATCTTCAAATGGTCAAATACATCCATGCCCATCCGAAAGAAATGACGACAATGGGAACCAATGATTTCGCGAAAATTTGTCATTCTTCAAAATCATCCGTGATTCGCTTTACACAAAAGCTGGGCTTCACTGGGTTTAGCGAGCTGCGGAATTTTTTAAAGTGGCAGAATAACCCCAGTGATGAACAAAAGGAGGCGAGCTTCAAAACTCGTATTTTTTCTGATGCGGAACGGACAATCAATTATCTCAAAACAAACAACTGGGAAAACATTTATAAGGCGCTGGAAAACAGTCGAAACGTCTATCTATTAGGAACCGGTGTCACCCAGCAAAACCAGGCGGCAGAATTGCAGCGATTATTGTTGCTAATCGGGAAACCCGCGCAAATGATCCCGGCGTCCTCTCAATCCAATGAATTCAAACGGATCATGGAAAGCATCAATGAAGACGATTTGATTTTTGTTTTGTCATTATCTGGAGAGAATCAACATCTCTTCAATGTGTTAAATGTTCTTTCCACCTATCGTTCGACGATTGTGTCGATTACAACTATGCAAAATAATTTATTGTCTGGCAGAGCGGATTTTTCGCTGTATGCCTCAAGTAGTCGCAGCCCGAACCCGACAGACTGGTGGTTGCAAACCGCCTCCTCATTTTTCCTATTGATTGAAGCCTTTGCTTTTGGCTATGTGGATTATTGTCGGAATAAAAAGTAACCGTGTTCACAGGATTTTCTTTAATCGCAAGAGATAACCCTCTATAATGAAAGAAAGGAGGCGTTTGGAATGAAGAAAATAGCTAGCGTTGTTGGACTCTTTTTCACTTGTTTGTTACTTTTTGGTTTTTCTCTTGAAGCTTCCGCAAGTGTTGCTGTCTATCGGTTGTATAACCCGAATTCTGGTGAACATTTTTATACGCCTGATTTGTCAGAGTCAAGGTATTTACGAAGTGTTGGCTGGCGCGAGGAACAGATTGGCTGGTTTGCACCGAATTTTCATACGGGAGCGCCTGTCTATCGACTGTACAATCCAAATGCCGGAGATCATCATTATACGATGAACAGCTATGAAGCGGCACACTTAGTAAGTGTCGGGTGGAGAGATGAGGGTGTTGCTTTTGTGTCCGCTTTCTCTAATCACCCTCGAGTGCCTATTTATCGGTTATATAATCCAAACGCAAAAGCAGGTGCCCATCACTACACGCCGAATTCGAATGAACGGGATCATCTTGTTCGAGTTGGCTGGCGTTCAGAAGGCATTGGCTTCTATGCAGAAACGGCTGAATAAAAAAAGCATGCAGTCCGCTGCATGCTTTTTTCTGTCTAAAGGGATTGTTCGCTTTTAGTAAATGAGGAGTAAAACCGAGAAAGTTCTTTTTTTGTCCTGAAAACAAAGTAGAATACAAGATTTAAATGGAGTTATTAAGGAAAAGAATCAAAACTTAATATTATATGGATTGTTTTGCAGAAATGTTCATGTTTTTTTGCTTTTAGGATTTATTCATGTTATGGTAACTAAGTAATACTTTGATATGTGACTAGGTAGTTATCTAGATAATTTAAGATACTTTTTCTTACACGTCATTTTTTATTACAAAATAAACACAGTTGATGTGTAATTGGAGGTACTTTCTATGAATAAAGGTACAGTAAAATGGTTTAATGCAGACAAAGGTTTTGGTTTCATCACTGGAGAAGATGGAAATGATGTTTTCGCACATTTCTCAGCTATCCAAGGAGACGGATTCAAATCTTTAGACGAAGGTCAAGCAGTAACGTTTGACGTTGAAGAAGGCCAACGCGGCTTACAAGCTTCAAACATCGTTAAAGACTAATAATTGTTTATTGACGGATGACTAAGGAGATCGGAAACGGTCTTCTTTTTTTATAATATTTGAAGGAGGATATTCAAATGGCGAACACCTATGGATTCAAATCTCCAAAGCCCTCATTTTTAGGGGAGCGCTTCTCAATTGGACAAGAAGTATATTTCGAATATAAAAAGGAAACACAACTAGGAATTGTGAAGAATAAATTAAACAATTCAGCGATCGTTAAAATCATCAAAAGTGAAACAGAAGATTTCATTGATTTTACAACGGTTGTTAGTTATGGAGAACTAGTCGATCCTGAAAATAATTTTTAAATCAGCGGATAAAACAACGACCTTAGCGAATAAGCTAAGGTCGTTTTTAATCGTCAAAAAATTCGATGACTCCGATGGTGCCATTTCCTCGGAAAAGAATGCGATAATTTTTATAGGATAATCCATCCTCATACATCCGGGCATAGACTTTCACGGCATGCTCTAAGGAATCCTTATTGATCCCCAAATAATCGGCGCATTCCCAAACGGTAGAGAAACGTTCTTTGTAACAGTCAATGATGTCTTGGGGAGATACCACCAAAGTTGCTCCGACATCACGGGCTTTTTGTTCTTGTTTGCGTTTTTCCTTGGTATCCTGGGGTGTAATATCACCGGAACTAGTCAAGTAGTGGGCGATCTCCTCCGCGACTGTATCGGTCAATTCTTCAGAGGTTTGGCGTGGATTCAAATAGACATGGTTGTCGATATACAATCCTTTTTGTCCATCTGGCATAGCTGGATCAAAAATATAATTGATTCCTGGAAAATGAGCCATTAATTTTTCTGCTTTATCCATCCAATCAATCCTTCTTTGCGTGTTTCTGCTTAATAAAATCAATATAGTTCAAAATATCTTCCATTTGTTCCTCAGTCACTTCATCATCAATATGAGCCGCGACAGTCATCTGTTTGGTGGAAAAAGAAGACTTTTGTTCTCGTCCGTGCAAGTAATCTAAAGTCACATTAAAAAAATCAGCGATCCTATTTTGCATCTCTATATCGGGCGTTCGTTTTCCTTGTTCATAGGAAGCGTAAGTCGTTTTAGCGACCCCTAATTCTTTAGCCATGTCCATCTGAGTTAGGTGAGGTGTTCTTTTTCTTAATTTTTTTAATTGTTGTGCAAACATAGTCCCACTCCCTTCTTCCCTATAATACCACGAAATGTCGTAGATTTTCTATAAAAAACAGACGATATGTCGACAAAATGATTTACATAGTACGCGTAATGTATTACCATTAATCTACAAAAAAGAATTTTACGTTGGTTCAGAGGAAATTTAGTATTAAAAATAATTTACTATTTCTCTGATACTTCAAGTAATAGTTATTTTAAGGAGGAAGGACCATGGAAAAATGGAAGAAGGATTATTTAAAAGGCATTTTGCAGGATTATCCTAAAATGGAAGACTACTATTTAGAAAGAAAAGAAAAACTGCTCTTCCGTAGTAAAGAGACTCATCAACACTCAAATAAAGAGACCAAAGATAAAAAGCTGTTAATTTCTATCTCTTTAGACCGTCAGCTGATTAATTTAGAGCGAAACCAAAAGATCATTTCAATGTGTTTAGAGACGGCAACTGAAGAAACAAGAGAAATCATCGAACGCTTGTATATGTCCAATAAGCAAAAAGGAACGCTCGACTTAGTCGCAGATCAAGTCTTTTTAAGCAAGCGGCAAGTGATTCGACTGCGTGATGCCTTTTTCGAAGAGCTAGCTGAACATCTAGGAATTTGATGTCTTTTTTTTGGCAACAAAACGAACATAAGTTCGTATATAGTTTAGATAGATCAAACAGGAAGGGGTGAAATGTATGAAGAAACGAAGGTATAAGTAAAAGATTAAGGCGAATAAGAAGTAGCAATTTTAAGGGGTCGGAAGGATTTTTGGTAGATAGTTTTTCTATTTTCAGGTGTTAAATGGTGCGTTTTCAGTGTGGATAGAGAATTTCGAAATCACGTATAGATTCAATTGTTCTTCTGAATGACCAAGAAGTAATGAACAAGAAAACAGAATAATTTTAGGAAGCTGGTGAAGCATGGATAATTTTATTTCAACGTTTCTCAATAATCCTGAAAGCATCGGATTTCCAGTGCTTTTTGTCTTTCTCTTAGTATGGGTGATGAAACAAAACAATGCGCGAGAAGAACGCTATTTACACACGATCGACGAGTTGACGGAATCACTCAAGCAAGTAGAGAGAATTGAGACAACGGTCAATCATATTAATGAGAGGATAGGAGAACATGGATAAGGTTTTGACACATATTTTGGCGACAGGGGTTAGTTTTTCACTTTATTACAGATAAACAAGATAAAGGAGGGAATTTTAATGGGTGACATCAATAAAATGATTCAATGGATGAAGGATCGAGAAGGTAAAGTAGTTTATGAACAAGTCAGACCGTGGGGAACAGGAACCCCACCAAGGTATGATTGTTCTGCTGCTGTCATTTCTGCTTTAAGAGCAGGCGGTTTTTTGGACAATAGCGGAGGAAATTACGGAAATACAGAAACATTATATGGATTAGAAGGTAGTTTATTAATTCCAATCTCCAAAGAACAAGTAGGTAAAGGTGATATTTTCGTTTCAGGTCCTAAAGGCTCGTCCACGGGAAATAACGGACATACAGGGATTTTTCTTGATAATCAAACAATTATTCACGCTACAAAGTATTTACCTTATGGCATTAATGGGATTGTAACGTCTGCAGCGGAAGGTTGGTTAGGCGGGCCGCCAGTTTATTATTATCGGTTAAAAGGCGGAAATGCAGCAGGAGACGGTGCCACTAAAGGCGATGTTCAACCGCAATGTTTTATAGAAATGAATAATGGAATTTCATGGTTTGATGGAAAAAGAAGACACAATCTTCCAAATAAAGACTGTCAGGAAATCGTAAATCGAATTTATCGTGAAAATAATGGTAAAGACATGCCAACCATGAAAATGAAAGGTGCTGATGAAGCTTGGCTAGTAAGGCTAGACCAAGCAATTAATGCTAAACCGTAAAAATGAAAGGAGTGAATTGTATTGGGACAAAGAGAAGTAGCAAAACAAGTTTGGGATTTTTTAGTTTCTCGTGGTTGGACTAAACAGTCCGTAGCTGGGATATTAGGAAATATTCAAAGTGAAAGTAGTTTAAATCCTGATATCTGGTCTGGAGATGGGGGATATGGTTTGGTCCAATGGACACCAGGATCAAAATTAATTGATTGGTGTAATAGTCTTGGAATGAATTACAAAACTGTAGATGCTCAGTGCCAACGTATTCAATTTGAAATGGAGAATGGGCTTCAATGGTTCAGTAATCCGCAACGACCAGATCTAAGTTATATTTCATTTCGGGATTTTACAAAATTGACGGATGTAAAAAAAGCAGCAGAATATTTTATTGCTTTTTATGAACATCCCGCAAATCCCAACCAACCAGTTCGAGCAACACAAGCGCAATATTGGTACGATCAGTTTAAAAATGAAGGGAATACAACAAGTCAAGGAGGAATTGAAATGCAAGCATTAATTACGATTGGACAAGGAACAAAAAAAGGAATTAGCTGGTTTGATGGACAAAAAAGACATAACCTACCACATGCAGACTGTGCAACTATCTTGAATGAGGTTTATCACAAAAATACTGGAAAATATATGCCAAACATTGATTTATCTGGAGATAAAGAAGCGTGGCTAGTTCGTTTGGATCAAGCCATTAATGCGGGTTCTTAATAGTAAAAGCCACTTCAAACTTGAAGTGGCTTTTTTCTATATTTACGTAAATGCTATTAACTTCTCTCCGCCGCCACAATCAGCATCATTGGTCGCCGCATTTCGTCTTTCATCCCTGGGATGTCCATCATATTTTCAGGGGGCATCGGTTCGACGATGCGCTTGATTTGAAAGCCATTGGTTAACAGATTATCTAAATAAGTCGTCAGCGTCCGATGGTATTTTGTCACATCGCTACCGAGAAAATGCGCAGTTCGCTGTCCTTCGTAAAAATAATTATCGACAGGGAAGTGCAGAATGGTACCTTTGTCATCATAAACCCAATCTTGTGAACCTTCAGCAGTAAAGATTGGATGCTCGACTGAAAAAACGAATTGTCCGCTTGGGACTAACCATTTCGCAATGTTTTTTGTGAGCTTTTCAAAATTGGCAATATAATGAATCGCTAGTGAGCTGATCACAACATCAAAACTTTCCGGTTCAAAGGTGACTTCATCAATACTGGCATGAAGATAAGTAATAGTATCGAAAGTATTCTTTTCACGAGCCACGGCAAGCATTTTTTCAGAAAGATCTACGCCTACTACAGAGGCAGCCCCATGCTCAGCGGCATAAAGGCAATGCCATCCATAGCCGCAGCCAAGATCCAATACCCGCTTTCCTTTAAAATCAGGCAGCAGCTCTTTTAATGTCTGCCACTCACCGGCACCATCTAGTCCCTGCTGGCTGCGATTCATTTGGCTGTAGCTTTCAAAAAATTTCTCATTATCATAAATATTAGTCATCGTAATTCCTCCATGTAATTTTTAATGATCTTAAACTACATGGAGTCCATCTCTTTTGTGTGCAATCATTTTTTATTCCTCGCTTTCTAAATTTCGTTCATCCAATAAGTGCGGTCGATTGGTTCGACAAAAATCTCAAATTGGATGGACTCGCTTTCAATAATATGAGTGATCCCATGGACCAGCAAAAATTTCTCTGGTTCCTTCAATTGTAAGGTATCGCCCACCTGAGGGATCAAAGTAAGATCGATTGTCCGCTCTTCTTTGCGGGTGAGGATATTCTTTAAGTTGGCTTTATACATGTCCTTTCCTCCAATTGCACTGTGTGTCAACATACCTAGTTTAACACACAAAAGCCAGAGAAAAAGAGGGATTTTTATTTAAACCAGGGTATTTTTAGGTATCGTTACTAAGCAAAAAAAAAGACCGGCCCCAAAAGGCAACGGTCCGCAAGTGAAAAAACAAATTCTATAAAGGATGGGTAATACCCGCTTATAACTATAATTGGAAAAGGCTTTCTTTGCAACTTTTTTGCTCAAAAAAAGGCCGCCGCAGGGCAACGACGGCCGGAGTCCTGGGAAGGAACTCGGATAAACAAATGAACTACTGTAACCTTAACGGATTGGCAAAAGAGATACAAGAAAAATGCTCACAATAGAAAAAATAGTTTGGATTTTTAGACGTTCCTGTATGTAAGAATCTTTTCTTGTTTGGATCAGTAGAAAAAAGGTGATTTCGTTTCACAGTTTTCTTGTTTTCCTTTATACTTAAATAAAGGAGGCGGTTACAATGCTTGATAACTACAAAAATATTTTAGTAGCAATTGATGGGTCTGAGCATTCAGAACATGCTTTTGCTAAAGCAGTTGAAGCGGCTAAACGCCATGATGCTAAGTTGAATGTTATTTCAATCATTAATGACAGTGAACTCTCCACAAGCGCGTTTTCTTTCAGTAAAATTTACGCGGCAGAAAAAGAACAAGTTGAAAAAGAACTATTGAAAAAAGTACATGATGCCTCTCGCAAAGAATTTGAAAATATTGAACCATTTGTTGATTTAGGCAGTCCAAAGGAGAAAATCGTTGAATTTGCAAAGGACAATGATGTAGATATGATTTACCTTGGAGCTACGGGAAAAGGAGAAATCAGTTTATCACGCATAGGCTCTACTGCGGCGTATGTTGTGAACCATGCCCCATGTAGTGTGACGGTGATTCGATAATTGAAGTAAGGAGCGGATAGTATGATTGGTAGATATAAAAATATTATGGTGGCTGTTGACGGATCGGATCAGTCTGAGGGTGCTTTCTTTGAAGCAATCGGTGCGGCTCGACGAAATGAGGCCAAATTGTATGTTGTCCAAGTCATTGATGATTCCAGTATTTTAATGAGCAGTGCCCAGCCGATGGATGATATCCTAGCTGAAGAAACACAACGGGCAAAACAATACCTAGAGAAGCTGGCTGAACGGGGACGTTATCAAAATATGGAGCTCGTTCAATATATCGGAAATCCTAAAAAAGCGTTGACGGAAGAATTGCCGAAACAATATGGAATTGATTTAATTTATGTTGGAGCTACTGGTAAAGGTCGTTTCCAACGGTTACTAGTAGGATCTACCAGTGGGTATATCGTGAATCATGCACCTTGTAACGTAATGGTGGTAAGATAAAGAAGGGGTTTTGGTGAGACAATCACTCATCAAAACCCTTTTTGAATTGTTCTTTTAGTAAAGTGTAACGATTCATATCTCGTAATTTGCCAAAAAGCAAAGCATCCTGAGGTTCTGTACTGGTTTTAATGAATCCGGCTCTTTGTGCCACGCGATTACTAGGTTCATTTTCTGTGTCAACGCAGATGATCAGTTTATTTAGCCCATATTCTTCAAAGGCAAGTGTGCAAATTGCCTGTACACTTTTTGTAACAATTCCCCGCTTCGAATATGAAGAGTGTAGCCAATAGCCAATTTCTCCCTTACCGACTTTTTTATCAATGCCGTGAATATCAATGCAGCCGCAAATTATTTGGTCATAAAGGATAAAAAAGAGATACTCCGTCTCTTCCGCATAACCATGAAGCTTCAATTTAATAAAATCTTTTTCGTCTTTGATAGATTTAGTCTCAGCGATGACATCTATGAAGGCCTCGATATGTGGTCGATCTGATTCAATCAATGAAAAAAGTTCTTCCGCAGCATCAAGCTGAGGAAAAGCCAAGGCAACATGTTCATCAATTGAATAGGTAAAAGCGTTCATAACCAACACCTCCGAAATTTCTTTCGTCGACTATACCAAGATGTCTATTGAAAGTCAAAAAAGCACCTACCGTGGATTCACAGCAGGTGCTTTTAACGCAATTTCGCGTCTTCCATTGAAGAGTCACTCCTTGTTCGTATGAAGGAATTCATTTTTTGAGAAAAAATGAGTCTTATTCTCAACCCGTATGTCATTTCACTAATCAATCTAAAGCTTGAAGTGAAACTGAAATCCTTGTTCGTATGAAGGAAATTCTATTTTGTTTTTTGCAATTCTTGTACCGCTTTTTCAATCGTTACACCGGTTGCTACGTGATTCTTATCGTTTTTATCAAAAACGATAAAAAGATTTAAATCAGTATTCAATGTGACACGGTATTGCATATTTTTGTTATCGAATGTCATAGTCATTCTCCTTTCTTGTAGTGACGAAAGGCAACGATCACGTTGATAACGAAATTCCAATGATTACTATAGCACAGAGTTAATTAGTTTTACTAATAAAAAGTTCGTAAATGCTGTAAAAGGCAATGAATTTATCAAATCCTTAAAGTGTGTTTTTTTAATAAGATAAAAAAGTATTAAACTAGTTTTAGTTTAAGGGTTTTTCTTTGGTACATTTCCTAATAAACCGTATAATTTCCGATGGACTATTAATGTTAGGTGATGGCATGAAGAAAAAGAGAATAATAATACTGGTGTTTTTTATCGCATTACTTGGAGGGATTATCTACTTTGCTAAAGGAAAAAATGAACTGACAGAGCTCATTGAACAGCCACAGCAAAAAAATAAAGTGGTTCTCAATGTTCCTTTGGAAAGTCAGTTTGATGGAGAGGCGTTGGAAAATGGCTGTGAGGTGACGGCGTTATCTATGCTATTGCGCTATTACGGCTATGAGACGAATAAAAATGAACTAGCTGATGAATTAGATTATCAACCGCTTTATACAGAATCAGGAAATCACGGAAATCCTCATCTAGGCTTTGTCGGAGATATTACGGGAGGCGATGAAGCAATGGGTGTTGCGGTTGAGCCTATAGCGAAGTTGGCAAAGGAATATGTAAGCGATGATTATCGCGTGGTGTCTAGTGAGAAGACACCCTTTGATAAACTCATTAATGTTGTTGCCAGCGGGAAACCTGTGTGGATTGTTGCGACGGTGGATTTTCAAGTTCCCAAGGACGATGACTGGCTGCTGTGGGAGACTGATCAAGGGAGTATGTATGTCACACCACTGATTCATTCTGCGGTTATCACAGGTTTTGATCGTGAGAAAGAAATTGTCTATGTAAATGATCCTTATGGGTATCAGAACCGCGAAGTTGATTGGTCTGACCTAGAAGATATTTACAAAGAATCTGACCAGCAATCCCTTTATCTAGAAAAAATATAAACTTTTTACCACTTCGATGCATTTTGAAGTGGTTTTTTATTGTTTTTGAAAAAAGCCAAACCCACAAAAGATTGTTTTACAACAATCTTTTGGTTTGAAAAAGTGCTTACAAATCTTTTTCTGGTTGCTATACTGGAACAAAGGGGGAAGGCACAATGAAAGAACGCTATTATAATATTCTAGCTGCAGTCGATGGTTCACCACAATCGCACCAGGCATTAATGGAAGCAGTTGAAGCCGCACGTAGAAATAATGCACGTTTGTACATCGCACGGGTTGTCAATACTACGGGATTGCTAATAAATAGCGCGACGCCTGTTTCCCAGATTATCGAAGAAGAAAAGCGTGTCGCAATTAAGCAGCTGGAAGAAGAAGTGGCTGGGATTGATTACTATAATAAGCAAATGGTTACCTGTGTCGGGAGTCCTAAGAAGGCTCTTTGTTTTGAATTGCCTGAAATCTATAAGATCGATTTAATTTATATGGGGGCAACAGGAAAAGGAGCAATTGAACGTAGATTGGTCGGTTCTACGACAGATTATGTGGTGAATAATGCACCATGTAATGTCATGGTGGTTAAATAGTAGACATCGGCTGCCAGCAGAATACTGCTGGTTTTTCCTTGACCTCACAAGTTGAGGACGTTTAAAAAACCAAAGTATTGTATGAATGAACCGATAAATAGTAAGAAGGGATCAGATGGAGTATACGATCAAAGAGGTAGCGGAAATCTCAGAGCTCAGCATTCGCACGTTACTATTTTATGAAAAGCGAGGCTTGCTAATGCCTGCTGATTTAGACGGGGCAGGTTATCGGAGATATGCAGAAAAAGAGATGGATAAGCTGCAGCAGATTTTATTGTACCGATCGGCGGGTGTTCCTTTGAGAGTGATCAAGAATCTGGTGGATCGGCCAGCTGAAAGAATTCTAGAGACCTTGTTAGAGCAAAGAGCTAAAGTGGTGGAAAAACAAGAAGAATTGGCTCGTTTGTTGCAAGCTTTTGATAATACACTGCTTTATTATAAAGGGGAAATCAAGATGATGAACAAAGAAAGATTTGGAACACTTCAACACAAATCGTTAATAGAAAATGAAGAGAACTATGGAGAAGAGATCCGGGAAAGCTATGGAGGAGTAGCGGTGGAAAGTTCTAATCAGAACTGGCTAGAAATGAGTGACTTTGATTATTTAAAGATGGATGATATTGAAAATCAACTGTTCGATAAGTTATCTCGATACATAAAAGAAGGGGGCGTGCCTAGTTCACTAGCAGAGGAGATTTTTTCTTTACATAGATTGTGGCTGCAATATAGTTGGGAAAAATATACAAAGGAAGCCCATCGAAGTTTAAGTGAGTTGTATCTTAGTGATGAGCATTTCACCGATTACTATGATGAGAAATGCGGATTGGGTGCAACAGAAGCGTTATGTGAGATTATTCAATATTATACGAAATAAAAGGATTGAGGAGTTTTTCTCAATCCTTTTTTAATGCCAGTAAGCTCAAGGAACGCTGAGCTTCCATTGAAAATTGGTCTTCTTGTGCTAATAAATCTTTGCTTTGAAGAAAAGCGGAGAAGCAAATCAAACATTTCCATTGGATTAGTGGATCGTGGTCATAAGAATTTTTTATCTGCAGAAGACGCTGATAGTTTTGTGCTGTTGCCAAAGCGGGATGGTAGAAGGCCATATACCCGATGGCATCAATCAGCTCGCTTAATTTTAAAGGCGGAAGTTCTTCAGCTGAAGCTAACAAAACCGGAAACAGCTCAGGGTTCATTCGTCCTAACGACCGAGCCATCAAATCCCTTAGTAAAGGAAAGGATTTCTTTTTGGAAGGAGCAATGGGGATGCGGTGCTGATTCTTCCCAATTTTTCCAAGAAAGCCGATCATTTTGAGTGCGGTAGAGCTATCGCCGCCTTCCAATTTTTCTGTCATTGCTAAGCGGGTGTACAAGGCTGTTTCAGTCATTAATGAATGTAGAAGAATGTCTGTTGTTTCACAATCAAGGGGTAAAAGTTTGGCTGCGATTGTTCGATCGCAAGCATCTTGAGAGTGGAGCATAGAGATCAACGTCTCGCGTGAATTTGTTTTATGATTGAATAGGTCATTCCCTTCTATTCAACCTCGCTGCTTACGCTGCAAATAATTGTCCATAGAGCCCCTCCTTTTTAGAAAGTATACCAAAAAATAAAAAAGAAATTTTGTGTTTTAATTCACAAAATTATTGATTTCTATTATTAGCTATGCTATCATCAAAAAAAAGAAGAGGTGATGGGAATGAAAAAAGTAGTTGCAAATCCAATGGAGTTAAGAGATGCCATTCGTTGTGAGAAACAAAATATTTCAATCACAGGCGGCTTTGCTAAGATGATGCAGCCGATAGCGACACAACAGGCAGCGGATGTAGAAGCAATGGAGCTGCCCACATTTATGAAATTGGCTTTAGATCCTGCGACCATGAAGACATTAGCTACCGCATACAAGGTCGCTATGAAAAATGATTCAAAGGGTTTCGAATTAGAATACGTAAAGGTTTAATTTTTTTACCTACATTTGTGAAAAAAGTATCAAACTGATTGAAGGTTCATAAAAATAGCGATAAAAAAGATTTTTTAATGTTTGGAAATAGCACTATTTAAGTAAAATAATCTTTTTAATAATCGTATTCTGACATAATTAAAAAAAAAGACACTTTTGTGGAATGAAATTATTTAGTCAGATTCAGAATAAATTTAAAAATGTTAAAAAAACAATTCAAAAAAACACCAAAAAGAAGGACAAATCTGTTAAAATATGAGTATGAGGAAGACCTCTCTCAATCTTTCTTAGCTAGTTTTATTTGACTAGCATCCCCTTTAAGCACCTTGGTGATCAAGGTGCTTTTTTTTGAGCCAATAAAAGGAGATAAGGAAATTCCTTGATATTTATAGATGAAAAGGCTTACAATTAAATTGTATAAAGAATAAAGGGGGGCTTATTATGAAAGAATCATACAAAAAGATACTAGTTGCGGTGGATTCATCGGACCAAGCACGTCGAGCTTTTCAAGAGGCAATTGAAGTTACTCGTAGAAATGACGCGCATTTGTATATTTTGATCGTGTCAGATACCAATCATTTAGGCGCCGAGCCATATGCGGTTGAACACATCGTTAAAGAAGCAAGGAAAGCAGCTGGTGCAACGATCGAATCCTTAGAGGAGCTGATTCCAGAAGATATTTCCTATACATCGATTATTGATGATGGGAACCCAAAAGCCAAAATTGTCGCGTACGCTGAAGAGAAGAAGATTGACTTGATTCTGATGGGGGCGACAGGAACGGGAACATTTTCGCGCTTGTTGCTAGGATCAACAACGGCTTATGTAGTCAATAATGCACCATGCAATGTTATGGTCGTTCGTTAATAGAAAAGAAAGCCAGCACATGATATGCGCTGGCTTTTAGCTTGCTGTTTGGTAGGTTTGAAAATCATTCATGAGTTTTGTTTTTCCTAACACGGCGTATTTTGCAATGATTAATTGTCCGCGAGCATTTCGTTTACCCAGGACAAGAATCTTCATACCGTTTTCGACATCCGCAAGAAAATTCAGTGAGTGAGCCGCGATTAAGCAATGGGTGTTTTCTAGCTGAAAATAGACCAAAGGCTGCTGTGAAAATTGAATGATTTTTAGTTTTGATACGGTTCCTTTAAGAGATTCCATTTTCCTTCCTCCTCGTATGGATACCTTTGAAAACGAGCTCATCGTTCTTACGCTCAAACTGAAAATAAATATCTTTTTTGCGGCCGGTTTTTTTAGCAGGGATAACAAAGTAATCACGATTTTCTTCATCCATCTTAGCAGTAATTTGGCTCAAAAATAATGCTAACGGCAGGGAGTCTTTTACTAGAGAATCATAGGTTCGATAAAAAATTTCAACAGAATCTGGACTAATCATAGACATGGTCATCACCTCAAAATCATTATACGAACATTTGTTCGCAAAGTAAAGTAGTATGCGACTATTTTTCAAAATAAAATACGCAAAAAGAAAAGTATTTCTGCACAGGACGATGCTTGATAAAATAAAAATATCTGCTGTTTAGCAGTCAGTACGGATGAACATGAAAAGATATTTAAGATGGAGTTGACTATGAGAATAGAAAAAAAATACCGACCAATCGATTTGGCAAGGGTGTTTAACCTTCATCCCAATACGATAAGACTTTATGAAAAACAAGGGTTTCTATCTTTGTCAAAACGAGATAAAAATGGCCATCGCCTTTTTTCCGACCTGCATGTCTTGCAGGTAAAAATATGTCGATGTATTTTTGGCTACTCGTTTACAAATAGAAAGATTCGAGACGCTGGAAATAAGGTTATGTGGGCCTCTGGAAAAAAACAATGGCAGTCAGGGAAAGAATATGCAATTGACTATTTGAAGATTATCGAAAATGAATACAAACTTGCTCAAAGAACTGCTGATATTCTACATCATTGGGCAACAGATAAAAATGAAGGGCCCCTCACGTCTAAACAAGATCATCTTTCTAGAAAAGAAGCGGCAGAATTGTTTGGGGTTACCGTAGAAACAGTGAGAAATTGGGAGCGGAATCGTTTGATAAAAGCAAGTGTTACTGGAAATTTAGGAGAAATACGCTATGACGATGAAGAATTAGAAAAGATGACTGTTATCTACATGCTACGTCAAGCTGGTTACAGTATCACGGCGATTCAGAAAAGTATTATGCTGTATGAACAAGGACGAGGAGAACAAGTTTTGAAAGCTCTGAATGAGCCGGTCGATCAAAAGGAGATTCCTACTGAAGATCGGTGGCATTTTGAATTGTCTGTCGGAGATCGGTGGCAAACGGAGCTAAAAAAAATATTGGCAGCCGCAGAAAAGATTCCAGCAATTTTTGATGAGCTTTCTACCTTATAACTGCCTTACAGTTGTACACCACCCCTTTCTGATTCAGTTATTCTATTGTAGAGAAAGATTTCTCTAATACGAATAAAGGGGATGGAAAAATGATCAACAAATGGATGAGTAGGATAGCAAAGGAGCGACCTGTAGGCACAACAATAAATAATCGAATACTTGAACAACTTGAAGGGCTGTTTCAGAAGATGGCTTATGAGGTGAAATCCCTTCCTTTTCCTTGCTTTACTTGGCATAAAAGTCATTCATTTATAGTAGTAGATGGGAAGAAGTATCCGGTAATGCCTAGTCCCTTTTCGAGATTCTACAGAGATGAAGCGGAATGGGGAACGGCCGGATCGCTTAAAGAGCTGAAAAGTCTTGATTGTCGAAAAAAAATAGTGTTTCTTCATAGTCAATTAACCAAGGCATCTTTACAACCAAAAGATTATCCTTTTTATTATCCTAATGAACACAAAGAACTAATTGATGCGTTAGAAGATAGTGGAGTAGCCGCGATCGTTGCAGTGACTGGAGAACATCCTATATATGGCTTAAAGCCCTTTTACTTATTTGAAGATGGCAATTTTAAAGTTCCATCCGCCTATATTTCATACGAAGAATGGAAAAAAATGAAGCCCGTGTTTAAAAGTAATTCGCTTAAACTGGTCATTGATTCTCACATTGAGCAAGTAAGAAGTCGCCAACTCATTGCACAGAAAGAGGCGAAAAATGCGAAGGGGAATATCCTAGTTTGTGCACATATGGATAGCAAGTATGAGACTCCCGGTGCACTTGATAACGCTGCGGGTTTAGTGATGATGATGCAGACCATGGAATTATTGAAGAAAGAAAACTTAAACTATGCTATTGATTTTGTTCCATTTAATAGTGAGGAATATTACGAAGCAACTGGTGAATTAATCTATTTAAATGATTGTAAACGGAAAAACAAAGAGTTTGCGCTTGTTATCAATATAGACAGCGTCGGACATGTTGGATCGGGAATTGCTTTATCCACCTGTAATATGGACAGCAGGTTCGCGGCTATTTTGGAAAAGCTTTGTGATGACCATCCCATGGTAGCAAAAGGGCCAGAATGGTATTCTGGAGACCATGCCATCTATGCGTTCAAGTGTGTGGCAAGTCTAGCAGTGACCTCTCAGGATTTTTTTTCGGGGGGCTTAAAGAGGACACATACTCCAAAAGATATAAAAGATATGGTAGATTACGAGACGCTTGCGCTCGGCGCAAAGTTCATCGCGAAGTTGTTGCGGGCACTTTAGGACAGTTAGCGAATACAGAACGAAGAGGCACAGTTGTTCAATTTTGCTGTTTCGCCACATAAATTTTATCAATAGATTCATTTAAATAGAAAAAAGAACGCAAGCCAAAAAAGAAGGCAGACGATTAAAAGTAAGCGATAGATTTTGTGTCGAGGTTGGCGATAGAGCCAAGCATAGATTTTCTTCATATCAGTAATCCTTCTATTCAATGTTTCTAACAGAAAAACTGTTACCAAAAGGAATCCTACCCTATTGAAGGAAAGAAGTAAAGGATGAGAAATCAAAAAATACGACAAAGTATAAGGGACATAATAAAAAAATAAACAACACAAGCAGAATCCTTGCTTAAAATAAGTGTTTATAACGAAATTAATAAATTTAGAAAATTTGAGAAATAAGAATTATTGCAGCTTGTTTACAGGAAAATGGCGGTGTTCTGGTAAAATCCTTAATTTTCTTGTGTAAATAAAATAAGAATTTTATATATATAAAAAATAATTTGTGAAAATTATCTCAAATTTGTTTTTTTAGTGGTATTATAATCCTCCAGAAAGGGGGGATAGAATGAAATTAAAAGATTTGGAGTACTATATATTGGATGAGATCGCTAACAGAAATTTTAGCAATTTAAGCCATAACTTCTTCGATACTTCTAAAACTGAATTTGAAAATAGTATAGATAATCTGAAGAAACATGGCTTCATCCAAGGAAATATCTTTGATAGTAACGGCTCTATCAAAAATCAATTTAAGTTTTTCTTTTTGTCTGAAAAAGGAGAAAACTTATTAAGTAAAAATGTATTCTAAAATCTATTTTGGATCACTCATCATGAGTGATCCATTTTTCTTATCATTAAAAACCCTTGTGAAATAGCAGGTGTAATAAAAAAAAGCCTCTCAGCTTCTTTTTTACGTGGATGACAGGAATCGAACCTGCACCTCTATCTTAAATGCGGACTACATCATTGAACGAGTAAAACACCAAGTTCATCCACGTCTATAAGTATAGCGAAGTCTCAGGAAATTTAAAAGAAGTTCAAGAGCAATTAAAAAAATATTATACTTTGCGCTTTTTTTCGTAATCTTCTGCGAATTCTCTAGCGATCATCCAGCCATAGCTTTCGGTGATAGCGGCAGCGGTTGAACCGTTAACGATATTTCCGGCGACTGGAAGTTTCCCAGCTAAAAACCGTGCAGTCATTTGTCCAGCTTTTTGCGCTAAAAATTGTGTTGCTAGGGCTCTGGCCGCGCCTTCCTCAAGTTTAATATGGAAAACTTTGCCCAAAGCGATAACCATTGCCGTTTGAATCGGTAACAAAACAGTGGCATCGGGAAATGGTAGTTGTGCCATTCCTGCACCAACCCCTGCAGCAGCGGTGGAAGCACTGTGAATAATCAAATGTGCTTTTCTTCGTTGTGAGTTGTTCATTTTATGTCTCCTTTCGGAAAATCAGTGTAGAATTATCTATTTGTTCGTGAAGAAAGTTTAGCACCTTACAGAGTGAAGAACAATTTATTCGATCATCTTTAAAGCAGTTTTAATGATTGTAAAAGTAAAAAAATAAAGAGAAACGACGATTTTTATTTTTCGAAAGAAAAGCAAAATGATAAACTAGGATTTGAAAGGGGCGGTAAAAATGGTTGATGAATATAAAAATATTTTGGTTGCTGTGGATGGCTCTGAACAATCTAAAAAGGCGTTTGACGAAGCAATCAATATCGCGAAGAGAAATAAGGGGAAGTTGACCTTGACGACAGTGATTGATACAGCTAGTTTTACTGGGACAACAGGTGGGAGTTCCATTCCATTGATGCAGGAGGTCCATGAAAAAGCCCAAAGCATTATTAATGAGCTAGAGCAGCACCGTGTGGCAGAGGAAAAAGAAGTTCATTTGACTTCTCAAATCATTGCCGGCAATCCTAAGCGCGAGATTGTCGAACTAGCAGAAAAATTAGAGATAGATTTAATCGTAATAGGTGCAACTGGACTAGGCGCATTGTCATTGCTGCTGGTCGGTTCAACAACTGCATATGTAGTAAATCAAGCACCTTGTAACGTGATGGTCGTAAAATAGATAAACTAAAACCGTCTGACTGAAATGTCAGACGGTTTTTTCGTCTAATGTCATAAGTAATTCATTACCGTCATCATAGACATACATGGCTTTTGGAAATTCAATGTCTTTATACGCTTCAACATAAGGGGCCGTGATCCCATCAGAAAAATAAGGGTCACTTTGTGAGTAAACGACACTCAATGTGCCAGCAATTTTGTTTTTAAAAAAATGGAAACGCTGTGGCGAAGTAAGGGGCAGTCCTTTCATAGGACGCATAAAAATCATGTGCCAAATTTCCTGCTGCATGTGTTCAGGAACAACGTCAAAAGGGACATCACTATGTCGTGGTTTTGTTGGTTCAAACATTTTCTCCATCCTCTCTTTGCTTTATCATAGCAGGTTTTTTTAAGAAAAAAAGTAAAAGCAATCATTTTCTAGAAATTTAGTTCGTTGAAACAGTTTTTTTAGATTAAAAATGATAAAGTAAAATTGAAAAGGGTGGATTAATTAGTAAACACGATTAATTTTTAAAAGTATTGAATGAGGGTGAAAAAGATGCATTATGGAATATTTTTTAATCCGAATGCTGTGGATGGAAATGCAGAAAAATTAGCAGAACGAATGTGTGAAAAATTGGAACAAGCCGGACATTCCGCAGATTACTTAACCGCTCCTGATCCTGAAAAGGCGGTCGAAACAGTGAAGAAAGCAATCGAGAAACTTGATGGAATAGTGTCCATCGGCGGCGATGGTTCGTTGAATATTGTTGGAACAGCATTTGTTCAAGCAGGAAAAGCAATACCGCTGGGAATTATTCCAGGAGGAACAATCAATAACTTTGCGAAGCGTTGGCACTTGCCTATGGATGAAGAAGAAGCGATGGATGTCATTATCGCTGGTCATCAGCGAAATGTCGGCATCGCTGCTTGTCAAGATCGACAAAAAGCAGTAATCAGTTCCTTCACCTTTGGCTCATTTGCGGATATCTCAAACGAAGTACGCCAAAGTGAGAAGCAGAAATTTGGTTTAATCGTCTATCCACTAAAGGCGATGAAACAAATAGGCAAGGATACGTCTTATCCAGTAGAAATCAAGGCAGACAATTATCACGAAAAACTGAAGGTTTGGTTTTCTTTAGCGACAACGACCCATTCGATTGGGGGAAGGACCTATGTAGATTCAGATTACGACGAACTGCATGTCAGCATTCTGCACAATATGCGCTTTCGGAAGCTTCTTCAACTTTTCCGATTAGTCTTTACAGGACGTCTGAAGGAGTCAGATTCATTGACGTATTTGGAGACAAACAAATTGGAATTAAAGCCTTTGACGGACAAAACCATTTATTCCCGAATCGATGGCGATAAGGGTCCCGCGTTACCGTTAACGGTAGAATTTTTGGCAGACTTTGTGCCGCTTTATGTACCAGAAAAATAAAAGATAGGAGGTTTTTTCAATGGATAAAGGCATGGAAGCATTATTAACGAAAGCCGATACGTTCACCTTAGTTACGATCGACAATCGCGGATTTCCTCATGCGATTGCTGTGTCACCGCCGCTTGAACGAAATGGCTTTTACTATTTCAAGTTTTATATCAATGGTGACGGTCGAACAGCAGAGAATATTCGACAAAATCGTAGTGGCAGTCTCTTTTGTTTTGACAAAGAAAAACACGAGAGTATCGCTTTAAAAGGCTATCTTTTTGCTGAAGAGTTGGTCGAATACAAGAAATTAGCTGCTCAGTTAAATGAATTTCAAAAGGAATTGAACTATGAGCATCCAATGATCGCTGTGTTTGAAACGTTGAGTGTGAAGCATTATGAGAATATGCATGGTGAATTTTTAGATGTACCGGAAAAATAAAACGTTTCATCCCTCGAGTTTCAAGGGATGAAACGTTTTTTTATTCAATTTCAGTAGAGACAGCAGCGGCGGCTTTATCTTTTTTAATGATCGCTGTTAGAACGAATGAGAAGATAATACAGCCTACACCCATTGCGATTGCATACATGAACATCATGTTAAAACCAGCTTTTCCAGGATTTGCATCTAGCCATCCACCAATCATTGTGTACATAAAGACATCTGGTAAATAACCTAAACAAGAGACAATACCTGAAACACGACCAGTCATTTCAACTGGGAAGCCAGCATCATCAATGATAGCAAAATATTGACTGCGAACCACATAGATCAGGAACAAACCGAAGATAAAGTTTGCAATGATTGCGACTAATAATCCTGCACTTTCAGGCAATACCAAGAAGCCTGCGAAGCAGAGTGTTAATAGAGCGGCCCCGCCAATAATAACACGGATACGTGATCCCAGTTTATCTGCGATAATCCCTCCGATAATTCCTCCGGCAGCCTGGACTAAATAACGGACACCACCGAGCGTGGTTCCTCCGGCAACGGATAAACCATAAACATTAATTGCATAGGTGTTGATGTAGCCTAAAATACCATAAATGCTGTATGCAAAAAATACGATCGCTACTAATACCCATGTGCGAGGCATTTTCAACGTTTTAAACATTCCGATGACAACTTTTGAAATTGGCTCTGTATGAGTTTCGGCTGCCGTATCTTCAATTACGAACCAATTTAAAATACCGATAATAATAACAGCGATTGCACAGACACGAATAGCCCAAGTGGTTCCTAAAACTTCGTTCGAAAAGCGACTGTATACGGCTGTCATTCCGAATACCAGTAGAGCATTCAACAGACCACGTAACCCTTCTTGCCAACCAAACAAACGTCCTTGTTCCGAACTGTCTCCTAGCATCCGAGTCGCTTTGATGGCTGCCGACCAATAAGTGATGATGGTAGAAATTCCCATCAATACAAAAATAATTCGGCTTACTTGAAATCCCGGAAAAGTTGAAAACCAAAAACCAAGAACCCCCGTAGCTAAGAAAGAAAAGGTCAGCAATTTGCGGGCTGAGAACTTATCGGCTACGATTCCTCCAATAAAGTAAGAAAAGGTCGCCATCGTAGCATAGCCGGAAGATAACATTCCCATTTGTGCGTTGGTTAAATTCATAGCTTTCTGGATCGGTACATAAAACGTTTCCCGAATGTAAGGGAGCTGAAAGATAATTCCAGCACCGGCTGACAATAGCAACAAGGTTCCCCATTTTTTTACTGCTTGCTTGTTCATATAACACCCTCCTGTTTGTGAATTTTCTTACAAAAAAACAAAAAAGAAGCAACGCTTAAGTAAGCGTTACTTCTCTCTGGTCTCCAGTAACACCCAAAGTATAGAAGGGAGTGAAAGCGATGTCAACAATTTTTTGTACCCAAAATAGTTCAAAAATATTTTTCATCTAAATTTTTGAGTTTTTTTTGCTTGAATAATGCCGATATATCAATGTTTATTCGAAAAATAGATTTTTTTAGTGTGATTGACGAAAAAGCGGTTATCCCTTAGACTGAAGAAACACAATCATAATGAATCAAGAAATGTTGAGTAAGCAAGATAAAGTCTGAAAAAATATTTTGTTATTCTCAGAAATTTCTCGTACATAGATTTGTGAGCCACGCTAGAATGAAAGCGTATTAAATTACGTTGGTAGGGATATGGGTGAAGATGAAGGAAAAAATTATTCAAATGATGGAGGACAATCCGCTAATTGCTGCCATCAATAATAAGCGCAGTTTTGAGAAGGCATTGACCTGTGAAAGCGACATTATCTTCGTCCTTTACGGAGATGTGTGCAGCATCGTGGACATCGTTGATCGCTTGAAAGAAGCGGGAAAAATCGTAATGGTAGATGTGGACTTGATTGATGGGTTAGCGACAAAGGAGACGGCCGTTGACTATTTAAAACGGGCGACAAAAGCTGATGGTATTATCAGCTCAAAATCCATTCTTTTGCGAGCGGCGAATGCCAGAGGAATGTTTACGATTCATCGGTTCTTTTTGATTGATTCGAAGTCTTATCATAATTTACCGAAACAATTAGGAACATCAAAGGCAGATGTTGTGGAGGTTTTGCCAGGGGCGATGCCTAAAGTTTTATCATGGGTACAAGAAGTTGTAGATGTGCCTATTGTAGCAAGTGGTTTAGTTTGTGATAAGGAATTAGTTATGACGGCTTTGCAGGCGGGTGCAGTTGCCATTTCAACAACCAACATGGATGTTTGGGAAATATAAAAAATGAAAAACGGTAGTTGTTGCTAAGAGGACAGAGAAAAGCGGACACCAGCTTATTTGGTGTTCGCTTTTTTATTTTGATTTTAGTACAAACGGTTAAAACTGGATAGATTGGGTCGGGAATGAAGAAAACTAAATGCGTCAGTAATTAGCTATCATACAATCGGAGGGAAGATAAATGGAAATCACAGAATTCAGTATGGATCTTTTTTCACTGGATGGAAAAGTTGCCATCGTAACAGGCGGGAATACAGGGATTGGACGAGCATTCTCATTAGCATTAGCCAAATGTGGAGCAAACATCCTTGTGCCCAGTTTGATTGATGACGATGGAACAACACAGAAAATTATTGAGGAGACGGGTTCGTGCTACGTTTTTATGGAAGTGGATCTAACAGACGAGGGTGTTCCGCAGCAGGTAGTAGAACACTGTGTGGAAGTTTTTGGGACAGTAGATATCTTGGTGAATTGTGCTGGAATGCACCTGTCAGCAGAAGTAACAAAGTTCGATCGTTCAAAATGGGACCCAATGATTCAATTGAATCTGACGGCTGCTTTTGAGATGTCTCACGAAGCAGCAAAAGTGATGCTTTCACAAAAAAGCGGCAAGATCATTAATATCTGCTCCTTATTCTCTTTTTTGGGTGGACAGCAATCACCAGCAAATGCTGCAGCAAAGCATGGATTAGTCGGTCTAACAAAAGCTTATTGTGATGAATTGGCAAGCAGCAATATTCAGGTAAATGGTATCGCTCCGGGATATATGATTACTGATAGGACTGAAAGCGAGGATTCGGAAATCACTCAACGCGTCTTGGCCCACGTTCCCACGAACTATTTTGCGGAGGATGTAGACTTGATGGGAGCCTTAGTTTATTTAGCTAGTCCAGCTTCAAATTTTGTTAATGGACATATTTTGTCAGTCGATGGCGGATACCGAGTAAGGTAATCAGTCAATTTTAAACGTCGTGACAGCATTTTTTGTCACGGCTATACATAAGGACGGAGGAATCATTGGTATGATCGAGTTTGAGCAGGTAGAAAAAAGATATGGAGAAAAAGCGGTTGCTGTACAGCCCTTTGACTTAACGATCGAGGACAATCAATTCATCTGTGTTATCGGTACGAGTGGAAGCGGAAAAACTACGTTGGTTCGAATGATTAATCGGATGATTGAGCCCTCAAGCGGCAGTATCAAAATTAACGGACAAGATGTTACTAAGCTGAACGAGGACGAATTGCGGAGACAGATTGGCTATGTGATCCAGAATATTGGATTATTTCCTCATATGACAATACGTGAAAACATTATGATCGTTCCTAAGCTGTTGAAATGGAGTGAGGAAAAAAAATCAGGAGTTGCGGAACGACTGATTCAGCGAGTAGATTTACCCATCGAGTATTTAGAACGAAAACCGAAGAATCTTTCAGGCGGTCAGCAACAGCGAATTGGTGTAATTCGAGCATTAGCTGCTAGTCAAGATATCATTCTGATGGACGAGCCGTTCGGTGCTTTGGATCCAATTACGCGAGATGCGTTGCAGGAGATGATTAAAGGCTTGCAGCAGGAGATGAAAAAGACCATTGTTTTCGTTACGCATGATATGGATGAAGCAATCAAGCTGGCGGACAAAATTATTATTATGGATCATGGGGAGATTGTTCAATATGATACGGTTGATACAATCTTAGAAAAGCCAGCCAACGATTTTGTAGAGGAACTGATTGGAAAGCGGAAGCGTAATGGGTATTACAATAACGAGATGACTGTATCTGATTTGATGGTAGATCGAGTCGAATCGATCTCCTTAAGTAAATCAATCACCGAAGCAATCCGCCAAATGTCAGAAAAAAAAGTGGATACTTTGCTTGTTGTAGACGATCAAAATTGCTTGAAGGGCTTTATTGATATCAACTTTGTTGAACGAAATATTTCCAAACTTAAACCGACTTCTTCGGTTTTTGAGGTAATGAGAACAGATACAGCAAGTGTGAATCAAAAGGATCGAGTAGCGGATGTCATTGAACCCCTGATTAATCATGTATTTAAATACTTGCCGGTAGTGGATGACGAGGAACACTTAGTGGGGATCGTGACGCGCTCATCACTAGTGTCGCTTGTACAAGAACAATTGCAGTAGGAGGGGATGACATGAATTTTTGGTCAGAATATGGTAATGAGATTTTATTGAAATTCTGGGAACATTTTTATTTGTCCTTTTTAGCGATTTTTCTTGGCATTCTCGTGGCTGTTCCGCTGGGAGCGCTCTTAACTCGTGTAGAAAAGGGTTCAGAAACCGTGATCAAGGTTGTAGGTGTTTTTCAAACAATTCCGTCACTGGCACTGTTATCGATTATGATTCCTTTTTTTGGGATTGGAAAGATTCCAGCGGTGATCGCGCTATTTTTATATTCACTGTTGCCGATTCTAAGAAACACCTATGTAGGAATTAAATCAGTCGATGCGACCTATTTGGATGCTGCTAAAGGGATGGGAATGTCGCAGATGCAGCGATTAGTGCAAATTGAACTGCCCCTAGCAATGGGTGTTATTATGGCAGGTATTCGGGTATCGACGGTTTATGTTATCTCATGGACCACCTTGGCATCCTATATCGGGGCTGGTGGATTGGGAGATTTTATTTTTAACGGATTGAATCTGTATCGAATGGATTTAGTATTGATGGGAACAATTCCGATCACGCTGCTAGCCTTACTTTCTGATGCATTGCTTAAACGTTCAGAAGCAAAACTAACGATGGATAGAGGGTGAATCGATGAAAAAGCGTGTTTTATTGTTAGTTGCGATGCTCCTGCTTTTCGGAAGTTTTGTCGTGCAAAATTTTTCTAATAAGAATGATACGATCACGGTTGCGGGTGGTGTCACATCGGAATCTCAGATATTAGGGAATATCGTAGTTGAACTGCTTCAGCATTCAACGGATAAAAAGATCGTTTATCTAAATAATCTAGGATCAGCAAACTTGATGCATGAAGCCATGCTTCGAGGGGACCTGGATATTGCACCTACACGTTATACAGGAACAGATTTGATTGGAACTTTAGGACTCCCAACAGAGAAAGACCCCGCAAAAGCACTAAAAATTGTACAACGAGAGTTTGACCAGCGATTTGGCTTTGAATGGTTCCCAAGCTATGGCTTTTCTAATCAGTTTACGTTTATGGTCACTCAAGAAACTGCCAAAAAATATGACTTAAAAACCGTTAGTGATTTAAAAAAATGTGCGGATAAAATGCGTCTAGGCTCCGATCAGACGTGGTATAAGCGAGAAGGCGATGGCTATAAAGGTTATACGGAAGCTTATGATACAAAGTTTCAACGGGTTTATCCGATGCAGGTCGGTTTGCTTTATGATGCACTTGTCTCTAAGGAACTGGATGTAATCTTAGGATACTCTACAGATGGACGAGTGGGCAGTTATGATCTTGTGATGCTAGAAGACGACTTGAAATTTTTCCCACCCTATACAGCAAGTGTTGTCGTCTCAGGAGATACTTTAAAAAAATATCCAGAACTAAAACCACTTTTAATGAAATTACAGAATACGATTGATACAGAAGCGATGCAGCGGTTGAATTATGAATCTGATAATGAACTCCTAGAGCCAAAGCTCATTGCTCGGCGCTTTTTGGAAAAGCATAATTATTTTGAGGAGGGAAGCTAATGTTTGATAATTTGATACAATATTTGAGCGAAAACTCTTCTTACTTGATTACGCAATTTGGTGTGCATGTGTATATCTCTGTGATCGGCGTGGTATTAACTTTTTTAATTGGATTTCCTTTAGGCATTCTATTATCTGAACGACAGAAACTTTCTGATCTTGTGATTGGTCTCATCAATGTGATTCAAACGATCCCTTCCATTGCGATGCTGACAGTTCTCTTGATTTTAATGGGCTTAGGACAAAATACTGTAGTTGCAACCGTAGTTCTGTATTCATTGTTACCTATCGTCAAAAATACGTATGTTGGATTAGTAAATGTAGATCCAATGTATATAGACAGTGCAAAGGGAATTGGTATGAATCGCTATCAAATTCTCTATATGATCAAAATACCATTAGCGATGCCAGTGATATTAGCTGGTGTGCGCAATGCGCTAGTAATTTCAGTAGGGATTACAACGATCGGTTCTTTCGTTGGCGCTGGCGGGGTTGGTGATGTCATCTTGCGTGGAATCGCGATTACGGATGGCGGTCCAATTATTGTCGTTGGAGCAGTCCTATGTGCGTTTATTGCAATAATGATGGATTGGCTATTTGATTGGATCATGAAATAGTGATAAATGTTTAGAAATGAAGAAGACCTCCGCAAGTTATTCGCGGAGGTCTTCTTTCGTTAATTGACGTATGACTTCTTCGATGTACATCAATAAAATGGTTCGAGTTTTTTCATGAGACTTTAAATGCTCATCTTGATGCGACTTAGTCAAGAAGATGATCTCACTGGCATCAAGAGTTAAATCAGTGTTCATTTCCTCCATTACCAATAAAGACTTGGCATGATGCTTTTTCGCTTCTTCAAACAATGGATCAAAATTCGCGAATTTTCCAGCGACAGAAAAAATCAGTAGCAAAGAGTCCTCCGTTAACAAATCAGGAATCAAGGAAGGCTGACTCACTCGAATGACATTTTTATTAAGAGTAAAATTTAATTTGTACTCAAAATATTCCATACAAAAATTTGTCGGACCATAACCAAAAAGTAAAATTTTATCCGACTGCTGAATCAATCCAGCTAAATAATCTACCGTTGATTCATCAAAATTCTCCATGAAATCCTTGATACGAGCAAATTCGCTATTTAATTTTTTTTGTTTAATTAATTCTTTGCCAGTCAAAAAACGAAAATATTCTTTGTAGCCAGAGAAGCCCATTTTTTTGACAAGTTTAGAAATTTTGGAGGGTGAAACATCTGAAAGCTTTGCCGCTTCCGTGATGGTCAAGTTTGGATTTTCTTTGCTTTCTAGCGTTAAACGATTGTGGATGCTTATTTCTAAATCGTTTAATCGATCAAGCTGTATTTTCATGAGGCATTCCTCCTAATTCTCATTGAGTTATCTTACATTCAGAATAGCATAATCAGAATCTAAAAAGCAAACAATAAGTGGAAAATTTTCCATTATATTGATAAAAAACAAAAATAAATAGAAAATTTAATCAAATTTTAATGTAAAACAAGAGTCAACCCTTTATACTGAACTCAAGAAAAGCGCTTTCGAAAAAATGATGAATGGAGTTAATTGAATGAATTCTGAAACATTGGTGAAAGAAGCAATTATCAAGGACGTAAAAAAAATCGTTTCTGAAGAACAGGTAGTAACCGATCATGCAACTTTATATGATGCAGCCTCTGACCGCTACCGCAAATACATGAAAGCAAAAGGGGTTCTAGATAACCCGTTGCCAACAGCAGTCGTTTATCCTAACAATGCAGAAGAAGTCAAAGAGCTCTTGATGTATTGTAACGAAAATGACATCAACGTCATCCCTCGAAGCGGACAAACAGCAACGGAAGGCGGATTGGAAAACTGGAAAGATTTGGCATTAGTAATTGATGGCTCGCGTATGAACAAGATTTTAAAAATTGATCCTTACAATATGCAGGCAACTGTTCAGGCGGGTGTTCCACTACAAGCATTGGAAGATGAATTAAGAAAAATCGGGTACACAACAGGGCACTCTCCCCAATCAAAACCGATCGCTCAATACGGCGGATTAGTTGCGACACGATCAATTGGACAATTCTCTACCTTATACGGTGGGATCGAAGATATGGTCGTTGGCCTTGAATGTGTCTTTCCGAATGGGCATATCTCGCGAATCAAAAATATTTCTCGTCGTGCCGGTGGACCGGACATTCGTCATATCGTAATTGGAAATGAAGGAACGTTATGTTACATCACTGAAGTAACAGTGAAGATCTTTAAGTATTACCCAGACAATAATAAGTTTTACGGCTATTTAGTAAATGATGTAGAAGATGGCGTGAAGGTCCTTCGCGAAGTGATGGTAAACGGCTATCGCCCATCGGTTGCGCGAACATATTCACCAGAGGATGCACGCCAGCATTTCTATCATTTCTACGAAGGAAAATGCGTGCTGATCTTTATGGCGGAAGGGCCAAAAGGAATCGTTGAAGCAACAGGCAAGGGAATCGAAGAAGCGGTGGAGAAATTTAAGGATGGTATCGTGAAACAAGTAGATTCTCAATTGATCGAAAATTGGTTCAATCAATTGAACTGGACACAACAAACGATCGACGATGAAATCCAAGGCATGATCGACAACGACAAACACGATGGGTATACGACAGAGGTTTCGGCAGATTGGGAAACAATCACGAAAATTTATAACAATGTCATTGACCGAATTCGTAATGAGTTTCCTCGTGCAGATGATTTAACGATGCTAGGAGGACATTCTTCACACAGCTATTTAAACGGAACGAACATGTACTTTGTTTATAATTACGATATCAATTGCGAACCAGAGGATGAAATGAAGATTTATCACCATCCGATTCAAGCGATCATCGTAGAGGAAACGCTAAAATTAGGCGGTTCTATGTGTCACCATCACGGAATCGGGAAGTACCGTAATGAATGGACAAAAGAAGAGCATCAATCTGCCTACTATATGTTAGAAAGTTTGAAAGAAGTTTTCGATCCGAAGGGTGTTATGAGTTTTGGAAATATTTATCCAGTTCAAGAAGGCTTGAAGTATCAAAAATAAGTACACGATCTGTTCAAGGGCGAAAGCCCTTGAACAAATAATAATACTACGCATTAGGAGGGAATAGCATGAAAATCATCTGCTTAGTCAAATTTGTTCCAGATACAGAGAAATTTGTCTATGATTATAAAACGGATAAAATCGATCGAGATAGCTCCCGTTTAATCTTGAATCCGGATGATAAGAATGCGGTGGCTTTTGCGATGATGCAAAAGAAGCAGAACCCTTCCATTTTTGTTGAAGTTGTAACGATGGGGCCAATGAAGCTGGAGGAACCAACGAAAGATTTTGTACGTTTGGGTGCGGATAAAGCTGTTTTAATCAGCGATCGTCATTTTGCCGGCAGTGATTCATTGGTGACTAGTCAAATTATTTCAAGCTACCTCTCCTCTACAAAATATGATGTACTGCTTACTGGTACGCATACCTTAGATGGCGGAACAGGACATGTCGGACCGCAGATCGCGGAAATTATGGGAATCAATCAGTTTTCCAACATTGTTTCTATTCCATCACTCACAGAAGAGTATTCCATTGTTGAAGCTTTTCAAGAGGAAAAAACGTATCATTTAAAAATTAAAAACCCAAGCGTATTGAGCGTCACTCATCAGATGAATCTGCGCCTCGGTTTTGTAAGGTATGAAAATATTGGGAAAAATGTGGAGGAGCAATTTGAGCTGGTGACGAATGAAACGTTACAATTGCCAGCTGGAGAAATCGGCGGTAAAGGCTCACCAACTAAAGTGAGAAAAAATGTGGTGGTAAAAAGAGAGCAAGTGGCCCACAAAGTAGTGAAAGTTGACGATCAAGGTATTGATGAAGTGGTTCAGTTTCTAAAAGAAAAGGGGTACTTATAATGTTTAAAGGACTCATTCTGATAGATAATGATCAGGTCGACTATTCACTGGATCTGATAGCTGTAGTCAATCGATTGGCTCAAGGAGAAGCATTTATTTACGGATTAGGGATCAATTTGCCTGAAGAAGTTAAAGGGCTTGATGCATTGATTAACGTTGAAGGACCGTCGATCCAACTAAAGGATAGTCGTGTAATGACAGATATCATTGAGCAGGTTAATAGAGAGTACCAATTTGACAGTATCATTATTTTAGCGACGGAATTTGGACGAATGGTGGCTCCGCGCGTGGCGATGCGACTGGGGGTAGGATTAGTGGCTGATATTACCGATATTCATGTCGACAAACGTGGAAAGAAATTGGTGCGACCCGCTTTTTCAGGCAATATTATGGCAAGTATCGTCTGTGAAACGTCACCAATCATGGCGAGTGTTCATCCTAATGTTTTTCATGCAGAGGATTTAACGAAAATGCCAGAGAAAATCGATTTTTATCCTACAGAATTGAAAGCGTCATCAATTGAAATTTTAGATATTAACGAAAGTGAACATAGCGGTATTGATATTCGGGAGGCTGACGTAATCATTTCAGCAGGCGGAGGATTCTCGGAACCTATTGATCAACTACAGGGGTTGGCGGATGAATTGAGTGGTGTCGTGGCAGTTTCGAAACAGCTAGTTGATCGTAAGAGAGCGCCGCGAGAAATACAAGTCGGACAATCAGGAAAGACAGTGAGTCCAGATTTGTATTTGGCACTGGGCATTTACGGTTCGACACAGCACATTGAAGGATTAAAAAATGTAAAAGAGATTATTTCGGTAAATACGGATTTGGGTGCACCGATGAATCATTTAGCTAGTATCGTTGTACATGGTGATGCAGCGGAATTTGCAAGGAAGCTAAGTACCAGACTTAAGGGATAACCCCAAGCGGGTGAAAAAACAAAAATAAAGGAAAAGAAGGTAGAAGAATGGAAATCAAAGACTTCAAGATGGATATGTTTCATATCAAAGGGAAAAACGCGATCGTAACAGGCGGAAATACTGGACTAGGACAAGCATTTTCCTTAGCTTTAGCTGAAGCAGGAGCAAATATTTTCATGCCATCGATTATGCCAGATGATCCAGAATTCAATGCTGTGTTAGCAGAGCGTGGAGCAAAAACAGCTTATATGGAAGCAGATATCACAAAAGACGGCGTCTGCCAAGAAGTTGTTGAAAAATGTGTCGCTGAATTTGGCTCTGTAGATATCTTAGTAAACTGCGCAGGAATTTGTCCTTGCGATGACGTAGTGAGCTATGGTCGTGATAAATGGGATCCAACGATCAACATTAATCTAACTGCAGCCTTTGATATGAGCCATGAAGCTGCTAAAGTGATGATTCCTCAGAAGAGTGGAAAGATCATTAATATTTGTTCTATGTTCTCTTTCTTGGGAGGACAATGGGCCCCTGCTTATGCCGCGTCAAAACATGGATTAGCTGGTTTGACGAAAGCTTATTGTGACGAATTAGCGCAATACAATATCCAAGTAAATGGTATTGCACCTGGCTACTTCAAAACACATGCGGCAAAGGCATCAATTGAGGATCCAGAACGCAGTAAATGGATTGTGGATCACACACCAGAAGGCAGATGGGGAGATGTGGCAGATTTGATGGGTGCAACAGCTTTCTTAGCTTCTGAAGCTTCGCATTTTGTAAATGGACATATCTTGGCTGTTGATGGTGGTTTCTTAGTACGGTAGTCCAGCTATATAATAGTAGAAACATGAAAAGGAGAGACTATGGAAAAGAAATATATCGTTGGTATCGATGGCGGAAGCCAGAGTGCGAAGATTGTCATTTTTGATTTAGAAGGCAACATTGTTGGCGAAGGAAAAGAAGCGTTGCGTCCAATGCATTTAGGCGAGGATGTCGTTGTTGAGCATCCCGGTGACGACTTGTGGGATGCGTTATGCAGTGCATCAATGAAAGCAATGGATGAGTTTGGTGTACGGAAAGAAAATATTGTGGGAATCGGGTTAGGTTTTATCCGCTGCTGTCGTGTATTATTAAAAAAAGACGGTACTTTGGCACAGCCAGTGATTAGCTGGATGGATAAACGGACCTCAACTCCGTATGTCCATGACAATCCAGACGTTCAATACGTAACCTCTACAAGTGGGTATATCACTCATCGATTAACCGGTGAGTTTAAAGATAATATCGGAAATAATTTTGGTCAATGGCCAGTAGATTATGAAACATGGGACTGGTCGACCGACGAACAAATATTGAAGCAATATAATCTTCCAGAAGAAATGCTGTTTGAAGCCGTTAAGCCGGGGGATAAGCTAGGAACGATCACGAAGGAAGCTAGTAAAAAAACAGGCTTACCAGAAGGAGTACCTGTTTTTGCTACAACTAGTGATAAAGCTGTTGAAGCACTAGGAGCGGGGCTGATTCAAGATACTAGTGCAGTTGTTTCTTTAGGAACCTATATTTGCAGCATGATGATGGGCAAACAAATGCCGCCTAGTGATGCGGTGAATTATTGGGGAATTTTATCTTCCATGCCAGGACGTTATATCTATGAAGGCTATGGCATTCGTCGAGGAATGTGGACCGTTTCTTGGTTCAAGGATCTTTTAGGTGAAAAAATCAGTATTCGCTCTAACTATCAAGGTATTAGCGAAGAAGAATATTTGAATGAACAAGCAGCGAATATTCCAGCCGGAAGTGACGGCTTGATGACGAAGTTGGATTGGCTGGCGAACCCGTGGGAACCCTTCAAGCGTGGTGTGATGATTGGTTTTAATGCCCATCATGATTATCGCTATTTGTATCGTTCGATCTTAGAAGGTATCGCTTATACGATGAAAAATAATGTAACGAATATGACTGATGAACTGGGGCACCCGATCGATGAGGTCATCGTGACAGGCGGCGGGTCAAACAGTGATTTACTGATGCAGATTTTTGCGGATGTCTTCAACCTGCCGATCAAGCGAAATGTGGTGAACGGCAGTGCCAGTGTAGGGGCAGCAATTAACGCTGCAGTTGGACTAGGTATTTATGAAACATATGAAGAAGCCGTAGAAAAAATGGTTAAAGTAAAAGACGTCTTTACTCCAAAGCCAGAAAACGTATCGATCTATAAACAGTTAAACGAAGAAGTGTATCAAAGCTTGACGGATTATACGGATGAAGTATTGAAAAAATCGTATAACGTTTTGCATCCGGAAGGATAATAGATTTTGAAGAAGTAGTTCCGTTAACCAATGGAGCTACTTCTTTTTCTTATGATAAAAAAAGTAGCTTATGAAATTGGATAGACTGACGGTTAACCTAATTTTCGACAAAATGATCTTAAGTATTACGATTGGGGCTGTTGATTTTTTCTATTTATAAAGGAAAATACACTTTGAGCATTTATTCCATCAAAGAGCCTTTCATAGTGATCCATCTACTTACTTATAAACAGGAGAGATTAGTATCATTTTAAAATGAACTCAAATTAGTAGTGATTCGAGGGAGTAACCCTGCTATAATAGAAAAAATATTTAAAAAGGGGAGAGGGAATTGAACAAAAAGTCATTAAAGCGCCTGATTGATGTAGCAGCGGGACGAGTACCAGCTGATCTAGTTTTAAAAAATGCCCAGGTGGTGGATGTTTATCAGGCAGAAATCCTGCAGGGAGATGTCGCCATTGTGGATGGAAGAATCGCGGGAGTCGGTGAGGGTTATCAGGGAGCAGAAAGCATTGATTTACAAGGAAAATTTGTTGCTCCAGGATTCATTGATCCTCATATCCATGTAGAATCTTCCTATGTAACACCGGAAGAGTTTGGTCGTCTGCTCGTTCCTCATGGCACAACGACTGTGTTAGCGGATCCCCATGAGATCGTGAATGTTTTAGGGTTGCAGGGGTTGGACTATATGGTGGAGGCTGCTAAAGAAACAGCATTAGATATTCGCTATATGATGCCTTCTTGTGTACCGGCGACGAATATGGAAAATGCTGGTGCAGTAGTGGAAGCCGCGGATATGATTCCGGCATTTGAAAAAAATCAAGTGGATGGCTTGGCAGAATTTATGAATTTCCCAGGTGTAATCAATGCACAAGAGGAGGTATTGGATAAACTGCTAGCCGCAAAAGAACGGAATTTGCGGATTGACGGTCACTCACCAATGGTGTTTGAAAAAGAATTAAATGCCTATGCAGCGGCAGGGATCGCTAATGATCACGAATGCTCAACGGTGCAGGAATTAAAGGATCGGGTTGCTCGCGGGATGTATGTCTTTTTACGTGAAGGCTCGGTTACGCAAAACCTGCGAACCTTATTGAAGGGTGTCACCGAAAATAATTATCAGCGTTGTGTGTTATCGGCGGATGACTTACAAGCAAAAACCATGCTGGAAAAAGGACATTTGGATAACAGCATTCGGATTTGTATCGAGGAAGGAGTTTCACCGATTCGAGCGATTCAGATGGCAACGATCAATGCGGCTCAATGCTGTCAACTGACGGATCGCGGAGCGATTGCGCCAGGATTGAGAGCGGATTTGGTCATTTTTTCTGATTTAACAGAAATAGCGATCGAAGCAACGTATATTGCTGGTGACTTGATCGCTGAAAAAGGGAACTATCTTCCAACTATTACCCGTGTGTCAACGGAAAACGTTCAATCAAGTGTGCATATTGATACCTTTCATAAAGCGCAATTAGGCTTAAACTTGGCCAGTAATCAAGCACGAGCGATTGAAGTGATTCCACAAGAAGCGTTAACAAATGAGGCAATCGTCTCCGTTCAACGAGATGGTGAGGGACAATTTGTCTTTGACCCGCAGCAGGATGTAACAAAAATCGCAGTAGTTGAGCGTCATCACAATACAGGAAATGTATTTGTCGGACTATTGAAGGATTACGGACTGAAAAAAGGAGCGATTGGTCTGTCCATTGCTCACGATTCTCATAATTTGATTGTTACTGGAACCAATGACGAGGATATGGCTACAGCGCTGCAAGCACTGAAAGAGCAAGAGGGTGGTGTGGTATTAGTCGAATCCGGCGAAGTGATCGGAAGTATGGCGCTGCCAATTGCCGGATTAATGAGTGATCTTTCAGGGGAAGAGGTCGCAGAACAAGAGGCGGAGATCAATCGTTTAGCCCATGAGGTATTGGGTGTATCGGAAAAGGTAGACCCGATCATGACACTAGGCTTCATGTCTTTAGCTGTCATTCCTAATTTAAAAATTACCGACATCGGGTTGGTAGATGTGACGAAGTTTGAAGTCGTACCCGTATCAGTTGCAGAATAAGAAAAAGCTAGTTGAAAGATTCTTGCGAGAATCTTTCAACTAGCCTATTTTTTTGTTTTGAAAATAGCTGGCAGAAAAATAAAGAAGGATAAAATTACCACACTCACACCAACAGTCAGAACTAATTTTGACCAGCCTAGCTGAGAGGCATTGGCAAAATTACTAAAGACATTTGACAAGATAATCAGCAAACTTACAAGTACTGTTGCAATAATAGCTTTTCCACGTTCCCCACGTTTTTCAAAATAATGAATCACTGAATAAAGTCCCCAACCCAATAAAACAATCGTAAATGTATCCATTTCTTCAACTCCCTTTCTTTGATAAACCAATCATACCAAGGAATAAGGCGCGAAAATACTTACGAAAGAGTAGTTAAACTTACAATCGTGAAAGGTAAAAAGCAATCCCTCAAATAATCGAGGAATTGCTTTTCACTAATCCAATACTTCTTTGCCATCACTAAGGGAATCGTCAGATGACTCCAGGGGTTCTTTGTAATGGAAATTGGAAGTATCGTATTTGAAATTGTATTTGTTTCCTAAGAAGTATTTCGCAATGTGAAGCGTCCGGTCGCTAGAACGTTCAAGGTTGGAGCTGATATCAATCAAGAGAACGCCGTCTGCTGCACGTCCTTCCCCTTTCGTCATTAGACGAATGTATTTCTTACGCAACAATTCAACCAGTTGATTGATTTCTTCTTCACGATCCAGCATTTTTTGTGCAAGTTCAACGTCATCATTTTCTAAAACTTGCATCGCATCTCGAATATTTTTTAACACTTTATCGAATAGTCGTTCAAGGTCTTCATCATGAAGCAAGAAGGTTTGCCGATTGTTGGTTGATTTCGTTTTATTTCTTTTATCCTTTGCACGTTGTTTTTCTTCTAATGCGATAGATTCTTCGACGTAGTGGATAATGTTCATTGAATGATCTCCAATGCGCTCGAAATCTTTCGTAAATTCCAGCAGCATCGCTTGTTCCTGACTTTCTAAAGGTGTCAATTCGGTTGCTGAAATTTTGACGAGGTATTCGGTCAACTCTATATCACATTGATTAATAGCATCTTCGTACTGTAGAACGTCGTCCCGCCATTCTTCCTTCGTGTCGTTGTAGTATTTACGCGCAGATTTTACTGAAGAAAGCACGTAATTCCCCATTTGAATGACTTCCCCTTTGGCCTGTTCGATGGCCATAACGGAAGAAGTGTGGATAATGGGCTCACTCAAAGTAACAGAACGAATATTCAAATTCTTCTCGCTGCCTGGGACGATTTTCTTCACGATCATCTCAATCTGCGGAATAAACCAGAATTGAATCGCTAAGTTGGAAATATTGAAGAGTCCGTGTGCGAAAGCAATCTGCATGGCTGGATTCAAGCCTAATGAACTCGCGAAAAAAATAACGAGTTTAGTAAAAGGGGCCAGTAAAATTGTAAAGATAATCGCTCCAACCAAGTTGAAAATGACATGTGATGCAGCCGTTCTTTTCGCTGCAACACTTGCGCCTAAGCAGGCAATAATAGCCGTTATCGTTGTTCCAATATTATCACCAAATAAAATCGGCAAGGCGGCTGTTAAGGAGACACTTCCTTGCATGTAAAGCTGCTGTAAGATCCCGATTGTCGCACTGGAGCTTTGTAAAACCATGGTTAACAAGGTCCCGATACCAACACCTAGTACAGGATGATGGGAGACACTGATCATCAATTCATTAAATTGCGGGAGATCTTTCAAAGGGTCCATCGCTGTACCCATTAGTTTCAATCCATAGAAAAGCGCACCAAATCCGAAAAGTATTTGCCCGATCGATTGCAACGAGGTTCGCTTTGAAAAGAAGAGTAGAATGGCGCCAGCTCCAATAATCGGCAACGCATATTCACTCAAATTAAAACCGATGATGAAAGCGGTGACAGTCGTTCCCACGTTTGCCCCCATGATAACCCCGATTGCTTGTTTTAAGGTCATAAAGCCGGCACTAACTAATCCCACAGCTAAGACCGTTGTTCCTGAGCTGCTCTGGATCAACCCTGTGACAATGATCCCGGCTAAAACGGCACGAAAGGGCGTTGAGGTAAATCGATTTAGGATTTCTCGTAATCGATTTCCGGCGGCTTTTTGCAAGCCGTCACCTAAATATTTGATCCCAAAAAGGAAAATTCCTAATCCGCCTAAGAAAGTAAAAAGCATTTCCTGATAAGACATAATGCGTCCTCCGCTATTTTTTTTTGCATGCTACTACCAAAATAATAGATTCACAAGTAAAAAGAAAGTCTTTTATTTAAAAAAATGCTGATTTTTTCGAAATAATCCGCTAATTTTAGTTTAATTCGAAAAAATCATCGGATTGATAGCAGATTGCAAGGAATTCTTTTGTATTTTTTAGCGCTTTCAGCTACTCTTATTATAGAAGAAGATTTTGTTCAACTCGGGTAAATAAGGGCACTATTTATATAGAGGAGACGTGGTCAAATGCTTTATGGAAAGAAAGATCGACGTGAGGCGAGTTACTTGGAACCAATTTTCGGATCAAAGAATGAGGATGAGCTATTGCCGTCCTATCATTTAGGAAAAAAATCCATCGAACCGCGGATCGCCTATCAGATGATTAAGGACGATCTATTAGATGAAGGAAACTCTCGTTTGAACTTGGCGACTTTTTGTCAAACCTTCATGGAACCAGAAGCAGTGAAATTAATGAGTGAGACTCTCGATAAAAATATGATCGACAAGTCTGAGTATCCCCGAACCGCTGAGATGGAAAACCGCTGCGTCAATATGATTGCAGACCTGTGGCACGCTAAGGGACCAGAGAAATACATCGGAACGTCTACGATCGGCTCATCCGAGGCCTGTATGCTAGGCGGTATGGCAATGAAATTTGCCTGGCGTAAGCGGGCTGAAAAGCTAGGTGTCGCTGTTCAGGCGAAAAAGCCGAATCTAATCATTTCGTCGGGGTATCAGGTCTGTTGGGAAAAATTCTGTGTTTATTGGAATATTGAGCTTCGTGAGATTCCAATGTCAGCGGATCATTTATCTCTAGATGTTGAAAAAGCCATAGAAGCAGTTGATGAGTATACGATCGGTATCGTAGGTATTCTTGGAATCACCTACACAGGACAATATGACGACATCGAGAAATTGGATCAGCTGGTGGAAGCATACAATCAACAGACAGAACATAAAGTGTACATTCATGTGGACGCAGCTTCAGGCGGGTTATACGCGCCGTTTGTTGAACCGGAGCTGGCATGGGATTTTCGACTGAAGAATGTCATTTCCATCAATACTTCAGGGCACAAATACGGTTTGGTTTATCCGGGCGTTGGATGGGTCGTTTGGCGAGACGAGAAATTTCTCCCAGAAGAGCTTGTCTTTAAGGTCAGCTATCTCGGTGGGGAGATGCCGACCATGGCGATCAATTTTTCCCATAGTGCATCTCAGATGATCGGACAGTATTATAATTTTGTTCGTTTTGGCTTTGAGGGGTATCAAAGTATTCATCAACGAACCCATGATGTAGCAGTTTATTTGGCTAAGGAAATCGAACAGTCGCGCCATTTTACACTTATCAATGATGGTAGTCAGTTACCACTGGTTTGCTACAAACTAGCGGAAGATTCAACACGTCAATGGACATTGTATGATTTATCTGATCGGCTGCTAATGAAGGGCTGGCAGGTTCCTTCTTACCCATTGCCGAAGAACCTAGATCATCAGATTATTCAGCGTATTGTAGTTCGAAGTGATTTTGGCATGAGTATGGCACATGATTTTATTGAGGATTTGAAGGCGGCGCTTAAAGAGCTGGAGAATAGTCATTTGGTATTTCATGAAGAGACCGAAATTAAAAATTATGGCTTCACCCATTAATGGAATATAAGGAGGCGTTTTAAATGAAAGTAGTTTTTCATGTCGATGAGTTAGGAATGATCCGAGAGGCCCGTCACAATATTGAGCATATCTTGTTATCGGAGCCAAAAGCAGATATTGTCTTGCTAATGAACGGCGAGGCCATCCAAGGATATTTATTGCCGCGTGTGATCAAGTTTATGAAAGAATACCCGCATATTACCTATCAGGCTTGTCATCATTCAATGCGTAATTTCCATGTTCGCTCAAAACAAATGCATGAGCAAGTTGAAATCATTGAATCCGGCGTCATTGGTTTGGTTGAATTGCAGGAGCAGGGGTATTCCTATATTAAGTGTTAAGCAGTTATCAAGTCCTATTTATTTAGGGCTTGTTTTTTTTCGCTTGGATCGCAATATAGTCACTATCGAGAGGGAGAAGAGTGTGCTTTAATAGTGAGTGCATCTTTTTATTCAGTCTAGTTTTGCATTTTTTAATAGAAAAAGTTGCCATTTTAAGTAAAGGGCTTACATTGCATAGTTTATCTGTAAGCGGGAGGTAGTTATGAGACAAGAAAAAATTGTTGAATACTTATATGCAAAGAAGCAAGCGATTGCTCCCAAGGCATTGGCCGCTGCATTTCAAATCTCGGAGCGAACGCTTGCAAGTGATATTAAATGGTTGAAGGACATCGGAACAACAGAAGGCTTCACCGTCGAACGAATCCGTTCCAAGGGTTATCAACTAAAAGTTATTGATCGGGAGAAGTTTCAAAGCTATCTTTCTCGTTCAGAGCAGCAAACCCACATTGATGCCTCTCTTCCACAAGAACGGATTAAGAATATCGAACTGCTTTTGCTGTTTCATGAAGAGTACATCACGATGCAGCAGATTGCGGAGTGGCTGGACGTCAGCCTATCAACCGTTAAAGCCGATATCAAGCAGGTTGAACAGTTTTGTGAGAAGTACGAGCTGACGCTTTTTAGTAAAGCGCATTATGGCTTGAAAATTATCGGGACAGAAAGTAAAAAAAGACGAGCGATTTTATACCTGCTTCGTAACACGATCCACACCCCCGTATTGACCGAAAGGTATAAGGAGTTCAATTTTACATTCGATGAAACAGACTTAAGGCGTTTTTTACAGGAACGTCTACAAAAGAATCAGTTGAAAATTAGTGATATCGTCTTTGAAAACATTGTTCAGCATATTCGTTTACTGTGCTTTCGAATCATGCAGAAAAATACGTTAAACCAAGAAGAGTCTGAAACGCTGAGAGTCGTCGATAAGTATGATCAGCTAACGGAAGAATTGGTGGATTACCTTGAAGCTGCCTATTCCATTGTTTTTTCTAAAGCAGAAAAAAATTATTTGGAAGAACAGCTGCGTGGAAAATTTGCTGTACTTGATGATGTTGAGAACAATCAGCAGTTAAAGCAAGCAATCGAAAAAGCACTAGATTTTGTGGATCGGCGTTATCAAACGCATTTTTGTGGGGATCAAGCATTAGCCAATGCACTGCTGATGCATGTGGCCCCCTTATTGCAGCGGCTTTATACAGGCCATCAGCTAGAAAATCCTATTATCGAGGATATCTACACACAGTATGCCAATGTGTTTAATGTGGCGATGGTTTTTATTAATGAGCTGAATAAAGATTTAGAAGTAGATATAAGTAAGGATGAGATCGGGTATGTCGCGATTTACTTTGCCGCAAGTTTGGAGAAGCAATCCAATCAAGTGATTGAGGATTATCAAAAGATCGCGGTTATTTGTTCTACAGGTGGAGGAGCTTCCTATTTATTGAAAGTGAATCTGGAACGTCTTTTCAGCAACGCGGAGGTCGCAACTTTTGCCTTAAATGAAATTGATCAGATCGATGACACCTTTGATTTATTGATTTCGACGGTACCAGTGCAGCAGGAGCAGTTTGACCTTCCGATCATTTATACCAAAACAATCTTGAATCAGGCAGAGATCAGCAAAATTGAACAGGACCTGAACCTTTTACGTGAATCAAGAAATAAGGTTTTCGATGTTCATCAGTTCATCCTCAGTTTATTTGATAGGAAATGGTTCCAAATTCTTGACCCTCCTGCCGAATATCTGACACTTTTGGAAAATGAAGGCGCTCGCTTAGAAGAACTGCAATGGGCGGAGCAAGGGTTCAAGCAAAGTGTCTTAGAGCGGGAAAAACTGATTGACACGATTTATCAGCATGGCATCGCTGGTCCTCATCCCATGGAACAGGCCGCGATTAAGGAAGTCATTGATGTCATTCTATTAAAAAGACCACTAACATATCGGGAAAAGCAGGTAAGAGTGATTTTCTTGATCAATATCAAGAAGGATCATTTAAATCTGCACAAAGAAATTAGTCGGTTGATGATTAAAATGATGGATGATCCGACATTAGATACCCAGTTGACAAAAATTACAAACTTTCAAGACTTTATGTCTTATATGAAAAGCTTAATGAAAGAAGGATAAAACAATGAACGATCAAGAAATGGATATTTTTAAAATTATCTCTGCGGCGGGAGATTCCCGAGGATCTGCCTTTGAAGCCTTGCGCTTAGCACGTAAAGGGAAGTTTGACGAAGCAGAAGCAAAAATGCAAGAAGCCAAAGAAAAAAGCATCGATGCACATGATGTACAGACCCAATTGATTACCAGTGAGATCAACGGCGAGAAAACGGAAACTAGCTTATTAATGGTACATGCGCAGGATCACTTAATGACCAGTATCTTAGCACGTGACTTGATCGAAGAAATGATCGGTATGTTGAAAGAACAAAGCGAAGCCAAGGCTTTGCATTAAAATAGGAGGAAAAAGGAATGAAGACATTACTAGTTTGTGCAGGAGGCTTCTCAACCACCATGATGATGGAGTCCATGAAAAAGGTGGTCAAGGAGTCAAAAAGTTTAGACGAAAAGGATTATCCCATGGAAGCAATTGGTGTTGATAAGCTAGAGCGTTACATCAACGATTATGACGTGATTTTAGTTGGGCCACAATTAAGTCATAAATATGACTTTATCAAAGGTGAAGCGGAGAAGGCGGATAAGCCGACTGTTTTATTAACCTCAGATATTTATGGGTCAATGGATGGAGCTACCGTGATGAAGCAGGCGTTAGTTGCCTACCGAAAAAATCAAGCATTAAAAACGCAATAGTTAGGAGAGAAAAAAATGGAAAATCCAAAGAAACAGGGTGCTTTTGAAAAAGTAGAAGCCTTTATTCGTAAAACATTGGTTCCAGTTGCTAACAAAGTTGACAGCAATCCTTACTTAACGGCTATTAAAAAAGGGATGGTCGTCATGACACCGGTGCTATTGCTAGGTTCTATCGCGGCGATCTTCCCCTCTATTCCAGAATTTATCAAAACACAGGCAGTAGCAAATTGGTTCGAGAATTACGGGTATATATTTGGTATTATTTCTAAAGTTTCCTTAGGGTTAGTTGGTTTATACGCGGTTTTAGCAATTTCTTATTTCTTAAGTGAGCACTATAAACTATACACCGTAGGCTCTATGTTGCTTTCTGCCATCGCGTTTTTAATCGTAGCGATGGATGTCGATGATAATGGCAATATTGTTGCTTCATATCTTGATTCAAAAGGGTTATTCACCGCTATTTTCGTAGCAATTATCTCAGTGAAGCTGTATCAGTTTTTTACGAAGCACAAGCTGGTAATTAAGATGCCTGAAGGAGTACCTGATTTTGTTTCCAGCTCATTCGAACTGATTACACCAACGGCCGCTATCGGCGTTTTATTCATTGTGATTCGGTCAGTTACCGATAGTTTGTCGGGCGGTGTACTTCTTCCACAGGTTATCATGGATGTTTTGGCACCAGCAATCGGTAGCTTGGATTCATTGTGGATCATCTATTTTGTTTTGGTATTGCGTTTAGTCTTCTGGTTTTTCGGGATTCATTCAGCAGTATTGTCACCAATCCTTTCACCAATTGCCGTGCAGTATTTGTCAGAAAATATCGCTGCTCATGAAGCAGGTGAACCGCTACAGCACGTGATTACGAATGGAACATTATCTGCGTTTGCGAATTTTTCTGGTTCAGGAGTGACGATCGGTCTGGTGTTGGCAATGCTGATCAGCAAGTCGTTACGCTATAAAAAGGTTGGAGCAGTGGCTTTATTGCCATCTTTATTCGGGATTAATGAGCCGGTACTTTTTGGGGTTCCAATCATTTTGAATCCGGTGTTAATGATTCCATTCATTTTTGGTGGCGCTTTAGTTGGAATGTTCCCAATGATTTGTATGAAATTAGGATTATTGAATTTCCCAATTTTCGATCCGCCTTATGTTCCGGTGTTTATGGAAGGCTTCTTAACGGGATTTGATTGGCGTGCGATCGTCATTCAGGTAATTCAGGTAGCTATGTCCTTTGGCTTATATCTGCCGTTCTTTAAGGTATTAGAAAAACAAGAATTAGAACGAGAAGCACAATTAGAAGCCGAAAAAGCCAATTCCGTCATTTCCGATGACGACGAACAATATTTAACGGATATTGATTTCTAACCAATAAAGCGGGTGTGACGAGAGTTTTGTCGCACCTTTTTTTAATGAAGGAGAGTGTCACATGAACGTGGATGAATTACGTAAAAAAATTGCTGCAGCTAATTTAGCAGGACTACTCGTGACAGATAAGATCAATCGCCGCTATCTATGCGGATTTACTGGATCGAATGGTTTGTTGCTGGTTACAGAGAATACGCTGCGATTATTTGTGGATGGCCGCTATACAAAACAGGCGCAGCAGCAAACTAGTAATGTCGAGATTTGTGAAATACCTGTAGGAGGCAGCCTAATTGAAACGCTGCGGCCATTTATAAAAGGGTTAGCCCTAGGATTTGAAGCCGGAACGATTTCATATCAGTTGTTTAGTACCCTTCAAACAGCAGTAGCTGAAGAAGAGGGGCATTTAGTCGAAACAAAGAATATGATAGAAAGCTTGCGAATGGTCAAACAACCGGAAGAAATCGCGGCAATCAAGCAGGCGGCATCGATCGCTGATCAAACCTTAGAAAAAATTCTGCCAATGATCCGTGTCGGAATGACCGAATTGGAACTAGCGAACGAAATTGACTATCACAGCAAAAAACTAGGAAGTGAAGGTGCGGCCTTCGAGACAATCGTGGCTTCAGGAGAACGAACGGCCTTGCCTCATGCCCATGCCAGTCAGAAAAAAATTGCGGAAAATGAACTGATTATGATTGATTTTGGGACGATCTATCAAGGTTATTATTCGGATATCACTCGAACCTTTGGATTTGGTGAAGTACCGAAGGCGATTAAAGAAGCTTATCAAACCCTGCTATCCGCTCAAAAACACGCCGTTGCCGCAGTTTCGCTAGGGAAAAAGCTTGGAGAAATTGATCAAATGGCACGGATGTTTTTGGAGCAAAGAGGACTGGATCAATTTTTCAGCCACAATTTAGGGCATGGACTTGGCCTTTCTTGTCATGAATATCCTGCATTAGCGCCACAAGAAACGGTGACCATTGAAAAAAATATGACATTTACCATCGAGCCAGGCATTTATTTGCCAGAAGCAGGCTTTGGCATTCGAATCGAAGATGATGTGGTCGTGAACGATAGTGGAGACGCTGAGAGTTTAACACGATTTAATAAGGAGTGGATGACAATTGGTTGCAACGGATAGCTTATTGATGGCTCTTTCCAATCTAGATGCTTTACCTGGACAAGAGACGCAGGTCCAGCGAGCATTACAAGAAACGATTGAAGGACCCAATAGAAAAGACACGTTTGGGAATGTGTACTTTGGTGATTTGGAGGCAAAAAAGAAGAAAGTTGCATTATATGCTCATATGGATGAGGTTGGCTTTTTCGTCCATCAAATCACGGAGGATGGATTTGTTTACTTTTATCCTATTGGCGGATGGTGGGGTCATGTGGTATTAGGGCAACAGGTAAGGGCGACCTGTCGTAAAAATGGCGCTGTTTTGGAGGGTGTTGTGGGAACGTTACCCAAAGCAAGTCATAATATGAATGATGTTGTATCAATCAGTGAAATGTATATTGATTTCGGCGTCCACTCAAAAGCAGAATTAGAAGCAGCAGGCCTGCAAATTGGAGATATGATCTTGCCGAACGCTCAGGCGAAGAAAAGCTTCAATCATGAGAAGGTCGTTGGTAAGGCGTTAGACAATCGAATAGCCTGTACGATTATGGCTCAGGTAAAAAATCGAGTTCAGACAAAAAAGATTGAACTTATCGGCGTAGCGACTGTTCAAGAAGAAGCAGGAACTCGAGGCTCGAAAGTGGCTGCTTCTCAGGTCAATGGGGATATAAATATCGTGATTGACGTCGCCAATGGAAAAGACACACCGAAAGCCGCAGAGGTGCCAAATCGAATTCAAGGCGATGGCCCGGGACTAGTTTTGGCGGATAAAACCGCGTTGGGAAACCTAAAATTATTGGACTATTGCAGAGAAATTGCTGAAAAGAAGAATATCCCTTGGCAGTATGATTTACTAGGTGGCGGCGGGACAGACGCGGGCTCGGTTCAATTGTTTGCTGGAAAACCGACACTGGTCGTTTGTATTCCTGTCCGCTATTGTCATTCATGGAATTCCATCGTAAAAATTTCCGATATAGAGGCAACGATCGAGTTATTATCAGCAGTTGTTCGTTCGTTTGACGAGGGAGGAATTGATTTTGAGCAATTTTAGGGAGCAACGGTCTCGTTATGACACCTATTCGACCCAATGGGATTATGTGCAAGATCGGTTTGGTGAGAAAAATTTATTGCCCTTCTCCATTTCAGACACAGATTTTATGATTCCTGATGGAACGATCGATGTTTTGTCTAAAGCGGTTGATCGTGGATTTTTTGGCTATACACGATGGAATCATCTGGACTACAAACAAAGTATCAGTCGTTGGTTCCAACAGGCGTTCACTTGCTGGATTGATCCGAACTGGTGTGTTTATTCACCAAGTGTGATCTATAGTTTATCCGTTTGTCTTCAACTTCTGAGTAAAACAGGCGAAAAAATTGTAACGTTCACACCTTGCTATGACGCTTTTTTCAATTGTATCAGTGGCAATGAACGAGCATTGATTACTTTCTCACTGACGAACGATAAGGAGCGTTTTACCATTGATTTCTCTGCTTTAGAAGAAATTTTTGCTGCAGAAAAGCCCGCAATTTTCCTGTTGTGTAATCCCCACAATCCTACTGGTCGCGTTTTTACAGAGGAAGAATTGACTCATTTGATTACATTGTGCAACAAATACTCTGTGGCAATCATTAGCGATGAGATTCACATGGATGTGCGCCGACCTGGTAAAAAACATTTGCCGATTCTAGCGTTTATTAATCAGATCGAAGTACCTGTAGTGTTGCTGTCTTCTGTTTCAAAAACCTTCAATTCTCCAGGACTTGGTGGGTCCTATGGGATTTTTCCAGAAGAAGTATTGCGGGAGAAATTTCTGAATATTCTAAAGGGGCGGGATGGTCTATCCTCTATTCCTTATCCCGCATTGCTAGCGACGATGGATTGCTATAATAATCAAAAACAGTGGGTAGAAGAACTAAATCGAACGGTGGACGAAAATTTCACTGCTTTGAAAGAAATTTTAGCAAAGGACTCGCGAATTGATTTTAGGATACCGGAAGCCACTTATTTAGGCTGGATCAATATCGCTAAGCTGCCTTACACGATGGACGAATTGCAAACCGTGTTAGTAAAGCAAGAAAAAGTAGCCATCATGAAGGGTGAGACTTATGGAGTGGAAGGGCAGCGTTATCTGCGGTTTAATCTTGGTGCACCTAAAGAAAAAATCGTCGATGGTGCCGAGCGACTCCTACGTGCGATTCGATCTTTAGATGAAAGATCCTCTAAATAGAGGGTCTTTTTTTTTAAGAAAGGAAGTATAATTGTTGAAAACTCGTTATATTTTGAAACATTTTTGCATGGCTTTAAAAATGTTCAATTGAGTGTTCAATGTTTTTTTATTTTTCAGACTATTTTTTTGGTCTACTAGCAAAAAGAGCGGCGTGCTACATTATGGATGAAGGTGAGGATGATAATGACGAATAAAAATATAGATAGTAAGTACCGAAAATTTTTAATTGTAAAGCGGTTGCTTGATCAAGAACACTTGAGTTATCAGCAATTATCAGATGAATACTATGTTTCTCGAAGTAGTATCGCTAACGATCTTTCTTTTATTAAGGAACTATTTTCTAAGGAGGACTTGGCTCTTACCTTTGACAATTCAGGAACGTTTTTTAAAGGAAGCGAGGTTCAGATTCAAAAGATTTTGAAACGCACTATTTTGAACTTACTTAATAGTGATCTATCAGTTGAGATATTTATTGATAGTGAGTTGATGCAGAAAGTATCACAAGGTTTTTATAAATCATTAACCGAAAAAAAAATCGAGATTCCTGAAAGCTATATGCAAAATATTATTGTTTCAATCGTTTTGATCATTCAGAGAGCTAAAGAAGATCATCATATTCATTTAGAAGGATCTAATCAATACGGACAATTCTTCTTAGAATTTGATAAATATCCATTAGTTTATGGGCTCTTGAATGAATTGGAGAAACAGAATATTTATACTTTTTCGCAAGAAGAGATTCAATATTTGACCTATTTGATTGTAGGGAGTGGCTTGCGATTCTTTATGAAAGACGAAGCGATTCCATTTGCTTTTCGTGGAAAAGTTCGGTTTCTAATTCAAAAAGTCAGCGAAGGCCTACAAACTGATTTAACACAAGACAGTCGGTTAGAGGAAGACTTAGTGATTCACTTATATCAGCTAATCTTACGTCTTGAGGCACAGTCTTCTGTCATAAATCCGATGATTGATGAAATTAAGCAAACGTATCCAGCACTTTACGGCGTCGTATGGTTTGGGTTGGTTGAATTTTGTAAGCATTACCAAATTACTTTGACAGATGATGAAGTTGGTTTTGTAAGCATTCATTTCCAAGCTGCGATGGAACGGGTCAAGAAAATGCATAAAGTCCTTTTCGTTTGTCCAAATGGAATCGGAACCAGCTCTTTCGTATCAGCAAAGATTCGAAGAATTCTACCAGATGTGAATAGCATTGAAACAGCCTCAACTTCAAAACTTGAAGATATGGATCTTTCTGATGTCGATTTTATTATTTCAACGGTAGAATTTCCTGATACTGAAAAACCAGTCGTTCGCATAAGTCCGATGGTGACGGTTCAAGATATGAAACGGATCATGAACCAATATATTGATCTGATTATTGCACGAGAAGAAAAAAATGCTCCTAAATTGGAGGTAGCAAGTGAGACAAAGGATTTTATTGCTCAAAATATTCTATTTCATCATTTTTCTACCAAAGAGGACGCCCTCAATTATTTGATTGATCGACAAGAATTTTCGGATGAACGATTGGCGGATAAATTTAGGGCTTCTGTCTGGGAGCGTGAAAGATTGCAATCGACCTATCTAGATAACGGCTTTGCGATTCCTCATGGTTCGCCAGAATTTGTTGAGAAAACAGCGATTGCAATCTTGATTTTGGATAAGGCAATTAATTGGGGCAATCAAAAAGTCGATATTCTCATTTTACTAATGATTAAGGAAGAAGACATCCAAAAAGTTGAACCTGTGATGGAGCTTGTAATGCAGGGGATTGAGGATAAGGAATGGTTTATATCAAAAATGATGGAGGTTAAGGCATGAGTTCAATAAATACAATACTGCCAAGAGAACAAATTCAAGTTATTGAAACAATGGACAGTTGGCAGGCTGCAGCTAAACTTGCTGGACAGCCACTATTGAAAAAGGGTTTTATTACGAAGAATTATATTCAATCGATGATCCAAAGTGTGAATGATTATGGACCTTACATGGTCATAGCCGATTATTTTGCGCTGTTGCATGCTCGTCCAGGTGAAGGAGTCAATCAACAAAGCATGAGCCTGCTGGTTATAAAAGAGCCAGTAGATATGCTGGGTAAGCCAGTTAAAATTTTTATGGTTTTGGCAGCAGAAGATAACCAAAGTCATTTAGATAGTCTACAGAAGATTATGGCAATTTTTATGGAGCCGAAAAACTATCAAATAATTTTAAATGGAAGTAAAGAAGAAATAATTACACTTTTTAGTGAAAGGGGAATTGAATGATGAAAATTTTAGCAGTATGTGGATTTGGGGTCGGCAGTTCAATGGTTTTAAAAATGTCAATTGATAAAGTTGTGAGGGAATTAGGGCTGAAAGCAACTGTAGAAAATACGGATCTTTCAACAGCAAAAGCGACACCAGCAGATGTTTATTTTACCAGCAATGAGTTACTGCCAGAATTGAAGGGAGCCGTCAAATCACCTGTCTATCCAATCAAAAAATATATGGATGTCGTAGAAATACGCGAACAAATGGAAAAATATCTAAACGAAAGAGAGGGGTAGGAAAATGAGTTTTATTACAGATCATATTCTAAAAAATCCGCCTGTTTTACTTGGATTAATTGCAATGATTGGATTGCTCGTTCAACGAAAATCAATTTCTGAAATTGTTAAAGGTTCTATGACTGCGGCTTTTGGAATGGTCATATTGACCGCAGGTGTCAATATGTTGGTGGGAACGATCGCGCCAATCAATGCTGCTGTTCAAACGCAGCTAGGTGTAAAAGTTGCTGAGGGATTGTCTGATGTTACTTTCACTGCAGATTATGGTGGAACAGTTGGTCTAGCTATGTTCTTAGGATTGATTCTACATTTACTGATTGCTCGCTTTACGCCAATTAAAACAATTTTTTTAACTGGTCATATGCTATGGTGGTTTCCATTTGTATTAGTCGCTGGTGGTGTTGAGGCTGGTTTAAAAGGGATGATGTTAGTTATTGTCAGTGCTGTTTTGTCAGCAATTTATTGGTCAGTTATGCCATGGATTATGCGAAAATATGTATGGGATGCTACCGGAGATGATTCTTTCTTGATTGGTCATCCAACCGGAATCTTATCATTGATTTCGGGATTTGTTGCTAAGCGTGTCGGAAATAAAGAACGTTCCACTGAGGATTTAAATATACCAGAAAGCCTATCGTTTTTTAGGGAAATATCAATTACTGGTGGATTAGTTATGTTTCTAATGAACTTAGCTGTAGGAGTCATTGCACCAGTTCTAATTCCAAATGACGGAAATTTAATTATGTTTGCGGTTGAAGCAGGTTTGAATTTTGGCGCAGGATTGCTGATAATGCTTTATGGCGTTCGTTTATTGATTAATCAAATTATTCCTGCCTTTCAAGGAATTGCTGAAAAGGTTGTTCCTGGGGCGAAACCGGCTTTTGACGTACCAATTCTTTTCAATTATCGTCCAAATGCTGTGATTATTGGTTTTATCATAGCTATGATTACTTCAACAGTCTTAGTCATTGTTGTAAATAGTTTTGATTTATTCGGTATTTTAATCGTTCCATTAGTTATCACTAGTTTCTTTGAATGTGGTGGCGCAGCTGTAATTGGTGAAGGTCAAGGAGGGCTTCGCGGAGCAATCATAGGAACCGCTGTGTCAGCTATCGCTATGGTTCTGTTAGTGGGTTTTTCAGCAGTTGTCTTCAGTACCACAATTCAGAATTGGCTACTGATTTTCGGCGGAAATGATCTTTCTTTATGGGGCATGGTTGGAAAATTTATCAGTAGTTTGTTTGGAGGGTTTTAAATGTTTCAATATTTTGATCGTATACAGGAGATTTTAAATGAGGTTGAAGTATCGGAAGCTTCCGCCATCAATCAAACAATTGATCTGTTGACAGAAGCAAATTTAAATCAAAAAGGAATTTATATTTTTGGTGCTAGTCATGCAGGGATTTTAGCTGAAGAATTGTATTATCGAGCAGGTGGGATGATGACGATCAATGCAATCTTTGGCAGAGAGTTGATGTTGGATCAATCTCCCATAACAGTAACTAGTAAAATGGAACGATTGGAAGGGTATGGTACAACATTAGCTTCAACGATTCCTTTTAATGAAGGGGATGTGTTGATTCTTCATTCAGTATCTGGTCGAAATCCGGTAACGATTGATTTAGCGTTTGCGGCAAAAGAAAAAAAAGTGAAGATTGTTGCTTTAACCAACGTAAATTACTCAAAGCAGATTACTAGTAGACATTCTTCAGGAAAACGATTATTTGAATTAGCGGATGTTATTTTGGATAATCATGGAGATATTGGTGATGCCTGCTGCTCAATCGAAGGAATCGAACAAAAAGTTGGTCCTAGCTCAACAGTCGTAGGAGCAACAATGCTAAATACGATTATTGTTGAAGTAACTCGTAAATTAATTGAGCAAGGAATCGAATATCCACCAATTTTCTACTCTGCAAACATCGATGGCGGTGATCAATTGAATCAGCAACTATTCAAGAAATATGAAAAAGTTATCAATTACAGTCTTTAAAGAAAAGAAGTCCGTTTTAATTATCTTGATGATTATGGGATTATTACGAAAAAAGCAGAGAAGCAGTCAACAAATTTTGGCTACTTCTCTGCTTTTTCGTTCCATTTTTTGGGGCTCCAAATATTCCCCTCTAATGCTATTTGAAGACTCTCGTTGTCGTCTTCTAGCTGTTCGATGTATTTAATTACTTCATCAACAACAAATTTATTCTGCTCATTGGAAATCGCAGCCAATTGTTCTTGCAACCATGTATTTCGCATTTACTTCACCTCAAAAGCAGTGTAGCATAGAATTAATTAGTAGTCGGTGCGTGATGCTTGAGAGGAGAAATACAATGGAATTGAATGAAAGCGTTCTCTGCGAGATAAAAACAGAATTAGCTGCGGCAAAAATCGAGCTGGAACGATTGAAGCAGTTAGAATTCTCTAGTGAATTAAAGAATCAGCGTATAAAAACGCTACAGCAAGAAATTCAACAGGCAGAGCGCCTATTGAAAGGCTAAGCAGATTCTTAGCCTTCTAAATTTACGGGTGGTAAACTATTGTTAGAAGTAATCATCGGTATGAATGAGGAGGGCTTATTATGGCTAACAATGATGAATTAAAAGGAAAAGTAAACGAAGCAAAAGGAAAAGTTACAGACGATGAATCAACAGAATTAAAGGGCAAAATCCAACAAGGTTTCGGTAAAGCGAAGGATAAAGCCAAAGAAGCCGCAGATGATGTTGCTGGTAAGATCAACAAGAAAATTGACAAAGAAAAAGAAGATTAATCATTTAGACCTGCTGCGGCAGGTCTATTTTTATATTTTCTATCAGGGGCGATAAACAGTGAACGCGACATTATTATCTCGTAGTAAGGGTCTATTAGTGTTTGACATATAATTTCTAATGAAAGCCTTTTTTATTTGCATTATAATTAGATAAAGATGAAAGGGGAAAGGTTGGAGGTACATGTCAAAAAGTGCATTATTGGTAGTAGACGTTCAGACGGGAACTACAGCGCCATTGATTGGAAAAGAGCCGTTTTTGAAAAACGTGAATGCGGTAATTGATCAGTTTCATAAAAAACGTTTGCCTGTGGTTCTGATTAAGAAGGCAGGTTATGGAGAGTTATCACCAAAACTGCATCAAGAAGCCTGTGATTTAGTAGTAACGAAAGTCCAAATGAACACTTTCAAGGCAGCAGAGTTTAAGACGCTAATGGAGGAAAATGATTTCGAAAATTTCGTTGTGGTTGGTTTGATGAGCAATGCGTGTGTTCAAGCGACCTGTAAAGGAGCTTTGGCAGAAGGCTTTCCTGTGACATTGATCGAGGATGCCCATGACTCTGTACTAAAGCCTATACGGAATATTTGGAATAAAAAGCTGAAAAACGCTGGTGTAATGACGATGACCACAAAAGAATATATTGAAAAGCTAAAAAAGGAGTGACAAATTGTGCGGATTTTAGTAGTCGGTGGTAAAGGAACAATCGGACAAGCAATTGTGAAGAAATTAAAGGTCAATCACGAACTCATCCTTGCGGGGAGAACAAGTGGGGATGTGCAGGTAGATTTGACATCGGTGGACAGTATCGAAACAATGTTCAAAAAAGTGGGGCACGTTGATGCGATTGTCAATGCATCAGGAACCGCAAAATTTCAGCTGGTAGAAGAGATGACACCGGAGGACAATATGGTAGCTGTGCAAAGTAAATTACTTGGTCAGATTAACCTTGCATTGATTGGACAGAAATATTTGCGACGTGATGGGAGTATTACTCTTACAACGGGAATCATGAAGGACGATCCTATTCCTGGCGGTGCTTCGGCGGCGATGGCGAATGGCGGTGTCTTAGCTTTTGTAAAATCAGCAGCGATTGACTTTACTCAAGGGATTCGTATTAACTGTGTCAGTCCGAACGTTTTGGTGGAATCTTATGAAAAATACAAAGATTCTTTTAAAGGATTTGTGCCAATACCGGCAGAGCGTGTAGCAATGGCCTATGTTAAAAGCGTTGAAGGAAAACAAACGGGTCAAGAATATCAAGTATATTAATAAGACACTCACTTTCGCATGAGCGGAGGTGAGTTTTTTTGTAAATGTTATTGCTTTTTATGGAAAAATAGTTTCATATATTGTCTGATTATCCTATAATAGGAGTTAATACTATAAAAATAGTTTCGAAGGTGTTGCGATGTTAGCGAAAAAGCTTTACTTAGATAGTCATTTAAAGGAATTGATGGAGTTTCCAGATAATGCGTTTCCTTTTGGTATTTGGCAGGATGACTTTAATGAAACGGTAGGCCAAATGTTGAACTATCATTGGCATGAAACAATTGAGATGAATGTCCTGTTAAAGGGAACACTGGACTATCGTTTAGATGACCAATGCTTTCTCTTAAAAGAAGGAGATACCATGATTGTCTATTCAAATAGTTTACACGGAGCGGCTCTAAGTAAAAAGGAGACGACTGCTGAGATGCTGACCATTGTCTTTTCGCCAGATCTGCTGACAGGCGGCGGTGCAGGCACTATCTATCAAAAGTATTTTCAATCATTAAGTGAAAAAGGCTTTCTTGGAGAAAAATTTGAACACTCTGGAAAGATAGGACAAGAAATGTATAAACGACTCATCGATTTAGCAACTGTCGATGAAGGAGTGGGCTATGAGCTGAGAATTCTCTCCAAACTTAGTTCAATTTGGGAAAAACTATTCCTATATCTGCTGGAAAAAGACAAGACTCCACTGAACAAACGCCCGGAAAAATACGAGAAAGAAATAAAAGCGGTTATGAACTATATTCAGCAAAATTATATGAAGCGTGTGACGATTCAAACAATTTGTGAACACAGCAAGATTAGTCGTTCAGAATGTTTTCGGATTTTTGCTCGTTTTACCCAAAAGAAGCCCATGGAATATATCAATGATTATCGACTATCAATGGCTATCGGGTTGATGCTGAATACTAAGTGGACAGTCGAGCGAATCGCGCAAGAATGCGGGTTTAAAGATGCCAGCTATTTTGGCAAGCTGTTCAAGGCCCGTTTTAATCAAACACCTAAAAGCTATCGGACAACGCAAAGAAAAGAGGAACGATCGATTGGATAAGATTGCAGTATTGATCCCTTGCTACAATGAGGCACAGACCATTCAAGCAGTGATCGATGATTTTAAACAGGAGTTGCCAGAAGGGACAATCTATGTGTATGACAACAATTCCACTGACGATACCTATGAGATTGCCAAAGCGGCAAGTGTTAAAGTCAAGAGGGAAAGTCGGCAGGGAAAGGGAAACGTTGTTCGGACGATGTTTCGCGAAATAGAAGCAGAATGCTATTTGCTAGTAGATGGAGATGATACCTATCCCGCAAAAGATGCGCACCATTTGTGTCGTGAAGTCTTAGAGAATGGTGCGGATATGGTCATCGGTGATCGCTTATCTTCAACGTATTTTTTAGAGAATAAGCGACCATTTCATAATTCTGGGAATGTTGTGGTTCGTAACCTGATCAATTACTTTTTTAATGGGAACATCAAGGACATTTTAACGGGCTATCGAGCGCTGAGTCCCTTGTTTGCTAAAAGTATGCCGGTCTTGAGCAAAGGCTTTGAGATTGAAACGGAAATGAACATTCATGCCTTAGATAAAAACTTTGTGATCAAAAATATAGAAGTCGATTACCGTGATCGACCAGAAGGCAGCGATTCAAAATTGAACACGATCTCTGATGGGCTGCGAGTGATCAAAACAATCTTCCAACTATTCAAGGATTATCGTCCGCTAGTGTTTTTCAGTGTATTGGCAGTGATTTTAGCAGGATTGTCGATTATTTTAGGTATTCCTGTTTTTCTAGCTTATTTACGTACTGGGGTAGTAGAGCGAATGCCAACACTGATCACCGCAGGATTTTTGATGCTAGCTGCTTTACTGAATTTATCCTGTGGCTTCATTTTGGATACAGAGAATAAAAAAGCACGACAAAATTTTGAGCTGCAGTTGAATATTTTACAGCAGCTTATTAGAGGAGGAAATATATGATTAAGGCTGTAGCAGTAGACATGGACGGGACATTTTTAAATAGTCAAAATGACTATGATCGTCCGCGATTTGAAGCACTTTTTTCTCAGATGAAGGAGAAGGGGATTCGTTTCATTGTGGCTAGTGGAAATCAGTATTATCAGCTCCGCTCGTTTTTTAGCGGAGACCGAGGAATTACTTACGTTTCGGAAAATGGCGCATTGATCTTTAACGACCAAGGCCTACAATGGGAACGTCATTTCTCGAAGGAATTGACAGAAAAAATCATGACGTTCTTAGTAGAGGGCGCCCATGATTTAGAGTTTGTTGCGTGTGGGGTCAAGTCTTCTTATTTATTGGAAAGTGCCAGCGAAGAGTTCAAAAAATTTGCTAGAATTTATAGCTATCATTTAGAAGAGCTGGCGGATTTTGACGATCTTCCAGAAGATCCGATTGTAAAATTTGCCTTAGATGTGGAAGTTGAAAAGACGTATGAGATCGCCACTCATTTGAATGAAGCCTTTGGCGGAGAAATCACAGCCGTTACTAGCGGTCATGGCAGTATCGACATTATCATCCCTGGGGTGACGAAGGGACGAGCAATCAAAAGCTTACTAGATGAATGGGGAATCGAGCCCAACGAACTCGCGGCCTTTGGCGATGCGAACAATGATTTGGAGATGCTCGCCTTGACAGAGTACAGTTATGCTATGAAAGAATGTAGTCCAGAAGTTTTAGCGACAGCCAAACATCAAGCGCCGTCTCATAATGAATCTGGTGTTATGCAAGTGTTGGAAAAATTAATTCAATAAAAAGGAGTGAAAACAGCTATTTTTCGCTGTTTTCACTCCTTTTTATTTGTCTGCTTCTTCTGTATATTCCTTATACGATCGGGTATTATATAGTTCTTCTGTTGAATGCTGATTGTTGTGAGAATAAACGCTGGTAGATTTTTCTCCAAGCTCTTTTTCGATGTCTGTTAAGTCTTTTATCGAGTTCTTGTAATTAATGTCCTCTGTTTTTACAGGTTTGATCCCGCTGTCATAATAAAAGCGCAGCAAATCGCCATTATTGATTTGATCGGAGGTGGCTAATTGCTCATCTACTTTCTTCTTCACTTCTTTAGCCGATTCAACGATTTCAGGATGGCTAAAGTTTAGTAAATCTCCCGTCTGGTTATCGTAAACATCGCCTTTGTGATAGGAGTAATCTCTCGTAACGAAATTGCCATTGCGAAAGGCCACTACTTCGTCTCTGGTGGGCGAAAGTAAATCCTGCCCCAGCAGCATCAAATGATCGGACTCATAACCAATTAGGTTCAGAAGGGTTGGCAACACATCCACTTGTCCGCCATAGGTGTGATTGATCGTTCCTTTATCTTGACCAGGAATATGGATAATGAGGGGTACTTTTTGTGTTTGTATCGTATCAAAGGTGGTCCAATCCTCTTTGCCAAACAATTCTTTTGTATCCTTGATACGAGAATCTGAAATACCGTAATGATCGCCATATAAAACGATCATAGAATTTTCGTAGAGCCCACTTGCCTTTAGATAATCGAAAAATTCCTTGATGGCCGTATCTGTATAATTAGCTGTCGCGAAATAACCATCAATTGTTGAATCGCCAGTATTGACCTTTGGAAAACCGTTCTCAGCTTCCGGTAGTTCTGAAAAAGGATAGTGGTTTGAAACAGCCAAAAATTTTGCATAAAAAGGCTGCTGCAAATGCTCTAAATATTTTACCGATTGTTGGAAAAAGGGCTTATCATGCAACCCATATTGGAAAGAATTCTCATCGTCCAATTTGGAATAGCTGGCGTCGAAGAAATGCTGATAACCAAATTTTTTATAGGTTTCGTTTCGATTCCAGAAGTTTCCAGCGTTTCCGTGGAAAGCCGCTGTTGTATACCCCAATTTTTGATCAAGAAGTGCCGGAGCTGCATTAAAGGTATTTTTCCCGCCTAATTGTGAAAAAAGCGAGCCTTGATTCAGTCCGAATAAAGAGTTTTCCAACAAGGTCTCCGCATCACTGGTTTTTCCTGCGCTCACCTGATGGTAGAAATTATCGAAGCTAAAGGAATTGTTGCTGTGGTACAAGCTATTTACGAAGGGCATCACCTCATGTTCGTCCCCATTTTCGTCCTTTAGTTTGTAATCGATCAAGAACTGATGGGCGCTTTCCAAGTGTACATAGATGATATTTTTCCCTTTTGCAAGGCCAAAGGTTTCTTCATTCTTTTCTTTAGGCTGCTGCCTCAGCTTGTCTGCTATAATCGCCATATCATTTGGACTGGCTTGCGCACGGATTTGGGAAACTTGATAGGTCTTAATCCCGTCATAAACGGTGTAAGCGTTGATTCCTAGATATTTCACTAAATAATCTCTAGAAAAGGTTCGTGTCAGTAGTCCAGGTCGGCTTGTTTCCGCTAAAGCAATGTTTCCTAATAGAAACAGCAGTGAAGCAATCGTAGTCATAAAAGCAAACTTTCCACGTACCGGACGGGTGTCCAGCGGAATCTTTTTTAGAAGTAGGGCGGCCAATACAGCAATACAATCTAGAAAATAAAGAATATCATGTGGTCTAAATAGCCGAATCGCACTTTCACCCAGTCCACTTGCGACTTTTCCAGCGCCTAATATCGTATCGATGGTAAGAAAATCAGTGAACTCCTGATAATAGACGACGTTCGCAAAAAGTAAAACGCTTAATAATAAGTAAATCAGATAGCCTGTAACATAAGCAGCTCTTGTTCTTCGGATAAACAAAAAAATCGATAAAAAGAGCATTGTTGTCGCTATCGGATTGATTAATAGAATAAATATTTGTAAAGCATTATCCAACCGCAAATCAAAATCAATAAAGTAAGCGAATACGCTTTTTCCCCATAACAGCAATGTCAATAGTAGAAAGAAGCCGAAGCGTGCATTCATTTTAGCTTTAAACATACAGAAACCTCTCTTAATCAGCTTTGTAATTAGTTTATTGTACCGAAGATGGGGTGGCTATGTAAAGGCTATCATAAATGCGACTTGCTAAATTTATAAAAAAGCAATAGTGGATGGCGAAACAACAAATTATTTCCATCTTTTGAATTCTTTGCAGAAAAAAGAACGATAGGTTTTTTCTATCGTTCTTAGCCTATGCTTCTGTGGGTTGCTGTTGATGCTCCTTGACGAAGGCTTTTGCTTCTCTATTGATTGTTTTGAGGTCGCAGCCCTGTTGCTTTGCGGCAAAAACACAGCCGCAGTAGCATTGACGATACACATCGTATTCCTTACACATTTCAATAGAGCGTTGATAGCCAGAATTCTTCTTAAAATCACTAGGCAGATAATGTGTATTGTAGATTTTTTGAATATCCATGCCGATTTGATTGATTAATTGACTATTTTTTTTCGGAGAGATCGTCAGAGCGCTACCGAAGTAATCATATCCTCGTTCTAATGCTTCTTTTGCTGCTAAATCGAGGCGCATATTGAAACATGCAGTACAGCGTTTGCCGCCTTCAGGTTCATCAGTTAGATTGTTTTGCTGCATAAATTGAATAAAGTCGTTTGGCTTATAATCATCAATAATCAGCTCCACATGATTGCCTGTCGCCGCGTTAAAATCATTGATAAATTTTTCTTGGACGAGCACGCGTCGTTGGTATTCACTCTCTGGATGAATGTTTGAGTTGGAAAAGAAAATAGTTACATCTGCATGCTGAGTTAAAAATTCTAGTGTGTATGTGCTGCAAGGCGCGCAACAAGAATGAATCAGAATACGTGGACGAACCTTCTCTTTTTCCCACGCATGAATCATTTTGTGAAGCACTCTATCATAATTTATTTTTTGATTGCTCATTTTTTCAACGATTTCCGTTGCATCAATTGTATTCATAAAATCACCTGAAGGTATTATAAGGGAAATGTCGTTAGAAGGAAAGCGGTGATAGGTAGTCCACTATCTTAAAACAAGCTAGATTAAACGTTAAAAGTCTCTTAGATGATTGAATTTTATCCATTATCAGTATAGTATATACTAGAAGGTATATACCGAATAGACTCCTGAGAAGATTAGCCTAGCCAAGGCATGAAAGAATCAGTATAGTGAAAATGATGATTAAAAACGAAATACATAAAGCGAATGAAGGAGAAAGTATGGAAGAGAAAAAATCAACAAAGGCAAAATTTGATCAAGTCTCCGCCGAAATTGAAAAACGCATTCACGAGGGTGTGTATGTCAGTTCGCAGAAATTGCCTTCTGAATATGATTTGGCAAAGGAATTTGACTGCAGTCGATTAACGATACGTAAGGCGATTGATGATTTAATCACTAAGAATATTTTAGTGAAACGACGAGGCAAAGGCAGCTATGTGATGTCACAGCCAAAAATTCAAAGCGGACGCTCCGGGCTGCAAGGCTTTACTGAAGCAGCGAAAGCTTATGGAAAAACCAGCAGCACAGAAGTGATCTCTTTCCAGCAAGTTACCGAACCATCAGAAGAGATATTGAATGCCTTGCAATTAGAAGAAGATCAGCCAATTTATGAACTTGTTCGGCGGCGAATTCTAGATAATGAACCAATGACGGTGGAAAAAATTTATTTATCCGAATATTATGTCAAGGGCTTAACCAAGGAGGACTTCATCGGCTCCCTATTCCAGCTATTAGAAGAAAAAACTGAGATTGCTTATTCCCATCAAGAAGTAGAAGCGATTTTAGTACGGCCAGAGTTATCAAAACTTTTGGATGTCCCGATGGGTGATCCGTTGTTACAGGTTTATTCCGTGACCTATGCGTTAGATGCGACACCAATATTTTATGATATTTCATACTATCGATCAGATCGCTATGTATTTAAAACAACGCTGACTCGATACAACCACTAAACAAATACATTGTTGATAGAAACGAGGAGACTTCTCATGACCATTGATTTTAGAAGAGTGATTGAAGAAAATAAAGAGCAGTTTTATCAGGATCTTGATCAGGTGATGCGAGTGGAGAGTGTGAAAGGGGAATCTGCAGAACACGCACCATTCGGTCAGGGACCAAAAGTAGCTTTAGAAACGGTTATGGCATTGGCCGAGACCTATGGTTTTAAGACCGCAATCGTCAATAATGCTGTTGGGTATGCGCAATGGGGGGAAGATAAAGACTATATTGGTGTCGTAGGACACTTGGATGTTGTTCCTGCTGGGGAAGGCTGGACCTTTCCCCCCTTCAAATTGAGCAAAAAGGATCAGCGTTTTTATGGTCGCGGCATTTTAGACAATAAGGGCCCGATTTTATCCTGTTTGTTTGGATTGAAATTATTAAAGGATATGGATTTGCCAGTAAAAAAAACCATTCGAATTGTCTTTGGAACCAATGAAGAAAGCGGCAGTTCGGATATCCCGCTTTATCTAAGTGAGGAACCAGCACCAGTGTTTGGTTTTACACCAGACTGTAAATATCCAGTGGTTTATGGCGAACGTGGGATTGTAAATTATGAGATTTTAACCCCATTTGCTGAGGAAATGCTGGAGCATATAGGAGAATTTGTCGGGGACCAAGCAAGAGATCATGTGCCCGATGACTTATCGGTGAGGATCGACGGGGAAGTGGTTCGTGTTACAGGGAAAAGAGCTCCATCGAATGCGCCAGAGCTTGGGATGAATGCCATTACGTTATTAGCAGAAAAAATCAATCAGGAAAGACGACTTTCAGGAAAACTGCAAGAATACTTTTTATGGCTAGAAAAAAGTTTGGCGAACAAGCATTATGGGGAAGGACTTGGTATTGATTTTTCGGATACAGACAGTGGGAAATTAATGGTCACTCCTTATGAGCTGCTCAAAAAGGGAAATCAGTTATCTCTTTCATTAGCCATTCGCTATCCAGTTTCTGTGACAGAAGCAGAGGTAACGAAAGCACTAGAAAAACATCTTCCACCTAAGAGTCAACTATCAGTGGTTCGCCGCATTCAAAGCAGTCATTTTCCCAAAAATGATCCGAACGTTCATGCTTTGTCAAAGATTTATGAAGACGTTACAAAGCTAGATGGGACGCCAGTAACAACTACAGGAGCCACTTACGCACGTTTTGTACCCAATATCGTCGCATTTGGGCCGTCATTTCCTGGACAAAAGGGGATTGCCCACAATCAAGATGAATATATGGATGAAGAAGATTTATTGCTGAATATGGAAATCTATATGCGTGCCATGTTAAAACTAATTGAATAAAACCAATGAGACCTGACATGAATTGTCAGGTCTTTTTTCATGGCGTGATACTTTCTGGGAACAAAATAAAAAAATTTTAAATTTAGTATATACAAAACAGTATATACTATTTATAATGAGGTCAGATTTTTAAATGTAAACGGTAACGAGAGGGGCATGAAGATGGCGTGGGGAGCGATTGCCACATGGCGTATGGCGCACGATGGCGTAGTTGAAGCAATGCGATTATTAGAAAACAAAGCAAATGCAGGAGATGCTGTGGAGGCTTTGATCAAAACAGTGGAGGATTATCCCTATTATAAATCAGTTGGATTTGGAGGGCTGCCAAATGCGGAAGGTATCCTAGAAATGGATGCAGCCTTTATGAATGGAGACACGTTTGAAATTGGTGCGGTGGCGGGCATCACAGATGTAAAAAATCCAATTTCTGTCGCACGAAAATTGAGCAAGGATAAATTTAATAGCTTTCGCGTAGGTGAAGGGGCAACGAAATATTCAATGCTGGAGGGGTTTGAAAGAAAAAGTATGCTGACGGAACGTGCTCATAAAATATGGGAGAAGCGTTTGAAAGAAATTCAGGAAAACAATTTGAACCCTTACGACGGTCACGATACAGTCGGAGCTATTACATTAGATCAAATGGGCACCATGACTGCGGGAACCTCTAGCTCGGGACTCTTCATGAAAAAACCAGGGCGTGTAGGAGATTCACCTTTATCTGGTTCTGGTTTTTATGTGGATAGTGAAATTGGCGGCGCGGCCGCAACAGGTTTAGGAGAAGATTTAATGAAGGGCTGCTTATCCTATGAGATCGTTCGATTGATGGGAGAAGGGTTAAAGCCACAGGCTGCCTGTGATCAAGCGGTTTATGAATTCCATGATAAATTAACGGCGCGTTATGGAAAAGCTGGCGCCTTCTCATTGATTGCGATGAACAAAGAAGGCGAATGGGGTGTAGCGACGAATGTTGAATTCACCTTTAGCGTTGGAAATGATCACGAAGAACCGCAAATTTTTATCGCTAATATGGGGGCAGAGCATACTACTATTATTGAGCCAATTACACAAGATTGGCTAGATGCTTATGAAAAACGGATTAAGGCACCAATTGTATAAAAATTTTAGGAGAGTGAATACTATGAGTAAAAAACAAATTTATCTATTTTGTGATGCAGGAATGTCCACAAGTATTATGGTCAATAAAATGATGGAGGTTGTAAATAAGCATAACATGCCTCTTCAAATCACTGCTTTTCCGGTCGCACGGTCACAAGAAGTTGTTGAAAAGGAAAAACCTGTGGCTATTCTTTTAGGTCCACAAGTAAAATTTCTATTGGAAAAAACCAAAGAGCAATTCGCACCATTAGGAATCCCCGTCGCAGTAATCGCTCCAGAGATTTACGGTATGATGGATGGCGAAAAAGCGATGAAAGAAGTTTTGAAATTAATTAAACAAAATAAAAAATAGTACTTGATTGATTGGAGGAAAAAAAGATGCAGAAGTTTTTAAACTGGTTGGAAAGAGTTTTGACCCCATTAGCTAAAATTATCGGGGAAAATAAATATTTGATTGCGATTCGTGACGGATTTTTGATTTCCACGCCATTATTAATTGTTGGTTCTTTTTTCTTATTACTGGCAAACTTTCCAATTCCTAATTGGAGCAACATCATTACTCCAATTTTAGGAAGCAACTGGGAATCGTTGATGTCTGTTCCTGCGTCAGCCAGTTTTGATGTCATGACGATTTTAGCTGTCGTTGGAATTGCCTATAGCTTGGGACGTCAATTGGACATTGATGCGATACAATCCGGCGCGTTAGCCCTAGTATCCTTCTTCATTTTGACCCCTTTTACAACCCAATTTACGCCTGAAAACAGCACGCAGGTTTTTGATGTTACTAGCTTACCGCTAAAATGGATGGGTTCAAGTGGTTTATTTTTGGGGATGATTATTGCTTTAGTATCTACACGAATTTTTGCAGCAGTTATTCATCGCGGCTGGACGATCAAAATGCCTGAAGGGGTACCACCAACCGTAGTAAAATCCTTTGAAGCATTAATTCCGAGTTTTGTGGTTGTGACGATTATGTTTGTGATCAACTGGCTAGTTTCATTGACTCCAATGGGGAATTTGCAGGATGTCATCTTTAAGTTTTTACAAACGCCTTTACTAAGTTTAGGAAACACTTTAGGCGCCATGATTATTGCTTATCTGTTTTTACATTTCTTCTGGTTCTTTGGTATCAATGGAAGCAGCGTGGTAGGTGCGGTATTTAATCCCGTTTTACGTGCGCTGTCAGTTGAAAACATGCAAGCCTTTAAAGATGGACACCCAATTCCAAATATCATCACAGGACAATTTCAAGATATGTTCGCAACGTTTGGCGGTGGCGGCTCCACCTTATCATTGATTATTGTGATGGTCATCTTCTGTAAGAGCCAGCGAGTAAAAAAATTGTCTCAATTATCACTAGTACCAAGTATTTTCGGAATCAATGAACCGATTATCTTTGGATTGCCGATTGTCTTGAATCCGATTCTTCTGATTCCTTTTGCACTTGTTCCTACTATTAATATAATTATTTCTTACTTCGCAATGGATTGGGGAATCGTTCCTTATACAAACGGGATTCAGCTACCATGGACGACACCGCCGATTATTTCTGGCTTCTTAGTTAGTGGCTGGCAGGCGACTGTCTTGCAGGCATTACTGATTGTTTTGGGTATGGCAATTTATTATCCCTTCATTAAAGTATTAGACGATCAATATTTACGAGAAGAAAAAGAAGCAGAAGAACTTGATGCAGAAGAAATCGACTTTGATACGTTTGATTTTGACGAAATCTAAGATAATCGAAAAGCTTGGAGAAAAGTATGCTAGTAACTTGTAACGAACAAAGCACCATGAAAAGATAGTAAAAAGTCAGTAGGACGGATTTATTTTTACATGTAGAAGGGATTTTTGACAATGAATGACGAGCAACTACAAATAGTGATGGGCTTAATCATGAATGCAGGAAATGCAAAGGGGGAGGCAGTTGCAGCATTAGCCGCCGCAAAGAGCAATGATTTTACTGAGGCGGAAAAACGAATGACTGCTGCAAATGAAGCATTGGTAGAGGCGCACAACACTCAGACAGGTTTATTGACTGCCGAAGCCAGCGGGAACAATGCCGAAGTCACATTACTAATGGTGCATAGTCAAGACCATTTAATGAATGCTATCTCTTATATCGGATTAACACAAGAATTAATCGATGTTTATAAGCGATTAGCCGAATCAGATAAATAGTCTTTCAAGAAGATAACTTAAAAAAAGTATATGCCTAATTAAAAAGCGTTCGATCAAATACGATCGAGCGCTTTTAATAATCATTTAATGACTTTAGTCAGTTTCGTTC
>NZ_JXLA01000015.1 GCF_001886185.1 Enterococcus raffinosus | reverse complement strand
TCTTCAAAATATATATTACGAGAAGGTGAAGAGATGAAAAAAAAGAGAATGGCAATTTCTTTCTTCATTGGGATAATAATTAGCCTCGTTCTTTTTATAGACCCTATAAAGTCTTGTGCCACTAGTACAACGATGACAATCACTTTTTCTAGTCAAGAAAGAGAGAGAGAGGGTGAGTCAACGACTGATCTACCATTGATTAAACATACAAGAGAAAAAAAGAGAGATGAATCTTTTTTAGCCTATTCAGGTCAGCGAAGATTGCCCACCACTGGGGAAGAATATAATAGTGTTCTGTCTTGTCTAGGATGGACAACATTCCTATTTACTTTGCTCTTTTTCTTCATTGGCAATTATGAACGAAGAAGGAGGGATGGATGTGAATAAAAAATGGGTTTCATTTTTTATGTTCGTAGGCTTTTTATCTAGTACGGTGATTCATCCGGCGATTAGTATAGCCGTTTCACAGGGGACACAGAACTCCCAGAGTCAAACAGAAGCCTCTACTAATACGCTGACGACTATGTCTAGTGATGTGCTGGGAGCGCCAAACGAAACAGCAGATTCTGAGGAAGAACCAATTGTCGAAGCGCAGGAGCAAGAGATTTATGCAGAGAAAAACTATGATGAGCGGGATTTATCAAAAAAAGATGAAGAAAATGGTTCACAACCGTTTGTCCAAGCAGAAATAGATCAGAAAGGGCTAAGTGGAGAAATTCAACGAAGCTCTGAATCCTCCGATGAGTCAACAACAATCCTAGAAAAAGTAGCTTTGCAGACCAAAACGAAAGATACTGGTTGGCAAGAAGTAACGGTATTCAAAGAGAGTACGGACCATATACTGAACGAGTCTAATTTTATCTTTGAACTTAAAGATATTTTAGAAGAACAGGATTACCGATTGATTGTAGATTATGAGATAGAGGTACCCAACGAAGAACAATCTGTAGTAAGAACTATTCATAAAGGGCACATTCTTTTTAAAACAGATATAACGGAAGCTTCTGAAAAAAACACAGAAATCTATGAAGAGAAGCTGCAAACACAATCGACAGCTCAAAATGAGCACCCGACTCGAACACAAGGAGAAATAACTCCAAGAGCAGTAGCTGATGTTGTATATAATGGTTCGGCAGGTACAGGCGGCAAGATAAGTACTTATGTAAAAATACATGGTATAAAAGCCAAAGAAGCATCTATTGAACTCAAGTATCAATTGTACTCCAGTCCAGCATATACACGCTATGCTGTTTGGAGTACAGATCCAAATCGTATCATCAAGCTTTGTGCCAATGTATCTAGTGCTTCACAATTGTCAAAAGCATTGTGGACAGAATTGAAGGCAGACGGCACTAATGTAGTTGTACCGTTTAATAAGAGTTGGGATGATGGTTCTGTTACATTTGGGTCGGGGAAAATGACAAATCTTAAACCAAAAACAACGTATTATGTTTGGCTTTTTTCAGTTCCATCCAGTGAGATAAACATCGGATGGTATCATCCACAAGGAACGTCTACTATTCTGGAAAAATACATCAGGACACCGTATGTTTTCACTACGGATTCTGCAGCGGCGTTATCTATCGCTGCTCCGACTTTTACACAAGCAAGTGCGACGCACAACACGATTCCAATGGTTGGAAAGAACTACACTGGAGATATTTTCCAAACGAGTGGACAAGGGAAAGTGCAGGTAACTTCAAACGATGGAACAACCGTTCAAGATAAGGTGACAAACTTAGGTCATACAATTTCTCAAGGGGGAACCTACAACAGTGCTACTGTGTCGGGATTAACTGCAGGAACACGATATAAGGGAAGAACGGCGATAAAAGACTATGAAGGAACATGGCGTTATTCTCCATGGAGCGGGTATTTTTACACTGCTAATACAGTGAATCAACCTGCAGCTCCAACGCTGAATACACCAAGTGCAGCAAATAACGCAACAGCACAAGTGAGTGCTACCTATAATGTTGGAGATGTGGCAGCACATCCTACATCGACGGATATTCAGATCAGTACTAATAACTCGACTTGGACAACAATTACAGCGGATACAACCCCAGCAATTACGAACAGAGTTTTTAATACTAGTAGCAAAAGTGTAAGTTTTACCCTGTCAAAGCTCAATGCTAGAACAAAGTATTATGTGCGCTATCGTGTTCGAAATGCCAGTAATGTGTGGTCAGGCTATTCAACTGCTCGGGAATTTACCACGGGAGCAATTACATTATCTATTGGAACCCCGACATTCACGCAGACAACAGCCACCCATAATGCCATTTATATGACGGGAACGACCTATACGGGAGATATTTTCCAAACGAGTGGGCAAGGAAAAGTGCAAGTAACTTCTGATGATGGAGCGACGGTTCAGGATAAGGTGACGAATTTAACGCACACTGTTTCTCGAGGAGGAACCTATCACAATGTAACAGTACCTAACTTAGTTGCTGGAACAAGGTATAAAGGTAGAGTTGCCATCAAGGATTATGGCGGAACGTGGAGATATTCAGCATGGAGTGCGTATTTTTATACCGCAAATACAGTCAATCAGCCCGCAGTTCCAACCCTGAATACGCCAACGGCTGCGAACAATGCAACAGCTCAAGTGAGCGCTACTTATAATGTAGGGAACGTAGCTGCTCATCCAACATCAACGGATATTCAGATCAGTACCAACAATTCGACTTGGACAACAATTACAGCGGATACCACGCCAGCAATTACAAACAGAGTCTTTGATACTGTAAATAAAAGTGTGAGCTTCACCCTATCAAAGCTCAACTCTAAAACGAAGTATTATGTGCGCTATCGTGTGCGAAATGCCAGTAATGTGTGGTCAGGTTATTCAACTTCTCGTGAGTTTACGACAAAAGGGGTCCCGTTAACTTATATATCTAATCCGACCTTTAGCTATACGACTTCAGCAAAAAAAATGATTTTGAATGAAGGAAGCTATAATGGTGATATATATGGTGGAGCAACTAATGGGCAGCAAGGAATGCATGTGAAAAACGATGCTGGTGCATGGGTTAGCGTACGCGGAGGTAGTGTGCATCATGAAATACCGTACGGCAGTGGGAAATATGCTGCTGGTGGCTATACATTACCCGATGAATTGATGCCAGGAACTCAGTATCGTTCCCACATATTTATTCGTGATACTGATAATGTGTGGCAAGAATCTTGGCGCTTGAACAATAATACCTATTCCTACTTTTATACAAAAAATGAAGTGGATGGTGTTACCAATGTCACCTATACACCGGCACAAACAGCATCAAGTGCCAGCGCATCAATGGTCGGAGTCTATAAAGTATCCGACTACTCGCAAGGGCAAGCGCACCCGAAAGAATCGGGGGTTACTGATGGTTATGATGGTCAAAAAGGTGTAGATATTCGTATACGTTCTTCCCAAGATACTAATTACACGTCTTGGAAAAGTGTAAAAGCAATAGGAACAGTTGGCTCGCCCATTACTGTTACTTCGCTGACTATTAATTCGACAAGTAAACGGGTTGAATTCACACTCGGACATATGGAAGCAAATACTACGTATGAAGTACAGTATCGTGTGAAAAATGATAGCAATCAATGGTCTGAGTATTCTAGTGTTGTATCCATTCGAACATACGGGATCGCTCTACAAATCTCACCACCTGTTTTCGATCAAGCGACTGCCACAGCCACAAGTATTCAATTGAAGCAAGGGACTTACAGTGGAGATATTTCACAAACATCAAATGATGGGGTCATTTTTACTGAATCCTATAATAACGGAACCAATGACAAAGACTGGACCGCACGGGTGAATAATCTACAACACACCACCACAACAAACGGAACGTACGCTGCCACGATGGTGAACGGCTTGACTCCTGGAACTCGTTACAGAGGGTGGGTGCAACTCAAAAACTTCGAAGGGACTGTTGTTGGACCGATAGGGCAACCGGCCGGTGCTGCAAACGAATATTTCTATACGAAAAATACTGTCTCCAGTTTAAGTACGCCTACATTAAATGCACCTGTAGCGGAAAATGAGGCGACCGCTGAATTTTCAGTGGATTATCAAGCCGCGGGCGATCATCCAGATCAACCTGCAGCCCATCCAAGTAAGGTAAAGGTGTATTTAAGCACCAATGGTGTTGATTTTTCTGAAGTCAGCACTCAGTCGAGTTCTCCATCAATCGATACGTATAATTTTGATACAACGAATAAAAAAGCAACTGTGAAAATCAAGAACTTGATCGCCGGACAATCGTATCATGTGAAGTGCAGTGTTGTTAATCAGGGAGGCGAGTCTGAACAAACCCCTACACGAGCATTTACTACCAATCAACGACAGGCGGGTTTTTATATTTCAGAAACACCAACCTTTAACTTTGGTGTTCAATCGGTCAGTTCAAACGTGATAACCACGGGATTGTCAACTGCTCAAGGAACCGCTGATTTTGGAATAAAGATGGAAAATGTAGGAATAAATTCCAACTGGTCTTTTGCGGCTCGCGTCGCTTCATTACAAACACAGGATGGGAGTAATCAAGAGCTAACAGGCGCACAGCTTTCCTTCGAGAAACAGTTGCAGCACACAACAGATGGTATGAATTGGCAGCCGATAACTCAAGATTTTGAAGGGTTGTCTGAACCAACGGCGAGCCTCCCTGCCAATGATACGACGACTCAATTATGGAAGTCGACGAGTATTGCTGCAGGGCAAGGGAAATTTAGAACAACGATTGGCTTTGAGTCTGTCAAGCTATCTATTCCGGGAAACGTGGCTCAAAAAGGCGCGTTTTACGAAGGGAAGATAGAATGGTTAATGGTAAATGAACCTTAGTAGTTATTCTCTATTTCCCACAAGGAGTATTTTTTCTTTTTATAAATTAGGAATGGTGAGAGTGTTTTTCTCACCATTCCTGAAAGGATGACAAGATTGGGACGCTATAGTTGGATGATCATTTTAACAATAATAGGCATGATCAGCTTAATTGTTTTTTTCTATTTCATATTCAGAGATATGAAACAAATACAGGCACGGAAACTCTCTAAAATGTACTATCTTTTAAATTTGTCATTACTGATAGTTGTTGTTGTATGTGTAATTTTAGCTGTTTACTTATTTTTTGATATACAAAATCAAATTCGAATACTAGAGGAGATTCTGTGAGGTGATAAAAAATTCGAATACTATTATTGACTCATAATATTTTAAATGAACAATCCATACAACAAAATCTACAGAAGTTTAATTACGAAGTATTTGTCTCAAAAACAATGTTTGACATGCTTTTGCACGAAGAAGATCCCTGGAACATTTCCTTTTACCAACTGATTATCCTTAGTGAATCCTTATCGAATAAAGAATTAGAAGTGATCGTCCCGAAATTAAAGGAACGACGCGCTGTAATTTTTCGGAAATACGTATGTGAGCCCTTGAATAAAGAAAAAGATGCGGCAAAAGCATTGGAAATCGATCGCTGGATATCACGAGAAATTGGAATAGATACTTTAAGGGAATTGATCAGTGAGTGCGCGGTAATGAGTACTGCTGAACCTAGTGACTATCTATCTAAAGAAACGTTTGAAGGGCTCATCATGGATTTTACTAAGAATCAAAAAAAATACTTTTTAACATTGTATGAAGCAGATTCTTCTCTCGTCTCACGAAAAGAGCTTTGTCAGTCTATCTGGGGCGTCGAATCTACACGATCCAATTTGGCGCAGCTTTCTGTTTTAACGAAAGCTCTACGCCAGAAACTCATGAATAAAGGCTTTCCATCAGATACTATTGAGACAGTCTGGGGAAAAGGCTATCATTTGAACAAGAAGTTTTATCACATGTATCCTAAGTCTCAGCAGTCATGACCATCAGGCAGTGTCTTCTGGATAGAAATAGTGATGAGTCATATGAAAAAAGAAGAACCCTCGATAATCATTTTTTTGATTTTCGAGGGTTCTTTTACGTTTACCTGCCAGTCTGCTTATCACTTGAGAGGATTTGAAGGCTCGCTTTTTCGTTGTGAGGAAAATGATGTGTAATCGGCGAGACTAATGAAAGAAAAACGTTTACTGAAGCTTATGTTGAGGGAAAATCTCATCTATCAATAAAGGGTAGTTCCTTTTTGATAATAAATATTAGAAAATTTGATTTCTATTTATTTGCATGTATATACCTATTATGAAGTATTTAAAATCCATTATTTTAAAGAGATAATCAAATTATTGGGTTTTAAAACATTGTTGTTTTAATGCCGATGATAAAAGAAAATATTTTAATGAGTGAATTGTTTGTTATAATTGATTTGAGTAGGTTATTACGAAAGGAGGTCACAAAATATGAGGGTGCAAAACAAATTAAAGGTGATAGGAGTTGCTGCGACGGTCATCCTTTCTGCTGGGAGTCTTTTTTCAACTGCCATAGGTTTAGCAGAGACTGAGACGGTTCCTGTGGAGTCAAGTGAGTCATTTCAAAAAATAGCTTCGGAAGAACCGGTGACAAGTTTTAGTCAGGAAGTAGTATCAGAGAGTTTCTCTTCCCAATCTAGCGATAGAATGAACACGGAGGAGTCCAATACAGTAGAAACTGAAGAATCAGAAACGACTGTCGCAGAACAAAGGGAGGTGTCGGAAGAACAACCAGAAATAGAAAGTAAAAGTCCAAAACCTATCCAAACAGGAGATTTTCTAGTAGATGGAGAATCTAGTGGAATTACCTATCAAGGGAATACTTTGGAACTGAGTGGGACAAATGCACTATACACCGTCAGTATGAGTACCCCTGGACAAACGGCTACCACCGATCGGATCGAAGTCACAGGAACCAACGTCACGGTGAAGCTAAATGGCGTGAAAATTCTTTCATCTAGTAACGCCCCCTTCTTAATTAATTCCGGCGCTTCCGCGACTGTCGACTTGATTGGTGAGAACGAATTGATTAGTACAGATAACTACGCGGGGCTGCAAAACAACAATATGACTGAGAATTCGCTGGTGATTACAAGTGATTCTGGCAGTTATGATGGGTATGCTGGGAAGTTGACCGCGCGATGTGACGGGTGGAATGGAGCAGGTATAGGCGGAGAAGCTGGTAGAAGCAGTGAAGTAACCATAAGTGGCGGGTATGTAACCGCAACTGGTGGAGATTATGGAGCGGGCATAGGCGGCGGAGATAGTGGTAGTGGAGAAGTAACCATAAATGGCGGGACAATTCAATCAACTGGGGGGAATTCTAGTTCAGATATCGGCAGCGGGGGCGGTGTCACTGGCGGCTCGGTCACCATCAACGGCGGCAGTGTCAAGGCGACTAATAACACTCTTATACCCCTACCGAAAAATACTGATGGTGAAGAAGTGGCTTGCTACAAGTTTAAGAATCCAGTCTCCTTTGCCCCGCAGCCTACGCTGAAAGTGGACGGGATTGATTTTAATATTGGTGGCAAACACGAGCCTACAGATGATCAGTACTATCTCTATCTAACCAAGGAAGAGCACACCCTTTCGATGCAAAGCGACCAGCAAACCAAAACATGGGAGATCGAATGGGATGTCGGCACACAGACCTTTAAAGAAAAAGAGTACGGCGATTTTCTTATAGACAACTCAACGAGTGTTACTTATGAAAGTAATGTACTGAAGCTAGGCGGCGATGGTCAAACTTACAACGTCAGTATGAAAACAACTGATTATACAACCAATTCTGACCGGATCGAAGTCACAGGAACCAACGTCACGGTGAAGCTAAATGGCGTGAAAATTGAGTCATCCAGTAACGCCCCTTTCTTAATTAATACAGGCGCTTCCGCGACTGTCGACTTGATTGGTGAGAACGAATTAGTTAGTAAAAATATACTTGCTGGATATGCTGGGCTGCAAAACAACAATACTACTGAGAATTCGCTGGTGATTACAAGTGCTTCTGGCAGCTATGATGGGTATGCTGGGAGGTTGATAGCACAATGTAAAGGTGAATTTGAAGCAGGTATAGGCAGCGGAATTGGCTCGGATAGTTTTGTTGCAATAAACGGTGGGAGTATTGTTGCTAATGGTGGAATTAATGGAGCGGGTATAGGCGGCGGAGGTTTAGGAAGCGGTGAAGTAACCATAAGTGGAGGTCATGTAACCGCAACCGGTGGAGATTATGGAGCGGGTATAGGCGGCGGATCTTATGGGAGCAGTAAAGTAACCATAAATGGAGGTCATGTAACCGCAACCGGTAGATATTATGGAGCGGGTATAGGCGGCGGATATCAAGGTAGTGGAGAAGTAACCATAAGCGGAGGTACAGTTCAATCAACTGGGTATTATAGTTCAGATATCGGCAACGGGGGCGGTGGCTCTGGCGGTTTGGTCACCATCAACGGCGGCAGTGTCAAAGCGACCAAAAACAATATCGATCCTGCACCGACAGATGGCAGCGATCCTGTTCACCCCTATAAAGCTGATGGCACGAACTATCAATCGAATCAGACGGTTACCGCTATGAATAAAGACTTTAATGTCAGCGGCAAACACGATGGAGATGAGTCCTTCTACCTCTACCTGACAGAAAATAAACACGTGGTGAAGGTCGGAGAGGCAGAATCCTATATTGAGTGGAAAACCAATCAGTTTCTTGCAGCATCGACCTATACCTTAACCATACCTCAGACAGTCGAACTAGAGGCTAGTGATAAAACAGCGTCAGTTGAACTGAAAAATGACTTTTATCAAGTGCCAGGGTACACCCGTCAAGTCACAGCGAAGCTTAAAGTAGGTTCCTTAGATAATGAGAAGTATTTGACATTAACGGATACCACGGATGCAAGCAAGAGTATTCGTACCAAAGTCGCGTGGGATGAGTTGAGGATGGAAGCAGGTTCAGAAAAGAATGAAAATCAAATTACCTTCGCTGCCCCGATTTCGTCTATTGATGGAGAGCCGATTCGTACAGGTAATTACCGCGGCATCTTGACCTTTGAAGCAGGCTTTAGCAATTAAGGAGGACGATCATATATGACAAAGAAAAAAATCGGACAACTTGCTGGCGTACTCTTTCTAATTGTTGCGGGCATTTTCATTGGGATGAATTGGCAAAACTGGTTCGGTGAGCCCTTAGAGGCACAGCTGACAGACGTCGAATCAGCAGAAGATTGGACAGGCGAACGGAAGGCGGCACAAAAACCTTCTCCTACCATCGACATTCCTGGTTATGAAAAGCTTCAGCTGAAAGCAGATAGCTTGGAGCAAACCGTCAACTTCCACAACCCGGAGAACAATACCTGCTACTTCAAGATTTCTTTGTGGCAAGACCCCGAGACGAAACTATGGGAATCCAAACTATTAGCGCCTGGCAAAGCCATTTACGAGCTTACATTAGATAAAACAATAGCTGCGGGAAGCTATGAAGAGGCGATGGTCAAGTACGAGTGTTTTAGTTTAGAAAATCATGAGCCCCTCAACGGCTCTGAAATAAAAGTAACCCTAGAAGTATTTTAAAAAAGGAGTGAACGAAGAATGAAAAAAATAATTGGAGCAACACTGTTAGCGATCATCGCCGTTGGATTTGGTGCGACAGTTCAGGCAGAAGATGCGACCGTAACCTATGACGTAGCAAGCACCTATACCTTATCTATCCCAGCAAAAACCTTAACAGATACTGATAGAGAATGGGTGATCGGTACGAATAAACATGATATCGCCCCAGGAAAAAAGCTGGATATCGGCTTATCATTGACAAATACAGCAATGGACGATGAAGGTAAAGTGACACTGAGTCAAGATACAGGTACCAATAAATTAACCACAAAAATGACGATTAACGGAAGCACAATTCTCAAAGGAAGTTCAATACTTCAGGTAGCTGGCACATCGGATAGTGGTAAGGAAGAAAAGATCAGCTTCGAACCGCTTGCAGGAAACAAACAGGCGGGAACCTACAAGGCACAACTCAACTTTACAGCAGAGATCAAGTAGGAGGGAATCTAATGAAAAAGCGAAGAATAGCACTGTTACTTAGCAGCTTGACCCTATTTCCGATCGTTGCTTTAGCAGAAGAGCAAAGCACGGAACTAACCGTGGAGATCCCTTCGGAGTATACCTTGACGATTCCGGCGACAACCAAAAATATCCAATACAAGCAAGAAGTGACGGAGCTGGGCACATTGAAGGTTCAGGGGAATCTAGCTGCTGGTCAAAAAGTAAAGGTCACCGCTGCTAAGACACCATTGACATACAAGTCACAGGTCATTCCCTTCTCACTTAAGAATGGTGAGAATGCTGAATGGACACAGGATACATGGACAGAAGCTGAGGCGAATAGCGGCAAAGAGCTCCGCCTAAAGGTCAACATTACGCCACAAAGCTGGGCAGCAGCCAAACCTGGGAACTATCAAGGAAAAATCATCTTTACCAGCTCATTTGAGTAAACGAGGAGGGAACACGATGAAGAAAATATTGCAGGCTCTGTCATTGTTCCTGCTGTGTCTGATGGTCCCTACCTCGTTCTCGCCAAGGATCTATGGGCAGGATCAGTCCGTGGATCTGACGCTTACCATTCCGGCAGAAGCAGCACCAGAGCTGGAAAAGCTGGTGAAAGAGGAGAAGGAAAAGCTGCGTGACAAAGAGACTTATACCGAGGCGAGCTGGGAGGCCTACCAAAAAGCGCTGCAGAAGGCCGAAGAAGTACTGACAAACACCCCTTACGACGAGGAAAAAGTCACTGCGGCCTTGATTGATCTGAAAAAGGCCGTACAAGGCTTGACTCCGCGCAAAAAAACGAGTGGGGTGGTTCCTGTGAATGCAACCAAACCTAAGGCAAATGCTCAAACAACCACCAGCAAGTATCCAGCCACCGGCATGGCGGTCGATCTGGGGCTGGCGAGTCTTGGGGTGCTCCTTGTTGGCGCAACGAGTATCTTATGGCTGAGCAGCCGTAGAAAGGCAAAGGATTTGGAATGAAACAGTAGTGACTATCTCTGTTGCCGATAATAGATTCGTAGGCACTTTTTAATAGAAGAGACAACTGCTTCTGATTTTATACAGTAAATTTAACGTCAGCTGCCATAACGATATTATCCAATCTCCAGCTCATTCGTTCGGAAACTTTTTCTGGGAATCTGCAAACGAATGTAAGGATTCCGCCAGTATTCAGGAGATTGGAGCTAATGCTTTTTGGAATAATAAACTGACGAGTATAACAATTTCTAGAGTTGTCAATTTAGGTGATAATGCGTTTGATAATAGGGTAATCGATAAGAGAGAGTAGCTCTGGATTGTTCTCCGTACGAAATAAATCTATCTTAAGAGAGAGATAAACATTTCTTTCTTAGGATAGATTTTTTGGGTTATTCGTTGGAGAGTTGTGACCTTTAGATTTAAATGGCAATTATTTCAAGAAAGAATTAGCAAAAAAACTACATTAACTATCTATTAATAAATATTGTTCAAATTATAAGTAGTTGTTTGTTGTAAATATAGAAGAAGAACTTTGCGAATCTAAAATTCGATCAGAGTTCTTCTTCTATTTCTATTAAGTTACACTGTTTTCTTGTACACAAGGTTCAAGAGTTTTGGTTATTTTTAAGGCTTGAAAAATATGTAACTTGTTCACTTTGAACAATAGTTAAACGATTTGAGTTTGGCATCTCTCTACTTTTCTTCTATAAAATATCCATCACAAACGCATAGCAATCAATGATAATCATTCAGGTTTAGGTACTACTTATTAATAAATGAATGCTATCAATTGTCAAAGTTAACTTACACGCACATATTTTTTTAGAACGAAACACAGTAATGTTTTAAAAATTGTGTGGTAAAAAATTCGATCTAAAGATGCGGATGGAAACGATTTCTTGGTATAAATTACCGAACCTATGAAAAAAGATTTACCCTATGAAGTTATCAAAATATACTAAGGTCAAGGCAAGAGGATTATTAATACTTAGCGCTGAGTACTCTACTTTTGTCGAATTATTTTGGGAGGTATCGAAATGAAAAACGATTCAAAATTTATGGATAGATTAACCAATTACATTACCTATAAAATGACTCCTGTTTTAATGAAAGTATTTAATCGACCTACGCTTAACATTATAAAGAACAGCATGGTTAATATCATGCCCTTTATTCTATTTGGAAGTGTGATGCTACTCGTTTCTTTGTTAGGAACTACATCGATGGGGACTGAAAAGCCCATACTTCCATTTCTTTCAAATTATGCGGACTCAATTGGTCTCATGAATTCACTCTCAATGGGTTTTATGACCTTATACTTTTCTGTTTCTATAGGTATTAATTACGCAAATGAGTATGATCTTGATAGAACCAATTCAGCTCTGATTAGTTTAATGGCATTCATTATGATCAACATAGATAAAATTGTGGATGGTAGCATTGACGTATCCACTTTTGGAGCAGCGGGATTATTCCCAACCATGATTACTTCTATCTTAGCTCTGAAAATTTACAAAGTATTCATTCAAAAAAACATTGTTATTCGAATGCCTGATGGCGTTCCGCCAGCAGTAGGTGCCGCGTTTTCTTCACTAATTCCGTTTGCTACAGTGGGAATTCTCTACTGGTTTGCAAGAACAATTCTTCAGTTAGATATTATGAATATTATGAGAACGCTCCTTGATCCAATTTTTAGTGGTGCAGATAATATTATCATATTTACGTTTTATGGTTTCTTTAGTAAATTACTTTGGGCTTTTGGAATCCATGCAGATTCTCTGTTTCAAGGTATCTTAGATCCATTGAAACTGACATGGATTGCAGAAAATGGTGCAGCAAAAGTAGCTGGTCAATCTATGAATCATATTTGGACTACTGCTCTTGAAAGAACGTGCCTATGGACAGGACCTGTTTTAGGATTATTGGTGCTCTTGTTATTCTCAAGACTAAAACATTTGAAAACTTTTTCTATCGCGTCATTTCCAGCTGCATTCTTTTCTATTGTTGAGCCAGTGGTATTTGGGCTTCCCGTTGTAATGAATCCCATGTTAATTATTCCATTTGTACTTAGTGGAACCCTCGGTGCTTTCTTTACTTATGGGGCTTGTCAATTAGGTGTTTTAGCAAAGCCGTTTATTGAATTGCCGTGGGCTACTCCTCCGGTAATTATCGGATTCATTGCATCTGGGGATTGGAAATACATTCTTGCGACAATATTGAATGTTGCTTTAGGAGCATTAATCTACTATCCATTTGTCAAAGCTTTTGAACGTGAAGAGGAAATGAGAATTGAAGGAGAAATAATCGATAAGTAGTGAGAAGGATGAGTGTTACAAGAGCTGACAGCTCTTGTAACAAAGTCACACTATTCGAAAAAACGTTTTCTAAGTTCAATTTCGTTTTTCTTAGTGTTTTTTAAATTTTGATCGAATTGCCTTAGATAAATGAAGCTATATAGACAATCAAGGATATACTGCACTGCGATACTAGAGCTGAATGTCTCCATTTTACTTTTGAGTAATTTAGCTTCATTTATTCCGGTATAGATACTATAATCTGAAATTTTAGCTAGCATAGTATTTTTATCTTTTGTGATAGAGATAATTGGTGTGTCTGATTTCTTCAGTGCGTGAGCAATTTTTAATGTTTCTGGATTCTCACCGGAATGAGAAATCACTATGGCAACATGGGAATTGTTTGAATTAACTGCTTGATGTAGCTGTTCAGTATAACATGACTCGAGATGAATGGGAGTCCCTAATCGAATCATTTTACTTTTGAACTCAAAGGCTGATGCTTGAGAAGATCCTTGCCCATATATGTCAAGGTATTTAGCTGTGTGTATCGTCTCTATGATTTTGTAAAGCTGTTTGACATTAAACTCTGAGCGAACTTCGCTAATAGAGTTTTTGTACACATAAAAAATATTGTCAATGACAGTTTCATAAGAATCTCCTTTTTGGAAAGGAAAATTATAATTACTTTTCGTTGGAAAGGATTCGTTGTCTGCGAGCTCTCTACTGAGTTGGATTTTAAAATCAGAGAACCCCTTAGTAGAAACTTTTTTACACAATCTCATTATCGTAGAGGGTGAACTATAAGTAACTTTCGCTAACTCCTGTATGGTCATATTACAGACGCTATTTCCATGCTCTAAAACATATTCAGCAACAAATGTTTCTCGCTCAGAAAAATTAGAATGATCAGATAATTTTGTAAGTAACATTGATTTATCCTTTCCTGATAGACTCAGTGATAATGCGCAACTTAAGTATACCTTACATTTTGAACCAGTGTAAGATGACTAGAAATTAAAAATCAAAGAATTAGGATTCATGATCCTTATAGTAAAAATCAACATTCAAATATAAAAAGCATATAAAATTTTTGGAGGAATTAAAGATGGTCAGAAGATTGATAAGTAGCAGCAAAAGTGAAATAAGAAACATGACCGCTTCAGAGCTTAAAACATCGATTTTAGCAAGCGAAGGAAGAACAGTATTATGTCAAAATTTTATTGGGCATAGTCTCTGTGAAGGAACTACGAATGCTGAGATCAGTCAAGCTTTTGGAGCAGACATGATTTTCTTTAATGGGTATTCTATGAAATCAGATGCCGTGCAAGAAGGGTTGATTGTCGAGGAATGGGATGAGACCAGTCAAGCCTTTTGTACGAAACAATATCGTTTAAAAGAAATGAAAAAAATTATCAATGTACCTCTAGGAATTTACTTGGAATGCGGAGCAGGTGATGACAGCACTACATCTACATCTCCTGAAAAGGTTTTAGTCAATGAAGATAGAGTAGCATCGAAGGGAAATCTAGAAAAGGCATTACATGAAGAAGTAGATTTTATTGTCTTAGCTGGCAATCCTGGAACGAAGACTTCTTATGAAGCAATCGTTAAATCAACGAGATTAGCAAAAGAAGTTATCGGGGACAATGCACTTATCTTTGCAGGAAAATGGGAGGATGGAGTTTTTGAAAAGGTCTTGGGAGACCCACAAGTCCCTATGGCTGAGCATAAAAAATTTGTTAAGGAATTAATTGATGCGGGAGCAGATGTTATTTGTTTACCAATGCCAGGGTGTCGGCCTGGAATCAACGTAGAAGATATTAGAGAAATAACCACATACGCCCATACTTATAAACCAGGAACATTGATAATGTCCTTCTTAGATTGTTCTGTGGAAGGTGCGGATGACGATACGATTCGTCAATGTACATTGTGGTCGAAAATGACAGGTGCGGATATCCATGCCATTGGAGATGCAGGGTTAAGTGGGATGAGTTCACCTGAAGGGATTTATACAATGTCTATTGCATTGAAGGGTAGAAGATTAACCTTTAGAAGATTGGGTTCTGGTGCAAGATAAAGAGAAAGGGCGTGTTTTTGTGAACAAAGAAAGAATTTTGTGTCCGTCTATGATGTGTGCCTCATTCTCAAATTTGGAGGAAGATACACGCAACTTAGAGAAGGCAGATATTGATATTTTTCATATAGATATCATGGATGGTACATTTGTGCCAAATTTTGGGATGGGAATTCAAGATTTGGAATTGATTCGTAAGGCAACAACTAAGACCATTGATGTTCATCTGATGATAACAGAGCCTTCTAAATATGTTGAAATGTTTGCAGACATGGGTGCAGATATTATTTATATTCATCCTGAAGCAGACCTCCAGCCTGCAAGAACACTTTCTCTTATTCATGATAAGGGAAAGAAAGTTGGGTTGGCAATAAATCCAGGCACATCGATTGAGACAATCAAAGAATTATTTTTCCTAATAGACTATTTAATGATTATGACCGTCAATCCAGGCTTCTCTGGACAAAGCTATTTGGATTACGTCAATACAAAAATTGAAAAGGCAGTATCTTATGCTGAAGTGTATGATTTTAAAGTGATGGTAGACGGTGCGATATCTTCGAATAAAATAGATGAATTAAGCAGTATGGGTGTGAGTGGCTTTGTTTTAGGAACCTCAGCACTTTTTGGCAAAGAGGGTTCTTATAAAGAGATTGTTAATGAATTAAGGCAATAGTTGAAGGGATGAGTGAAATGAGAATTGCGATCGGAAGTGATCACGTTGGTTTTGAATTGAAGCCAATGATTAGTGATTATTTAGAAGAGCTAGGTCATGAAGTAAAAGATTTTGGATCCTATTCTACTGAAAGGACAGATTATCCAATATATGGAAAAAGAGTAGCTGAAGAGGTTTCAAGTGGTTCATTTGATCTAGGGATACTTATTTGTGGAACAGGTGTGGGAATCTCTATTACAGCAAATAAAGTGACTGGAATTCGTGCGGTGGTGTGCAGTGAACCCTATTCTGCTAAACTATCTAGGGAACACAACAACACAAATATTTTAGCTTTTGGTTCAAGAGTTGTTGGGAGTGAACTTGCTAAAATGATTGTGAAGGAATGGTTGGAAACTTCTTTTGAAGGTGGTAGACATCAGAATAGAGTAAAAATGATTTCCACTATTGAAAAAGAATAATATTGTGTTGAGGTAAAGTGACATAGTAGCCTTACCTCGTTATCTATAAATAGTTGAATGAATCGTTAGGGCGCTTATAGAAAAATGAATCCCTAATAGAAATATGAGTATGATTGCTATAATCATGTTGATGGTGATGAAATAAAAGAGTTTTTTCCAGATTACTATCGCGATGATAGATGATAATAGAAGAGAAACAGATTTTGTTCATGATAAAAGCAACGACATATCACGAGTCCTACTAAATTCTTTTATGGATAAGAGATAAATGTATTGTTTATGATGGTACGATGAAAAGCATGGATAAACATTGAGAGCGGATGGAAAAGAAAACTTTAAAGTCTAAAGGATAGTCCATTGATCTATTATTTATCGAATGTAATATACGGTTAGCGTAATTAAGAGCTCATTCGCGAGGAAAGAAGGCTGGAAGAAATAGTTGATAGAAAAAACGAAACGACAGTATGAGCTATTTATGAAAAATAATGATATTTCGCAACCTTTAAATTCAAATTTAGTAAAAGTTACCGTAATAATGATTTCAAGTATATTTCTAATAGACTTGAAGAGTTGGAAGAAAGAAATGAGCAATCGAAAACTAAAAAAGCGTTCCTGGTTCAAAACAAAAATAAAAAATTTTGATTTTATGATTGTCAAAAAAGATTCAGGGGATGTGATTGAAGTGGGGAATTTAGCTAGGGATAAATGTGAAACAACCTAAGAGTAAGGATAAGAAGTGGCGTACATAACCTATTGTATGTCACTTTTTTTTAAAAGATGATATTCTTAAGTTACAACATTTTTTAAAAAATGAATGCCGTTCATCTGTTTTGGACGTTTGCCAATAACTAACGCGGTGCATTCCAACAATTAAACACGGCTATAAGGAGTTGCTTATCGATGAAAGAGAAAAAAGAGGAACAAGCATTGGTTTTCTTGCCGTTAGCGGCCAATGGCAAACCGCAGCATCATGGATCGGAAAAGATCGGCTGCCCCTTTTGCGATTATGCAGAAGAAGAGAACATCCTGAAAAGGGAAAAGGAAATGCTATGGATTCTCAATAAATATCAGACCTTACAGGACACGTTCCAAACCATTATAATCGAGAGCAACGATCATAATAAGGACATCTCGACCTATACAAAGGAACAAAATCGAGAATTATTTGCTTTCGCCTTCGACTGCTGGACAAAAACGAAGAACGATCCGCAATTCGAATCCGTGCTCTTTTATAAAAATCATGGACCTCTATCTGGCGGCAGCTTGAAGCATCCCCATATGCAAATCGTCGGATTAAAGGAGATGGATGGTGAGAAAAATATTCATTCTGGGAACTTTACAGGAATCTCTGTTCTCTCAGACAAGAATATCGAGATTAATTTTTCCACCATGCCGGTGATGGGCTTTTTAGAGATCAATATCCTAGTGGATGCTGAAGCTCCTGAAGCCATTATTCAATTAGCTGATTTCATTCAAAAAACAGTTGATTACATATTGAACACCTATCATCATGGACGCTGTGATAGCTACAATCTTTTTCTGTTTGAAAAGAACGGCAAATACATCGCCAAGATAACCCCTCGTTTTATCGTTTCACCATACTTTGTCGGCTATCGCTTGGCACAGAATTTCTCGAAGGAGCATCTGCTCGCTTTGGGAGAAGAGTTTAGGGAGAGTATAGTGAGATAGATACAGAAAAGATGACAGATGAAAAACAGTTAAGCAACGGTATTGATACCGTTACTTGACTGTTTTTTTGTAGCTCGCTTTTATTGTTCTTCTTCCACTAGCTTCGTCTTGTTGTTCTCCATTACTTTGAAAAACGGATAGTAGATAACAACACTTATAAGGATCAATACGAAGCAAAAGACGATATTACGCCAGTCCATACTTGAAAGATACGCTTGTGCGAAAAAGGGCGTGAAGGATGGATCAACGATGAATCCGACACTAATCAGACCGACACTTTGCGCAACATACGTCAATAATAATGAAATTACCGGTGTAATTAAAAATGGAATTGCCAAAATTGGATTGAAGACAATCGGAAGCCCAAAAATAACGGGTTCATTGATCGAACAGATCCCCGGAATAAGGGAAAGTTTTCCAATTGTTCGATATTCTGAAACCTTGCTTCGTATCATTAAAAGCACTAGACCAAGGGTTCCACCAGCGCCTCCTAAAACAGAGATACGGAACATTTGCAGATTCATCAGGTGAGTCATTGTTTCTCCATTCGCCATCTGTTCGGCATTCAAACCTGTTTGCGCCATTCCTAAAGTAAAGACAATTGGAAAAATAATAGACGAGCCATTGATGCCGAATAACCATAGAATGTTTCCCAAAGTGACGATCAATAAGAACCCACCAAGACTCCCAGCGATATTTGTAGCGGGAGTCAAAATCTGCATCACTGTTTCTGGAAAAATCTTTTTGGTTGTTAGTAAAAAGATCAGATTGATTCCGTAAAAAAGGATGATGTTTGTCAACAGTGGAACCAGTGTATTGATGAAAGTGGCTACCATAGGTGGAACGGTATCTGGCAATTTTAGCTTGATATTTCTCACTTCAAACACTCGGTTCACTTCAACGACTAATAGACCGATTAGGATGGCTACGAAAAGACCGTTTGTTCCCAAATAATTTAAGTTTATTGTTCCTTCCATTACGGGTGTGCAGACCATTAGGAAAATGACAGATGCGACCATGCCATTCATGGATGGATTGATTTTGTATTCACTAGCAAGAGAAAAAGCAATACCGAAGACACTGATCAGTCCGATAATTCCCATGGTTAAATTGTATGGAGCAGTGATCAAATCATAATTAGCGACTGCAAAATCCTTCCATCCAGCCATAAATTTCATAAAGAAATTGGCTGTTTCTGGATTGTAGCGATCAATGTTAATCGGTGGATTGGCGAAAATTAGAAAAAAAGAGCCAATTACGATGAAGGGCAGTCCAAACATCATCCCACTAGAAATGGCTTTGAGGTGTCGCTGATTTCCAATTTTTGCTGCTACTGGACTTAGTAGGTCATTAAGTTTCATGATGAACGTAGAGTTTTCCATACTTGTGTCCTCCTATACCTGCCAAGGATTAAAGTCAAACGTGCTTGGTACGACATGATTCGGGTCATATTTTTTTATGATTTCTTCATATTGTTCTTTGTAGTCATTCTCTACTTTTGCTTGAGGAATAACTTTACTTGCTTCATGTAAAAAGTGTTCGGAGCCACGTCCCATCTCTTGCCCACGTGTCGTGTGTTTATCAAGGGCAATATCTGGAATTTCAGGGACATATCCCATAGCGAAGCTTTTAATAACAATATTTTTTAGAAGATCTGAGGAACGATCCTTTTCTGAGCCGCATAAATAGCGGATGGCATGGAAGAAAAACATCGCACGGTCTGATTCATTGTATTGGAATTCCTGACGCATTAGATTCAAGTTGTTGATCATCAGTGCCGCCATAGGATTTCCCATACCGATGTCCTCCACACTGATTGCTAATAAGCGTCTCCATAGTTTTTCTTCAAATTGTGGTGAGGTAATATACATCTCGTAGGCAAATTCGCAGGCATCCTTTTCTTTTCCTCGACGAATAGATTTTTGTAATGCGGAGATTACTTCATCGCCGCGTAAGCCGTTTCGGGTAGTCATCTTTGCCCAAGGATCTTGAATAAATTTTTTTTCTGTCATGCTATAATACTCCTAACGAAAGAATTTGAGGTGGACCTAATGGATACAGAAACGCTAATCGATAAATATCAGTTGAATGATTCGGAAGCTGCGGTTTTACGATTTATGGATAAAAATCGTGATTCCCTAAAAAGCCTAGGCATTCGAGAGGTAGCGAAGGCGTCTTATGTTTCAACGGCTACCATCATCAATATGGCGAAAAAAATCGGCTATTCCGGTTATAGTGAGCTGGTCTTTGCCTATGCAAACAAGCAGTCAACAACTAGCTCTCCCAAGAAATTTTCAAACGAAGAACGAGATGAATTTATTCGTCTATTGTCTAAATACTGTGATAAGCGACTCATGATCTTGGGCTCCGGTTTTTCGCAAAATATCGCGAACCATTTCTCTGAGAAGCTAAATCTTTACGGCTTTCGCGCGACAGCTAATAGTCATTTAGAATTTCTTCGAGAACGAGTTGAAAAGGATGTATTGATTATCATCATTTCTAATTCAGGCGATACTTTTCGTTTGGCCGAACTTGCGAAAATGGCAAAGGATCATCAGATTGATCTCATTGCTTTCGTTGGAGAGAAGCAGTCCCGTATTGGGCAGCTAGCAACACTGACCATCAGCACAGGCACCTATGCGCCGCAAGTATTGTCGGAATACCAGCCAAATCTTTTCTTTGGGACCACGTTGAATCAATTCGAGATATTATTAAGCGAAGCGTTAAGGTCTATCTTTGATTAGAAGAACGATGTGGCCACTGTTTCTTCATTTCCTAGTATAAATAGTGCAAGAGGAAATGTAAGTGTTTCCTAAAGGTTATGAACATGTTTAGAAAATTCAAAACCTGTTTACTGTTTTTTATAGATAGGACCTTCTATATATAAAATCAATAGGATAGAAGGACTGGACAATTTCTTGTAAATGAATAGGAGAGGAAAAAGGCTGTTAAGATAGTAAGAATAGCGTAATCGTGGTTTTACACCATGAGGGGAAGTAAACGCAGTCAGTGATAGAGATTCGATAAGATAATCAAAATAAAAAGACCTTTTCATTAAAAAGGCCTAAAATAAGTACTCCATTGCTTTGAACGGATTACTCGCAGTATCAAATCGTCAACTTTTCGTGGATAAAGAGTGAACGCGGATTTAAGCATACGATTTTTTTTATTACGACTCAGGATATTCTCAAATATCCTGAGTTTTTTTGAAAAAGTGATTGTTGATTTTTAACGGATAGCCTCGTCCTCAGTCAAATATCTTTTCAGCAATGTCTTCAATGCCTCATCCAACGACAGTTCATGTTCACTGTCATAGTAAGGGCTGGTCAATTGATACCAGCTATATGTTAAGTGCGAAATAAGTACAGTTAAATTTTCATACTCACTGTCTGGGATATCCTTTCGCATGATACCAGTCTTTTTTAACGTGAGGAATATATTGAGATAAAAGGAGGTCAGTCTTTTTCTAAATTGCATGAGTTTTCCATTCATTGCAGGAAACTCTTCGTGGATGTTCACGATATACTTGTAATAATACATGTTCGTATTTCGGATTTCTTGAATTTCTTTAATTGAAGACTTTAGTAAGTCAAATGCATTGTCCTCTGTAATCTTCGCGTCCATAAAGTTGAAGAAATTGTCATAAAGCTCTTCTTGAAGACGTAACATAAAATCTTCTTTTTTTGGAAAGTGATAGGTCAGATTTCCTATGGTAGTTTCGGCGTGTTCCGCGATATCTCTTAAGGAAACGGCACTATAGCCTCGTTTCTTAAACAACTCTTTAGCACTTAAATATATTTTTGTTTTAGTATCCGCCATGGAGAACCCCTCTTTTTATGTACTTAGCTGTTAAAACGGCACAATAGCTTTTTATGAGATACAGTATACACCAAAAAATAAACGATTGACATCTCTGTTAGTACAGTGTACTATGAAAGCGTAAACAGTACACTGTACTAAAAATGAGAAAAGGAGATGTCGTTATGGAAATTCGAAAAAGACCCCCTGCACAAGATGTTGGAAGAATTCTAGGAGGTGGCATGTCACCAGAAGATTTTATCAAAATGATGGCGGAAACAGAGATCAACTTGGAAACTTTTGACAAAGTATCACCAGAAGAGGCGCATGATTTTGTAGAGGTATGTGAACGATTAGGTGACAATGCATATAGCTATGCAAAAAAGAATGAGGAAGCCGGACATACAGAAACAGCAAGTGAATACTATTTTAATGCTAATGCACTCTATCGTTTGGGGGATTATGGGATAAAAAATTTTGATGAAGAAAAGTATCGCATTTACGGCAAACTTGTGAGTAGTTTTAAGCTGCATAAAAAATTAGCCAAAAATGAAAATGTTCAATACATCGAAATTCCTTATGAAGGGAAATGGATGCCAGCCTACCTTGCGCTACCTAATCATGCAACGAAAGATACACCAGTCGTTATTTGTGTGGTCGGTGCGACAGGCTTTAAAGAAGAGAATTTTGTCATTGCCAAAACAGTGGTTGACCGGGGATGTGCAGCGTTGATTTTCGATGGTCCGGGACAGGGTGAATGCAATTTGAACAGGGAACTCTACTTAACTGAGAACAACTACGATGGAGCAGTCTTAGCAGTTGTTGATTATTTAAAGGAAAATCCCGCCGTAGGAAACAGGATCGGGATCATGGGAGTCAGTTTTGGTGGTTACTTAGCTACCAGCGCAGTTTGTCGCTATCCGAATGAGTTCGCTGGATTAGTAGTTAGAGGAGGCTGCTCACAGCTTGATCAATTGACCATGCATACCTTTGCAGGTATTGATCGGTTCTATCTGTATAATTTTCTTAATAAATTTAACGTAGAAACATTAGATGAAGCAGCAGAAATTTCTCACCGCATGAATTTTGAAGCGGACTTGAAGAACATCACATGCCCAGTGCTTGTAGAGCACACAGAAGAAGATCCTGTTATCGGCATAGAAGGGGCGAAGACTATTTACGAAAAGGTCTCAAGCACAGATAAAGAATACTATGAAATTGAAGGAAACGTTCATTGTGGGAACAATGAAGCACAAAAAACTTGTACGTATGGTGTGGATTGGCTACTTGATCGACTGATGGATTAATGAACTCTTAAAAGTTCGGTTACTAATTGAGTGAAAGAAGTGTAGAAAAAAATTTTTAATTAATAAAAGCTCTACCATTTCTTTTGTTTTACACTAATATCTGATGTTATTCGTTGTTGTATGGTAACGTTTGAAGTCGAAGATCAGAAGAATCGACAAGCTGATCGGTTATACGATTTTGCCAAATTAGACTAACCTATTGTGTACATTATTTTAAAGACATCGACCTATGAACCATGTTTCGGTTCATAGGTCGATGTCTTTTTCTGCGCGAAGACTACTAGCTATGATTTTAAACTGATTCCTTAGCTCTGGTAGAGTCCAATAAAAGAGCAAGAGATTGATTTTGAGTGATTTCAGTTAGTGAACATAAATAAAAAAAGGGCTGCCAGCCGCCGAAGCGACTGGCATAATGAAAAAGTTTTAGGTTGAGTACACTATAGCGAGCTTAGCTTAATTGAACCTTAAACAGAAATAAGTGCTTGAGGGAAAAATTAATTTTGACGGATTTTGTTTAGCTATATAGGTGCGCATGCTAGATTTAAAATTTTAAAAATACTGTCTATAGAACTTTAGTTACAACTTAACCTAGAAAAGAGGGCTATTATGAACCATCAAGAGGAATGGGAAATTCTCACAGGTCAAGAACAAAATGAACTTTGGAAAATCGTCGACCAGCGATTCTCCTTTGAACCAGATTATTCTGCAGAAGATTCTCGCTATACCTTGAAGGAGCCTTACGATCTCTACAGTTGTAAGGGCGTAGTTGCGATAGCTAATTCTGATCCTAAATGGCGAGAAACGATCCAAGATATTTTTTGTACCTGCTTAAAAGACCAAGAATATATGTATGTTTTGGATTGGCAGCATACTTGTTACAAGTATTATCCGCAGGTAAAGACGCGGAAAGAGAAGCCAACATTTATTTCGGATGAAAACTATTACGATGGTGGATACTACGCGTATTTTCCAGAGTTCTATCCTGACGGGGATTATTATTTGTTCTTTTCCAAAGATTTCTCTTGGGGATATTTGACAGATCCATGGCGACAACACATTTTTGTCTATGGCGAACAATTAAGAAGAGAAATTCGGAAGAAAGCTCATTATTTTGGGGTTTCATTGATTGATTCTAGGGAAGAGAAAAGCAGGTAAATCAATAAATTGTTTCCTCGCGAAAGAAACAATGTTCCATTCGATGCAATCATCGCGTCTCAAGAAAGTTGAAGTCTTTCTTGAGACGTTTTTTTATGATGTGATTTCAAAAGTAAATACTTTATTTTTGTATATATTGATAAAAAGTATATACAATCATATAATATATACAAAATGGAGGTGTACATTGTGGGAGAAAAGAGCTATAAAATCAGAAGATCAGGTAATAGTGATGTGACCACAATTCCTGCCGAGGCGAAAGAGCGTCTAGGTGTTGAAACTGGTGGCGCAATCAGCTATATCTTTTTAGAAGATGGGACAGTGAAGATCGTAAAGGCAGAAGAGAAGGTTGATATTGATTCGATCGTGGATGCTGTGATGGATCAATATGAAGATGCGATTAAGGATTTAATTGAGCTATGAATTATTTAACGGTACGAGATATTGTGAAAATCAATGCAAAATTAATTACAAGGACATCAAAAGGAGAAATGATCGGTTTCAGAGATGCAACAGCGCTAGATAGGACTGTGGAGCAACCGAAGCAGATTGTTTTTGGTGAGGAGCTTTACCCAAGCATTTATGACATGGCTGCTATCTTGTCGATCAATCTTGCGAAAAGACATCCTTTTCAAAACGCGAATAAACGAACCGCACTTGTAGCAATGATGACATTTTTCATGATGAATGGGTACAAGACGACCTTTAGCAGGGAAGAGACTGTATCACTGCTTCTTACGATTACGACGAGTTCTGTCGAGTTTGATCCATTAAAAGCCAACGTTGCTGGCTATCTAAAGGATTCTGGGAAATTTATAAAACAATAAAATGGTTACATCAGCCTTATAAGCTAGTTACACAGCTTATAAGGCTGTTTTTGCTATAGAGGCAGTGGTATTAGTCATAGTCCGCATTTTGTTTATTTGTATAGGAGGTTTACATTTTATGTGTAATCTATTATTATATAAGTATATACAAATTTCAGGAGGCCTGTGGATATGCCTAAATACAAAGAGATTGCCATTGCTCTAAAGAAAAAAATCGTGGAAGGCGAGTATAAAGAAGGCGAGCTGCTGCCAGATCAAGAAACGCTAGCGAAGATGTATCAAACCAGTCGGGTAACTGTTCGAAAAGCGATTCAGCTGCTGATCGATGAAGGGTTGCTGTATACGAGACGTGGCTCAGGGACCTATGTCCGAACGAATATCAAACAGAACAATAAAGATGTTACTCAAATTAATAGCGTGTTTGGGACTTCTCTTCAGGAGGGTGAAGAGGTCACAAGTAAAATTATTCGTTTCGAAGTGCGCTTTCCCACAGCCTATGAATCAGAATCCTTGAAAATAAAGCATACAGATCCTGTCTATGATATTAAACGTGTCAGATATGTAAAGGATGAAGCGAAGAGTATCGAGACTTCTGTCATGCCTTTGAAGTATGTAAGAGACTTGGATGAAGAAATTTTAATGGGCTCTATCTATAATTATATTAGAGATGAATTGGGCTTTGTTATTAGCGCGGCGCAGCGTGTGATCATTGCTTCGAAGGCGAATGAACTAGACAGTGCAGAGTTCAATATCGAAGTAGGAGAACCAATACTTGAAACGAATCAGGTCGTGTTTTTTGATGACGGAACGCCCTTTGATTTATCTAAGACACGATACCCCTATACATCAGGGAAAATAGTCGCGGATATAAACTAAGAATCCAGAGGAATGTACTTATGTATTAGGTACATTCTTTTTTATTTTTAAAAATTAGTATACACAAATTTAAATAAGTGTTTACAAAAACGTTTGCAGGTGGTATTATTCAGATAAAGTTAGCGCGTAGCTTTAAATAAATTTGGAGGGAAACGAATGAATGAGGATAAAAAGCAAAAAAGAGAAGCTTTGATGGGGAAATTTGTTTTGACAGCGCAGAAAATTGGAGACCAAGTTTATTTGAGAACTTTACGCGATTCCTTTGCTACGATCATGCCATTATTCATTTTGGCCGGGATTGCCATTTTAATTAATTCTGTTGTGTTGGACCCGACTGGTTGGTTCAAAGGCTTGATCAATGCAGATACGATGGCGACAGCGCAAAATTGGGGAAACATCGTTACGAATGCTACATTGAATATTACAGGGATCATCTTGGTGATCGCGATCGGCTATTTCTTAGCGAAAAATCGAGACTACGAGAATCCAATCGGTGTCATTATCGCGGTTGTTCCAGCATTTTTGACATTACTGCCAATCATGATCGAGACTACGCCGATAGATTCCGAGACCGCTGTGAAAATCAATGGCGTCATTAGTTACGGTAATATTGGCTCAAAGGGTGTCTTTGCCGCCATCATCACTGGATTATTAGCAACGGAACTGTATATTCGCCTGACGCAATCGAAAAAATTAAAAATCAATTTAGGGGACAATGTTCCACCTGCAGTCGGAAAATCATTTAATACGATGATTCCATTGATCATTGTTGTGTCACTTTTTGCCTTTGCTTCGTTTTTGATTCAGTTGACCGGTAATGATTTTATGTCAATCATTGAACGATTTATTCAAGAGCCATTGCGTGGTGTAGGGACCTCTTTATTTGGTTACTTGTTCCTAGTTTGTCTTGGAAACCTGCTGTTTTCTTTTGGGATTCATCAATCGGTGGTTACAGGGCCGATTCTAGATCCATTGCTGATGGTGAATATGAATGAAAATATGGACGCGGCAGCTGCGGGACAACACGCGCCACACATTATCAATTCAGCCTTTCACCAAGTTTATGGCGCTTTAATGGGCGGGACCGGTTCAACGATTGCCCTGGTAATAGCGATCCTACTATTTAGTCGGTATCGAGCATACAAGGATTTGTCGAAATTAGCTTTAGGGCCCAATCTTTTCAATATCAATGAACCTGTGATCTTTGGGTTGCCGATCGTGTTTAACTTACCGATGATCATTCCCTTTGTTTTGTCACCCATTGTTGGAACCGTTATCGGATACCTAGCGACTGCTGTCGGATTGGTCAATCCGTGTGTGGTCACGATACCGTGGACGACGCCACCATTTATCAGCGGCTTTTTAGCAACAGCCGGGGATTGGCGGGCGATTCTTGTTCAAGCAGTCATCATCGTCGCCTTGATCTTCTTCTATTTGCCTTTCCTGAAGATCAGTGAACGAGTGGCTCGTGCAAGCGCGGAGACTTCAGCTTCCTAGGTTCTTTAATAAGAAAAGAAACCGAGGAGAACAGAGAGAATGATTCAAGATGGGAATGAGAGAATGGTAGAAAAGAAATTTTACTGGGGCGACTCTTCATCAAGTATGCAGACAGAAGGTGCTTGGAATGAAGGGGGAAAAGGGCCCTCAGTGTATGATATACGCGAGGCGGGTGAGCAGACATCCGACTGGAAGCACGGGATTGATCGGTATCATCGCTACGAAGAGGACCTTGATTTAATGAAGGAAATGGGAATGAACTTCTATCGTTTCCAAACCTCTTGGTCACGGATCAATCCGATGGGAGACGGGACCTTCAATGAGGAAGGATTATTGTTTTATGATCGATACATCGACGCGATGCTGGCACGGGGGATCGAACCAATGCTGTGCTTATACCACTTCGATATGCCGCTGCACTTAGCGCAGAACTATGAAGGCTTCATGAGTAAACATGTCGTAGAGGCGTTTGTTGAATATGGGAAAAAAGTGATCGATCGCTATAAAGGAAAAGTGAAGTATTGGGTCACCTTTAATGAACAAAACTTATACGCCACTCCGTTAGCACTATTGTATGGAGGTACTTTAACTACAGAAGATACTGCCGAAAATATCCATCAAATTGCTCATAATGTGATGGTCGCTCATGCTAGGCTTGCGAATTACATCCATGAGACGACAGATGGTGAAATCGGAGGAATGTTAGCCTATTCGAATATCTATCCAGCAACCAATGATCCCAAAGATATTCTAGTCGCAAGAGAATGGGACGAGTTTATCAATCAAAACCTATTAGACGCCTTTTGCGGACGTGGCTATTCTAGACAGGTAAGGACTTTCGAGAAGCAACGAATGAACCTAGAAATCTCAGAAGAAGAACTCGCAGAAATAGAAAAAGTCACTAGTGATTACTTAGCCTTCAGTTACTATTGCACAGGATCGATCAGTCATAAAAACATCCCGTCAGATGTGGCACCCAATTATTATTTAACATTTGGTGAGGTTGAAAACCCATTTGTTTCAAATAATGAATGGCAGCTGAGCATTGATCCTCTTGGATTTAGAGACATCATAAATAGGATGTACAAAAAATACCATGTACCGATTTTTCCAGTCGAAAATGGTATAGGGACGAAGGAAGAATGGGATGGCAGGACTCAAATTCAGGATGACTATCGAATTTACTACCATGAGACCCACATCCAAGCGATGAAGGATGCCATGGCTATCGATGGCTGTGAAGTGTTAGGCTATCTCGGGTGGGGATTAATTGACTTGCCAAGCTCTAAAGGCGATATGGAAAAACGATACGGCATGGTCTATGTAAACCGAGGCAACCATGATTTACGCGATATGAGACGTGTCCCTAAAAAAAGCTTTTATTGGTTCAAGGAATTTCTGGAAAAGGAGCAGGAAACGATTGGTCAGAGAAAAATGTAATTGTTGATCGACCTAGCTATTCCATAGAAAACGGCAGCTGATTTGACGAAAAAATCAGAATGTTCTTAAGCAAACAAAATTGGCGAATACTGCCTATTAATATTACTTAGAAAAGGAATGGAGCACACCAGCTGCTGATTGTTCTGACTAAAGTTCAATCGTCTTAACGGATGATTGGGCTTTTTTTGTTGTAACGGAGTTCTTCACCAGAACAATTGAAAGGTAAAAAAGCTCTTTGTATACAAGAAAAACTACCGTTCAGGGTTGTTTTATAACCGTTTAAGATATTTTAGAATCGTTTTTTAATAATAAATTCTCTTTTGTATCTAAATATGATATTTTTATATTGGTTAATAATAATTATTATAATTTAATTTTGGTTTTAACAATGCTGTCCAAAATAAACTGTTTTTGAAAAATGATGCCGACAATTTCGTTTCTGAAGAAGTGATCACACAAGAAGGCAAGACTGTCGTGCAAAAATATGAGTATGACAGCCTTGGTCAAGTAACTCAGATGACCGTTTCTGATAAGAATAAGAAAAATGAACTGGCAAGCTATGCCTATTCCTATGATCTAGCCGGGAATAAATTAACCAGTACAGAAACGATTAACGGAAAAGAACAGACCACTGACTTTACTTACGATGATAACAATCGTCTGTTAAGCATGAAAAATGACGATCAAACCATTAAGTATGAATACGATAAGAATGGCAATCGAGTGAAGCAAAGTGGAACCGATGAAGTGTTGGATTATATCTATGACACAGAAAATCGCCTGCTTGCAGTAAAAGACAACAAGGGTTTACTAATGGCCGCCCTCTATGACGGCGATGACAATCGCGTATTTACCGCCAGTCGAACAGAAGATACGACTGCGTACCAGCTCTTTAAACGTCAAGAGAAAAAAGGCAAAGGAGCTTCTAAATCTACTTCGACGACTAGAAGCGGTCAAGATAGTCGGAAATCACCAAAAACTAGTCCAAATGGAGAGGAAAACTCCCTCTTCTGGTATGGTTTTACTGAAAATGTGATTCAAGGGCTATCAAGTCTGCCAGAAACCGTCGGAAATCTGTGGATGAACGTTTTCGATACTGTTTCACGTGCTTATCACCAGAAGATCGCGAAGGACCGCGCGAACGAAGAAGGCATCGTCGTGAACCGGCCAAGTCTAGGCAATCGACCAGGCGAAGGGGAAGTGACTTATTCTTCTGAAGTAAACGAAGTCTTGATTCCATATACAACGCGAGAAGATACGTATAACTACTACGAAGTTCGAAACTATGTCAACGATGTCAATCAGGAAAATACGCAAGTTCTTCAAACTTATGATGACGAGATGAAAGCTCGCGAAACATACACGTATGGAAACGAACGACTCAGCTACACGAACGAGCAAACAAAAGACGAGTACCAATACCTGACCGATGCACGAGGCAGCGTGACAGGGATGATGAAAGACGGCGAACTCGACAGCTCAAATAACTATTCCGTCTTTGGAACACCAGAGGAAGTGGACGAAACAGGCAATCCATTCGGATATACAGGTGAAGCACAGGATGTTACAGGGTATAATTACTTAAGAGCGCGCTACTACGATAGTCAAAGCGGCACCTTCCTAACCCAAGACAGCTATGAGGGTGAAGAAGACAATCCGCTGAGTCAAAATGGCTATACGTATGTCGAGAATAACCCGATTAATTATTCCGATCCGACAGGGCATAAGAAGAATTTCTTCCAAAATTTATGGTCTGGTGTGAAGAAGACGGCGAAAAAGGTAGTAAATAAAGTTAAGTCAGTCGCCAAAAAAGTGGTCAATACAGTCAAAAGAGTTGTCAGCAATGCGTATAACACGGTTAAGAAGGTAGCTAGTAATGTTTGGGGTGGTGTTAAACAAGCCGCAAGTTACGTTTATAATGGCGTTAGAAATACCTATAATTCCGTAAATAATTATTTCTCTGGAGCAAGCAGCGGACGAACAACCTATGGTCCACCATATTATGGAAGTGGAGCAAACATGATTTCTGTAGGAGTAACGAATAGCTACAGCAATATGACTTATGCTCAGCAAATGGCTGCTCAAACTGCCTATCGCCAGCAACGACTCAACTTAGAGTATCAGCAAGTTACAGGAAGCAAAGGAAAACCGAAGACTAAAGAAGGCGCTAATTTACTCAAAAACTGGGGAACAGCTCTAAAAAATACCCTGACTAAGTTTTGTAAAACAGCTAAAAAGGTAGTAAAAAATAAGGTACAATCTGGTGTAGCATTTGGTGTAGGATTTATCACACAAGTAGTTGAAAATAACGGAATTAAAATTTCTCCAATTTCTAGATTTGCTATGTGGACGGACAAAAATTGGATTAAGAAAAATCCAGCTTACAATAAAGGTGTATTTTTAGGAAAACTATCTGGTTTTGCACAGGCCGCAGTCGAATATACGGCTGCTGCAGCAACATTCACAGGTGGAAATGCAATCAGTTTTGCTGCATCGCCATTTACTGGTGGTGCAAGTCTGTCACTTTCACCAGCGTCAACTGCACTTGCTGCCGTAGAAGTAACACATGCAACAGGTGTTTTAGCAGCAACTATTCAAAGTATGAAGAGTGGGAGTAATTACAGTTCTAATAGTGGTGTCGGAAATCCAGTTAAAACAGCTGGTAGAGGTAGTACGGGTCGGACTGAGCCTAAATCTATAGAAGAACAGATGGCAATGCATGAAACTAAATCCGATCCGTTGAAAAATGCTACCGAGCTACCATTAAAAATGAACGATGCTAGATGGCATGCTAAAGAGGGCTGGGTAAAAATGCAGAAAAACGTAAAGTTGTCTAACGGGAAAACAGTATCTATTCACTATGTTTACAATAAAGTAACAGGTGTCTTTGATGATTTCAAATTTAAATAGGCTATGGAGTTTAAGGGAGGATATATGGATAACATTAAAATAGAAAAAAATTGGGAAGATTCAAATTTGTTGGAATTAAAAGTAAGTATAACGTCAAAATACCTCTCAATTTATCAATTATGCTTTATTCAGGATACTGATTTAGAGAGTATCGGAAAAAACATCATAGAATTTTCATTTTATTTCAAGGAAAACTGTTATGTTGAGTTTGGCGAAAAAAAAGGAAACTATACTCCAGCATTTTCGTTAGAATTTTTCCCAGCTGATGTAACCGGAAAAATATTTATTGAAGCCGATATGGAGATAGATGATAACGACGAAAGAAGGCATAGATGTTGTTTCTACGTACAAAGTGAAATAGGACTCGTAGAGCGATTTGGTAATGGTTTGGTTCAAATGGCACAAAAAAAAGTGGATGAAATCAATCTGAACATTTAGATGGATTGTTATTTTGTCAACTGACAATTAAACTAATCAATCTATTATTTGAACATTCGAAAAGGCTTATTTAGTCTCTTTGAATGTTCATTTACTAAATTGAATGTATTTTTAGTTTTAATTATTCAAAATAAACCGTTCAAACTGCATATCATCAACAACTAATCAACGTAGAATACTTAGCTAGTACTGAAAGCAAATGTAGGGAAAAGTAGGAGCTAACATACTCAAAAACTGATGTTGTATTTCGTGTAGAGGCACTTACTCAGATTTTGGATAATAATGGTATTGTTCTACCAATAAATTCAACATTTAGCTTGCTTGCAGACCAAGACTGGGTGAAAAAAATAAAGGCTATAATGTCGGAGTATTTGTTGGGAAATTATCTGGATATGTCCAAGCTGCACTAGAATATAAAGCAGCATTTGGCATTGGTGAAGCAGGTTTTTCAGCCGCGATTGCACAATTTGGTGGGAACGAGTTTTGTTAGTGGTGGAACAGGTATTCTATCGGCAGCGGCAATTTCAGCTGCAGTAACAAGTCATGCTAATATGGTGGCAAAAAATACTACACAAGCCTTTAAGAGCGGGAGTAATTATAGTAGTTCTGGTTCAGGTATTAAGAATGTTTATGATGGCATAAAACATGCACCAAAATATCCTGAAGGATTTACACCAGAAAGAGGTGGGCTTAAATCTAGTAAGGTAACATACAAAAAAGCATTAGAGGATTTAAGAAAAATTGAACCAGGAGAATGGAAGAAAGTTTATAAAGATGGATATGACAAATATGGAAACAAGGTTTCTATACACTATTTTGAAAGTAAATCAGGAAAAGTCTTTGATGTAAAAGTTAAAAATAAATGGAGTAATAATTTAAATAAATGAGCAAATTTCATGATTAGTTTAGTTAGTATATCAACGATTAGGGTACTTGGAAAGTTGCTACTTCCCCATAATTTGAGCAAAACAGTGGTAGAATCAACTGTATTTTTTCAAATTATTCAAGAATTAGCTATTTACCTCCACATTGGAATGATAAACTTTCATCTCTCTTGCACAGAGAAACATACTCAAAATAAACAGTTTTATAAGTTTTAGCAAATTATGAAATTGACTCAAATAGAAACAAGAAGGAGAAAAAAATGCGAACAAAAATAAAGTTGTCCACCAATAAAAAATCAGATGCAAATATAATGTTATTAGTATGTATTATAGGATTACTAGACTCTCTGGAAAGTGGAATATTGGCGATAGAAGAATGCGAGCAGTACTTATTTAGTCCTTACACTTTAGAGGTTTTACGTAGAAAAGGCATTGATAAAAGAATCATTGACATCGTACAATTGGGAACTGAATTAGAAGATATAGAATCATTATTGCCGGATGAACTAGAAAATGAAATTAAAGCGCTACATGATTCTGCTAAGGAAGTATTAAAGGAAATTAAACCAAACGGATTATTTTATGGGGATGAGAAATGGTTGAATAAAAAATAATATGTGGTTGATCAGTAATTATGAATGCAATGTTTAACCGAGCGAAAAATCCCATTTAATAAGCAGTATGTTTACTATAGAGATACTTACCATAAAGGAAAAGATAAGCATTTGGAGGTTTTTGATAAGGCTGGGAAACACCTTTGGAAAGCAAATCTAATTATGCTAAAAGTCAAACTACCGACTCTAAGTTGATTCATTATAAAATTTCTTCTGATGAAAGTTTAGAAGGGGCCATCAATCAATGAGTATAGAAAGAAACCTATGATGATAATGAGCAACGAATCAGAAATTAACATTCAGGATGGGAAGATCCCTGAATTAGAAAAAATGGATTTTTCATCAAGCAGTTTTGATAATGAGCTTTATAAATTATTTTTCGATTCTACAGATTATCATGAATTAGTGGTTGAAGCGACAAGGCTTAAAAAAGTTGCTGTATTAGATGTATTTAATGAAACTATGCAGATAGGAGACCCGAGACTTAGTCTATTGTCAAATGAATACTTCAGACTAAGTCAAGAAAATAAGTATTTATCTTTTTTTGGGAGAGTATTTGAAATAAATGATAACGAAGCTTATATAGATTTGGGAGGTGAAGATGACAAGAGTAAGATAACTAAAATAATGGATAGACAATGCGAGAGATTAGATAAGATAGATAGACTAATTTATGTGAATCAAATCGATGTCTTAAATAATGGTGATAATTATATATATAAGATTGGAAATATAAATCTTTTAAAACTATTTATCAAAGGTTTTCTTCGAGAAAAAATATGGAACAGTTTATACTTTAACTCACATCCTATGATTTTAATCTCTAATTATGACCTGAGTCTCCCAATTATTATTGATAACAACAAAGATAAACAGCTTTATGAAAAAATTGCAAATGAGAACAATCTATTTCTTAGATAATCAGGGATTTCAATTTTAAATGTTAGAGAAATGCATTCAGTATACGTACGCTGCAGCGACAACGATTAAAGGAATTGAATTTGTTTCTGCACTATACAAAAAAGTCGAAGAGAAATCAACCTCTTCGACTTTTGGATTTAGAGCATAAGGAAAGATTTTGAAAATTGTGGAGGATATAAAAATGAAAGCAATAAAGGTTATTCGTTGGATACTTGGTCTTGTCCTAAGTTGTGTCATGTGGCTGTTTTTATGGAGATGGATTTACGAGGATGGCCATGATATTTTTGATCTTAGCTGGTTGTTGGTCTATTCTTATTTGTTACTAGTCTCACAAATAGTTATCCATGAAGCTGGACATGCTTTGTTTGGAAAAATGACTGGTTATAAAATGACCAGCTTTCGGGTGTTATCATTTATGTGGTCTTGGTACCCTGATGGCAGGATCGTTTTTCAGAAAAGCCCTGTTGCGGGGTTAAGTGGGCAATGCTTGATGGCACCGCCAGAATATCGTGAAAATAAGTGGCCATTTCGATGGTATCTATCAGGAGGCTGTTTGGCAAATCTAATAGCGAGTTTGCTAGCCCTTATCTTTTTTGAGCGTACTTGGTACTTGTCCATTTTTTCTTTCATGGGGTTCCTGATCGTTTTGCTAAATGGGCTTCCTGACGGGCATAATGACGGGAAAAATATATTGCTGGCTTCTCAGCGAAAGGAGTATCGTTACTTATTACATCTAGAGTTGAAGATGAATGATTTGTCAAATAGAGGCATGACTTTAGCAGAGATGCCAAGAAAATATTTTGAGAAAATTCCGACAGGTTCTAAGCGTACGCATCTTGATGATTACCACGATCTGCTAAGGGTGTATTTCTTTTTGGATACGAAACAATGGGAAAAGCTTCAGTCAGAATTGGACATGCTGTGGGAGCAACTACCCAATGTCGCTCCTGTATATCAGTTGGCAGTAAAAGCGGAAATGCTCTTCTACCTCTTGATCTTCCAGTCCAATGATCCTCGAATTGAAGAAATCTGGCAAGATAAAAAGTTTCGTAAAATGATGAGGAACGAAGATTCAGTGACACAACGGGTGAAAGCCGCCTATCTTTATTCTCGAGAAAAAAACTTACCAGAAGCCTTAGATATGTTGGACAGTGCGGATAATTATCTTGAGAAACTTCCAACAAGGGGGAGAAAAAAGAGGGAAATGCAATTAATTCATTGGTTTCAAGGGTTAATGATTGAGCGTGGACATCCATCGCATGAAATAGAGACTGTTCAACCATTATCCCCAGTTCAAGCTTTGAATGCAGATGAAGAAAAAAACTCGTTACTACTGTTCATTTTGATGATGATTGGTCTGGTGGCAATTGCTTATTGGCTTTAGGTAACGGAAGATTAGTTTGGTTTGAAAGATAGTAATGCTGATCAAACAGCAGCATGTTGAACATTCGAAGGGTGGAGAAAAAATGGTTAGTCATTTTTCAACAATTGGGTTACCACTTAAGTCTAATGAAGAGTTTATGGAGTATGCCAAGTTAGTTTGTGAATCAGGAGAACGACTTGAAGTTGGTGAAGCGGCCTATTTAAAACTGGAGCTGGGTGAAGGCGTTGAGTTGTGGGGACAGATGAACGAGGCAAATGAGATAATTGGCTTGAATCCACATTTTAAGGGAACGGCTGTATCAAAAGTTTGTTTAACAAAAAAGATCGAAAACCCGGCAGCTACAGATTTAGATGGACAGGTTTGCAGTGAAGCAGAACCAGGAGAAGACGAAGAAATTACTTATCCTTTTGTTTTTGATTTACCAGATATAGGCCTCCATGAATTAAACTTTCCTTCGATTAAGAAGGTACAGTTAGCGGCTTTTGCCCATGAGTTGAACATTTATACCAATGAACAAACTTACAAACAGGCACAAGAAGGGGAGGAAGGATTAAATTTGGCAACTGAATTTTTTATTCCTTCTGGCCTATTTAGCGAAGAAGAAGCCCCGTTTTTACCAGATTCTACTGCAATTTTTGGCGGACGAGTATTGTCTACTAAGAAAATAACCAATCCTTATACGAATGAATTCTTTTATTATGCCAAGGTCAAGACGCTGGGAAGAGAAATTGATGTTGTTGCTGATCCAGAACTTGTGACTGAGGAGATGATGGAGGGAAACATCATTTCAGGATCTTTTTGGTTAACAGGTCAGATCCATAATGATTGATTAGTTTGTCAAATTAAGGCAAAACAGAATAATTCTATTGAACATTTGTTGCGTCATGAAGGGATAATGATCTTGTGTTAACTAAAATAGCAAATTGAAAAAAATAGGAGACCCGTATGCATTGTTATAGAATTACAAAATATGATCCTAAATATCGGAATTCTAAGGGGCACTATCCAAAGAATGAGTGGATTTCCATTGGTGATATTGGGACAATTTATGATAGTAAAGAATTTACACTATCTGATTACTTATCTGTCGAAGAGAAATATTTTGAAGCCGTAAAAAGTATGATGGATGAAATGAAAGTAGAAACCTTAAAAATTAATGAACTTGAGAAAAACCATTATTTGAGTATCAATGAAGAGGATTCTGATGAACTGAAAAAAATGTATGATTTACTTGAAGAAGAAATGACAATTAAGAATTGTGATGTCGCTTTGGTAATAAAATTAATTTTGCGAGAAATCGTATGGGCGAAACTTGTGAGTAAGAGTTTTGAAGTTCATTTTGGGTATGATTATTACATGTATGTTTGCTCTAGTAAAGTTCTGAGAAAATCAATCGTACAAATAACCGAAAATGGATTGTTTGTTGAAGAAATGAGATCACCGTATCTCTGAAGGCGAGAATTGTTCCGTTTTTCTTTTTATAGTTATAACTGAAAAATCATCAATAACCAGTCCGAATCGAAATAGAAACTCTCCTTTTTAATGGGATACACATCTTTCTTTTGGAAATAGAAGTAGAGTAATATGACTTTTTTTAATCGGGGTCGTACAAGTAGATACTGCATATGATTGGCATTTAGAAAAGGCGTCAGTGTTATAAGAAATACCGACACCTTTTCTCTGTCTTTCTAAAAATTTATTTCAGTAATCGAGTGAAGTAAGTTTGGAAAGGTAAGCATAGATAACTTAAGTAAAATAACTAAATAAAAGGAGTTAAAAATTTGAATAAGAATAAAATCATTTCCATCGGTTTCGTTTCACTTGCCGCACTTTTGGGAGTATCACTGACCTTTTTTGGAAATTCTATATTTGTCATTGGAGTTTTCAGTTTAGTGCTGTATGTCTATTACTCTTTTTTAATCGCTCCAAAAAATAAAAAATTTATGAATGTAAAACAGGCCCTTCAACATTCGGATATTTCGAATGAAGAGCTGTCTGGGATGACAACTATTGATCCAGAAAAAATCAATTTACTACGGGTAAACAATGAATTTAGTGAGCAGGAGATTGAAAGTTTAGCTGTGGCGTTAGAGGTGAAAGAAGATAAATCTGCGCAAAGGAATGGCAAAAGGGCCATTATGATTGTGGTTGTTATAATCGCAATAGTTTGTCTTGTTTACTTTCTATTTGGTGATAATACTCCCTGAAATAATTTTTTGATTTAAATAGAGAAGCAAGTCAGAGTTTGGTTTCAAGATAAGAAATTGAACTCTGATTCTTTATATAAGCAGCTCTACTAATTGCAGGTGATAATGATTTCTATTGAGTAGATTTTGCCTGATTGGATACGATTAGGTTGAAGAGAATGAAAATACCTGAGAGGTTTATGAATGAAGAAACCTGTATTCCTTTTATTAGTGTTGTTTGCTACTTTAAGTGGCTGTTCAGCGAAGGAGGAATCCCCTCCATCAATAATCACGCATGTCGATCAAAGCAACAGTTACATTTAGTATTAACGACGACAGAATATATATGGACATGATCAAAGAGCCTGATCAAACTTCCGTCGTCAAAACATCAAAGGAGTTAACATAGTGATAAAGATTAAAAAGCGTGCAAGTTATGTAAGTTTTCCAACAGCGATTAAGGATTTTTTTGTTGGTTATTTTGATTTTAAAGGTCGAACAACACGGGCGGGATATTGGTGGGTTATGGTGGGGTATCTTATTTTATCCCTGTTATTCATTCCTGTTAGTGTGTATCAATTCGCGAGTATGATCGATATGATCCTTCGAAACGTAGATGAGGAGCAAGTTATTCTATATGTTACGAACAATATAATGACGATGATGCTTGTTGCACTAGTGATTTACTTCCTGTTCTTTTTTGTCCCGAGTTTGGCGTTGCTCACAAGACGCTGCCGTGATGTTGGATTAAATGGTCGAGGCTTTTTCGTATTATGGATCGTTTCATTAGTATCAGGTTTATTGGCTGCGATGGATTTTCTTCTTAATATAGCTCTTGTCTATTTTTCTTATCGATCTGGAGCGGACATTATTTTTGTCTATCTAAATTACGCGATCGGGCTATTCTTTTTTATTTTAACGTTGCTCCCTACGGATGCATTAACTGTTAGTAGCAATCATTCGATCGTGAGATTTTTCTTTAGACCGAAGCATGCGCATGAGAAAGATCAATCGTTTTCTAACTAAAGGTTTCTTTTTTTTAATGAATTTAGTGCTAGAATTGAGCCAGAGGCTTTTGTATTGGGGGAATTATAATGAAAATAAATAGCTTTCTCGCCTTTGGACTCTGTGCAGTGTTTTTATTGTCCGGTTGTAGCTCAATGGCGGTTAAGGATAAGAGCGCTTCGGAAAGTTCTGTTGAAATCAAGGTAACGGCGACATCCGATAGCATGTCTTCTACTTCAAAAACGCGAGCTGCTCGCTCTTCTGATACAGAAGAGGCGCAAAGTACTGAACAAACGAATCCTGTTAACAATAGAAGAGTTCAATTGAGCGATGCGCAAAAAGATCAAATCAATCAGGCTTTTCTTGAATGGGCAGGACAACGTGCAGCGATAGGAAATATGGCGGTGAGTGATTGGTTCTTTGATCACGGGGCAGCTGGACACGGTGACTGGTATGCGAATACCCCTGATGGGCAGGTTCAAGTTCAAAACAATAACATGCCTGGACTAAGTGCGTTTCCTATTCATGCAATCGGCGGATGTATTTTTTACACGGCAAAGGATGGCGGCGTCGGCAAGCAAGAATTATTTGCGGATTCATTTGCGGCGAACTATTCTGTAAAAATGGATTTTACTCGTCCCGTCAGCAAGTATTTACTAGGGGATAACGGTGTGGTCTATGAATTGAAGACAGGTAATGGCACACCAGTAAGTACGAATACAGGCTTTGGTGAGTACGACGATGATGGAAGGCAAGGAACGTATACGCCAGATGTAGATTTTCAAATCTCAGAAGATCATGCGGCACAAGAAAAGCTGCAGGAGTTGCTTCGACTTAATTGATTGAAGTCGAAGGTTCTTTGGAAGTGCTACCTGTTGTAATGGATAGGAAAAAAGCGAAACGTTTAGCTAGATGATTAAAAAAAGGTTGTTCATTTTGGGAGACGATTGCCCAATAGAGCAATCTTTTTTTGTTTCTAGAAAACGTTTTTAAAAACTTGTTGACTTTTTGTTTGAGAGACTCTAAAATGAGGTTCATAGATATAACGTCATATAACGTTATACGAAAAAGGAGGAATTTTGGTGGACGTAAAAAAAGTTGTAAATGAGATCATCGAGAAGAATGGGGGAGAATTATCGGGTATTTATTTCGTAGCTTGTGGTGGTTCGCTGGTTGATATGTATGTTGCGGACTATTTCATGAAATCTGAAGCTTCGAAGGCAGTTACAGGTCTTTATACTGCAAATGAGTTTGTACAAGTTGTGCCTAAGCGATTAGATGAAAAATCTGTCGTAATTCTTTGCTCACATGGTGGAAACACAGGAGAAACGGTAAAAGCAGGAGAGGTTGCACAAAAAAGAGGAGCACACACGATTGGTCTCACGCATAATAAGAAGGCGGAGCTATTGAAGGTTTCTGATTACAGCTTCCTATATGAATGGGGCGGTGATGCACAGGTTCAAAACAATCCGATGGCGATTATCTTGGATTTGACAGTCTCATTGCTTCATGGGACTGAGGGCTATGAGGCGTTTGAAAAATTTCGTGAAGGAATGACGATCATTGATACGGTAGTGGATAATGCGAAGCAACAGGTTCAGGATCGGGTGAAGGTTTTTGCGGATAAGTACCAAGAAGAAAAAATGTATTACATTTTAGGTAGCGGACCTAGCTATGGTCATGCCTATGGTTTTTCGATTTGTTCATTGATGGAGATGCAGTGGTTGGATTCGACCTCGGTTCATTCGGGAGAGTTTTTCCATGGTCCATTTGAAGTAACGGACAAGGATACAATGTTCATTTTATTAATGAGTCAAGGACGTACGCGTGTGCTAGATGAGCGAGCAAAAGTTTTTCTAGATAAATATGCGGAAAAAGTTGAAATTGTTGATGCAAAAGAATTAGGATTAGATTTAATCCCAGATGAAGTTTCCGAGTTCTTCAATCCAATTCTGTTTTACAGCGTATTGTCAGAATATCGTTCTGCATTGGCTGATAATCGGAATCACGATTTAGACGTTCGACGTTATATGGGAAAAGTTGATTACTAGGAGGAAGCAGCATGAATGTTTTAGGTTTAGGAGATAATGTTGTTGATAAATATGTAAACCTTAAAATCATGTATCCTGGTGGAAATGCGTTGAATTTTGCTGTCTTTGCCAAAAAGCTTGGCCAAGACAGCAGCTTCATGGGTGTTTTCGGATCGGATGCAGAAGGAAAGCACGTATTATCTGCGCTTGAAGATTTAGGTATCGAACATAGTCACTCCCGCTTTGAGTCAGGTGAAAATGGTTGTGCCCGTGTAGAGATAAAAGAGGGCGATCGAATATTTTTAGGGAGTAATGAAGGCGGTGTCACGCGTGAACATCCAATCCAGCTGACACAAGCGGATCGTAGCTATTTAGAGCAGTTTGCCTTGATTCACATGGGGTTATATAGTCATGTCAATCATTTATTGGAAGAATTAATCGATCTACCAGGGAAAGTCTCCTATGATTTCTCGGATGATTTTTCTGAGGAGGAGATCCTGCGAGCGATTGATAAAGTGAATTTTGGATTCTTTTCAGTGAGTCATTTGTCAGAGGATGAGACGAAGGCCTTCTTGAAAAAATATTTTACTCCTAGCAATGAGGTATTGATCGCCACTAGAGGAGACAAAGCAGCCATTGGCTATGATGGTCAGCATTATTATGAAGTGAATCCTGTTTTGAGAGAACCGGTAGATACGATGGCAGCAGGGGATTCTTTCCTAACAGCTTTCCTGATCCATTACTTAAGCGGTGAGGATATTGCTTCTGCGATGAAAAAGGGTAATGAATTTGCGGGAGAATCTTGCATGGTGGAAGGCTCTTTCGGCTATGGTGTTTCTTACGAGTAGCTTGTTTTATCAAAGGGCATTTGATACTCTAACAAAAGAGAGATAATCCAAAGAAGTGAGGATCAATGTATGTTAGATGCAGAAGCACAGGTGCCTTTATATAAGCAATTAGAGGAAATCATAAAAAATAAAATAAGTAGCGGAGAGTACAAGGAAAATGAGAAAATTCCGCCAGAGCCGGAATTGACAGAAGTCTATTCTGTCAGCAGGATCACTGTTCGAAAGGCCATTCAAGAACTGGTGAAAGAGGGCTATTTGATCAAAAAGCAGGGAAAGGGAACTTTTGTCAATCAACACAAGGTCTTCCGAAAAATCGAATATGTAATTGGCTTCAGTGAAAGCTGCCGCGCGAATGGATTCACCCCGAGCAATCAGCTCTTAGAACGAAAGATTATTCCCGCGACTGCCGAACTGGCTAAGAAACTCCAGATCAATGTTGGTGATGACGTCATCTATACAAAACGGAAGCGTATGGCTGATGGTACGCCCATCCTATTGGAGAATAATTACTTTGATAAGCAGCGTTTTGAGTCATTGTTGACAGCTGATTTGACAGGATCACTGTATCAGTTATTGGCTGAGGAGGATATTTTGGCGATCAATCCAGGTGAAACGATCCTTGAGCTGGCAATCGCAGATGACCAATTAGCTAAGGTTATGGAGGTAGGGATCGGTACGCCCTTCTTTTATGTGAACACGTTGATCAATGACCAAAATCATCAGCCTATCCATGTTGGCCATCAGTATTATTTAGGCGAAGTGTATAAATTCAGCTTGTAGGCTCTCCGTAATTAGGAGTGAAAAAATTGCGTAAAATTCTCCGTTCCAACGCCATTTTCGATGGCGGAAACCTTCCTTTTAAAGGCTATGTTGCTTTTAAGGGGGAGACGATTGAAGAAGTACAGAGCGGCTGGGATTATCAGCATCTAGTAGATGAAGAGACTACCGTTCTAAAGTATGATAATTCTTTTGTGATGCCGGGCTTGCACGATAACCATGTGTTTTTTAGTGGATATTTAAGTATGCATGCAGGAGTAAACTTAGAAAAGACAAGCTCTGAAAATGAAGCACTGCAGATGCTTCAAAATGAGCTTGATAAAAAACATGGACAGCCTGTTTATGCCTATGGTTGGGCAACGCAGGATTGGGGAACACTTCCAAGTCAAGAAACATTGGATCGTCTGAACTATCCAGGACCGATAACTGCTATCGCGAAGGATCGGTCCTATTGCTGGATGAATCAGAAGGCGAAAGATCGTTACGGTTTTCAAGAAACGGAAACAAGTGCGGAAAGTCGTTTCCGCTTAATCAAAGAAATGTTAGCGAATCAGGCATTGGTACAAGCAGTGTACCATGAATTCGAGGAGCTGCTGCTTTCGAGAGGAGTCGTCTCAATCAAGGAAATCGTCTTTGATACTGCTGATTTTTTAAATAACATAAGTTATAGAAAGCTGATGACGACCTTCTACCTTCAATCAGTGGAAGAGCCGATCTCGACCGCTTTAGTTCAAAGCTATCAAACCGAGCATTTTCCAGAGAAGGTTCGCTTTGGAGGAGTCAAGATGATGGTGGATGGTGTCGTCGCAGATGAAACAGGGGACATCACTGGGTCCTATGCCTCGGGGAAGAAGGGCCCAACAATTGATTATCCAGCATTAGCAAATGAAGTAAAAAAATGGAATGAACGATCAGTTCCTTGTTGTTTGACCACAGAAGGGGATCGCGCAGGAGTCGAAGCCGCGAAAATACTTAACCAATTTGGGAAGCGCTTACCGAAAGGCGTATATAACTCAATCAGTGATTTAGAGATGATCACAGCGAATATGACTAAAGAAATGTCTGAAGGAAACATCGCTGCGGAAATCTATCCTCAAATTTTAGGATTGAACCCTTCTTATCAGGAGGCTTATATGCCAGAGGTTCTTCTTGGTGAGGACGAAGCTTTTTTCAATTATCGGCTTTTGCATGAGGCGGACATTCTACTGACTAGCGGAACAGATTTGCCGTTATTCATTACGAATCTGCCAGAATCCATTCTTCGCGCCTGCTTCCGTCGTTTTCCAACAGGAGCTGAAACGTGGAAAAAGGAAAATGGCGTGTCAGCGCTAGAAATATTAAAAAGCTTTACGAAAAATGGATTTGTAGCAAACGGTCTATTAGACTATGGTGTTCTGCAGGCAGGGAGATCGGCCACATTTGCTATTTTTGACCAAGACCTTACGACTGAGGATTTTAATGAGGTTGCGGCAGCCGAAACAATCTTGACCTGCATTGACGGTGAGATTGTGTATAAAAAAGACTAATTTTTGACATAACGTTATGATACGATATAAGGAGTGCGGAAGAAATGGAATTAAAAAGAAGAAAGTTTGTATTTCCCCATAGCTATACATTGATATTTCTCTTAATTATTATTGCAGCGTTACTTACGTGGTTTATTCCAAGCGGGCAATTTAAGACGGTTGTTGGAACGATTAATGGGATGGAAAAAACAACGGTCGTACCCGGTACGTATCATCAGATTGATAAAGCGGGCTACGGACAAGGGATTAGCGCCGTGTTAGAAGCTCCTGCAGCGGGAGTAATCAATGCGGTTGAAGTTGTTGCGTTTGTTTTAATTGTAGGCGGCGCTTTTGGAATCATTTTAAAAACGGGTGCCGTAGACCGTGGATTATTTACATTGGCACAATCTTTAGGAGATAAAGGAATTTTAGTTATCCCTTTATCTATGATCCTCTTTAGCTTAGGAGGATCGACCTTTGGGATGAGTGAAGAGGTTATTCCGCTATTTGCGGTCTTCGTTTCCCTGATGTTTTCTTTAGGCTTTGACTCAATGACGGCAATTCTTATTCTATTTTTTTAGGAACGCAGGCGGGGTATATTGGATCGACGATAAATCCATTCAACGTACTGATTGCTCAAGGAGTAGCCGATGTACACGGGAATCCTCTTTTGGTCTATCGAGTAGTCTGCTGGGCGGTAATCACACTTATTTCTATCCTATTTACCATGCATTATGCGAAAAAAGTCAAGGCCAATCCAGAATCCTCTATTGTTTATAAAAATGACCAAAAGGTTAAGCACAAGTTTCAAAATTTTGAAGTGGACAAACCATTTAGTACGAGTGATAAATGGATCATTGGCGGCTTCATTATTGGGTTGATGATCATGATTTGGGGCATCATCGCGCAAGGCTGGTATATGGTTGAAATCTCAGCATTGTTTGTAGGAATGGGTCTTTATGCCGGGCTTGTCGCTAGGTTTAATCAGAAAGAGATCGCCGAGGCATTTGTCGAAGGCTGTGCGGATTTTGCTTATGCGGCGGTAATTATTGGTTTGGCTCGAGGTGTGCTAGTCATTTTGGAGAACGGAATGATTATTGATACGATTTTGAATTGTTTGGCGAATCTTTTAGGCGGACTGCCGAAATTTATGTTCTCAGCGATTTTATTGATTGCGCAAGTCATCGTTACGTTCTTTGTTCCATCCTCCTCGGGAGCCGCAGCGTTGACGATGCCGGTTATGGCACCGCTAGCAGATTTGGTTTATATTAATCGTGATGTCGTAGTTTTGAGTAATCAATTTGGCAACGGGCTGATGAATTTGATTTCACCGACTGGCGGAGTGTTGCTGGCAGGTTTAGCCATAGCGGAGATCAATTTCTCTAAATGGTTGAAGGTTGGGTCCAAAATATTTGTCATCCTCTTAATTGTTTCTGCTGTCTTGCTTTATATCGCGACGTTGTTGTAAAGAAAAGAGCCAATCATGTGTTGAAGATTCATCACATGATTGGCTCTTTTGCTACGCTGCTTTTTTCTTTTCATGAATTCGATAGCTGAAATAAATCCCGATTTGACCGATCACGATAAATAGACTCAGTGCGGCGTAGTCTAAAAAGATCTTTGAATTGTCTAAGCTGATCAAATTTCTAAACCCATTGACACTATAAGTCATGGGAATGAATCGATGGATCGTACGGAAAATGGGTGAAGATAAGAGAATAGGGTAGCTACCTCCAGATGAGGAGGTCTGCATCATAGTCAATAGCAAGACGATAAAGCTTCCAACCCCTGGAACCAGCTTGTTAAAGGCAACGATAATGCTGTAAAATGCTGCCGCGACGACGATCGAAAATAGTGCGAAGTCCAAAGGTTTTGTGATCGAGATGTGAATGAACAGCGCATTGATCAGTAGCAAAAAGATCAACTGCAGCAGAGCGATCACCATTGGGTATAGAAACTGTTCTCGCCAGTAAATGCGATATTTTTCCTTTTTCTTCGTCAATGCTCTCATAATGAACTGGTTCGTAAAAATCCCGCCGACAAATAGGGTCAAAGAGAAGATATAGGGTGCCATCCCTTCACCATTGTTTTTCACTGGATGAATGTCCTTATGTTCTAAATGAATGATACTGGCTATATTCGTCGGAACTTGCTTCGCGTTTAGCTGGCTGATCATTTGGGAGGAAAGGCCTGCATTGACTTTGGAAACAAATTGCTCAGTTGTTGTCACGATTAATTTGGCGGCAGAGTAGTTTAGTCCCTCCGATGTAGTCAAGGTCATCGCCGGCTGCTGTTGAGTGACCGGAAAGGCAGTTAGTTTATTTGTAAAGCCCTCATCAAAAGTGATGATTGCGTACACGTTTCCTTTGTTTAGATCTTTTTTCGCTTTACTAGCATTTTCTTCCTTATAATCAAACAGCTTGCTCTCGACCAGCTTGTTGTATATCGGATTGTCATTTTCCTTTACCAAGGCAACAGGAAGCTGATCGACTTTTCCATAGGGGTCCATTAGAGCACCTAAAAATAAACCGGAATAAAGGATCGGAATAAGGGTCAAAAAGAAAACTACTGCATAAATCAAAAATTTCTTTTTACGTTTCATAATAATCGCCTCTTGTATCATTGAATTTCTTATTAAGATAAATCTATAGATTAAATTTATCTGTAGATATAATATATCTGTAGATTTATTTTGTCAACAGTTTGGAATGCAATCTTTTGGATGTTGAAGCATTAAAAAAATCACTCCTACTAAAAAAGAGTGATTCACGACTTAATATAAGAATTTTACGAACTTTTTATTGGAAGAAACATCTCAGTAAGATATTCCTGTTCTGGCTGGTCTTCGCCATTTAAGTAATGATAATAAATTCCACCACAGGCTTCATAGCCATGTTCAGGAATCCACTTCATGAGTGCTTCCAGAGTAGGGTCCTGCTCTTCATAAGGTCCGCGATCAATTGTCAATGCTACCTTGCGAATTGGCAGTGTCACGGATTGAACAGCGTTACTTGGTTCAAGCGGTCGTGGCGTCACAAAGCCAATCTCTACAGCTAAATTTTCTAGATCCATGTTATGAAAGCAGACGATCGGCCCACTGCTAGGCCAAGCCTCATTTTCCTCGATGTGTTGAAGAATTGTACGGATCGCTTCCCCCATAAAATCGGCGTATTCCTCGAAAAAGTTGATGGTTCGTCGAATAGTCAGCATGTGCTGCTCTGGTAGTTGCTTAATCATAATCTCTGCAATTCTTGCCATAAGTTTTCCTCATTTCAGTTAGTTTTAATAAGAAAAGCATAGCAAAGAATGCGAGCGTTCACTTGTTCCACAATGCTCAATTAGGATAATATTTTTTTCGGTACAAATAACTAAAGCGCTTCAGTATTCCAAAATAATGATTTCCCATTAAATTAATCCCAAGGGCCCCTGCGTCCATGAAGAAGAGAGTGAGAGCACGACAGATTTTTTTGTCAGAACTCACTGTATTAAATATCTTCCAGTTCTTTTTGGAGTGGTTGCATAAAGAGGGGGTGCTCCATTCTGACAGATTTAGATGTATTTACAGTGTTTGTCTACCATTATTCTCCTAGGCTGATAGTATTCTGAACGAGACTTTCCTACAAGAATTTTTTTCACAAAAACAACATTTTTTGATGCGGCATTTTTAAGCGTATTTGGTAGAATCAAACGAAAGAAAAAAACTTGATTAGGAATTGACAAGGCTTAAGGCGTTGATAGCATTTTGGTGTAGTAAGGGCTGCACCATTGTCGATTTCCTATTCATAGAGAAGTAGATTTGTTTGGAGGAATACGTGTGATTGATTTGCATTGTCATATTCTCCCTGGTGTTGATGATGGCCCTCAGTCGTTGGAGGAAAGTCTAGCCATGGCCCATGAAGCTATACGACAGGGGATTACACATATATTATGTACCCCGCATCACAATAATGGACGATACAAAAATCCCGCCTCTACAGTGATATCAGCCGTTCAAAAGCTGCAGCAGGAACTGGATCAGCGAAACCTAAAGCTGACTCTTTTTGAAGGGCAGGAGGTACGACTAACGGGGGACTTATTAGAAGAGATTCATCATGGAAATATTTTATTTACGGATTTGACGAATCACTATTTGTTGATTGAATTTCCTACAATAGAGGTTCCCGCCTACGCAGAAAAATTATTTCTTCGGCTGATTGAACAGGGACATATTCCTGTGATTGTTCATCCAGAGAGAAATGTGGTTTTTGCAAAGGAGCCGAATCGTTTGATTCCCTACTTAGAGATGGGGGCTTTGACACAGGTGACGGCTCCCAGTATTATCGGTTTTTTTGGTAAAAAGATTCAACGGACGGCGAAGCTGATGCTGGAAAATCGACTTGTGTATATGCTTGCCTCAGATGCGCATAGTGTCCACCAGCGTGGTTTTTATTTGAAAGAAGCGTATCAAGAGATCGAAGAATGTTTTGGGACAGGCTATCTGGAGGAGATGCAGCAAATGACAAAGGATTTATTAAATGGGGATCCAGTGCGGCGACCCGTTTTTCAAGAAGTGAAAAAAAGCTGGTTTTTCCATTAAGTTCATTGATTTGAGTGAGAAAACATCTCTGCACTTTCTTTTCAAAAAGCTGCAGAGATGTTTCTAACAAATGTTAATAGGTTGATTTTGGATTGTTTGCTGGTACATGGTTCAGTGAAGGAAGAGTCGGTTGCTGGTTTTTTCTGGCATAAATGTCTCGCAGCTTGATTTCCAACGTATGAAAATCAAGTTTGGATGGTTCTCTTGGAATGACGATATTAGGCAATAGTGGACGTTCCGGCAGAAATGTTTTTCTAGTAGAAAGGATCAAATCCAAAGAACTCGTTTCACACAGGCTATCATGATGGGTATAGATTTCTAGTTTAAACCGCCCTCGGAATTCGTTCTCGATCATTTTAATCAATTGGTATTCTTCGAGATTTGATAAATCAGAGACTAAAAAAACTTGTAAGGGTTCTTCTACCTTTTGGAGTGGTGTGACAGTTTCAATCAACAATGGATAAATAGACAAAAGATAATTTCTTTCTCTGAAAAGATTAAAATTCGTTTTGTTGTACAGTAATTGTATGAAATCTTTGACTAAACTTTTCAGATGAAAAGATATGTATTCGCTTGATTGCCAATAAGAATCTTCAGATTTAGTATTTGGCTGTTTTTCATTGTAGAATAATTGGCAGTACAGGTGTGCACTATAGAGACTTTTATCAACAATGATCAGGTCATCTTTTGAGAGAAACAGGTTCTGTTCCTCAAACCATAGCTGTTTAAACATTTCCACCGACTGAAAGAGCTGTGTCTTTTTTTCGTGATGAAAGGCAATAAAATTCTTTCGGATGTATGTGTCGTTAAAGACTTCATCCATAGTAAAAACATATAAAAAGAGAAACCCAATTTCTTCACGATCATAAAAATCCTTGGGTGAAACCTCTCTCATTTCATAAAAAAAATGATCGAACAATTCATTGTTTTCGATATTTTCCCACAGCTCCTTCGATAGACGAAGGTGCTTTTTTTGTTTCGTCCGTTCAATGCTTACCGCAATCATACAGAAAAGATTCTTGTAATCAAAATCTGATAAACATAGATGGAAGAAGGTGACAAGTCGTTCCATCAGTTTTTCTGTCACCATTTTTGTCGTACTTCCGTATAACCATTTTCCCCGTGTATAAGAATTTTGCAGCAACACAAAACTCAATCGACGAATTTGAATTTCATCACCAATCAATTCTAGGGATCTCCGTTCGATAGAAATACCAATGGGTAGCAAATTCTTTCTGAATTTATTGATCATGCGCCATAAGGAAGATTCGCTTACGTAGTACTTATGAGAAAACTGTATGATCGAAGGAATTTTTGAGAAAAATATTTTCGTTAATAACTGATAATTGATTGTTTCCTCAATGATACGAAAGACCAGATCTTCTAAAACCGGCTCAAAATCATAGTACAAAAAATATCCTTTCTTACTATGGCTCTTCAGCACAACTTCTTTGTTTGAAGAGAATGTATCAATATCTTCTTCAATAAACGTTAAATATTTTGTGATTGTTCGTTGATTGATCTCTAACTGTGAGGTCAGCTCATCAATCGACACCCACGTTTTCTTTTCTTTCAACAAATAGATGATTTTTATTTTTGTCACCGTTTCTTTGTCAAAAAGATCAGCGATTTGATTAATTAGAAACATCTTTTATTTTTACTCCTTCCAACATACCCACAATTAATTTTCTTAAGAAGGGGATAAGTAATCAAATGATAATGAATATAAATTCGAATAAACGATTAAAAAATATCAAAATTATAATATGTTTATTTTTTGATTGATATTTATCTATTTTATACTTTGAGACCCCTTTTAATCAGTCAAAAATAGGTAATTTATTAACAAAAAAAGATGTTTGCTTATTTATTAATTGAATTAACATTAATTGTGTTTCGTTTAACGAAAAAAACGATTTTATTAATACCCAGACAGAGGAGGAATATATTGGTTGACCGGATTAAAATCCATATTTTTTTAATAATGATCATCATCTTTCCTTTAATAGATATTTTTAACGGCGTTTTTATCTCGTATGGACACAATATCCCGCTAGGAACAGCCTATCGAGTCCTTTTTATTGCTTATATTCTCTATGGCGCTTTGTCAAAAGGGGTGAAGCGAACAGGCGACTATCTATTACTACTGATTTCCCTTTTCTTGCTGATCCTTCTTTGTATTGTTCAAACGGTGTATTTCAAAACGGGTCTTTCGCTGCTTATTAAAGAATTGTCCTATGTCATTCGATTCTCATTATGTTTGCTAATTCCGTTTTTTGCGAATCAATACATTGATTATTTGTCTATTAGAAAACTATCGAAGGTAACAGTTTTTTTAGATTTATTTTTGATTGGAGGATTAATTATTCCTTACTTTCTTGGGCTAGGAAACAGCACTTATGACGATACGGCTGGCTTTAAGGGGTTCTATTTCGCGACAAATGACATTGCCTTTGCGTTTTTGATCTTGCTCTTCTTTGTTGGATGGTTTCTCATCCATCATGAAAAATGCTTGATTCCAGCCGGAATGCTATTGGTTTTGTATTTTTTGAATATGTATTGCCTGCTGATCTTAGGAACAAAATCGGGTCTGTTGACAGGTGTCCTTTATACCTTCTATTTGATTTTTTATTTTCTTTCTCGTTATCGGAGTCGCTCCTTATCTGCTCAGTTTTTTGTTTTTGAATTTCTGTTATTGGGGCTTTTTCTTCTTTTAATGAAGGGAAAAGAATTTTTATTGACTGCTTTATCGGGTGTGATCGCACGATTCGCTTACTTTCGCACACTTTATCAGGATGATTGGCCGAGGCTGCTGCTTAGTTCTAGAAATGTGTATCTGAAGGATGCGATGGATAACTTCTTACAGGCACCGAAAAATCAGTACCTCTTTTTGTTCGGAGCCGGGTTCGAGAATCGCTGGGATTGGTATGGAAGAAAGGGTGGCCTGATAGAAATGGACTTCTTCGATATGTTTTTCTCTTATGGAATTATTGGAACGTTCCTTCTGATCGCTGTGGTGGGCTATTTCTTGAAACTGGCTGTGTATCACGGTTCCGATAAGTTCTGTGTATTCTTATTAATTTTTACAATCATTTACAGTTTCTTGGTGGGACATGTATTTTTCTCCGCACTATCGGCAACGGTATTCGGTTTTATGTGCATGCTGATCCAAGTGAAAAAAAAGGAGCAGGGATGGCAAAGATAATCATGATAGGTCCCGAAAGTACCGGCAAAGGTGGAATTTCTACAGTAATCCGAAATTTCCGTCAGTATTTTCCTACGGATCATAACTGGCAACTTCAATACGTATTTTCATGGAATGAAAAACACAAGCTTCGATACGCGTTGCGATCCTTTCGACAATTACTCATTGCCGCTCATACACAAAAGCTAGCGATCGTTCATTTTCATGTTTCTCAGGACGCGAGTTTCTATCGCAAAGCACTGCTGCTGAAGGCAGTGAAAAAGGAGACTAAAACGATTTTTCATATGCACGCGCCTAATTTTGATCAATTTTACGAAAAAGCCTCTACAAAACAAAAAAACTTTATCCGCAGGGCGCTCGACAAAGTGGATATCATTGTCGCTTTGGGAGACGAATGGGCTGATTATTATCGCACACTAACGACAACAACAGTGATCGTGATAAACAATGCGGTTTTCGTACCAGAAAAGAGCAGCTACCACCCGCAATCAATGAATATTCTAACCTTCGGACGCGTATGCGAAAGAAAAGGCAGTCATGACATTATTACGCTCGCTAAGCGAATACAAGAGCAATTGCCTGAGGTTCGTTTTCATCTTTATGGGGACAGTGATCAAACGACTCCAGCAATTCTTCGGCAATTAGAAGAATCGGGCTGTACGAATGTAGAAATCCATGGCTGGACTATTGATCAACAGGAGCTTTTAAAGGATTGCGGTCTACATCTCCTTCCTTCGTACCATGAAGGGATTCCGATGGCAGTTTTAGAAACAATGGCCGCTGGAATCCCCAACCTGGCAACGGATGTTGGGGGTATCAGTCAGGTAATCACGGATAGAGAGAATGGCTTTCTGGTAGTGCCAGGAGCTATTGATGAAATGGAGGAGCGGCTGCTTTCTTTTTTCTCAGACGACAAGCTACGTAAAGAGCTGTCGGAACAGGCGAAACAAAAGATCGAGGCGCAGTTTTCGCTGGATGCGTATATTGCGAATTGGGAGAGTCTTTACGACTCATTATCTCGTGGATGAAAGGAGTACGTCATGTATTCATTTAAGGACTTTCTTTACTTTCTTTGGTTGCGTAAGAAGGCGCTTATCGTACTGACCGTACTTTTTGCTGTGCTGGGAAGTGTGGGATTTTACATGAAAGGCTTTAAATACAGCACACAGGTATCCTTCCTGCTGCCTGCAGAGCAACGCGAAGCAGAGTCGCTGGCGAATAACGACCAACAAGAGATAGAAAACAAAGCGGTGGCAAGCAATATCAAGTTAGTGGAGACCTACAAGGAAATGATCAAAAGCGATGCTGTGATAGAAGCGCTGCAAAAGGAGTTGCCGCAGTTAAGTAGAGAGACTATTAGTCAGTCCTTGACGGTGACCAACAGCATCAATTCACAAATATTCAAAGTCAGTGTGACCGCTGATCAACCAGAAAAAAGCAAAGAACTGGCGATTCGCTTGAGTGAAAAGTATCCAGAGATCGTTGAACAGAGTCAGCTGCCGCGGAATGTCTTTCTGTTGTCTGCGCAGTCTTTTGAAACAATGCGGTCTCCTCGTTTGACGAAGGTATTTGCGGGAATTTTTTTGATCAGTTTGATGCTGAGTACCTCAAGCAGTTTTATTTATTACTATCTGAAGGCAAGAGCAATCATTCAAACGCCGGAGCTCGTTCCCTCGTTGATGGATACGGAAATTATCGGTGTGGTTGATTTTTATGAATGCTAGCAATGTTAGAAAAAAGTTGAAGGTGAGTGGCCGGAGTGAAAGCAATCCTAGTTAGTTTCATTGATAGTTCGAATATCGGGGATCGATTGATCGCTGAAACGCTGTCAGACCAACTGTTAACAGATGTTGAAACAAAAAAATACAGCTACAAATTGATCGAAGAATCACAGATTAAACGAAACAACCAATTGATTCGACGATCAAAAATTCATGACTACTATTACAAATATTTTCGCCAGCTGCCGTTTGTTAAGAATCTTGTCAGTAAAGGGAAATGGCTGCGTTCGCGAAAGAAAATGTACGAGCCAGCCAACATTCGAGCATTTGAAGCGGCTTTAGAGGAAACGGAGCTGCTGATAATTGGCGGTGGAAATGCGATTTTCGATTTATCACCTGCGACGCTGTCCGCACAACGTTTTGATCAGGTAGTGACTCTTGCGAACAAGCACCACACAAAGATATTCGTCAGTTCAATCGGAATTGGCCCCTTTTGTACAGAAAAACAGCAACAAGCGGCGATCGCTACCTTAAAAAAATGCGATGCTGTGACCTTTCGTGATCAGCGTTCCTATGCTTATTTGCAAAATGCTCAGCATTCTGCTGCCTATGCCTCTGTGGATCCTGTCTTTCTTTTGCCGGAAAAGCAATCCTTTGAGGAGCTTGGAAAACAAAGGGCGACTCGCCAACAAATTGGAATTTGTGTAATTGATTACCGTATTACTGGCTGTCCGCAAAAAGAATACCTGCAGTATCTAGAGGAAATGAGCCATCTTATTCGTGAGCTGGTTTCTTCGAAAAGAGAGATCGTTCTCTTTTCTTCAGAGATTCAGGATTACGAAACGGTCGAAAGTGTGTATTCCAAGTTTCGAGAGTGTCCCCAAGTACAGCTGATCGTTACCACAGATAAAGAAGAGTTATTAGAGCTGTATCAAGGATTAAGTCTGATCATCGGTACCAGGATGCATTCCATGATTGTAGCTGTTTCTCAATTTCTTCCAATTATCGGCTTGTCTTGGCAGCAGAAGGTAGTCGAGATGTTCAAAAATCTTGAGATGGAAGAAGATGTACTACCAATTGAGGAGCTACCGAAAAAGCGAGTACTTCTTTTGGAAAAGGTAAATGAAAAGCTTGTTGAGAATCATGAAGCCTCCCAGCAGATGAAGCGGGCAAAGGAGAAGATGCGGCAAGCCTTTGCAATCAATCATGAGCTAATGGACGACTTTCGGCAGGGATTGGTCGAATGAGGAATCAATATAAAAAATTGTTCAACGATTCGTTGATTTTTGCGATCGGCAGCTTCGGCAGCAAGCTGATTACGTTCTTCCTTGTCGGTTTTTATACCTACTATTTGACTAAAAGTGAGTACGGTACAGCAGATTTGCTGCTGAATACCATCAATTTGGCTCTTCCAATTGTTAGTCTCAGTGTTTCTGAAGGGGTGCTGCGCTTTGTGCTGGATAGTAAGAGCCAACAGGAAAAGGTGGATTGGCTGCGAACCGCCTTGGGCACCAATGTGATGGGACTCGGAGGTCTAGCTTTGCTATTGGGCGGTCTGCGTTTGTTTGGCCTGTCGGTAGATCTTTCCTCAGGTGTGGGGCTGCTTAGCTTTTGTCTCTTAACGATTCAATCCTTCCAGTTGATTCTGATGCAGTACATCAAAGCAGTCGGGAAACTGAAGACCTACGCGGCCAACGGGATTTTGCTGTCACTATTAACCTTGCTGTTTAACCTGCTGCTGTTTCAGCGTCTGAAGAACATGATCGTGGCATATTTCTTGTCACTGGTCTTAGCAAATTTACTCTCACTCGGTTTTCTAGCTGTCAATATTTCCTGGCGAGCATTACTTACACGAAGAAAAACAGTAAATTCTGAGCAGCGGAAACAGTTGATCGCCTACAGTTTGCCGTTGATTCCGAATTCCGCGATGTGGTGGATTCTTACCACATCTAGCCGCTTCATTATGACCTTTTTTCTTGGTGTGGCAAGTAACGGGATGTATGCGGCGGCTAGTAAGATTCCGAATCTATTGTCCGTTATCGGAACGATCTTTTTACAGGCGTGGCAGCTGTCGGCGGTTGAACAGTATCACAAAAAAGAGGCGGCGGCCTTTTATCAAAAGGTGTTTAACCATTACAGCACGCTGCTGCTGCTGTTCTCCGGATTGATCCTGCTGTTTTTAGATCCACTAGCATCGTTGTTGCTATCAAAAGAGTTTTACTTTGCCAAGTCCTATATTCCGTTGCTATTGGTAAGTAATTTCTTTTCCTGTATTTCTGGTTTCTTCGGGACGACCTATATCGTTGTGAAGAAAACAAGAGGAATACTGACTACTTCCTTGTTAGGTGCAGCAGTCAATGTTTTAGCAAGCTTGCTGCTGATTCCGTTGATAGGGATTAATGGTGCTTCACTTGCATCGGGCGGTGGTTTCTTCCTGATTTTCTATTTACGAAAACGGCAAACCGATCGCTTCATGAAGCAGCGACTATCCACAAAAGCAATGTGGCTGCAAGTTGCTTTATTGATCGGACAGATTGTCCTCAACCAATCAGGCGTACTTTCTGGCGGAGGGTTGTTTTTCAGCCAAGGTCTGTTATTGGTTCTCATTATTTTTATTGATTTGTTCCATGGAGGGATAAGCAAGAAAGGGGTGCATAAATGAATAAAGTAGAGTTATTTGATCTGATGATAGATGATGGCAGCTTGGAGGAAACAGTGACTGAAATCATTCAACGAATCCAGCGAAATGAAGTCATTGAACATGTCGGCGTCAACTCGAATAAAGTCGTCCTCAGCCATCGAAATACCGAGATAAAAAAGATTATTCAACAGGCGGACATGGTGAGCGCGGATGGCTATTCGGTGGTACGCGCCTGCCGCTGGATCAAAAAGAAAAAGATTGATCGGGTGACCGGGATTGATACCATGATGGCACTTCTGGAGCAGGCAGAGAAAAAAGGAATGACGGTGTACTTTTTAGGAACCAAAGAAGCTATTTTGAATAGACTGCTAGAGGTGTTAAGGGAGCAGTATCCGAATTTGAAGATTGCGGGCGCTCATCACGGCTATTTTAAAGATGAGGAGGAGGTCGTAAGAAAGATTGCCGTCTGTCAGCCGCAGATGCTGTTTATCGGCATGACCTCACCTTATAAGGAAGAATTTGTCAATAAGTATAAAACTGAGCTGAATGCCAACCTAATCATGGGTGTGGGAGGGAGCTTCGATGTTTTAGCAGGAGCCATTTCTCGAGCACCTGTCTGGATGCAGAAAAATGGATTGGAATGGCTGCACCGCTTCATGAAGGAGCCGCGACGGCTCTATAAACGCTACATCTTTGAAAATCTTTATTTTATTTATTTAACGATGCAGGAGAAGGTCAAATGAGGAAACCACGGATCTTGCTGCTAACCTATGGGGCTTTACCTGTTCCGGCTGTGAAAGGCGGCGCGATCGAAACGCTGCTGGATTCTTTAATAGAAGAAAATGAAACCCATCAACAGCTGGAACTACGAATCGTGTCTCCAGCAGACCCGGCAATTTCAGCCTTCAACCAAACCCATACACAGACTCAAATTATACCTGTGGATATCAGAGAACGTCCCGTATGGTGGTTCATCCAGAAATGCTGGAATAAAGGACAGTCACTTCTGACGGGAAAACGGAAAAACTTGATTCCTTATCCTGAACTAATAAGAAAAACGAAGGAGTATTTACAGGAGGCAGAGGTTGATGGGGTGCTGGATCTGAATTGTCCAGAACGTATTCCGTTGCTGCGTTCCTTTTATTCAGGGAAATTAGGCACGTATTTGCATAATGACTATTTGAATCCTGAGACAAAGGACGGAAAAGAGATTTTGCAGGAGCTGGATGGTGTGTTCTCTGTCTGTGATTTTCTGAATCAACAGGCTCAAAAGATAGATTTTCCTAAGGAGCGTTCGGCTTTTTATCGGGTAAACAACGGTATTCAGCTAGAGGATTTTCAGCCAGTATCACAGGCTGAAAGACAAGAGGCACGTGCGCAGCTTCGTCTGGAGGATTCAGATTGCGTCATTGTTTTTTCGGGTCGCATTACCGAAACAAAAGGGGTGCATCTGCTTCTAGAAGCCCTAAGCAGACTCGACGATATCTCGCATGTAAAGGTCTTGGTGCTAGGAGGAACCACCTATAGCTCTACTAAGAAAGATGCCTATTTCAATAAAGTTCTGGCGCAAGCTGAGAAGCTGCCGATTGAGGTACGCTTCACCGGATATATCAATAAAAAAGAGATCCCGTTTTTCTTGAGGGCGGCGGATATCTGTGCAGTGCCCTCTATCTTCCATGAAACCTGCTGCCTTTCTGCAGTTGAAGCACAGGCGATGGGGATACCCGTGATTGCAACAAAAATCGGCGGGATTCCAGAATATATCAGTGAAAAAGGAGCAGTATTGATTCCCTATGATCAAGAGTATGTTCAGCAATTTGCGCAAGGCCTAAAGCAATTGATTCAAGACGAAGCATTACGTCGTCAAATGAGTAAAGCAGCCATAAGTGGACGAGAGCGGCATTCCCAGCAGCGTTTTTACGAAGAGTTTGTTTCAAGTATCAGACAGTTCATTGGCCAAAATGGCATGAAAGAAGGAGAGCACGAATGAAAATATTAATCTTAACCAAAAATTTGTTGGCGGAATCAGGTTTTCAGAGCAAGCTGCAGCAGTTGAATAATGAAGTCTTCTGCAGTGCTTGTCTGTTAGAGGATTGCTACTCGATGGATCAGGAAAAGCGACTGCTGTTCTCTTGCTTTGATGCGGTCATTTTGAGTGAAACGATCGCTTATCAGGAGATCGTGGCGCTGATGCCGAAGCTTCGTGGCTGTGTTTCTGCGATTGTCAGGAAATACGAGAGTGATTTTACGAAAAGCTATGAAGAGGATCAGACAGATTCGGCCATTGATCAATGGATCAGAGGGAATGCTTCACTAGAAGAAATTCGTGAGATGTGCCAGACCATCAACCACCAAGATCCAACGAAGTTTAAGGATACTTCTTTTAGCAAAGAAAGGGAACATACACAAAAAAAGAAATACCATCTTTATCATTTTGGGCTGTCTAAACGAGAGAATCTGCTGATGACCTGTCTATATGATTACAGTGGAAAGTACCTTTCACGCCAAGAGCTGTGCGAAAAAATTTGGGAGGACGAGGGAGCCACTAATTCAAGAATGTCCGCCTTATCCGCCTGTGTGCGAAATATCAAATCAAAGGTAGTCAAAAGCGGTGTCGAGTGTGACCCGATCAATACTTCCTGGGGCAAAGGGTATCAAATTTCAGATGAATTTTATCAAATGCTTGTCACAGAGGTTGACTAACCCAAACCGCGGAAAATTCAAAAAAGAAACAAAAAAAGAAAGGTAATTCCACAATAAAGTCATTTTTCCGAAAATAGACTGTGTTTTTTGATGATAAAAAATCAAAAAAGCGACAATTAATTGACGGTTGGATGATTCGCTTCTGTTCTACTATTAAATAGTTAGCTGTAATTATTCTAAAGAAGAATATTTTTGCAGGAAAGAAAAATACATCGGAATTGATGCCGATCCTTTGGAAGTGAAAAGATGAATAATATTTATGAAAATAATTCTTCGATTGAAGAATTCGTGTTATCTAATCAAGACGATTTCGGTACTTCTGACTTTTTTGGCAGGAGAACAAAAAGGGTCATCGATATTTTTGTAAGTATTGTGGGTTTAGCGATCCTTTTGATACCACTAGCCTTTACGGCACTGTTGATTAAGCTGGAAGATCCTAAAGGTCCGATCTTTTTTACCCAAACACGGGTCGGATTGAACGGCAAGCCATTTGTTATCTATAAATTTCGAACGATGTATGTCGGTGCCGAGAAGCAGCTTGCTGATTTAATGGCGAAAAATGAGATTGAAGGACCAATGTTCAAAATGAAGCGTGATCCGAGAATCACTCGAGTGGGTGGCTTTTTGCGAAAGTTCAGTATCGATGAATTTCCTCAGCTAGTAAATGTATTAAAAGGAGAAATGTCGATCGTAGGACCTCGACCAGCTCTGCCTCGAGAGGTGGAGCAATATTCCGCTTACCATTGTTTACGTTTGCGAGTAAAGCCTGGTTGTACAGGGCTTTGGCAGGTCAGTGGTCGTAATAAGCTTCATTTTGAAGAAATGATTCAGTTGGATCTGCGCTATTTAAATAGAGGAAGCTTCCTTTTAGATGTTCAAATCATGCTTAAAACCTTACTGGTGATCGTTACTCACTACGGTGCTTATTAAACCAGTACATAAACTATTGGAGGCAACTGACCATTATGGATGAAAAATTCAATTTTTCCTTTTTGTTTCGAACCATTAAGGAAAAATTACCTATCATTATCTTTTGTAGTATCGGCGGGTTGTTGATTGGCGGGTATATTTCCTTTTTCTGGATTACCCCTCAATACAGCTCCCAGACCCAGATGATTGCTACGACCAAGTCGACAGAAGAAAACTTGTCCAACGAGATTACCGCTAACCTGCAGTTAGTGAAGACCTATAAGGAATTAGTGTTGAGCGATCTTGTGTTAGGGCGAGTACAGGAAAAGCTGAAGAGTGAAGAGAATCAAAGCCTCTCCGTTAGCGATCTGCGAGAGGCCATCACTTTAGAGCAGCAGCAAGACTCGCTTTTTTTTTCCATTCGAGCCGTGAGTGATCGGCCAAGATTGGCGGCTTATATAGCGAACACAACTTCACAGGTGTTTCAGGAGGCTTTGGCAGAAAGTCAGATCCCTGGTGAAATCTCGATTACCTCAGGTGCGACCGCCAGCAGAAACCCAATCTCTCCCAATCATAAATTGAACCTGATGCTGAGCTTCTTTGTCGGCGGTTTGGCAGGCTTTCTCTTTATTCTGCTGCGGGCGAGCTTTGATCAGACGATTAAATCAGAGCAGGCGATTTACGAGATTTTTGGCACCAATACTTTAGGGATCATTCCCCATACCACCAATGTGGACATGAAGATGTCTGCGAAAGACAAGGATCTTCTGAAAAAGAATTTGTCGGAGGATTCTCTTAGTGTGTCGAGAAGACAAAGAAAACGAGTCTAAAGTTTAGGAGCGGGCGTATTCATGAAAGTAAGAGAAACACGGTTAATTTCGATTGAAAATAGATTTTCACCAATCACCGAGCAATACCGAAATGTACGAACCAGTATTCAATTTGCCGCCTCTGCAGGCGACCCCTTAAAGCTGCTTTTAGTGACCTCCACGGAGCAGGAAGAAGGAAAAACCACCTTAGCCGCCAATCTAGCTGTTGTGATGTCAGAGACCAACAAGAAGGTTTTATTGATTGATGGCGATTTGCGGAGAGCTACTGCCGGAAAATATTTTAATATGCGTTCTAGCCAAGCCGTGGGTTTGAGCACCTTGTTAAACAACGGAAGGAGTTCACTGAACGAAGCAATTCAACGGACTCAGGTGAAAAATTTAGATTTTCTGCCTGCAGGGCCGATTCCGCCCAACCCATCGGAGCTGCTGAACTCCCTTCGATTGAATGAGCTTTTTAGCGAGTTAGAGGATCAGTACGATGCCATTATTGTGGATTCACCACCGTTATTGGTAGTGACGGACGCGCAGATTTTTTCCTCTAAAGTCGATGGGGTGATCTTAGTTGTTCGGGAGAATCGTACGAAACGAAACAATTTGATAAAGTGTAAAACCTTACTCGAACGATCGAAGGCACGGCTGATCGGCGTTGTTTATAACGGAGCAAAATCCATGGGGGCTGGAAATTATAAATACTACAAGTATTAGAGGGGGTGATGGATGAATAGGCGGCGTTTCAACGAAGATCAGGAGAAAAGAAAGGGGAAAAAATAGTGAAGAAAAAGAAATTATTAACCATTGGTGCAAGCAGTTTAATGTTACTGAATACGGGGTTAATGCCTGTCGTATCTTTAGCTGAAGAAAAAACAGCAGATACAGAAGAGGTAGCACCAGAACAAACAGATAAGCTGACAACAGACAGCTTGCCTGAGGCGGCTCCAGAACAAACTCAGGAGTCAGTCCAAGAAACACCAGAAGCAACAACGCCTTCTGCGACAACAGAAGAATCTGAAGCAGGTACAGAAGAATCGACTGTTGATAGTGAACAACAGGCAGATTCTGGCAGCCTTATCCAACCGATGGATATTGGATTAATCGCATGGGGAAAGATTGGTCTAAAAACTTCTACAAACAAAGAGCTAGTGATCAATAACCAAAAAACAGAAGGAATTTTGACGGTTGATTTGAACATTACTCAACTTGCAAATCTGGGAATCGCGGACAAAACCTTCTATCAAATCAAATTACCAAACGAATTCAAACCATTATTAGAAGATCCGCGCTTTATTAATTATTTATCAGGTGAAATGAAGGCCTACAATCTGGGTATTCCGATCAAATCCTATACCTACAAATCAACAGATATCAAGGTAGACCCAGAAAGCTGCTCATTGATTATTCAAAATCCTAAAGTTACGACAATTGTTGGGCTTTTACCACATGTATTTTGTTCGGTAAATATTGACCTTGGTGGTTTTGTGACGGATACAGAAATTCGTGTACCAAACTCGTTAGACGGAAAATATCATTTCGATACTGCGTTGACGCAAGACACCAACATCATTGACTGGACTGTCGGTGGCGGAAAAGAATCTAGCGGCTACTTGGAATACAGACAGCTTGACCCAGCCTATGGAACAGAAAAACCTGTTCTAACAGCTGAAAACCGCAAGATTATTTTAGGTGATGATTTCACTGGTTCATTTGCTATGAAGGGTGTATCAGCGATCGACAAAGAAGACGGTGATATTACTAAAAATGTTGTGATTACTGACAATCAAGTAAGAAGTAATGTACCAGGTGTTTACCCTGTGACCTATAAAATTACGGACAGTCATGGATTGACAGCTACAAAAACAATTGAAGTTACCGTTGGTGAAAATTCACTACCCGTTATCAACGCTGAAAACAAAGTCATCGAAAAAGGCGAACCATTCAATCCATTAGAAGGTGTTACCGCTCACGATGAAGAAGACGGCGACTTGACTTCAAAAATCATTATTAAATCAAATACCGTCAATACCAATGTCGTTGGTAAATACTTTATCACGTATTCAGTAGAAGACAGCCACAAAGGGGTTGCGACAAAAGACATTGAAGTAGAAGTAAAAGCTAGCGTACACGGAATCACACCGAGCGACTACACTGTTGGAGAAGGTATGATTACTGGTACGTATGAAGGAAATGTTTCTTACCTTGAATTCTATGTAGACGATCATTTGGTTTCAAGCGGCGGTACATTAAAAGATGGCAAGTTCACGTATGAAGTAAGCAACGGCTTGATCAAGAAAAATTCGAAGGTCGTTCTAGTTGCTTATGACAAGGATAAAAAGAAATTAGATGAAAAAACAGTCAAAGTATTGTCTAATTACAGCGGAACAATTTCAGCGTACGATTATACAATCGGCGATGAATACATCCGCGGAACGTATACCGGCGATGTGAAGAAGGCGAAAGTTATCGTAAACGGAAAAGTTCTTTCCTTAGGCGGCACCTTCAAAGACGGCGAATTCAGCTACTGGGTTGGCCAAAACGCGATTAAAGCGGGCGACAGTGTATTGATCAACGGCTATGACGTTGACGGCGATGTGCTAAGCCAAAACAACAAAGTGACGATCCTTGCTGCACCAGAAGCAAAAGGAACCATCACACCAAACAAATTCACTGTCGGTGCGGTTGAAATTACCGGAACTTACACAGGCGACGTGAAGAAGGCGAAATTGTACGTCAATGACAAATTGATCTCACAAGGCGGCACATTCAAGAATGGTACCTTCACTTACTATGTGGGTCAAAATGTCATTTCAAAAAGTTCAAATGTTCGTTTAGTTGCTTTTTCTGCTGAGGATAAGGAATTAGACAGCAAAGTCGTACAAGTAGAGTCTACTACTTCAGGCACTCTTTTAGCTGATGCTTATACAGTTGGCGATGAATACATTACTGGTACGTACAGTGGCGATGTGAAGAAAGCGAAAGTCATCGTAAACGGAACAGTGTTGTCTCTAGGCGGTACCTTCAGTAACGGACGCTTCACTTACTGGGTTGGCAAAAACGCCATCAAAGCAGGCGACAGCGTGTTTATCAATGGCTATGACCAAAACAACGTCGTATTGACACAAAACAATCGTGTAACTGTGAAGCAAGCACCTGCACAAAAAGGGACCATCACACCAAACACCTATACGGTTGGAAATGGTGAAATTACCGGAACTTACACAGGCGATGTGAAGAAAGCGCGTCTATCAGTAAACGGCAATGTCATTTCTTGGGGCGGCACCTTTAAAAATGGTACCTTCACTTATTATGTCGGCAGCAGCATTAAAGAAGGCGATGTTGTTACATTAAATGCTTATGGAGAAAATGATGTCCTGTTACAAGAAAACGTGAAGGTTTCCTTCACTAGCTCCTCTTACACAGGCAGCATCTCACCAAATGCTTACACAGTTGGCGCAGTTGAAATCACTGGGATTTATGTCGGCGATGTGAAGCAAGCACGTCTTTATGTAAATGGCGGATTGGTATCCATTGGCGGAACCTTCAAAAATGGTAGCTTCAGCTATTATGTCGGCAATGCGATCAAAAAGGGCGACAGTGTTTACTTGGTTGCTTATGATCCAGATGGCAAGGAATTAGATAGAAAAACAGTTCAAGTGAACTAGCGAACGGAGATTTTGGATGAAAAAATTATTATTAAGTATTGTTGCGGTTTGTTTTCTCTTAACGGGATGCGAATCTGCGAATAATAAGCAAGTAGATAACAGCGGAGAAAGCACTGCTCCAGTTGCTAAAGTAGCAGTAAAAGATGGATTGAACGAACCTTTCACAGCGGATGGGATTGAAATGAAAATTACTGACGTGACCAGCAGTGAGTCTGTGGACCAAGCCAAAAAGCCGAAGCAGCTGATCACCTTTACGGTAGAGTACAAAAATATTGGTACCGACGATAAAGGTATGGGAGCGATCGATTTTCGACTGGTGACCGATAAAAAGGATAAAGCCTACAGCGTCACTGAGGAAATGGAGGCATTTGGCGGTGTCTTGAAGCCAGATGAAACCGCTAAGGGCAAGTTGTATTATCTGATCGGGCAAGGAGAAAAGGCGAAGCAGCTACAATATGCTCCAGCAGGTAAAGCCCTTAAAACATGGAATCTAAAATAATTGATTTTTTCATTGTCCGATATTTCGCAAAGAGCAATGGATCTTTTATTGATTAGATCCTTAATCCGCTAAGTTTTGTATGAAAGTGAAGGATCTTGAAGGAGGAACGCTTCTCCTTCAAGATTCTTTGTTATAGCAGAAGAATACGCATAAAAAGGAGATACATATGCCGATGAAAGTATTGTCAATTTTTGGCACCAGACCAGAGGCGATCAAGATGGCCCCCGTAGTGAAGACACTGGAAAAGGACCCGCGCTTTCAATCAAAAGTAGTCGTTACAGGTCAGCACCGCGATATGCTAGATCAAGTATTGGATTTTTTTCAGATCACACCGGACGCAGATCTGAATATTATGAAGGAAAAGCAAAGCTTAAGTGAGATAACGACACAGATCATTGAACAGCTTTCGCCGATACTGACAGCGGAAGCACCAGATATTGTTCTCGTTCATGGCGATACGACCACGACCTTTGCGGCGGCATTGTCCGCTTACTACCAGCAGATACCTATCGGCCATGTAGAGGCGGGCTTGCGTACTTGGGATAAGTATTCCCCTTTTCCAGAAGAAATGAATCGCCAATTGGTTGATACTTTATCGGATCTTTGCTTTGCTCCGACCAAGGAAAGTTCTGAAAATCTACAGAAGGAAAATCATCCGCAGGAGCAGATTTTTGTTACAGGAAATACTGCGATCGATGCGATGAAGTATACGCTGAAGGAAGACTATTCCCACCCCGCTTTGACAGCTCCTGATAAAACTCGATTGTTAGTAACGATGCACCGTCGAGAGAATATCGGAGCGCCGATGACGAGTGTTTTTCAAGCCTTGGCACAGCTGGCGAAGGAAAAAGAAGAGCTAGAGATCATTTTCCCAATGCATAAAAATCCTGTGGTTCGTCAATTAGCCGAAAAAGAGCTAGGGACACTAACGAACATTCAGCTGATCGAACCGTTGAACCTATTTGATTTTCATAATTTCGCTCAGCGCTGTGATCTGATTCTGACCGATTCTGGTGGCGTGCAGGAAGAGGCGCCGTCCCTTGGCATTCCTGTGTTGGTCCTGCGTGAAACGACGGAGCGACCAGAAGGAATAAAAGCAGGGACCTTAAAGCTCGTGGGCACAGATCGAGAAACGGTCTATCAGGAAACCCTGAAGCTGCTCGAAGACAAGCAAGCTTATCAAAAAATGGCTCAGGCAGTGAATCCTTACGGTGACGGCCAGGCCAGCGAACGAATCGCTGACATCCTGGCGCAGAACTTATAGGACGATCAAGTAATGGAGGAAGCAAATGGGGAAAAAGAAAAAGCGCAATACTCAGCAGCGTAAGCAGAAGCTGAAGAAAATCCTGATTACGTTAGTGAGTATCCTGCTCTTCCTAGTCCTGCTGCTGACGGCTGTCGGCGCAAAGATTCTGTATGATGTGAAAGAAACCACCGATGAAGCCTATAAAGCCGTAGCGAGAACGCTGGCTTTAGATCCGGTTGATTTGAAGAAGCAGGAGCCCTTTAGCGTATTGCTCTTAGGGGTCGATACAGGCTCTTTGGGCCGAACAGAGCAGGGACGTTCAGATACGATCATGGTAGCGACAGTCAATCCGGCTACTAAGAAAACCGTTCTAGTCAGCATTCCACGAGATACCTATGGCGAGATTGTCGGACATGATACGATGGATAAAATCAATCATGCGTATGCCTTTGGCGGGACAGCCATGACAATCGCCACCATCGAAAAATTAATGGCTATTCCCATCGATTATTATGTGACGATCAATATGAAGGGCATCGAATCGCTGGTGGATGCTGTGGGAGAAATCGAGGTCTCTAATCCCTTCGCCTTTACCTATGAGGAAACCGAATTTCCAAAAGGACCACAGTTTTTAGATGGTAGCAAGGCATTAAAGTATTCCCGTATGCGCTACGATGATCCGGAAGGGGATTACGGACGGCAGGCCAGACAACGGCAGGTGATCACAGGAATCATGAAGCAGGCAGTCAGTATCAAGGGACTAAGCAGCTATCAGGAAATTCTAGCCAGCCTAGACAGCAATATCCAAACAGACCTCTCCTTCAAAAATCTAGAGCTGCTGGCAAGAAACTATCGTGGTGCCTTCCGCACGATTCAATCTGAACAAGCAAAGGGAGAAGGCTTCATGCAGGACGGTGTATCCTATCAACGAATTTCACCTGATGAATTAGCCAGAGTTCAGGGACTTTTGAAGGAGCAGTTGAAGAAATAAGTTTTAGTTAAAAGAAGCTGCAAAAAGGCAGAGACCGATTCGTTCAGTCTCTGCCTTTTTTACAGCTTCAATCGCTTAAATGGCCGTGGAGTTACTCGTTATATCTTCAGACTTAGGTAATAGTTCATCCGGAAGGTCATCTAGCAGATCTTCGACATTTGGAATCGTGAAGTTCTCTGGCTTTTCTTCACTCCATGTTTTCCCGCCGTCAGTGGAGTAGAGGGTCTTCCCGTCTTCTGATTGTTTAGTGATGAGGGATTTCACCTTGTCTTCAAAGCCTTCAGGTGCTTCCTCGGACCAGGTCTTTCCACCATCTGTGGAATACTGGATTTTCCCATCATTAACCTTCATTGAAACACCCCCTTCGACCGGAACGGTAATGCCTTTATCAAGCCAATCCTCAATTTCTTCTAATGGATCGGACCAAGTCTTCCCTCCATCTTCAGAATACTTCCATTGATTGCTGTTCGGATCAAACGTTGAGACATTTTTCTCATCCTCACTTTTCCAAGTCAATTTGCCATCCTTATCGATTTCCACGCCTGCTGGCTTTTCTTCTGTCCAGGTCTTTCCGTCATCAGAGGAGAAGGTCCATTTATTGTCTTTGCGCTTCATGATCGTCCCATTGATGGAATTGTCACTAAATGGAAAGTTGACGATGTCTTCAGTCGAGGAGCGGCTGATGCTTTCTGACCTAGAATTTTTGTAACGCAGACGCCCATCTTCATCTTCGTAGAGGCCTTCTGGCGGAGTGGTAGACCATGACACGCCTTCATCGGAAGAGAATTCCCATTTGCCATTGTTCCGACGAATTTTCACATCATCCAGTTTTGTTTTTTGTTTTCTCTTGTTTGTGAAGGAAACGTCCGTTTGGTTATAGGCGGTTGCCTCAGCAACGGCTTTCCCAATGTTGTAGGACATAAGTGAAAGACCAATTAAAATAGTGAGACCGAATACTCTGACCGTAAAAGGCAGGTTTCTTAAAATAGCGGACCAGGAGGCCGGTTGCTTCGGATGATCGTTCATTGACTTCTTGTTATTCATAATATCTACCTCATTTCATTTTTCTGAGTTTAGTGTAGGGGATGAAGCTATAATGAAGCTGTAATCGCAAGAGAAAAATTATTTTTTATTAGGTAAGATTTTTTTGATGAGGGGAAGTTTTATTTTTTACTAAAAAAACAATCGTTACAGGTGTTATTTTTAGTATTCAAGCTTCATTAGAGCTTCATCTTATATAATGAGGGAGACGCTGAGTGGTAAGGAGGACAGTAAATGAGAGTTTTACTTGTAGAAGATGAGTCGATGCTTGCAGAAGCGACGGCACAAATTTTAAGAAAACAAGGCTACTTAGTTGATCTAGCCGATGACGGAGAGTATGGGGGCGATTGCTTACGCTCAGGGGTGTATGATCTAGCGATTCTTGACATTATGCTTCCGAAAAAGGATGGATTGACAATGTTAAAAGAAGCAAGAGAGGAGGGCATTGATATTCCCATACTCATGCTGACTGCAAAGGGCGAGCTGGAGGATCGTGTTGATGGTTTGAATAGTGGAGCGGATGACTATTTGTGCAAGCCGTTTCAGTATCAGGAATTGATCGCAAGACTAAAAGCCTTAGGACGAAGAAAAGGAGAATTCAAGATCGATGGAATTCTCACTTTTGGTGATTTTGAACTAAATCCCTATAATTTGAGTTTGAAAACGCACACCGAAGCGCTTCGCTTAACGAAAAAGGAAGCAAATATTTTAGAAATTTTAGTGACCAATTATCCGAGATTGTTTTCAAAAGATCAGATCATCGAGAAGGTGTGGGGCTATGATTCAGAGGCTGAGTACAATCATGTGGAAATGCATGTCTCTCTTTTAAGGAAGAAATTAAGACAGGTTAACAGTAGGACACAGATTAAGGTGGTACGGAATCTAGGCTATTGCCTAGAATTTTCAAATGGTGACATCAATGATTAATCAATTTAAGAAACGTCTGATCCTGATGACGACAGGATTTGTAGCGATCATTTTGATCGCAGCCTTCACAACAATTTTTATCACGACCTACTTGAAGCAGCAGTCCGATAATCTGGATAAATTGAATCAGGCGGAGCAGCTGCGAATCACCGGCGGCAAAGTGACCTTTGATGAGAAACCTGCCGACACCATGGAGATAAATCGGATTGTCACTGGTGCAGGGGTTTATTTCAACATGCTGGTGGATGAAAACGGCAAGCCGATCATGATTGATTCTGCCTTAGAGCTGTCAAAAAAACAGTATAAAAAAGCAGCTAAATACGCATGGAAGAATCAAGAAGGCGGTACTCTAAAAATGAATGGTCGAGAATGGCAATACATGGTTGCACCGGCTATCGCAGATTTTGACTATGAGGACGCGGACAAGAATATCAGCAAAAATGATGCGACCTACCTGATGCGTTTTTTAGATATAACAGACTCGAAAAAGAGCTTGGCTTCTCTTTCAATGACCTTAGTGGTTGTAGGAGTGGGCTTACTGCTCTTCTTTTTCCTGATCATCATTTATTTCACGAATCGTGCCATTGCTCCGATGGAGGAAGCTTGGCGAAAGCAAAAACAGTTTATCGCAGATGCCTCCCATGAATTGAAGACGCCGTTAAGTATTATTTCCACCAATGTTGGTGTTCTCTATTCTAGTCAGGAAGACACGATACAGGAACAATTAAACTGGCTGGACAATATTTCGCGGGGAACAGAGCGGATGAATGGACTAGTGAACAAAATGCTGACGATTGCGAAAACGGACAATCTTTTTGAGCAAATGACCTTCACGAAATTTTCTATTGACGAGCTGTTAAGGGATACATTATCGAATTACGAGACGATCTTTGCGGCGAAATCAATTACGGTCAATCAAAAGCTGACCAAAGTAGTCGTAAAATCCGATGCAGCTCTGCTACAGCAGCTTTTCGATATTTTCATCGAGAATGCTGGGAAATACACCGATGAAAAGGGAACCTTTGATGTATTGATGGAATCAAAAGCGAAGGAAATCAAAATAACCTTTACTAATACTGGGGCTGGGATCACTGAGGAGGATCTTCCCAAGCTTTTTGATCGCTTTTATCGGACCAACGAGGTTCGTCAAAAGCACACAGGTAGCTATGGGTTAGGCCTTTCTATTGCGCGAAGTATCGTAGAGCAATTAGATGGTTCGATCAAGGTGGAGAGTACCCTAAATGAGACAACGAAGTTCACTCTTCGACTTCCCCTTAAAAAGGAAGGACACAACGGCAGCAGAAAAATTGGGTAAGGAGATACTGTTGGTATTGTCAGGATACGTGCGTATGCTATAGTCATTAAAACAGTCAATGAACAGGATGCTGAGGGTAACTGGATGATGGAAAATTGAGAGGAGACGCTATTGGAGAGGAATCGATTAAAAAAAATGTGGCAGCTTTACGGGAGTGAGAAGCGGTTTAACTATACTAAAATCCAAGATAGGCTAGGCGACAAGTATACGAGTGTAAAGTTTAAAAACAATGAGCAGATCGTCACACGTGGTGAATTTCCAGAATATATCTATTTTATTCGTAGTGGCGTAGCCGTCGGGATAAGAGAATATGAAGACGGCAGCGAGTATGACTATTTCCAACTTGATGAAACGAATGGCAGCATCGGGCTTCTGGAAACGTTAGCTCAGAAAGAGGAAATCATCGCGACGGTTACTTGCGCCGCTGATGTTGACGCGGTACGTGTTCCATCTGCGACAGTCTATCAATGGATCATGCAGGACTTAGATTTATTAAGGCTAAGCGCAAATCTTTTAGCAGAGGATTTGTATCATCGCTCAGGAAATGATGGTCTTTTTTATCAGCTTGAAGGCGTGGACCGACTCCGCTATTTTCTCGTTGAGTACTATGACAAGCAGGCGGGTACTACGACTGATTTCATTGAGGTGAAGGAAAACCGAGAAAAGATTGGGAATAAGCTGGGTATGAGTGTTCGAACCGTCGGGCGCTCCTTAAAGAAGCTGCGAGACAATCAAGAAATCAGCAGCAGAAACCGTAAAATTTATATCGGGCCGAATGAACGGCAAAGATTACAGGAGCATTTGATCCATATTTGAAAATTGGGTATTTCCGCCACGAAAGGACATGTGACCTTTCGTGGCATTTTCATTTTGATTATACTAAGAAAAAAAGGAAGGAAGCCCTTACAGAGACGGCTTGTTTTCTAAAAAAGGAAAGTAGGAGAAGAAATGAAACGAGGTTTAAGATATGACTTTGGGCTGCAGGCATTGATGCTGATTCCTGTAGGTGTTTCATTGAATGTTGTAGGTTATCAACTGTGTACGATATTAAAGCTTCCAGTTTTTATTGATCAAATTGGTACATATTTGGTAGCAATGGTCGCTGGTCCGTGGGTTGGGTTGATGACAGGGTTTTTAGGAAATGTAGTAAACGGCATGCTGAATCCAGTTGCGATTCCTTATGGTCTAGTTTCTATGAGTATTGGCCTTTTTGCCGGCTTTTTCTCACGCTTTAAATTTTTTAATCATCTAATCGGGATAATCGTGGCTTGCGGAGTATTAACGATCGTTTCTGCTGGGACAGCTGCAGTCGTGACTGTATTTATGTTTGGCGGGATTACAGGAGCAGGGACAGACTTGGTGACCGCGGCCTTTCTAGCGGCTGGCCGTCAGCTATGGGACTCCGTTTTTTCAACAAATATGATTACTGGTACGATCAATACGATCTTGAATTTTGCGATCAGCTTTTTAGTGGTCAAACGTATTCCTCCACGCTTTTTAATTAAACTGAATTATGGCGCACCTTACATTAGCAAGGAGGTCCTGAAGCATGGCTAAATCGATCGATCAATGGTACCCATCAACAAAATTAATGATTGTTCTGACTGTAATCATCATCAGTATGTTCTCGACAGCTAATGTGGTGCAGTATGTATTGTTTGGACTTTCTCTCTTATTGAGCCTCTGTTCGGGGAATATAGGCCGATTTTTAGCTACCTTTTTTAAATCTATTTTTATCATTGTGTTGTTTATTTTTCTAGTTCAGGTATTTATCGTGCAAAACGAGGACAGTCAATCGATCTGGTGGTTTATCGGCTATTCTCAAATCGGGTTGGCCACAAGCATTGGCTTATCCTCACGAATTGTAGCGATCAGCTCCATTATTATCTGGTTCTTTCAGGTCACTAGTGTGAAGGATATCGTTTCAGCGTTAGAAAAAGCTAGGATTCCAAAGAAGGTAACCTTTGTTATTTCTGCGACGATTCAATTGGTTCCTCAAATGAGCAAGCTTTCGCGCACGATCTCAGGTGCGCAGCGGGCACGAGGGATAGAGACAGAAGGCTCTGTTCTTGTTCGTATGAAGGCGTTTATCCCTATGATGGGACCATTAGTATTAACCTCCATCCAGCAAACAGATGAACGCGTATTGACCTTGGAGGCTCGTGGATTTTCTGCGCCAATCCGGAAGACGGCCTATTACTCAGTTAAAAAAACCGCAGTGGATTATATTGTCGTGATTCTTTGTCTCTCAGGATTAATCGCATATTTTGTAGGAGGGCCATTATGAGCATAATTGAACTTGAAAATGTTACGTATCGATACCCATTAGATGCTGAGGCGACGATCAAAAATGTTGACCTATCCATTGAGGCAGGGAAAGTTTATGGATTGATCGGCAGCAATCAATCAGGGAAGACCACACTGTGTAATATCATGCGAGGCTTCATTCCTGCGATGTTTTTAGGAGAGCTGAAGGGCACAGTCGCTTATAAGGGCAAATCTATTCAAGAATACAATATCGGTGCACTGGCTGCTGAGATCGGCTATTCTTCACAAAATCCGTTCACTCAAATCTCTGGAGTAAAGGATACAGTGGAGGAAGAGCTGGCCTACGGGATGGAAAATATTGGTCTATCCGTAGAAGTCATGGGCAAAAAGGTACAGGAATTATTAGCACTCTTCAAGCTAGAGGAGTTAAAAGAAAAGAACCCTTTCGAGCTTTCCGGCGGACAAAAACAACGTGTCGCCTTGGCCTCGATTGTTGCGTTAGATCCGGAGGTAATTCTTCTTGATGAGCCGACTTCACAGCTAGACCCACAAAGTACGGAAGAAGTTTTTGAAATTATCGCCAAACTAAAAAAACAAGGAAAGACGATCGTCGTGATTGAACATAAGGTGGATCTATTAGCCGAGTATTGTGATGAAATTATTCTATTAGAAGAGGGACAAGTCATAAAGCATGGGACCGCCCACCAGGTTTTAAGCGATCCTGACATTTTAATACACGGTGGTTCCTTGCCGCAGGTAGCGCTGTTCTATTTAAAGCAGCTAAAGCAAACAGACGCTGTGCCAATTACGATGGCTGAAGCAATCAGAAAACTAAAAGGAGGCGCCGTATCATGAATGTCTTAACCTTAGAAAATGTCAGCTTTACCTATCCCAATGGCTTTGAGGCAGTCCAGAACATCTCGGCGGACTTTCAATTAGGAGAATCTGTGGCTATCATAGGACAAAATGGTGCTGGTAAAACAACAACGGTCAAATTAATGAACGGTCTATTGCGACCAACTAAAGGACGAGTCTTAATTGATGAAAAAGAAACGCACACACTTACTACCGCTCAAATGGCAAAGCACGTCGGCTATGTTTTTCAAAATCCAGACGATCAAATTTTTCAAGAGAGCATTGAAAAGGAAATCGCCTTCGGTCCGAAAAAGCAAAAACTATCTACCTCTATTGTTAAAGAGCGGGTGGAGGAAGCAGCCGAGTTATGCGGCTTAACAGAAGTCCTGAAGGAACACCCCTATAATTTACCTTATTCAAAGAGAAAATTTATCACCATTGCCGCGGTTATGGCTATGGACCCTAAGGTTGTGATACTGGATGAACCAACGGCTGGTCAAGACCGCGAATCGACAGAATTGTTAGGTCAACTAATTAAGGAATTAACGGCCAAGAATAAAACTGTTATTACCATCACACATGATATGGAGTTTGTAATTAAGGAATTTCAACGCGTGTTAGTTTTTGCCCAGAAGCAATTACAAAAAGAAGGAACACCGAGAGAAATTTTTTGGGATGAAAAAATCCTAAGGGTCAGTGCCTTAAAGCAGCCATATATTTGTCAATTAGCGAAAGCGTTGGGCTTTGAAGGCATCATGACGATGGATGAACTAGGAAAGAAGGTTACCACATGAAAAATCTTCTGATTGACTGCGATCCAGGTCATGACGATGCGCTGGCGCTCATTGCCGCTCTAGCGAATCCAGAGCATTTTACTGTGTTGGGAATCACTACGATCGGCGGCAATCAAACGCTGAAGAAGGTCACAGATAACGCGAAAAATGTTTTAAGCTTTTTAAATGTTGAGGTTCCTTTGGCATCAGGACAAGCAGGTCCTTTAGTTAAGGCACTCCAGACTGCCCCTGAAGCTCACGGGGCTTCTGGAATGGATGGGCCCTATTTTGATGGTGCGGATTACCCGATCTGTTCAACCAACGGTGTTCAGTTTTTAGCGGAGACGATTCTAAAAACCAATGAACCTGTTACATTGGTTGCCCTAGGTCCCTTGACCAATATCGCCTTGCTCATCAAAAATTACCCCGAGGTCCTTCCTCTGGTTGAAGAAATATCTTTGATGGGGGGCGGGCTTCATCACGGCAATCAAACACCGCTAGCCGAATTTAATATTTACGTTGATCCAGATGCCGCGGAGATTGTTTTTCAAAGCGGTATCCCAATTATCATGTCTGGTTTAGACGTGACGGAAAAGGCTGAGATCACCGTTACTGAGATTGAACAGCTTAAGAATAAAGGAAAAGTCAGTCACTTAGCGTATGAGCTGTTGTCCTTTTATAACCAGTCGGGTCGTCAATTCGGCTTTTTAGACTCTCCGATTCATGATCTATGCGCGATAGTCTATCTATTAAAACCAGAGATCTTCGAAGGAAGCTTCGCAGATATTCATGTCATTACAGATGAGTCTCCCGCGCGGGGATTGACCTATGGTGATTTTCGAAGAATTGCTTCAGCTGATAAGAACACATTCGTTTTAAAAGAAGTACATCGTGAAAAATTTGTTGAGGTATTGAAGAACGCTTTAGCATGGTTTGATAGCCAAGGGCAATAAACCAAGTTTTAATGCAAATTTGAAGACAGATCCCCCTGCACTCGCCAATTATGGTGGGTGTTTTTTTCTCCATGAAGGAAATTCCTCATTTCAAAAACACTCAAAACAATGCAGTTCGATTTCCATTTGTTAAGGGCAATCGAGGCTCAAAATTCAAGGTTCGGTATAGGTTGGAGGGCTATAGTAATAGCAGTATCGAACGAAAAAAGGAGCCATAAAATGAACGAAATAGTTTTAAAAACAAATAAGCTTGTTAAAGAGTATTCAGGCCGCAGGGCGGTAAATAACCTGTCAATGACATTGAACAGGGGAGAAATCTATGGCTTCATCGGGCAGAACGGCGCGGGGAAAACGACCTTATTGCGACTGGTCACCGCATTAATCCAGCCTACGAGCGGAAGTATCGAACTTTTTGGCAGCAGTGAAAAAAATGAGTTGATTTCAGCCCGCAAACGAATCGGTTCCATGATCGAGACACCCGCCTTTTTTCCGAAGCTGACGGCTCGAGAAAACCTCGAGTATTACCGTATTCAACGAGGGAGTTCTGAAGAACAGGAAATTGAACGGGTATTGCAGCAGGTGAATCTAAGCGACACTGGCGACAAACCGTTTCATCAGTTTTCTCTTGGGATGAAGCAGCGGCTTGGGTTGGCTCTAGCGATCATGGGTGAGCCGGAGCTGCTGATTTTGGATGAACCCATTAATGGCTTAGATCCAACTGGTATGATCGAATTCCGTGACATTATTCATGGATTAAATCAGGAACACGGCATTACGATTTTGCTCTCAAGTCACATCCTTTCTGAGCTGACACAGGTCGCGACTCACTATGGTGTGATTCACCATGGACAACTTTTAAAAGAGTTTACCTCAAAAGAACTAGAAAAAAAATACGCAAGGACACCTCTCCATGAGGGTAGATAATGCTGATAAATCAAGGATTATCCTTCAATCAATGATCAAAAAAGATAGATTTGAAGTTTACCCTAAAAACGAAATTCGATTGTTTGACTATATGAACGACTTGCCGGCAGCCCTAGAACAGTTGAGTAAGAATGGGATAAAAATCTATTCTACTAATGAAGTAAAAATCAACTTGGAGGATTATTTCATCCAAATTATCGAAGGGAGAGATTAAAGAGATGGATTTGAAAAATATAATCCGAGCGGATGTATACCGATTGAAACGGGGATCGGCGGTTCGCAATGTACTACTGGCGGGCATGACGATTATTCTTATTACCGGAATGAATATGCTGAATTCTGGCAGCGGCTTTGGCGGTGTTGGTGTTCAATCTACAGCGAGCGCCGCTCGATCACTCCCAGCAAACGGTGGTGCCTTTGTTCAACAGATGCGTGACGATGGTCTATTCCCGTTCTTCATCTTAACCTTCGCGGTAGCGATTTTAGGTGCGGATTATTCAGCCGGCACGATTCGAAACAGCTTGTCTTATTTTGTTGATCGGAAGCAGGTATACCTTGCAAAATGCATCACAGGAGTTCTCTGCTGTTTTACCTACACGGTCTGCTGCTTATTTGTTAGTGCGGTCGCAGGGATCATTCTATTTGGCTTTGGCGGTTTTACTTTTGGTCTATTACTAAGAATGATGATTCAAATAGTTTTGTCTGTCCCACTTTATATTGGGATGATCGCCATTGGATACCTTCTCTTGGTTTTCTCCAAAAAGACGAGTATTACTATAGCTGCTTATCTAATTGGCTTGATCGTCTTTCCATCCGTCACTTATCAACTCTATCAGCTGTTTCCAAAAGCTGAATGGTTGAAGCTATGCGACCCGCTATCGTCCTTTTCAATGATGGCGAGATTTTGGGATTTTCCGTTTCTTTATGTAGGGTTGGTGCTGTTATTCTGGATGGTCTTAGACGGGCTTATTTTGTATCTTGGCCTACGGAGCTATTCAAAATCAGATATTACCTAATATCCGAGAAATTTCCATTTGCTGATTGTCTCAAAAGTCAACAGTGAATGTTTCATATAGAAAATGAGTTGGTATAGAATTTTGTGTTAAGAAGCCGAGTGAAGTTGGGATATCCCGTCTTCATTCGGTTTTTTAACTATTCTATTTTAGAAAGAACAAGCTTCAAATGGCATACTCGGTTCATGCTTCCAGCATGATTGAAGAATGGAATAATAGATGACAAAAACGGAAAAACATCGCTTCTTTTTACTATTCTCTGCCTAACTCTCAGCAGTATTTTCTATTACTTGATTATCGATAAGAACGTGCTTGATGCTAGCCCCTTCCTCATGTGGTGTCCTGGTGTTGCCGCAATTGATCTATCACCGAGGAGAAAAGACGCTGATGATCAGAAAAGTACGAATAAAGTACTTGCTCTATGCTCTTTTATTACCGCTGATATATTGGGGGATTTCTTATTCGATCTATGCATTGATTTATGGCAGCTCTGTCCTCGGTGAGAACATGCTGTTCAAGCTTCTGAAGCGACCGCAGCTGTTTTTTATTATTAACCTATCTTTTCACAGGATTAGGTGAAGAAATTGACTGTTGGGGGTAAATGATGCCTAAACTAAATGCGCTCTATGGATTCGAGAAAGGAACAGTAATTTGCGGCATTCTCTAGTTCCTCTGGTATCTCCCAGTCTTCTTAGCTAGCGACGTTTCGGCGATCCCTTTATGGTACCAGCTGCAAACCCTATTCATCCTAATTATGGCTTTAGCGTATCCAATGGCTGCTGTAATGCTGCGCTCAGGAAGTGTTTGACCAGCGGCCGTTTCTTGTTGGGGAAACAGGGATTATTTCTGTGATGGTATTAGTCGTTGTTGCATAGATACTTTCTAAAAACTATTTACAAACAGAAAAACTTGCTATCGAAAACGACTAACCAATATCTTTATCCTCACGAAGTTTTTTAGAAGACTGTTCGACGAAAAAAATGGAGGGTTCCATTCTGCTATAATAATTGCATATCAGTGATTTAAGAGAGGAAAGAGACGATGACGAACTCTAAGCAGGTTTATCTCCGATTAATAAACAAAACCGAAGATTACATCGAGGGTCATCTCAAGGAAACGATTACGTTAAGTGATCTGGCGAAAAATGCTCATTTGTCCGACTTTCATTTTCATCGAATCTTTAAACAGTATTCCTCTGAGACCGTCAATGAATTCGTTACGAGGTTCAAGCTAGAGCGTGCTGCAATTTTTTTACGCGTCAATCCGAAGTTGTCGATAACGACGATTGCGATGGAATATGGCTATACAGATTCCAGTTCCTTTAGCCGCTCGTTTAAAAGACAATTTGGTGTCAGTCCTATGAACTATCGAAAACAGCAAGAATTGCCAAGAAATCCTGATTGGTTCATGGAATAATCAATCTTGTAAAAGGAAAAAACAAGGAGGAGATTCCATGATTGAACCAATTGCTATCACCACAGAGGAATTATCGAATCAAAGAATCATCTATATTCGCTTTCGAGGCAGTTATGGAGAATTCAGAAAACAAAGCGGGAAGCTGTTTAAGGAGTTGTTTGACTTCGCAACTAAGAATGACTTGATCGTTCAAAACGAAACCAAGGTGTTAACGATGTACGATGACAATCCTTTTATCACCCAGGAAAAGAAGTTGCGCACCAGTGTCGCGATGACCATTCCGCAAGAGGCACAAGTAATTGAAAGCGGAAATGTGTGTGAGTCTAGCATTTCAGGGAAATTTGGCGTTGGACACTTTGAGATGAACGCCAAGCAGTACGGCGAGGCCTGGCAGTACATGTATCAAGAGTGGCTGTTTAAAGACAAAGCCAAGTCCCGCGATGCCGTCCCATTTGAACTATATGTAACAGAACCACCGAAAAATATGAAGGATACTAGTTTGACGGATATTTATATTCCGATTGTTTAGCGTTTGATAGGAAGAGGCAGCCTGTGGTCGTTGGATCAGTGGCTGTTTTGTTTGGTAGAATTATGGAGGAAAATCGAGACGAAATTCAAATATTTGTAGCAGAAGATTTATCGTTGGGATATTAAAAAAGTGATATGAATACTACTAGTACTTAATGAATGTTATGGCAGCAAATAGGCCAGTCAAATGTTGGCAGAACTGTTAAAAAATATATATTAGCATACGTACAAAGAAGGGGCATTCGAGAAGAATGTGTCTTTTTTTGCATGTCGATTATCAGAATGCCATTCTTTTATTTCTAAGTCATTTCGATTTCAAGATATGGAAAGATGGGAAGTTTTTTGGAGGTAAACAGATTTTTGCATACTGTTTTTTTATTCTATCTTTAGTGCAGAATAAACGTTAATAAGAGTGAGATTTTTAATTCTTTCACACCTGTCTGTTTATTATTTGTAAGACATTGAAACAAAAGATGAATTCAATAAATATTGAATAGCGAAAGCGCTGACAGTATATTTTGATTAGGAGCTGAGGAAAATGATTGATAGTCAAGATTTAGAAATTCTTCATGAGATTGCTTTTAGAAATCGAAGGGAAACCGCCGAATTAGAAAGCAAATTTTTACTTACACGAAGGCAGATTACGTATTCGATCAAAAAAATCAATGATTTACTTTCTGAAAGTGAAGAGTTGATTAAAGTCAGTGGCAACGAGCTGAGGATTAACGGTCAGGCCGAAAAACATCTGCAAAATTATTTGCTAAAAATGGAATTTTTTTCGGATGTTTATCACTCAAAAGAAAATCGTCGGTTGATGATTCTCTTAACCTTATCTTGTTCATTGGAATATCTTTCGATTGATCATTTGATTCTAATGTTGGATAGTAGCCGGTCTACAGTTGTTGGTGATTTAAAGGAGGTGAAACAGCAGCTTCGAAGGAATGATATTAATGTCGAATACACTCGAGTTAGAGGGTATTATTTATCCGGTGATGAGGCAAATATTCGCTACATGGTAATGAAAACAATAATTACCTTTTTGCATCAGGACAATGGAGAGCTTTTTTTGGAAAGCTATTTGAAAAAGCAGTTTAGCATTGATTACTCAAAATTTGAAAGTAAGATTTTAGCTGCGAGTAAGCAACATCAAATTTCTTTTTTTGAGAATAAATTTAAGGAGTTTACGTATTGTTTTATTTTATTAATCCAACGCTTCAAAAAGAAAGGCTTCCAAAGAATAAATAGTGATTTTATTGATAAGCAGTCAAATGAATATCAGTTTAGTCTGAATATCTGCGAATATTTTGACATTGAACGAATAGAAAATATCTATTATATCGCTGCATGGATTTTAGGATTATCCACTGGAAATATCCATAGTGCTACTTCTGACCGTTCAATGATCAAGAAGATTGTTCAGCGATTGATTGCGCGTTTTGAGAGCTTATCTGGTATTAGATTTTTGGACAGGGAAGCGGTAACTCGCAGATTGTATGAACATTTTAGACCAACCTACTATCGATTATTTTATCATTTACCAATTATTAATCCGTTGACACCAAAAATAAAAAAAGAATATTCAGAAACCTATGCTCTCGTGAATGAGGCAATTAGGCCGCTCCAGCCATTGTTTAAGCGAGAACTACCTGCAGATGAAATTGCATTTTTGACGGTTCATTTTGCTGCTGCTGCATTTGAGGAACAAGAGGAGCAAGTGAAGAGAAATCGAGGGTTAATTTTATGTCCTAATGGAATTGGCACTTCGATCATTTTGCAAAAAGAGCTCGAATCGCTCTTTCCGAGTATCGAATTCTTTGTTCAAGATTACCATAAAGAACTACAAACAGATCATTTCGATATTGTTTTTACCACAACGATTACCCCAAATATCTTAAGTATTAGTATTCCCTTTATTGTGGTGAATCCAATCATGACAGCAAAGGAAAAGTTTGAGCTGATTGGGCGTGTGTACGGACTATTGAACGATGAATCATTACTAGATCCCATACTAGCAGATGCTCTAAAGGTTGTTAAAAAACACGTTACTAATGAGCAATATGAAAAAATTGAAAATGAGTTGCTGATTCTGGCAGATACAAATCATTCTAAAATTGTTATTGAAGAAGGAGGTGAATATCCGTTGTTAAGTGAAATTACGAATAAGAACTTGGTGAAATTGCAAGTCGAAGCTGCCGATTGGGAAGAGGCTATTCGTAACTCTACAGATGTTTTAGTCAGTACGGGAGTTGCAGAACCTAGCTATATAGATGGAATGATTCAAACCACAAAAGAAACAGGACCTTATATCGTCATTACAAAACATGTTGCACTGCCTCATGCTCGTCCTGAATCTGGAGCAAAAAAAATCGGTATAAGCATTGCAACGTTAAAGACACCAGTCGTTTTCGGTAACAAAGAGAATGATCCCGTGAAATACATTTTTGGGTTAAGTGCATTGGATAATCAAACTCATTTGACTGCTATGTCTGAATTGGCCGAATTATTGGATCAAGAAGCTTTTTATCAAATATTGGATAATGCCGAAAAACCAGAGGAAGTTATTGATTTCATCACAAACTTTGAGAAAGAGAGGATGCAAAAATGATAAAGAAAGCACTTATTGCCTGCCGAACAGGAATGGGTTCCAGTATGATGTTGAAAATCAAAGTGGATCAAGTCGTGCGAGCACACCAGTTTCCGTTGGAGGTCCAACATAGCACATTGGATGATGTAAAAAGTTTTAAGGGAGACCTGCTGATTACAATGGTAGATGTTGCGGATGAGCTGAAAGGTCAGGTGCCTTACATCATTGGGATTAATAATCTGATGGACAAAAAAGAGATTGAAACAAAATTACAGGCTTTTTTTGACAGTCAAAATTAATATGAAGGAGGAAAAACAATGGGAATCTTAAAGGTAGTGGTGTTTGATTTACTATCTTCAGCACCTATTTTAGTTGGTATTATTGCCTTAACAGGGCTGTTACTGCAAAAACAGCCAGCAGATAAAGTGATTTCAGGAACCTTAAAAACGATTGTTGGCTTCTTAGTTTTTGGAGTTGGGTCGGCAGCGGCAGTTACCTCTTTGGATAGTTTTCAGGCACTATTTGCAGAAGGGTTCGGCTTAAAAGGTGTTTTACCATTAGCCGAAGCGGTAACAGCGCTGGCGCAGGACAAATTCGGTACGACTGTCTCGCTGGTTATGTTGATCGGGTTTTTGTGTAATTTGCTGGTAGCGAAATTTACGCCGTTAAAATATATCTTCTTAACAGGACAGCACAATCTATATTTGGCGGCGTTGCTAACCATCATGTTCAAGTCTTTAGGGATGAACAACTCACTGACAATCGGTTTTGGAGGAATTATTTTAGGTATCTGTGCCGGGTTGTTTCCTGCAATCGCTCAGCCGTACATGCGAAAAGTTACAGGCGATGACGAGCTGGCAATGGGGCATTATGTAACAGTCGGTTATGCGATTTCAGGTTGGATTGGCTCGAAAGTCGGTAAACCGGAGGATAGCACGGAGAATCTGAAATTACCGGGCTGGTTAACCATGTTTAAGGATTATGTCGTAGGGGTTTCCATCACGATGATCATCTTCTTTTATATTGCAGCGATCGCAGCTGGAAAAGGAGCCGTTGAAGAGTTATCTGGCGGGGTGAATTGGTTAGTTTATCCATTGTTTCAAGGCTTAGGCTTTTCAGCAGCTCTGTATGTAATCATAACCGGAGTACGACTGTTACTGGGAGAGATCGTCAGCGCGTTTGTTGGAATTTCAGAAAAGCTAATTCCTAACGCAAGGCCAGCTTTAGATTGTCCGGTAGTCTTTCCATTTGCTCCAACTGCGACTGTCATTGGTTTTCTGGCAGCTTATGCAGGTGGGCTAGTTACCATGATCATTATGGGACTGATTGGAACAATTGTGATTATCCCGGTAGCAGTACCTTATTTCTTCATTGGTGCAACCGCTGGTGTATTCGGAAATGCCACTGGCGGCTGGAAAGGCTGCGTGGTTGGTTCCTTTGTGGTGGGTATCTTGATTGCTGTTGGCCCAGCATTAATCTACCCAATTATGGAAAATATCGGCTTAACTGGTACATCTTTCCCAGAAACAGACTTTAATATTGTAGGGCTACTCATTTATTATATCCGACAATTATTACAAAGTATATTTTAAATAAAGAATTTGTTGGAGGAATTACTAATGAATACTATTGATAAAAAATCAATCGCGACAATACGGAACTTGACGGTAGATAGTGTCGAAAATGCAAACCATGGTCATATGGGAGCCCCCTTAGGAGCAGCGCCGATGGGTTACGAGTTGTTCCGCTATCATTTAAAGCACAACCCTAATAATCCTCATTGGTTCAATAGAGATCGCTTTGTATTGACTTCTGGTCACGGCTCGATGCTGCTCTATTCATTACTTCATTTATCTGGTTATGAATTATCAATGGAAGATATCAAACAATTTCGTAAATTAAACAGTAAAACGCCAGGGCATCCCGAAGTATTTCATACACCAGGTGTAGAAGCGACTACAGGTCCATTAGGGCAAGGGTTTTCGATGACAGTCGGACTGGCGATTGCTGAGGCCCATTTACGTGAGCGGTTTAATCGAGAACAATACCAGCTGATTGATCATTTCACTTATACGATTTGTGGTGATGGCGATTTAGAGGAAGGTGTGGCGTTAGAATCTGCTGCGATCGCTGGGAAATTAGGTCTAGACAAGCTGATTGTTCTTTATGATTCAAATGACATTACTTCAGATGGACCGTTAAGCTGTTCTTCTCATGAAGACATCCATCAAAAATTTGCAGCAATGAATTGGCAGACCCTGTTAGTAAGGGATGGAAATAACACCGATGAAGTTGCTGAAGCAATTAAACAAGCGCAAGCAGAAACAGGTAAACCAACTTTAATTGAAGTGAAGAATATCATCGGGTTCGGCTCTAGTTTACAGGGGACAGAGAAAATTCATAGTAATCCAGTGGGAGCGGAAGAAGCGAAGAAAATTAAGGCAGCGATTGGTTGGGAGTACGATGAATTTTTTATTCCGGAAGAGGTAAAAGAAAACTTTGATCAGATTATCACTGAAGGTGAGAAGCAAGAACGAGCATGGAACCAAAGCTTTGACGACTATAAAAAGGCGTATCCAGTAGAAGCAACTGAATTGATAAAAATGATTGAAGGAAAAACGGAGCTTCGTTCAGAAAGATTGCAATTTTTTACTGAAGAAAAGATGGCGACACGTACAGCCAGCGGTAAAATGTTGAATCGTATTTATCAGGATTTGCCGTATTTTGTAGGAGGCTCTGCGGACTTAGCGTCTTCAAATAAAACAACTATCGAAGGTCGGCCGTTTATGGATGAAGTGAACCATGAAGGACCAAACATTCACTTTGGCGTTCGAGAATTTGCGATGGCGTCAATATGTAATGGAATCACTTTGCACGGAGGATTGCGAGGCTATTGTGGAACATTCCTAGTATTCTCAGATTACATGCGTTCAGCCATTCGTCACTCCGCCTTAATGGGCGTACCGGTGACTTATATCATGACGCACGACAGTCTGCAAGTCGGACAGGATGGACCGACACATCAGCCAGTAGAACACCTTGCATCACTAAGAGCTATGCCAAATCTTGTCGTATATCGTCCGGCAGAAGCGAATGAAACAATCGTTGCTTGGAAGTTAGCTGTGGAATCCAAAAACAGACCATTCCTTATTGCTCTAGGTCGTCACGATGTTCCTGCCATTGCTGATGTGAAGATCGAAGGAGCTGAAAGAGGCGGGTATATCCTTTCAAAAGATTCGGATACCGCGGATATTATCTTAATCGCGACTGGTTCTGAAGTAGAGATGGCTTTGAAGGCAAAAGAACAATTGAATCAGTATACGGTCAACGTTGTTTCTCTTCCTAGCTGGGAATTGTTCGATGCTCAAAGTCAAGAATATAAAGACTCAGTCTTGCCGCCATCAATCGACAATAAGTTGTCCATCGAGTTAGGATCTACTTTAGGCTGGTCAAAATATGTAGGAGCTAAAGGGAAATCAATTGGGGTCGAACAATTCGGTAAATCGGGTCCTGCTAATGAGTTATTGGCAGAGTATGATTTTACGGTAGAGCGAATTGTCAAAGAAGCGTTGAAATTAATGGAACAAAATAAGTAGGCTAAAAATAACCCGTGTAACTATCATGCATTGATAGTTGCACGGGGTTTCTTTTTCATTGCTCACGGTTTGACTAGTTTGCTACCTAATTATTGGATTGGTTTTTGGTTTTCAAAAAATTAGTAGGAAGTAAATATATTTTTAGAAATGGTGAACACTAGTGAATATCGATGAATTTGCTCTACAGGACTCGATCAAAACAGGTGATTTCTTTTGCAAGCAAGATACATATGATATAGTAAGCCTGTAATTTCGTATCAGGATCTCAGTTCTACTTCCGGCTTTAGCGGGTTTAGTAGAATGACATACGTGGAGAGAATCAGACTCATTTTTCCAGTTTTTGAAAAATGATTACCACAGTACGAACTAGGATCTCAGTTCTACTTCCGGCTTCAGCGGGATTAGTAGAATGACACACGTGGAGAGAATCAGATTCATTTTTCCGTTTTTGAAAAATGATTACGTTAATACGAACTAGGAGTGGAACTATGCAAACCTTAAAAGAACGGATCATTGCTGAAAGTAAGCAGCTAGGAATAGATAAAATTGGTTTTACAACCGCCGAGCCCTTCGATTATTTGGAGGAATCATTGATTGAGCAGCGCTCGTTGGGACATACTTCTGGTTTTGAACATCAAAATATTAAAGAACGGCTGTATCCAGAAGAAACCTTTGAAGACCCCAAAAGTATCATCGCGATAGCTCTGGCCTATCCAACCAAAATCCACGAAAAAGTTCCCCGTGATGAAAAACGTGGGCAATTTGCTCGCGCATCGTGGGGAACGGATTATCACTTCATTTTAGAAGAACGACTGAAGAAGCTGATCGCCTTCATTAAAGAACAGGCTGAAACGGAACAGGTTCAAGCTGAGTGGCGCTTTGCTCCACAGGTTGATACAGGTGAATTGGTGGATGTCGCAGTCGCGCAACGAGCGGGTCTGGGTTTTATCGGGCGCAACGGCCTGTTGATCACAGAAGAATATGGTTCCTTCGTGTATCTTGGCGAAATAATCACCAATATTCAGTTCGAGCCAGACCAGCCAGTGTCTAACGGCTGCGGCGATTGTACACGTTGTATTATCGGTTGTCCAACCGGTGCCTTATTAGGAGACGGTCGGATGAATGCGAAAAAATGCCTCTCTTATCAAACACAAACCAAAGGCATGATGCCAGAGCAATATCGAAAGAAAATGCGCAACGTCATTTACGGCTGTGACATCTGTCAGCTTGTCTGTCCATACAACCGTGGCAAAGATTTTCATTTTCACGAAGAAATGGAGCCAAAAGTCGATGAGGTCCATCCTAAACTAGCACCGCTGCTATCCATCTCAAATCGCGAGTTCAAGGAACAATTCGGACACTTAGCCGGCTCTTGGCGCGGGAAAAAACCGCTGCAGCGCAATGCACTGATCGCCTTAGCCAATCTCGGTGGGAAAGAAGCACTCCCAGAAATTAAAGCCTGTCTACAGGACCAGCGGCCAGTCATTCGCGGCACCGCTGTCTGGGCACTAGGTCAGCTGACAAAAAAAGCACCTGAGGAAACGATTAGTCTTTTGCAGGACTTAGAAAAAACCGAAACCGACTCAGAAGTCTTGACTGAGATAGCCAATGTTTTGGAAAGGCTTAGTTGAGGATAAAGATCGAACACGAATCGAAGTGTTCGGTCTTTTTGTTTTGAAGTTTTTTTATAAAAGAAGTCATTTTATTTAAAAATCCCTCGCAATTGGGGTTTTTATTTCCTGAAATCAGCTAGTCCACATCGATTGCCTCGTTGTATAATAATGGCGGGAAAAAATTGTTGGCGTTGAGGAGGATGAAAAGGTGAGAGTAGAGTATCAAAAAACAAAATTATCTTACGGTGGCTATCGACCAGGGCGTGTGATCTGGATCACGCTATTGAACGGACAAAAGGCAGAGAAGTTCAATCTATTGGACCGAGATGGAAACGTTTTATATAGAGTTGAACAAAAAAATGATGGAGATGGAGTGATCGATAATAAGATTACTTATGAATCACTAACGGAAGAACAAAAAGAAGAAATTCAACGAATCCTTGAAAATAATGAACCCCACTATAGTTGGGATAAAGAAGAAATAGAGGAGGCATTGAGGTATTTTGGCTATGAAGTTGCGCGCCTAGATGATTTAGTGAGGTATGCGAGAAAGAGTAATAAGCTTGTGGTTGATTACGACATTTACTCAAGCTATGAAGAAGACGAAGAAGGAAATAAAATCGATGATCTGTCTGAAATAGATTATTATGAAATTGGCTCGATAACGAGAGAGACGATCGAAAATAATTTAGTTCAAAAACTTCTGGAACACAAGGAATGGGATACGATCGAAATGAAGATCATCGAGAATGGGCAGATGGATAGTTATTTGCTGGAATTTGAAGAGCGCGGGGATTGAGGGAAGAAGTAAGTCTCTAATGAAAGGCCTTTTCATGTGATATGCGCCCCCTATATAAGACACTGAAATATATGGTGACTTATATAGGGGGATTTTTGTATGTCCAGAAGAATAACGCCCGAAGAACGATTGGCTTTTGTACAAAAAAGAAAAACCCTAATAGGGCTTTTCATTCATAGGAACCGTAGTATAAGGATCATTGTTTCCAAGCGGAGTAAAAGCAAAGACCGTTTGCCCGCTGTTGTTCATATAAGCATAAATTTTTGTATCATTGCCATTGAAGGGAGTAAAAAACTCAAGACTTGGTTTGCTGTTATCAGCCAGTGAAAGCTTTAACTCAGTCTCGACTTTGACATCCTTCACAGTGCCACTTTCGTTTACTTGAATAGTCGCTGTGGGGATGGTGATTGGCGTGAATGAAGCTGCCATACTCATATGAGCATCTGGTGCATAATTCCCCTTAGGACTGTAGGACATAGTCATATTTTCTCGATTCGCGTAAGTCGTCACTGCAAAACCGTAAAGATCGTTTTCACCTGTGAAAACGGATCCTTTCGGAAATATAACAGCGTAGGATTCAGGTTCTTCAGAGCTAGACGTTGATTCGGAAGTGGAATCACTCATTGTAGAACGATTTTCTGTTGAAGAACTTTCTGCGGTTTCTGCCATTGATGAGGAAGTATTCACAACTTTTATGGAGTTACTTGAACCATCATTTGTAGATGAGCTCGAATTCATCACTTTAGAGGCTACGATGTAAGAGATCAAGCCGATAATGATGACAACTAGGATAATAATTAATTTGGTAAGAGTAGATATTTTCTTAGGTAAGTTATCTTGATTTTTGTTCATTGGATGCGCCCCTGTGATTTTGTGAACTTTATTATATCTGATGATTATTGAAAAAGAAAGGGGAAATGGTGAAAGGTTTGTGGGAAGATGGTGCGAAGAATGATTTTATTGAGACTAAGTTAATAGGCAATAAACAATCCTTTTTAGGTGAATACTATCTAGGAGGGTTTCGCGGATAATAACGTGATTTATGAGATCATTCAGGTTCTAATATCGACCGTTCAGGAATTAACAACCTATTTATAATTAGAAATGTTATTATTAGAAGTGTTTGTAATTAAGGGGGGGAATATATGATAGGCCTGAAAATTTGCGATTGGTTGGAAGAACAATCTTATTGGGAACAGTGTATTGGTGATGCGATTCTCAAAGGTAAATCTTTAAGTAGTGAAGAACTGGATGAAATTTATCAATTGTTAAAAAAAGAATTCAACAGAAAATTTGTTCTTATCATTTGACGATTATTGTAATGACTTGAAATAAGGTATTTATTATGATGGAGGAATAGATTAATTATTTTTAGAAAAGAGGGAATTATGTCGGTAGGGGAAATATTTATTTTGATTGGTTTGATGATGATTCTAATGGTAATTCTAATTTTACTAGTAAAAGCAAAAATTAGTAGTCCGAAGGTTAATAAGTGGTTTTTGTTGTGCATTTTATCAATTCAGGGAATACTGTTTCTTGTATGGCGTATTTTTGAGACGGAACGAAATATCTATTATTTTCTATTTACCCAAACAGCATTAGCGATTTTTTATGTAATAGTGGATAAAGCGTTAAAATTAGAAGATAAGTTTATCGCTACGGAAGAGGATAATTCGAAACCTAATCTAAAAGCGACTGTCAAAACATTTTTTGGAGTTACCATTGTTTCTTTCCGGTGGATTGAAGTGATCATCGCTTTTATTTTCCCATTGGAAATATATGAACGTGTAATCAATATAAAGGGATTTGCTGAACTAACCGATGCGCTTGAAATGGTTATCAGTATTTTTTTATTCTTTCCTATCATTTTTGATACATTTTCCTTTAGCATGAATATAAAGAAGAAATTTGTCTATCTGCTTTTTAGTTTTATTATATTCGTTGGTTTAATGAGTAGCAAGTGGTGGACAGGGATTAGTTTGCTATCAGCAATTATCGGAATGGCCTTGAGTGAAGACTTTTTTAAAAAAAACACGACTCTTTTTCTAAAGGATAAGTTTGATGATTCATTTTTTAAAATCGCGATTCCTTGCACCACGTTAATTATTTATGTTTGCCTAATAGTGGTCCAAGATATTTTACCAAAAGAAAGTGTAATTGGTTTAGTAAATTGTATCAGTCGGTCTGAAGTAGACCCGAAGTCTTTTGGCGGAAAAGTTGCTATTTGTTTGCTATTAGGATTTTTAGAAATCGCATTGTTCAGTATAATATGGCTGATTATACGAAAAACTATCAAACGAAGCAAGGTAATTAATGAGTACTTCAAAAAGCAATTTTTCAATGCAGAAGCGATGATTGGAGAGGCGATTAGAAAAAAAGCTGTTAGAAAAACTGAGTAAAGGAATTACAGAATAATTTATAATTGCTATTGCTAATGAAACATAATTCAGTGATTTAGCTATTTGCTATCTTGAAATCGAAGATAACAAGTAGTTTTTTTGTTTGTATTTTTTCTCTTTATCTATTGATATGTTGAAGATATTTGATTTTTAATGAAGAACATTCTACATGATAAATAAATCATATAGAAAATAGCAAAAGCGTATGCTTTTCAGTTATAATTGAAACTGTTGAAGCTTACGCTGTAACACAACGCAAGTGGAACAACAATAGGATGATTTGATAGTTTTATGGAAGATGCTTAAAAAAGCGGAAGGAAGTAGTGAAGTGGCAGAAGCAAAATTTGAAGCAGCCCTGATTAGTAAGCTGGAAGCTGAAGGGTGGAGTTATCGTAAAGATTTTTCGAATGTGAGTATTAAAAAGCTTGAGGAACATTGGCGAGATATCTTAAACGAAACAAATGCTCATAAACTAAATGGAACACCTTTATCGGACATTGAATTTGGGTTAATTCTTCAAGCCCTGCAACGTATTCAAACTCCTTATGATGCTCAACTTTTATTAGTAGGCGCTGGGGGAATAGGTTCTATCCCAATTACTCGTGATGATGGTTCAAGTTTGGAAGTCGAGATTTTTTATGAAGATGATGTTGCGGGAGGACGTTCTCGTTATGAAGTTGTAAGTCAGATATCATTTACGGATTTACCAAAAGGTTTGACGACTAAACGAATCATTGATATTGCTTTACTTATCAATGGGCTTCCAGTAGCCCATATTGAGGAGAAAGACGAACATTTACAAAATCAATGGAATGCGTTCGAGCAGCTTAAAGGATATCATGGCGATGGGCTCTATAAAGGTCTGTTTTCCTTTGTACAGGTGCAGTTTATTTTGAGTCAACACTCTGCACATTATTTTGCTCGCCCAAATGCATTCGAACACTATAATCAAACTTATGTATTCGGGTGGCGTGATGAAAACAATAAAGACATTACAGATGCTTTTGAATTTGCGCATCAAGTGATGGGGATTCCTGCTTTGCATCGGTTGATAACGGTGAATATGATACCTGATGCTTCGAATGATAATTTAATGGTAATGCGTAGTTATCAAATTCAAGCTACAAGAGAAATCTTGCAGCGAATGAAAGATATGGAAGCCAATGATCTTATTGAAAAAGAGGGCGGCTATATTTGGCATACAACTGGTTCTGGTAAGACGGTGACTTCTTTTAAAGTTGCCCAATTGTTAGCGTCAGCGCCTCGAATTCGGAATGTACTTTTTATTGTGGATCGTGTTGATTTGATTGACCAAACATTGGAAAACTTTAAGGATTTTGCTTATATACATTTTAAGAAACGCATTAAGAAAGTGAATGGACATGAATTAAAGCGAGAACTGAAGCATAAGGGTGCTTCACAAATTCTGTTAATTTCTGTTCAAGGACTAACAAAAGCAGTAAAAAGAGGTCTGGAAAATGATGATTGGAATGTCATTATCATGGATGAAGCCCATCGTAGTGCCAGCGGTGAATCAGTCGGTTTGATAAAGAGAGCTTTCAAAAAGACAACATGGTTTGGTTTTACTGGAACACCAAATTTTTATAGTGATGAAATCAATGATGTAAAAACAACGCGAGATATTTCCACACATGATATTTTCGGAAAAAGACTGCATACCTATACTATCAAGGATGCGATTGGTGATGGTAACGTACTTGGATTCGATGTTACTTACTTCAAACCTCATTGGGTGATTGAACATCCTCAAAATGAAAATGATTTTTCTGAACATGACTATGAGAAGGAAGTTTATCAAAGTGATGTTTATCGTCAACAAGTAGTTCAAGATATTTTGGATAACTGGAAAAAAACTTCTGGTGGGGCATTGATAGCTGGTAGACGTGAAGAAAATGCTTTTCAAGCAATGCTTGCTGTCTCGGGTAAGCAGGCAGTTGCGCATTATTATAATATTTTCAAAGAAAAGGCCCCACATTTAAATGTGGCCATGACCTTTTCTCGGGATGAATCGAATGAACGTGGTACTAAAGAATTAAATGAGATACTGAAAAAGGCTATTTTAGATTATACTCAGAAGTTCAACGTACCAAGTATTTTGAATGCAAAAGATCCGGCACGCGCTTATATGATTGATATCACTAAGCGGTTAGCTCGTAAAAAACCTTACAATCAAGGTAAAGAAGAAGATCGACTGGATTTAGTGATCGTTTCGGATCAACTATTGACGGGCTTTGATTCTAAATATGTCAATATGATCTACATGGATAAGTTGCTTAAAGAAGGCATGCTAATTCAAGCGATGTCTCGGACTAATAGAACATATAACCTTAACAGTAAACCGCATGGGAAAGTACGTTTTTATCGTCAAGGAGATGAAATGAAAGAGTACGTTGAAAATGCACTACGCATTTATACAAGAGGTGGAAATGATACTCTTCAAGAAGCAGAAGACGAGTCGGAAGATGAACGTATCAAGGAATTAAAAGATGACAATATCTTAGCAAAACCACAAAGCGATCAAATAAAAGAGCTGGAAGAAGCTGTTTCTAAACTAAAAGAACTCGCAGGAGAAGACTTTAGTCAAATTCCACTTGGCCAGAAGGCTCTAAAAGAATTTGTACATCTTGCTTTACCTACACAGAATAAGATTCAACGTTTGGTTCAACAAGGTTACGAATTAGGGAGTGAGATTGACGAGTTAGACGAGAAAAATGAACCTACAGGCAAAAAAGTTCGTCTAGATATTTCAAGCATAGAAGAATTTGGTGCTTTGCAAGCTCGATTAAACGATGCTAGAGAGAAAATACCTGAAGATGAACGCCCTGATCTTACAGAAATTAAGATAGGTATTAAGTTTTATGATCATCAAATTATAGATTATGACATGTTAGTGGAACTCTTGAATACATTTATGGATGACAAAAATGAAACAAATAAAGTGGCTATTGAGAAACATATCACGCCAATGGATGAGGAAAGTCGCCAAGAAATCAATGCGATTGTCGTTGATATTGAAGCTGGTGAGATAACGGAGCACTTTACAACCGAGTCATTACAGAATACTCGAAAAAAATATCGTACAGAATACCGTGAGTTAAAAATTCGACGTTGGGCTGCGGATCAACACGTTAATGGAAATAGAATAGTAGAGGCTTTTGATTTATTTTTACCTGGACACACACTCATTGATAATCCACAACTCTCGGAAATCGTACATGCGATTGAGGATGAAGAAGACATTGGTTTCTTTGGTGCATCAGAGTTTGAAGAAGCGTTGATGGAGTTTTTCAACTCACTATAGAAAATTTCAAAAATAATAGGAAGTAGGACAGAAGTAAATGGCACTATCAAGTGAACAAAAAAATAAAATGTGGGCGATGCTCAATCAAACTCGAGGACAGATTGGACTAACAGCCTACAAAGATTATATATTTGGGATTCTGTTTTATAAATATTTATCAGAGAAAGCAACCCATTGGCTAGAAAGTGTGTTACGCGGTGAAACGTGGACAAGTGTTTATACCCAAGACTCTGCAAAAGCTTTAGAATATATGAAAAAGAACCTGGGTTACGCGATTCAACCAGATGATTTTTTTGCCGATTGGAAACAAGCGATTGATACAGACCGTTTTAATATTGGTATGATGACTGATGCATTTGGTCATTTTAACCAACAAATTGCTTTTGAAGCACGTGGTGATTTTGAAGGGATTTTTGATGGGATGCGTTTTGATAGCGCTGATCTGGGAGCAACTGCGCAATCTCGTGCGAGCGTAATGATTTCAATGATTGATTTATTATCTTCTCCAGAATTTGATTTGTCTGGTGATGAAGATACTGTCTCAGATATTTATGAATATTTAGTTCGCCAATTTGCGACAGTTTTGGCCTCAGATATGGGACAATACTACACGCCAAAAGAAATCTCTAACGTGATGGCTCGAATTTTAACTTTTGGAAGAGAGGATGAAGAAAGTTTCCATATTTATGATCCGGCGGTTGGTTCGGGATCCCTATTACTTACTACGGCAAGTTATATGAAGAATTCTAAAAAACGTGGGATGATAAAATATTATGGGCAAGAAAAAGATGCCACTCCTTATCGTTTATCAAGAATGAACTTGATGATGCATGGAGTAGAGTTTAACGATATTAATGTTAATCATGCCGACACACTTGAAAGCGACTGGCCTGATGGTGTTGTAGATGGAAAAGATTCTCCTCGGATGTTCGATGCTGTAATGGCAAATCCACCATATTCAGCTCATTGGAATAACAAAGAACGTGAAGATGATCAACGCTGGCGTGAGTATGGGGTAGCACCTAAAACAAAAGCGGACTATGCTTTCTTGCTACATTGTCTATATCACTTAAAAGATAATGGGCGCATGGCAATTATCTTACCTCATGGTGTACTGTTTCGAGGAGCTGCAGAAGGTCGAATCCGCAAGGCGCTAATTGATAAACATCAAATTGAAACGGTCATTGGATTTCCTGATAAATTATTTTTGAATACCTCTATTCCAGTATGTGTATTGATTCTGAGAAAAAATCGCGTGGAGTCGGATATATTGTTTGTTGATGCAAGTAAGGACTTTGAAAAAGTGAAAAAACAAAATCACTTACGCCCTGAAGATGTTGAGAAAATTGTTAAAACAGTAGTTAACCGCAAGGAGATAGAGAAATATTCTCACATTGCAACATTGGATGAGATTAAAGAGAACGAGTACAACCTAAACATTCCTCGTTATGTTGATACGTTTGAGGAAGATGAGCCCATCGATATTGTTGAAGTTAGCAGTGAAATACAAAAATTGAATGCCGAAATCAAACAAACAGAAACTGATGTTCTAGCTATGTTGGATGAACTCGCGATTACTCCTGAAACGAAGGATATAATTGAAGCGACAAAAGGAGTGTTTAAGCATGACTAAAAACGCTCCAGAATTGCGGTTTGAAGGGTTTACTGACGATTGGGAACTGCGTAAGTTTTATGAAGTATTGGATTATTCTATTTCAAATAATACATTGCCACGTGCAGAATTAAATTATGACAATGGGGTAGTCAAAAACATTCATTATGGTGACATACTAACGAAATTTGAATCTGTAGTTAATATCGCTGAAGATGATATTCCTTATATAACAGATGGAACTCTTGAAAAATATAATAAAAATTTGCTTGAGAATGGAGACATAATTCTTGCAGATACTGCTGAGGATGAAACAACAGGAAAAGCTATTGAAATAGCGGGAATTACAGATAATTTTGTCGTTTCTGGACTCCATACTTTGGTGGCAAGACCAAACATTAAGTTTGCGTCCCACTACCTAGGTTATTATTTGAATTCTTCTTCTTATCACAATCAGTTGATTAAACTGATGCAAGGAATCAAGGTGTTATCAATAAGTAAAAGTAATGTGGCTAAAACAGATATCAAATATCCTCGGAAAATTGACGAGCAAAATAAAATCGGTACCTTCTTCAAACAACTCGACAACTCTATCGCCCTTCATCAGCGTAAACTTGACTTATTAAAGCAGTTGAAGCAGGCTTACTTACAGAAGATGTTTCCTAAAAATGGAGAAAAAGTGCCTGAATTACGGTTTGCGGATTTTGACGAGGAATGGGAACAGTGTAAGTTTATTAATTTGGTAGATGTTCGCTCTGGTCGAGACTATAAGCATTTAGACTCAGGAAATATACCTGTTTATGGTACTGGAGGTTACATGCTAAGTGTTAACCAAGCATTATCATATGATGACAATGCTATCGGAATAGGACGAAAGGGAACAATTGATAAACCATATATTCTCAAAGCTCCTTTCTGGACCGTAGATACTCTATTTTTTGCAATTCCTAAACATGATTCGGATCTGAATTTTATATATTCTATTTTTCAAAAAATAAATTGGAAGGCAAAAGATGAATCTACAGGTGTTCCAAGCCTTTCTAAATCAACAATTAACTCTATTTCAATTTTTATACCAAATAGTAGTGAACAACAGAAAATTGGTTGGTTGTTTAAGGATCTTGACAACATTGTTAATCTTCATAAAGAGAAAATCGCAGCTTTAAAATCTGTTAAGGGCGCTTTATTGATGAAAATGTTCATATAAAGTGATAGAGTTGATCTTCATGATATAATGAAAAAATTGGAATTTGAGTAACCCAAAAATATATTACAAAAAACCGTATCTTCGTCAAATCGTTTTGGTGGAGACAAATCTGAATAAAAATTAGTCCGATATGCGGTGCGAATTGTGCACTGCATACTTTTTTAGGCTCTTCGTCAATGAGTGTTGG
>NZ_JXLA01000014.1 GCF_001886185.1 Enterococcus raffinosus | reverse complement strand
GTTTGAGACGTCTTTTGTCTACAGTCTGAAAGAACCCTAAAAAGGATTCTTCTTAATTCATTTTATTCTTCTTCGGTCATGAAGGTATTGAAAACTTCTTCAATCATATCCCATTCAGCATCTGTTTCGATTTGCTGCAATTCGCCTTCACTACCGTCTTCATTTTCAACATAAGCGTAAGCTTGCAATTCAACATCTTCGTCTTCAGGTGCTCCTGCGGGATAAAGTAATACATAATTGCGATTAAATTCTTCTTGTCCATCAATTGTCAAAAGAATTTCGTATAACGTTTCATTTCCTTCATCGTCAACTAAAGTAATTACTTCGTGATCGTGGTCATGTGTATGTTCGTGTGCCATGTCTATTCCTCTTTTCTAAAGTTTATTGCCCGTACGGTCAAGATAATTTTGTAAGATCATCACCGCTGCAAGTTTATCGATAACTTTTTTTCTTTTCGAACGCGACACGTCCGCTTGTTCGACTAACATCCGTTCAGCTTGCACTGTCGTCAGTCGTTCATCTTGAAACTCAACTGGTAAATCAAAAAGTTCTTTGATTTTTTCAGCATAGGCCATAGAAGCTTCTGCACGTGGACCAATTGAATTGTTCATATTTTTAGGGAGTCCTACTACAAATTTAGTAACCTGATATTCCTTGGCAAGCTCGCGTAAACGATCAAAGCCAAACTCCCCTTGCTCCTCATCAATACGGATGATTTCGACTCCTTGAGCCGTCCAGCCAAATGGATCGCTTACCGCAATTCCAACAGTTTTAGAGCCGACATCTAGTCCCATTATTCTCATCGAATATCAATACCGTGATCTTTTAGATAGTATTTTACCAAAACTTCCATGACTTCATCGCGCTCATGACGACGAATCAAGTTTCGTGCATCTTGATAACGAGGAATATACGCAGGATCTCCTGATAATAAATAGCCGACGATTTGGTTAATCGGGTTGTAGCCTTTTTCAGCTAAAGCATTGTAGACAATCGTTAACGTTTCACTAATTTCTTTCTTACGATTATCATCAAAATCAAAACGGACTGTTTCATCTGTGTATCCCATTTTCTCACACCTCTCCTTGGAATTATCAACAATTATATTCTACTAAAAGAAGACAAAACTTACAAACTTTGCAAGTTGCCAATCTATTGGCTTTAGAAAATCTTCCAAATTATTATAACATGCTTTCCTCCAGTGTATGTCTTTTTTTATAAGCATCTTTTTTTCTTTTAAGGATAATGCTCGTTATACTGAAATTATAACTTGTTTTACTAAATACATTTCTTGCTTAAAAAACAAAGGAGGCTCTACTATGCCCAATAGATTTTTTAAATTACTTGCCTGTATCATTGGTGTAGAATTAATTGGATCAATCTCTGGTTTCTTTGCTGGCGATATCCCTGCAATCTACGCTCAGCTAAATAAACCATTTTTAGCACCCCCAGGAAGCATCGTAGGAACGATTTGGATTATCCTTTATGCTCTAATTGGTTTGGCATTATTCTTGGTGATCGATAGTAAGGAAGCAAAAAGCAAAACTCTTTCTTATATTCTCTTTGGCATCCAATTAGTACTTAACTTTATTTGGAGTATCATTTTCTTTGGAGGTTCACATTTCTGGATCGCCTCCTTCATCAGTTTGTTTCTATTAATTAGTATCATTTTTAGCATTCGTGAATTTCGAGGAATTTCTACAGGAGCGGCGATTTGTTTTGTTCCTTACCTTATTTGGATTATTTATGCTACCTACCTTTCATTTGGATTAGCGTTTTTAAACTAGTCAAAAGACATCAGCTCTCTGATGTCTTTTTATTAGCTTTGATTATTTCATTTTCTTTCCGTCAGTCAATAGGACACTTCTTTTCTCTCCGATTTGACCTTTCCATAAAGCGCTTGCTATACTTTTAGACAGGAATCTATTGGAAAGGAGCCGCTTTTGAAGACAATTGTTGAGATTATTGAAAAATCAAAAGAAGAAATAGCCAATTTTAAAGTTCATGAAGTAACAAAATCCCTTCAAAATGTGCTTTCTATTCTCAAGAACGAAAAACTTTTTTTAGTTGGTGAGGAAAATGGTGCTCACTACAAAGTGCCATACTCAAATGTTTTTTATATAGAAGTTGTCGATAAGAAAAGCTTTATTTATACGCAAGACAAGGTCTACCAAAGTGCTGAAAAGCTTTATCAGCTGGAAGAAAAGCTTTTGCCCCACAAATTTATCCGAATCGGAAAATCAATGTTACTAAATATCGAAGTCATTCAATCTGTATCACCTACTTTGAGTGGCCGCTTTGAAGCAACTCTTGTTAACGATGAACGCGTTGCTGTATCGAGAAAATATGTTCCTGAACTAAAAAAAGCCTTAGGAATGAGGAAACGGATATGAGAGTAATCGACTATTTCAAAAGTGTTTTTCGATTGTCTTCTATGATTTTTACGTTACTAGTCCTTGTAAACTTGGCAATCAATAAGCAAACGCTCTTTGAGATCATAGAATACATGCTGATCGTCTCATTAATATCTGGATTACTGCGTTTCATTATTGAAGACAAGGAAACCTACTCTAATCGTCGTATTATTTTAAATCAACTGCTCTATATCGGATTGATTTTCCTACAAATTATCATTGGCGATATTTGGTATGGTTGGAATTTAGGAATGATTGGACTAATGCAAAATTTTGGGATCACTCTATTAATTTACGCTTTCATTAAATTTTTCATCTACAGTAATGACAAGAAGGAAGCAGCCGAGATCAATCAGCTAATTCAGCGAAAAAGGAAGCAAAATAGCTAAGTGAATGCTAAAATACAATTCTCTGCCGATTGGAATAGCCAATCGGCATTTTTCATGCACACCTCGCAACGACAATCAATCGCTTGCTCTCTAAATTATAAGGGGCTTGATCATAATCTCCAAATATTCGTACATCTTTATATCCAGCTAAACTAAGCAGTCGACGGTACTCATCATCAAGAATTATCTTGTATACAATGTCATATTGGTTGCTTTCCAGACGCTCTGTCGAATGATACAGATCTAAAACATGGATGGTTTGGAATGCTCCATCCTGTTCCTTAACAAATACACGAGAGAAATTTGGCTTATTCACTACTACTTCAATTGCTGGCAAACTTAAATTATGATGTGTCGTCCCTTGTGTCAAAATAAGTATCCCATCGTCTTTCATCCTTGCTTTCATTGATTTTAGAGCAGTAACTAGATCTTTTTCCGTGTGCAAGTGAGGCAAAGAGGTCGTTAAGCAGACGATTGCATCAAATTTCTTTTGATACTCTTTCTCTAAATACCTAAAATCACATTGTTTAAGTGGTACCTCTATCCCTTTTTCACTTAAATTTTTAGCAGCAACTTCTAACATAGATGCTGAGTAATCCGATCCAGCGACATCTAAGCCCATCTCTGAAAACATATAAAGATGCTGTCCTGTTCCACAAGCGCAATCCAACACACTTTCCACCTTCCCTTTCGAAAAGACGGATTGAAAAAACTCCTTCTCTGTGCCAAGATATTCCTCAATACTGCCAAACTCATCATAATCATAAGCGAATTGTTGATATCTATCTTTCATCTTTCACACCTCACAAGTTTTTGCTTCCATTATATCAAAATGATTTTACTAGGCATTTTTTATTGAAGATCGGTAAAAAAATAAGGGAATTGTCACCTTAGTTCGAGTTAACGACCACTTAGAGAAATTCCATTGTTTCAGCTAGAAAAGTTGCTTATAGTGGGTTTATCAAGAAGAACAACGAGAGAAATATTAACTAGAAAGAGGGAACTAAAATGAATGAACTCGTAACAATATCAAACCTAGCTAAATCTTATAATCATCAAGAAGTTTTAAATAATATTTCATTTTCAATCAATGAAGGAGAGTTATTTTCTATCTTAGGTCCGAATGGGGCAGGAAAATCTACTTTGATTTCTTTGATTCTAGGATTAGCCAAGGCAGATGCTGGTGAAATTCTATTTGAAGGAAAAGCTTTAGAAACACAATCCACTGAGCATAAATCAATGATCTCCGTTGTTTTTCAAAACAGTATCTTAGATCCAGATTTATCAGTGAAAGAAAACTTATTTATTCGGGCATACTTTTACACTAATAATTGGAAAGAAGCCAAGCAATTAGCCAAAGAAAAACTAGCGGATGTCCAAGGCGCACATCTCTTAAATAAACGATATGGTGTTCTATCAGGCGGAGAAAAGAGAAAGGTTGATATCGCAAGAGCTTTGCTTAACACACCGAAATTATTGTTCTTAGATGAACCAACTACCGGACTAGACATTGGTTCACGAGCAGACATGTGGCGATTGATTCATCAATTAAAATCAAAATATCACATGACCGTTGTATTAACTACTCACTACATGGAAGAGGCTCGAGATTCAGATAATATTTTGATGCTAGATAATGGGAAAATTATGGCGTATGACGCCCCAGAGAATTTGAAGAAAAACTATCAGTGCTTGACACTGGAGGATGTCTTTTTGACGATTATGGAAAAAGGGAGAGAGAATTATGAATGCATTAGTATATAGAGGATTGTTGCTATTTTTCAAAAACAAACAGGCGGTGATTGGTTCGTTTATCGGAGCATTGATTATGATTATCCTTTACGTTTTCTTGCTAGGCGACAGTTTAGTTGATTCCTTATCTGCTCTTTCGCATCCGAAACTTGTAATTGACACTTGGATGCTTGCTGGTGTGATCGGTATTGCATCAGCAAGTTCTACTCTTGGTTCAGTCAGCCTAATGATTAGAGACAAGGAGCGAAATGTTTATACTGACTTTATGATCTCTCCGATTTCTAAAAGTAAAATTATGTTGGGTTATTTTTTTAGTACCTTCTTGATTTCACTGTTGATTACTTTTATCGTGATTCTTGTTGCAGAAATCTACATTGTGGTTCTTTCGAATGGTGACTTTCTCACTTTGCCACAGTTGGGCCTATTATTCATTGTTAGTTTGTTGACAGTTTTTTGTTCTTCAGCCTTTATGTTTTTCATTGCAAGCTTTTTTAGACGAATTGATACCTTCTCCACTATGACTTCTGTGATCGGTCCTCTCATTGGTTTTTTGACCGGTTGCTATGTTCCGATAGGAAGTCTGCCTGACAATGTGCAGACAATAGTAGAATATTTTCCTTTAACTAGCGGCATCGTATTAATCCGCCGTATCTTAACGGCAAACGTATTTACTGCTGCAGATGAACCAATTGCGACAGTAATTAAAGAAGAATTAGGAATTTTATTAAATGGTCAAGAGAGTATCATTCTTCCTATCGCTATTCTAGTGATCTCAAGCTGTATCTTTTTAGCTATTGCCCTATGGAATGTCAAACGGATAGAAGTAAAGAGATAAACTATTAATTTAAAAGACCTCTTGAGGAAATCCTCAAGAGGTCTACGAGTTAGGATTAGTAAAGTTCTAAGTATTGATCACGTTCCCACTCTGAAACAGTTTGACGGAAGGCTGCCCATTCCATGCGTTTTGCTTCATTGAAGTTCGTGTAGATATGATTACCTAGAGCATCGATCATCGTTTGATCTTCACGCAATGCTTTGATTGCATTATGAATTGTAGAAGGTAAATCATATATTTCAGCTTCTTTACGCTCTTCTTCAGTCATCACATAAATGTTGCGGTCCACTGCTGCTGGTGGTGTCAATTCATTACGGATACCATCTAAACCAGCTTCTAATAAAACAGCCATAGTCAAATATGGATTTGCTGCTGGATCCACAGAGCGTAATTCTAAACGTGTAGACAAACCGCGAGATTCTGGAATACGAATCAATGGAGAACGATTGCGTCCGCTCCAAGCTACATACACAGGAGCTTCAAAACCAGGAACTAATCGTTTGTAAGAATTCACGATCGGGTTACATACTGCCGTATATGCACGCGCGTGCTTCAAAAGACCAGCTAAAAATTGATAAGCTGTTTTACTCAGTTTCATTGGACCATCTTCGTCGTAGAACACATTGCCTTCATCATTAAACAGTGACATATTGCAATGCATTCCTGAACCGTTGATTCCGTAAAGAGGTTTAGGCATGAACGTTGCGTGCAAGCCGTGTTTACGTGCAATTGTTTTTACAACTAATTTGAAGGTTTGAATGTTATCGCATGCTTCAATCGCATTTGCGTATTTGAAGTCAATTTCATGCTGACCAGGAGCAACTTCATGGTGAGAAGCTTCTACTTCAAAGCCTAAGCTTTCAAGTTCTAGTACGATATCGCGACGACAATTTTCACCTAAATCAGTTGGTGCAAAATCAAAGTATCCGCCTTTGTCATTCAAGTCTAATGTTGGATCGCCATTTTCATCCATTTTGAATAAGAAGAATTCTGGTTCTGGTCCTAAGTTGAATGAAGTATAGCCGAACTCTTCCATTCCCTTCAATACACGTTTCAAGTTTCCACGAGGATCTCCTGGGAACGGTGTACCATCAGGACTATAAATATCACAGATTAAGCGTCCTACTTTGCCATGATCGCTTTCCCATGGGAAAATCATCCAAGTAGACAAATCTGGATATAGATACATATCACTTTCTTCAATACGAACAAACCCTTCAATAGATGAACCGTCGAACATCATTTTGTTATCTAGGACTTTTTCCATTTGGCTAACTGGTACTTCAACATTTTTGATAGTCCCCATAATGTCTGTAAACATCAGACGTAAAAAACGGACGTTTTCTTCTTCGACAATTCTTGTAATATCCTCTTTACTTAGATCTCTTTTCGGCATAATATCTAATCCCTTCCTCGCACTTCATTTTTTTATATTCCACAATCACTACAGCTTTGGACCTTGTGATTGATATGGATTTTGTTGCTGGAATCCACCTTGTGTCAACATTTCGTCATAAAAAATACGGCGAACATCCTTATCAGTCAATGGCGGTTTTTCTTTAGCCGCTTTCACTTCTTCTTGACGCATTTGATAGACTCGTTTGATTCCTGCCATATTTAGGCCATCGGATAGATAGTCCTTGATTTCTAGCAATACATCAATGTCATTTAGAGAATACATCCTACGGTTACCTTCACTTCGTTCCGGATGGATCAGTTCTTGCTCCTCATAGTACCGAATCTGTCGCGCAGTCAAATCCGTCAACTTCATAACTGTACCAATTGGAAAAACAGCAAGTGAACGACGCAATTCTTTTTCCCGCATAACATCTCCTCCTTGTTTTTTGATGTTGAAAAAAGGATACCATCCGTTAGACCAATCGTCAAGCCTTTATGTCACATTTTCTTACATATAAATTCCGAACGTTCGTTTTTATCAAAGAAAGCTTATTGTATCAAGGGTTGATTGGTTCAAAGAAATTGATATACTGGAGAAAAAAGACAGGAAGATGGAAGATTGTTTAAATTTGAAATTGGTCAAACCGTGGAACTAAAAAAGCCTCACCCAATGGCTGGGTTGATTGGGGTCGTTAGAGCTTCTTATGAAGAGAATCGTACCTATCTTGTGTATTTCAACCATGATTATCAGTTAATCCTTCAGGAAGATCAGCTTGAAATAAAAAAAGGGTAAAAAAAATCCGAAGTTCAACAACTTCGGATTTTAACTATTATGAATAATAAACTTCATTTACAGCGTTTGCTACCGCAACTTTAACATGTTCAAAGGTCAAGCCTCCCTGAAGATAGAGAGAATACGGTTCCCTCAATGGACCGTCCGCGCTGAGTTCAATACTTGCCCCTTGAATAAAGGTTCCTGCTGCCATAATGATATCATCTTCATAGCCAGCCATGTAAGATGGAATTGGGGCCACATACGCATCAATCGGAGAATATTTTTGAATCGCTTGACAAAACTGAATCATTTTCTCTCGATCTCGAAAGTCGATCAACTGAATCAAATCTGTTCGCGGCTGATCCCACTTGGGTGTAGATTCTAAATTGTACTCAGCCAACAAAGCAGAAGAGAAAATCGCACCTTGAATTGCTTGGCTTACCACATGAGGTGCCAAGAAGAAGCCCTGCAGCATGTCAAAGACACTTCCTAACATCGCGCCACCTTCCGCTCCAACTCCAGGCGTGGTTAAGCGATAAGCACATCGCTCAATCAACTCTTGTTTCCCAACAATATAGCCGCCAGTTTTGGCAATCCCTCCACCGGGATTTTTGATTAAAGAGCCTGCCATCAAATCCGCCCCGACTTGAGTCGGCTCCATTAATTCTGCAAATTCACCGTAACAATTATCTACAAAAATAACAACGTTTGGAGCAATCGTTTTAACAAAATCACACATTTCTTTGATTTTTTCAATTGTAAAAGAAGGACGGGACGCATAGCCGCGAGATCTTTGAATTGCCACTACTTTTGTCTTATCTGTTATCTTTCCCTTGATTTTATCAAAGTCGACGTTTCCATCCGGCAAAAGATTCACTTCATCGTAACCAATGTTGTATTCTTTGAAAGATCCAATACCATTTCCTTGTATTCCGATCACTTCTAGCAAAGTATCATAGGGTGTCCCAGTAATATAAAGCAGATCTTCATCTGGACGTAGCACACCAAACAATGATGTCGCAATGGCGTGTGTTCCGGAAACAATTTGAGGTCGTACTAATGCAGCCTCTGCTCCGAAAGTCTGAGCATAAACTGCTTCTAATACATCCCTGCCCTGATCGTCATTCCCATAGCCTGTTGAGGGTAAAAAATGACTTTCCGAAACATGGTTTTCTCGAAACGCAGTCAATACCTTCGCCTGATTTGATAACGCAACCTCTCTTATTTCCTGCAACCGCTTTGCAATCTTTTGATCAACCTGATCAATTATTTCAACCAACTCAGGTGCTAGGTTAGTCGTCCAATTCATCGTCCATTCTCCTAATCCAAAGAGATTTTTTCTTAGCAAAACCCCGTACAATATATTGTTCTTTTTCTTCATCAAAGCGCTCGCTCAACACAAGCGTTTCCCTTTTCATCTCATTCAAAGCCTGTCCTTCATCGGCATTTAAAGTCACTAAATAGGGCTCCAACAAGTTCATGATTTCTCGCTTGATGGCCTCTGCCAAAAGGTCTTTTCCCTTATTTGTTTTCGCAGAAATCAAAACACTTGGAAACAAGGTCGGTGCAAAGCTGAATTCATCGATTCGATCAGCTTTGTTATAGATAGTTAGCATCGGAATGTCGTCCATTTCCAGTTCCTTTAACAACTCAATCACTGTCTTTTCCTGCTGCTGTCGATCCTCCGCACTTGCATCTACAATATGAAGCAAAAGATCCATCCCTTTGCTTTCCTCTAATGTTGATTGAAAGGCGTCAACTAATTGTGTAGGTAAATCCTGAATAAATCCAACTGTGTCTGTGATGGTCGTTTCCATCCCTTGTGGTAAATGCCATCGCTTAGTCAACGGATCTAACGTCGCGAATAACTGATCTTCAGAATACGTGTCCGCATTCGTTAATAAATTCAGAATCGTTGACTTTCCAGCATTCGTATACCCAATCAAGCCCATTTGAAAAATACTGGATTGTTGCCGTTTTTGACGATTGCGCTCACGGTGTGCCTCGACTTCTTTCAATTCTTTTTTGATTGCTGAAATGCGACGTCGGATATGACGTCGGTCTGTTTCCAATTTTGTTTCACCTGGACCGCGGGTACCAATCCCACCACCAAGTCGAGATAAGCTTTGACCTTGTCCAACCAACCTGGGTAATAGGTAATCCAACTGTGCAAGCTCTACTTGCAGCTTTCCTTCTTTTGAGCGGGCACGCTGCGCAAAGATATCCAATATCAATTGGATTCGATCAATCACTGGAACACCCACCTGAGCTTCAATAGTTTGGCTTTGGCGTGGTGAGAGGGCATGGTTAAATATCACCAAATCAGCTTCATGTGCATCGACAAGCTGAGCTAATTCCTCTACTTTCCCTTTTCCGATAATCGTTTGACGATCTACTCGAGGGCGCTTTTGTGTTAATGAAAAAACTATCTCGCCATGAGCCGTCTTGGTTAGTCCGGCCAACTCATGCATCGATTCTAAATAATTATATTTACTTTCGTCTGTCTCGACGCCGACTAATATGACTCTTTCTGACAATCCGTTTCCTCCTAATTTCATTAATGACGTTTTCGCTTCATAATGAATACTATTGTTTTACGCTGTGCACCTATCTTATTTGTTCACCCATCAATTTTGATCATTCTTCTCTGCCAACCATCTCGTGATTTCCGCTTCAATGTCATTAATCACTTTCGGCTGCTGAACCAAATCAAACCAATGAACCGACATGCGATTACGGAACCATGTTAGTTGACGCTTCGCATAGCGGCGCGAGTGTAATTTCACCTCTTCGAGCGCTGCCTCTAAGGGCATTTCGCCAGCAAAATATGGAAACAATTCCTTATAGCCTATCCCCTGAGCAGCCTGAACATTCGGTGTTTCAGCAAGTTTCTTAGCCTCTTCCAGCAATCCTTGTTCAACCATTAGATCCACTCGGTGGTTAATTTGCTGATACAAAATTGCACGATCTGTATTTAAACCAATCAAAAAGCTATCATAAAGTTTTTCAGGCTGTTCCTTAGGTTCAAGGATCGAATGACCGGTCAATTCAAACACTTCTAACGCTCGGATCATTTTTTTTCGATTATTAAAATGAATCTTCTCAGCCGCCAATGAATCAACTGCCTGTAATCTCTCCCATAATGCTTGGTTGCCATTTTTTTCAGCGAAATGCTCATAGCTTTTTCGTAATGTGTCATCTTCCGGCTCACCTTCACTACCAAGCTTGTAATCCCATAATAAAGATTGAATATATAACCCAGTTCCGCCAACGACAATTGGGAGTCTTCCACGTTCAGTAATCTCTTGAATGGTTTGCCTAGCAGCTACTTGAAAGTCAGCAACAGAATAGTTTTCATCTAACTCTCGAACATTGATTAAATGGTGGGGAACCCCATCCATTTCCTCAGGTGTTACTTTAGCGGTACCGATATCTAATCCACGATATACTTGCATAGAGTCTCCACTAATGATTTCTCCATTAAAGCGTTTCGCTAAATCAATACTTAAGCTCGTTTTACCTACAGCGGTAGGTCCTACAATTGCAACTACTTTCATTGCTTAAACCTGCTTCTCGTTCGAATCGCTTTTTCTGGAAAATCAGTAATGATACCAGCTAAGTTGTTCTCATAGCAGGTCATCATTGTTTCGTAAAGATTTGGTGTCCATGGGCGAATCGCTTTTGCAAAGTTTTTTACAATCTCTGGATGCTGTCTCACCCAGTCATAACTAGGATGCAGTCCTTCAATAAAATCTGTATCCAAGACGAGTTGATATTTTTCTAAGTCGTTCTTCTGGATCAAGTCATATTGAACATCCGGTTCATACTCGTGCATGATTCGCAATGAATCGATATTAAAGCTTGTATACCAATAGGTGAAGGGCCATTCTTTACTCGTCATTACGTTTGATATTTTCTCTTCGATCCCTGGATAATGATATTTATTCGTCTTTATCTCAATACATAAGACACCACGAAACCGCATCTGCAGCAGGAGGTTTAAAACTTCCTGCAGCGTGGATATCTTGGTAGCTTGATATTTTTCGTCAAACCAACTACCAGCATCTAAAGCCTTAATTTCTTCCAGTGTTAACTCACGAATGAATCCCTTGCCATCTGTGGTACGGTCAACACTTTCATCATGAATAACGACCAATTGCTGGTCCGCTGTTAAATGGACGTCAAGTTCAATTCCATCTGCGCCCGTTCGTACTGCCTCCATAAACGCCGGCAAGGTATTCTCCGGATGAGTCCCTGCACTCCCGCGATGAGCAATAATTACTGTCATTTACTTCACCTCGTTCATCATCAATAAAAAAACTCGTAAGTTTGTGAGTGTTGCTAAGCAGCTATTGTACATTAAAATAGCGCAAAGGTTGTTTGGTAGAACGAGACAACTGTTGTTTCTTTTCATCTAATATTTCTAAAAGCTGTTCAGAAAAAGTTTCCATGACAATCCGTCCGCCTTTGTACGTATATCCCCCGATTTTTACCGTTTCTTCCGGAGATAAAATAACCTTTCGATGAGAAATATTTTTGAAAAATTCCTCAATTAAATAATTTGGTAGATAGAAATTATTTTGCGCCGTAAAGGAATTCAAATAGATGAAATCATCAATTGTGATATAGCAATCATCGAATGAATTAAATGTCACATACTCCTGCATTAACACATTTCGTTTGGATAAAATTTCATTTACTTTTTTATTTAAGAGATTAATGGTTTCAATTTCCTTTACCTGATGCTCCAATTCTCTTTCACGTCGATGACGCAAGTCAATATACTTAAACACAAAGTAAACAGCGATGCCTGTTAGGCCCGCTCCAATTAACACGCCGATTAGTCCAATAAATGCGATTTCCACGTCTTTCCCTCCTAATTCATCCTTATGAAATTATTTCTAAAAAATTGATTTTCACACGCCCTTCATCCCACAGAAATCATTTAAGTTGCGGCAATCTGACATCCTGTTATCATCGTTATTAATAGTACCATATTTTGATGTTTTGAGGATAGTTTGACCTGTTTAAAAAAACGAAGCCTAATATTTGACCAAAACTGACCAACGTTGTATACTTTTTTTAAGTTTTAGCAATCTAACCTCGTTTGTGCTAAAATAATTTATGAACACTATTTTAAGGAGGATTCACTATGAATTTAGTTCCTACAGTTATTGAACAATCATCTCGTGGCGAACGTGCTTACGACATTTATTCTCGTTTATTGAAAGACCGCATCATTATGTTGAGCGGAGAAGTGAACGACGATATGGCGAACACTATCATCGCCCAATTACTTTTCTTGGATGCCCAAGATTCTGAAAAAGATATCTATCTTTACATCAACTCTCCAGGCGGTAGCGTTTCTGCCGGCTTAGCGATTTTTGATACGATGAACTTTGTTAAAGCCGATGTCCAAACAATCGTCCTTGGGATGGCAGCTTCCATGGGAAGCTTCTTGCTGACAGCTGGTGCTAAGGGGAAACGTTTCGCCTTACCAAACGCTGAAATTATGATTCACCAACCCCTAGGCGGCGCGCAAGGACAAGCAACAGAAATTGAAATTGCTGCACGTCACATTTTGAAAACGCGCGAACGCTTAAACAACATTTTATCTGAACGCACTGGTCAACCGATCGAAGTGATTGAACGTGATACTGATCGCGACAACTTCATGACAGCCGAAGAAGCAAAGGCATACGGCTTAATTGATGAAGTGATGGAAAACAGCAGCGCTTTGAACTAAACAATTAAAAACCGAGGATATCCTCGGTTTTTTTATTCTTATGGGCCTAGATGCCCAGTTTCGGACGAACTTTGTCCGAAACAAATAAACTACCCGCTATGCGGGTAGAGACAAGTGGTTTTACCACCAAAAATACCATTGCTTTACAATAAGAGTGTTCAGGCTCAAAAAGAAAGGAATGGTATTTTTGGCAAACAAAGCAAATAGCTTAGCGCATACAAAATGGATGTGTAAGTATCACATTGTTTTCACTCCAAAGTTTAGACGAAAAGTTATCTACAATCAAGTGAGAAAAGACTTGATAGAAATCTTTCAGCGGTTGTGTAAATACAAAAAAATAGAAATCATAGAAGGACATATGATGCCCGATCATGTGCATCTGTTGGTAAGCATCCCACCCAAAATCAGCGTATCAAGTTTCATGGGTTATTTGAAAGGAAAAAGTGCCTTGATGATCTTCGAGAAACATGCAAATTTGAGATATAAATATGGAAATCGAAAATTTTGGGCAGAAGGTTATTATGTAAGTACGGTGGGATTGAATGAAAAAACAATCGCAAAGTATATTCGAGAGCAGGAGCAACACGACCAAGCAGTTGATAAATTAAGCGTAAGAGAATATGAAGATCCGTTTTCAGATAGGAAGTATCGAAAAAAATAAACCAGTTTAACTGGTCGTGAAAGTGACAAAGACACTGAGCCTGAACAAGGTGAAGGGTAACGTCTTGAGGCGTAGTCATAGCAACAAGGGGTTTCACCCGCAGAGCAAACCACCCGTTTTCACGGGTGGCCCTGATTTTGGCTATTGATTATTAGCTGATACGAAAATAATTTCCTATAACCCAACCTCTTCAATAATCAAAAAAATCACAATACGATTTTTTTGCATTGATCGTCTCGTTATAGCGATGGTATTGCAAATACATTCTACCTGTAAACAATCTCCACAAGTTCCTTTTTTGATACACGGCGTTTTTTCAAGACCTAGACGATGGGCATTTAATGGTGCCGTATTTCGCCTAACCATTTCGACTGTCGTCTTCAGATCGCCATACACTTTTTTCATACTGACAAATGCAAATACATTGTCTGGACCATAGGTTAACGCAGCGACACGATTTCCTACGCTATCTACGTTAACTAATTCTCCATCCTCAGTAATTCCGTTAATACTCGTCAAAAAATAATCAGCCAGCAGTGCCTGCTTCATTACTTGATGCCGTTCTTCTGCTGATTTTGTTTTTTCTCGATCAATCATTCGTTGACCGCGTTCATATAATTTCTCAATAATTTCCGATTGCTCTACAGTAACGGAACCTCCAAAACCTACCGACTGATCGGGAGCGATTTTCTCTAATGCTTTTTCTCTGGCTTCTTTTAAACTTTGACAAATAATCGGTTGAAAATTTCTCCGCTCTAATTTCCTGCTTAAGCTTTCTGCGGCAGCTACGTATCGATCTTTTTGATATTTCTCCATGTCTACTCTCCTTAAGTCCTCATTTATAAGCTTTACTAGCTAAATTTTTTTCAGCCAGACCTAAAACAACAAAATCCATTTTTACTTGAATTCTTCTTGTTCATTTTCAATGATTTGTGACTGATTGGCAACCAAAAAAAAACCTAAAATATTTTTTAGGCGCGTGAAGCTGTTCTCTAAAAGCAATTAGTCCTTTAATATCCTGTAGAATTCGCTCATTAGTTACTTCAAATGAACCTGTATGCCTTTATTCATGAATTAAAAAATGAAAAGTGACCTGTCAATAAAGGGTGAAAAATGATAGCTAAAAAACCAGATGATTAGCTAAATAACCGATCATCTGGCTTCTTCAGATTTTTTACTAGAAATTTCAACGACAAGCTTGTTCACTTTATAGGTGGTCCACAATGAACTTGTAAAACTTTTATTTTATTCTTTTTGCGAATAGCCGGTTTGATAGTCGATGGTAATTCCTTCTTGAACGTTGTAAATAAAGAGATTAAATGAAATCTGACCGTCTTCAATACTTTGCGCTTCCATCTGGACCCCACGAGCGACTAATTCATTCCCTTTGAAATATGGAGTTACCCGATAACGAACGTGGTGATTCGTTTTGCGAATATAATTTCCGATTTTAATTTCATAATCATTCATGCCTGGATCATTCATTGATGCAGTGCCAGTCATTAAATTTTTTATATTATTATTTTCGCCTGAAAATTGATACGCAATCAAGTGCGCTCGATTATACAAGGGCTCATCATTATAAAATTTTTGATGCCAGCCAGTCGGCTTTACATATAAACGTTCCCGCTCTTGACGAGGCATCAACTCTTTTCCTAACATCCCATTCGCCACACCAACGCGATTCAATTGATCTAAATCAGAAAACTGCGTCCATGTTCCCTTCGTCAAAGAAAGATCGCTGTTAGAAAAATTGGGTTGATTATTATTTAATTGAATAGTTTGATGCTCCCCATCATACTCTGGAACCTCAGAAATATGACTGACGGACACCTCTTTCACTGCATCTCTTGCTTCATTGCTAGGACTTACTTGTGAATAAACACCGTAAATCCCAGTTAAAGCAACGATCACAGCAGTAATAATTTTCGGTATTTGTTTTTTTACTGTGATGGTACTTCAACTCCTACTATCTAAATACAGGTTTATCATTCAACCACTGACTATCGAATAACATCAATACTAACTTGTAACAGTTAATCTGTTGAGTGGTCTGGACGATTTTTCTGCCTATTTTTCCCATCACGCTGATCCATTTATTTTGTTTGCTGCCAAATTTCCTTAATCGCTGGGACATTTCCTAACTCGGTTAAATTACTTGGCATAATCACAGTATTGCCATTATTTTCTACAACGTGCTTGAAGGCCTCGATTCCTAGATAAGCAATCATTTCATCCGTCAAATTGCTTTCAGCAATGGCTTTATTGATTTCCTTAATTCGTGCAGTTTCAGCTTCCGTGATTCGAGCGATTCGATCTGCTTCTGCAGCAGCATCGATTCTAGTACGTTCTGCTCTAGCATCTGCATCGATTTTTGTTTGTCTGGCCCGGGCTTCTGCATCAATCTGCATCTCAGAAGATTTTGCTTCAGATTCTAAGATCACTGATTGTTTTTTCCCTTCAGAAATCGTGATCAACGATTCTTTATCCCTGCTAGCTGTAATTAATTTATTCATCGAATTGACGATTTCATTCGAAACAGAAATCTCACCAATATTAATCCGATCAATAGATAACCCGTAACCAGCTGTAATGTCCTTCACGCTTTCATAAAGATTTACGTTAATCTCTTCCGTCCCATTCAACACTTCGTTCAGTTCCATCTTACCGATAATGCCTCTTAAATTTGACTGACAGTCTTGGATCATTGACGTGACAGAATCTTCATTATCATACACAAAAGCTCTAGCATCTGTCACGTGATACTTAATCGCCTCATCGATTTCGACAATAACATTATCTCTGGTGATCACACTTTGTGGTTCAATTTGAATCGGCGTTTGTTTCAACGAAACACGACGACGAACCACGTATAAAATCGGAATCAAAAAATGTAATCCTGGTTCTAAGGTCTTCACATACTTACCAAAACTCTCAACAACTTTAACTTCTCCTTGCTGTACAATCACGACTAATTGACTGATAACAAACAAAAGGACTACTATTGCAAGGACTAACAAAACAATATTAACTATTAACAATGTAATTCACATCACTTTCTTCTAAATTATTATTAATGATGACCAGCAACTCTCGACTAGTAAAGTCGACAACTTCCAACATATCTTGCGGCTCAGGTGGACCGTTCACTACTTTATAATCATACCAACTACCCAAGATTCGAACGAGCCCACTAATACTTGACCCCTTACTGCGAAAACATTTTCCCATCGTTTTCTGCATCTGATAATCCACTACACTCTCCCCCTCCTTTTTTCTAGTATACCAAATCAATCACAAAGAACCTGCTTCTTATTTCATATTGCTTTACACTATTCCTCAATTTTTTTAAACTAGGAAAAGAAATGGGGCATAAAAGATGGAGACGAATAAAAAACAATGGTTGGGACTTCTAATCGTCCCAGCAGAATTATTGATTGGTGATTTTCTTTTTCCACTCATTCACTTAGACAGAGATCCAAAACTTGCTTTGCTTGCTTCGACCGTTCTTTTTTTAATAGGATTTGTCATGATGCTTTACTTATTTCATGATTTTTTAAAAGCACAATGGCACCTGTTTCGACAAAAACTTTTTACAAAATTACTCATTAGTATTGTTTTAGTTGCCGGAGCATTTTGGTTACTTCGGGTCGTGCGTGGAATGATCCCTAGTGAGCTTCTTCAGCTTCGGTCTTCCACAAGCTACACTTCCCAGAAACTTGATCCTTCTTGGACGGTGTTAGCAGCCATTACACCCTTTATTGCGCCTTTTGCTGAAGAGCTAACTTTTCGCTATTTATTATTAGGGAAATTCCAGAACACAATTCTGCGAATGCTGATGCTGTTTGTTCAAGGAATTTTATTTGGATTGGTCCACTGGAACAATTTTAGCGGCAATTTATATGCCATGATTCCCTACATGGTATTAGGTGTTTACTTAGGTGCAATCTACTTATTGTCAAAAAATATTTGGTCATCCATTATGGTCCATTGGATGATAAATACCATGAACGGTATGCTGCCGGCTCTTTTACTTTTCATCCTAAGTCTTTTTGGAATCACTACTTAATCCGCTTTGTGGGGATTATTTATTCTAGCAGTCGCGCATAGAGAAAAAAGAAGTAAATGCCTACACCACAAATTAACAATAAAGATCCACACAATGCTATTTTACTGACTCGATTTTCGATACTTCGTTCAGGATATTTCATGTCACTATAGTTACTACTGCTGATGATTACTATCAGCAGTAAAAGGGTCGGAAAAAGAAAAACAGTTCCCCTGCTTCCCCAGTTAGTCACCCTCCCATCAAGACCAAACTGAATCGGAATTTTAGCAGGCAAACGAGAATAGAAAAAAAGACTTAAGCCATAAAGTCCTACAGAAAATAGAACACTAATTCGTCGTACCCAACGATAACCTCTTTCAAACATCATCGTTTCTCCTCCTTTAATAGTTAGCTCATAGTATATGCCCCACAAAATAAGAACACTAGAAAATCTCAAATAGAAAAAAATCGATTTTATATACAAACAAATTCCTTCATTAAAGTAAGCACTTCAGATTCTATTGTATTTCAAAAAAATATACTTTTTCGCATAATCCGCTTACAAAGCAATACAAAAAAACCAACGCTCAGCCACAAACGTTGGTTTAATCAGGATAAATTACCCTAAGTGAAGGTTTCCCCTCACATCACCCTTAGCATACATCAATCACTGATTGAATAGCAAGGGGACATTAAAAAGAAAAGTATTAAATACTAAAAAACACAGCGGCCAATTAATCTAAGACCCCTGTGCTTTCGTAAATGAAGCGGGTGACGAGAATCGAACTCGCGACGGAAGCTTGGGAAGCTTCTGTTTTACCACTAAACTACACCCGCGGTACATAAGAGAGTATAACGCTTTTTATTCAATCCAACAACTATTTCTATCGAACATAAGAATTGACAAGTTGACCAATTCTGATTATCTTACAGATAGTAAGTAAACATCACAGAAAGGAAGCTTTAATCAATGGAAAATCTTACAACTGTAAAGAAATCCCTTGCCAGCGAAACAAATAGCATTGTTTTCATCTCCTCTGAAACTTGCAGTATTTGTCATGTTGATGCTCCTAAGGCAAAAGCACTGGCTGAAAGCTACAAGATTCCTTTTCATCATTTAGATATTGTTCAAGACCCTGAGTTATCTGGCTTTTTTGAGGTTTTGACTGTGCCAGCCGTTTTGGTTTATCACAATGGAAAAGAAGTCGCTCGTCAAGCTCGCTTTATTGACTTTAAGTCGTTGGAAAAACTTCTACAACAATTACCGGAAGAAACTGAAGCGATAGATTATCAAGAGCTGTTCAAATGAAAAAGACTAAGCACTGAACCGACCTCCAAAAGTAAGATTTTTGGTCTAGCTTTTTGGAGTCGGTTCACACACGCTTAGTCTTTTTTATTGTCTGTATTGTGATGTAAAAAGTAAATCAATGTTTGCAATTCATTCGTTAAATCAACGCTTTGAATAATGACATCTTCAGGCGCAGTCAAACGTGCGGCAGTGAAGTTCAGAATTCCTTTAATTCCCGCAGCGGCTAATTGATCCACTACCTGCTGCGCTTGTTGTGCAGGCAACGTCAAGATTGCGATTTCGATTTGCTGCAGCTTGATTTGTTCTACCATATTATCTAATGGATAGACTGGAATACCGTCAACGATACGTCCCACGATATCTTCTTTGACATCGAAGGCACAGCTTACACGAATACTGTTGCTTTGATGAAACTTGAATTTCAACAAGGCGCTCCCTAAATTACCGACACCGACTAATGCGACATTGGTCAACTGATCATCGTTTAAGATTTTTCCGAAGAAATGCATCAAATCTTCAACGTCATATCCATATCCACGTTTGCCCAATTCACCAAAGTAAGAAAAGTCTCGGCGGATCGTTGCACTATCGACCTGAATCGCCTCACTTAGTTCTGTAGATGAAACTTTGGTTTTCCCAGCATTATTTAAAATACGTAAATACCGATAGTATAACGGCAATCGTTTAACAGTCGCTTTTGGAATTGAATGTTCTTTCACAATAACTCTCCTTTATCAAAAAAATTCGTAAATGTTGACTACTGCACTATAATAGCAAGAATGTTAGTGAAATTGCAACGCACTTGCTCGAAAATTTGTGAAAAAATCACGATTAGGTGAAATGACCGCTTCCAATCGCAAGGACCTTAAAAATATGGTAGACTGAATCCATTCGGAAAAATAAATTTAAGGAAGATATCCAATGATTTTATTACAAGCAAATCAAATTGCCCGCTATTTTGGTGCGGATACATTATTTGAAAACATTCACCTTGAAGTCGCCAGCAAGGCTCGTATCGGTCTAGTTGGACGAAATGGTGCAGGAAAATCTACATTACTAAAAATTATCGCGAACATCGAAGCGCCAGATGCCGGACAGGTAATTAAAAATAAACAAGCAAGTTTAGGCTACCTTGCTCAAGACACCGGCCTGGATTCCAACGAAACCATTTGGAATGAAATGCTGAAGGCCTTTGAATCGGTACGTCAAATGGAAAATCGAATGCGGGAAGTAGAAGTCGCAATTGGTGAAACACCGGAAAGTGATAGTCGCTACGCTTCTCTATTGAAGGAATACGATCAGTTGCAGCACGACTTTAATGATCAAAACGGCTACGGTTACGAAAATGAAATTCGTAGTGTTTTACATGGATTTAAATTTGACGAAAGCTTTTATGATAAAGAGATCAGTACTCTCTCTGGTGGTCAGAAAACACGTTTGGCTTTGGCTCGAATGTTGCTAGTTAAACCAGATATTTTAATCCTCGATGAACCGACCAACCATTTAGATATTGAAACTTTGGCTTGGCTGGAAGATTACCTGCAAGGCTATTCCGGTGCACTGCTAATTGTCTCTCATGACCGCTACTTTTTAGATCGTGTCGTTAACGAAATCTATGAAATTTCCAGACATAAGATTCGGCACTATACAGGAAATTACTCTCGCTATTTAGATTTAAAGGCCGCACAGCTTGCCAGCGATTGGAAGGCTTACGAAAAGCAACAAGTAGAAATTGAAAAGTTGGAAGATTTTGTCGCTCGCAACCTAGTTCGTGCTTCAACGACAAAACGAGCTCAGAGTCGGCGGAAAACTTTGGAAAAAATGGATCGACTGGATCGACCAGATGGAAAAGAAAAATCCGCGAAGTTTATGTTTGATATCGATAAGGTTTCCGGTAATGTCGTTTTGCAGGTGGAAGAAGCTGCCATCGGTTATGAGGAGACATTGTCTGAGCCAATTGACTTAGACATCCGACGAGAAGATGCCATCGCATTAGTCGGACCAAATGGTATCGGCAAATCTACTCTGCTAAAGTCTCTCATCGGTCAGCTGCCCTTTATTAAAGGCCAACCACATTTTGGGACAAACGTCACTGTAGGCTATTATGATCAAGGTCAAGCAGACTTACATGGAAACAAGACAATTCTGGCAGAGCTATGGGATGAACACCCTACAACGCCTGAAAAAGACATTCGAAATGTTCTTGGCGGATTCCTTTTCAGTGGTGAAGATGTTGAAAAAACGATTCCCTTACTTAGTGGCGGGGAAAAAGCGCGGGTTGCATTGGCAAAGCTTTCAATGAATAAAGAGAACTTCTTGATTCTAGATGAACCAACGAACCATTTAGACATTGATAATAAAGAGGTGTTAGAGAACGCCCTTATCGATTATCAAGGGACTTTGCTCTTTGTTTCTCATGACCGTTACTTTATTAATCGTATCGCCAACAAGGTCATCGAACTGTCTCCTGAAGGCAGCAAGTTATATTTAGGGGATTACGATTATTACTTAGAAAAGAAAAAAGAGGAAGAAGAAATCGCCGAACTGCAGGCGAGAGAAGAGGCTCCGATAGAAGCTCCTAAAAAGAAATTTTATCAAGACAAAGAACAGCAAAAGCTGATCCGCAGCTTGCGTCGAAAAATCGAAGCCATTGAGGAAACGCTCGCCACTTTGGATGAAAAAATCGATGAATTAGAGGCTCAAATGAGTCAGCCAGAAATACTGAACGACCATGTCCAACTTTTAGCACTGACGAATGAGTTAGAGGCTCAAAAAGCCGAGCAAGAAGAACAACTCGCTAGTTGGGAAGAACTTAGCTTAGAATTAGAAGATTTTGAATAACTTACAACTTTTGACCGATGACACCTTCACTCTTTTTCGCTTTAATAAGAGAGTGGAGGTGTTTTTTATGAGGCGAAAAAATCGACCCTTATCAATAATACTTGGATTTTTTTTAGTGATGGCAAGTTTAGGGATCCTCTCTTCTCGATTCTTTCACTTTGATAATAAAGTTAACAGTCAACAGGATTTTTCGGCCAGTGCCAATCAATATTTACAAGAGCATGGTCAGGATTTTTCGTTACTTTTGCAAACAGACCCGCGTTGGGCTGATAAAGCTTATGGCAGTGGCTCCAGTCAAAATGACTTAGCCACAAATGGGTGTGCGATCACCTCCTTAGCCATGATTCTTTCTTACCAAGAAAAGCGAACCGTTTATCCAACAGAAATTCTACAATGGAGCGGCAACAATTATTATGAAGCAGGACAAGGCACCGCTTGGTCGATTTTCCCTGCCTTTGCTCAAAATTATGGCCTTGCCCTTGAAGAACTTGGGAAGGATCAAGCCAAAATACAACAACACTTAAATCAAAATCAACCACTGGTAATTTCCGTTACACCTGGCGAGTTCACCGAAGTTGGACATATCATGGTAATCAAAAAGGATCTTCAAAGTGATCAAATAATTGTCTATGATCCAAATGATCGCCCAGAAAAGGAACACTACAAACAAAAGTACTCCTTGGACCATCTTATGCCTGAGCTAGCCAATGCATGGGTATTCAGTTAGGATGGATGTAAAAAAATAGATAGACATAAAAAAGAGCTGACGTCCTTGCGCCAGCTCTTTTTTATTGGGGGTTCCTGCTTTCACAGGGGAAAAAGAATTATTTTTAGGGTTAAGTTCATCTTACGCTAAATGTTTGAAAAAGCTATGAGCTTTTTGAAGGAAAGTTAGAAAAAAATGTGGCGTTATTATGAAGAGAGCGACTTATTACAATTAAGAAAAAAACATTTGCATCGACCTTTTTTCAAAAGTCTGGATGCAAATGTTCTTTATTTCACGTTAGAATTAATTGATTTGTTGAACGTATGAGTGAAGAAGCTGATTCATTTTCTTTCCATTGTCTTCTTTAATAACTTTTTCTGAGAGGATGAAGGAACCGCCCACACCTACTACATTTGGGTTATCAAGATATTCTAAGAAGTTTTCTCCGTTAATTCCGCCAGTTGGTAAGAATTTTATATCATAGAATGGACCGCTTAATGCATCAATGGCTTTTAGTCCTCCATAAATATCTGCTGGGAAAAATTTTACGACCTTAAGTCCATAATCTGCTGCCTGCTGAATATCTCTTGGTGTTGCCGTTCCAGGAAAGACTGGAACCTCATGATCCAAGCAATATTCGATCACATCAGGGACGACTGCTGGAGAAACAACGAATTGCGCACCATTTTCAACCGCAATTTTCGCTTCTGCTAGTGTTCGAACTGTTCCAGCACCAACCATTAGCTTGCCGGACTCCGCTAATCGCTTGATTGCTTCAGCCGCTAGCTCACTACGAAAGGTCACTTCAATCAGAGGAACATTATTTTCGATTAGAATCTCTTCTACTACAGATAAATAGCTCAAATCAGTTGCCGTGTATAACGGCAAAAGTTTGGTTTGCGATAATTGTTCATAAACCTTATGTTTCATATTTACTGACATTTTTCCGCTCACTTTCTGCGCAATATTTAACCTTTTCGTTTGGTAATGGCTTCGTGCAGGCCCTGCATATACGTAATACCCATCGCGCGATCGTATAAGCCATAGCCAGGTCTGGCAACCTCACCCCAAAGCGTGCGGCCATGGTCTGGACGAATCACACCGTCAAAGCCGACGTCTACTAAGGCCTCCATAATTGCGTACATATCTAATGAGCCTTCCGTAGATAAATGTGCCGTTTCCTTAAACTTCCGATAGCCTAAGAATTCTACATTACGGAAGTGGACAAAGTTGATCCGATCACCAATGGCATGAATGATTTCGACCATGTCGTTATCCGGATCTGCACCCAAAGCTCCAGTACATAGAGTGATGCCATTATATGGAGAATCAACCATGCTGGTAATTCGCTGCAAATCCGCGAGATTTTTTGTGATACGAGGAAAACCAAAAATTTCCCAAGGTGGATCATCTGGGTGAATCCCCATTTTCACATCCGCTTCTTCACAAATCGGAATGATCTTCTCAAGGAAGTATTTCAAATTATCAAACAGAACCTCTTCAGTCACCCCTTCATACATTTCCACTAACGAATTGAATTTGTTAAGCCGTTCTTCCTCCCAACCAGACAACTGGAAGCCTTTTGATTGACTGCTGATTAGTTTATACATGTCCCCTGGTTCCATATTGTCTACAACTGCTTGATCGTATAACAGTGCCAGACTACCATCTTCATTTTCATAATTCAGCGTTGTTTTTGCCCAGCCGAAGATTGGTTTGAAGCTGTAACAAATCAGATGAACCCCACATTTTGAAAGATTTTTGATTGTCTGGATATAGTTCTCGATATACTGATCTCGTTCAGCGGTACCTGCCTTGATCGCATCATGAATCGCGACGCTTTCTATTCCTAATAATTCTAAATTTTCTTTTTCAATCGATTCTTTTAACTCTCTTATCTCAGAAACTTCCCAAACGTCGCCGGGTAATTTGTTCAGTAATGTTCCCACTACGCCGTTAATGCCTGGTATCTGTCTCACATGATTTAAAGGAATGGAGTCGCCTTTCTCTCCATACCATCTAAAGCCCCATTTCATTAATTTAGTCTCCTATTCCTATTAAAAGTCGTCTTCGTCTTCCTCGTCTTCAATCTCTGAAATATGCCAAATAGCTAAGCTATCTGAGCCTTGTTTCATAACCGCTGGTGCTGCTTCTTCAACGGGAGTACTCAAAATTTGATGATTGATAGTTTCTAGCAGCATGGGTAAATTTACTCCGCCAATGATATAAATCTTTTCTTGAAGTGTTGGATCTAAACCATTGGTAATCAAAACAGATTGATTATAAGGACTGGCACTAACCAAGTCCGTTAAAACAATAACCCCGTTCTCCTGATGGACCTCTTTGACTGCGTCTTCAATCTGTTTTCCCAATTCTTGAAGATCATCTCCGGGATTTAAATTGACTGTCGCAATATTATTCGTTGTCCCAACAATCACTTCTGCTGCATCCTTCAGCCCATCACTTAAATTTCCATGTGTTGCAATTACGATCCCTAACATAGGTCCTCCCTTTCTCTCACTGAAACAAGCTCGTCACAGTGGCTATATTTTCCATATTCAATTGCTTTTCCTTTAAATCAGCTGGATTTAAATAAAAAGCGCGATTCTCTTGATCTGTTCTTGCACTGAAAATATAATTTACCTTCTGATCAGAAGCTTGATAATCCATATTTTCATGAATGATTTGGTTATTTGGTGATTCACCGACAAGATGTAATGGCGCTGGCGCACCTATACTGTCTAAATAATAAATTTTACAACGTCCATTCGCTTGTTTTTGCAGCTCGTCCAAACCTTTAGTGCCATAGCTGCCTTCATCTAAAAAAGCATAGGCAATATTTTTCTGTTTATTTTCCGCGATCATCTTCAGCATCGTCAATATCGACGACGTATTTCGTACCAATGTTTTTCGATTAGACAACCCCTTTGTTATTTTTCCTAACAAAGCAAAGTAGCCTGCGTAAATCGCCATAATCACGAAAGTGCTGAGTGCGTTCCATTGAAAAGAATTTGGTGCAAAACGCATATAGATCAGCGTACCAATGAACCCAAAAAGAATTGCGGCTATTGAGCTTAGTAAAATAAACTTGGTCGTCTTCTGCGCTTGGTCTTTCCGATCAAACAACTGATACGAACCAAAACTTTCAGGAGGAGTATCATAGAAGGTGCAAATGATGCGATCCGCTTGTTTGATATTACCAACATAGACATTTCGCGCCGCGTAGTTTTTTTTTTTGATCGTATTCAATAACACGAACATCTTTCCGCATTTTAGCGATATCCGTTACCAATGCCGCAAGAAATCTTTTTTTACTCTTTTCAGTCCGCCGCAATCGATAAACGTATTGGTATCGAAATAACCAATCCTTGAACCCCTCTGTTTGCTCCATCTATGCTCTCTCCTGTTCTTTCAGTCAAAAAATTCTACAAACCGAATTGTTTTAGTACATCTTTTAAACTGGATTTTGGTGCAGCTGGTGTTGCTTGGAAATAAATATCTTCGACACCATAATTTTCATTCATATCTTTTAATCGTTCTGCATCTTCTTTGTTTAGATAAACAGATTTCGTCACGAGTAAATCTTTCTCAGGATCTTTTTGTGCAATCCCGCCAATATTTAATTCTTTCATTGGCACACCGTGTTTTACTAAATCGTAAATTACACTGACTGTTTTTGTGATCAAAATACAGTTGTATTCTTTGAAATTAAATTCATCCCAGTAAAATTTCGCTTTTTCCGGAGTAATCACGATGGTCTTCTGTCCTGTGCGGCTGCCAGCATTTTTATATAGATCACGCATAAATTTATCCTTCGCCACTACTTCGTCTACTACGAAAATTGAGTTGACCCCACTTTTTTGTGATAAAGTCATCATTACTTGTCCGTGGATCAACCGTTCATCCACTCGAGCTAAATTAATTACGCCCATTTCACACACATCCTTTTCAAATTATAAGATTCCGATTCCAGCTAGAACGATTAAAATCAAGGTCAGCCAGAGTAATGCTTGTGTTACTTTTAAACCCTTTTTCGTGTAGAACCAATACACACCCATAACAACGGCTAATGGCAAAATCCCTGGTACGATTTGATCGAGAATTTCTTGAATAACAAACTTCCGTCCAGAAATAGCGAACTTCAAGGTGGATTCAACTTTTACATAATTCCCGGCCAAAATTCCCATCATAAACAGTCCTAATACGGACAACGCTTCGATCGCTGTTTGAACACCCGTACTTTGCATTAGGCCTGTCGCATTTCGACCCATAGTAAAGGATTGTTTCGCAAAGAAGACCCCTAACGCCGCTTGATACAAAGCAAAGAAAACAAATGGGAACAAGGCGCCTAAGGCACTTCCTTGTTGTGCCCAAGGAACGGCAATCGCGATGAAAATATATTGAACGGTCCCTGAGTCGATCGCATCACCGATTCCGGCTAACGCTCCCATCAAACCAGCTTTCGTGTTGTACATTAAGTCATCTTGCATCAGAATTTCTTTTTTCTCGTATTCTTCCTGTGCGCGCTGCTGCTCCATGGATGACATTAACCCTGTAATCACACCGCCACCCCAGCTTAGCTGTGTGTTGAAAAATAGTAGCTGGCGTTTATAGGCGGCCTTTAAAGCATCGTCGTCTTTATATAGCTTTTTCAAGATTGGCATCATGGCATACAATAAGGATGGCGCCAAATAGCGTTCGAATGAATGAGGAATCTCATTTGCGAAATGCCATCTTAGATAGGCTTTCGTAACATCTTTACTGGTAATCTCTTCAGGTGCTAAGCTTTTATTTTCTGCTTGATTGGTTGATACTTCAGTCATGTTTTTTCCCTCCTAGTAATAAATTAGAACCCGTCATCGTAATCGTCGTCATCATCAAAGGATGCTGCAGAACTTTGCCCTGCCGATTCGGCTGCGGGTGCCGCACCTTTGCCTTTTTGTGATTGTACGAAGATTAGCGCGATCAAGACCCCAAAAATTGCGTAAGTTACCATCGTGATTTCAAGGGACTTCAACACAACACTCATGAAATAAGCAAGGAAGAAAAAGACCATGTAATCTTTTCGGCCAATAACATAAACCGTTGTCGCGATTCCGATCGCCGCCAAGCCGCCACCAACTACTTCAAGAATATGGATGACTACTGTTCCTTCCAACGCATTGATGACATCCGCAATAATTGGTGCACCTAAATAAAGAGCAATAAATACTAATGGAACGAACAAAATAAAGGACGCCAACGTTGGGTATAAAATAATCGAGCGTTTGATTGCTTTCGCATTTAAGTCTTCTACCGCCTTATCTGTATACTTCCCTAAGAACGTATTAATGAAGAAACGGAACTGATACAAATAACTCCCCAACAGTCCAACGGGTACGGCAACGGCAATCGCCGCTTCTGGTTTTAAATTCCCTAATAACGCTACTGGAACCGCGATAGCAGCAGCGATGGATGGTTCTGCCGGCATTGATCCGCCAGGTGAGAAAACCCCCATATAAATCATTTGCAAAGCGGCCGTCACGATCATGGCTTGTGCCACATCTCCCATGATAATCCCGACGATCAAACCGGTCATTAAAGGTGAGAAACGCAAGGTTAGCGTTGCTCCGCCTCCTAGCCACCTAGACATTACCGCAGCGACCCACAAAGCGATTAGTAAACTCTGCATTACACTTAAAGTATCCATAATTTCCTCCTCATTCGTAATTAAATCCTGTATTCAACTTGTTAATCACTCTCTTCAATAGCAAAAAGGAGCAATTACTTTTTTTCTAAATAGTTCTCTAACTCATTCATTGATTCCTTCAAGAGCTCTTTTGTAATTGGGATTGGAAGCAGGTGGACCTTTTCCTTTGAATCAATAAATGCAACAATCTGATCGATAACTGCTTCATCTTCTGGAAAGAGCTGCATCTGCTTTAATGACATCGGCAATCCCAATTCTTGATAGAAAGGCAGCAGCGCATCAATTTGTTCCCATTTCTTTTCCACAGCTAGCTGATAGAAAATGCCATAGGCAACTTTTTCTCCATGTAAGAAATCGTGACTGTTTGGCAAATATTTGCTCATGCCATCATGCATCGCATGGGCGATCGCGTTCCTTGCATATTTATCTCCTAAGCCGCCAACTAGTCCGGCAACAGCAAAGACAATTTCAGATAGATGAACAAATTCTTCTGATACTATGCCAGCTTGCATATCTTTGATCGCTTTCGCTGAATTGTTTAGAATTGCTTCTTTACAAAGCGCCGCTGTATACCCAGCCAACTGAAGAAAGGGTTCATTTTTTAAATGACCCTGCTGCAGGATCGCTTCTGATTCGTACCATTTCGCGATCGTATCCGCTAAGCCTGCAACAAAATAATTCACTGGCGCATCAATAACTAACGCTGGATCAGTGATAAAAAAGGAGGCCTGACGTAAAAAATGTTCACTCTTTCCTTCAGATTCCCCACTTTCTTTGTACATCACCGATAAAGGCGTCCATGGTGCACAATTACTGGCAAGTGTTGGGATTACGCCAAAATTTACATTCACTCTATGTGCCGCGTAGCCGACAAGATCTGCCAGCTTTCCGCCGCCAACGCCAATAATAAAATCAATTTGATTGGTTTTTACTGCTTTTTCAATTTGTTCGGAACCATAATAACTGCACTCTCCGGTGTATTGTAAAAAGGAAAAATTATAGGCTTCCTCATCTAAGAAACTCAGAAACGGCTTCGCTTTCTCAAAAGAAACTTGACCATGAACAATTAGCACATTTTTAGCTGAGAACTCCTGTAAAAGCATTGGCACAAAATCAATAGCACCAACGTTGTACCGATAAAACTGCGGTCCTACTTTTACCTTTAAATCAGTTAACACATTTGCTCACCTTCCTAACTGACTATCTTGCTTTCTGCTTGGACCGATCGCTCTGGAATTTTACCAGCAACGACATCTTCAACATCTCTCAGACATTTCGCCCCCATTTCCTGTAGACACTCCATCGTATAGGCGGAGGTATGAGGCGTCATGACCACATTGCTAAAGGCCAGATAGGGATGATCGCTGCGGCCTGGTTCTTCTTCTAAAACGTCGGTGGCTAATCCCGCGATTTTCCCTGATTTTAAAGCGCTGACAATTGCTTCTTCATCAAGTAAAGCGCCGCGAGCACTATTCGAGAGATAAACATTGTCCTTCATCTGGGCAATTTCTTCAGTGGAAATCATATGATAGTTCTCTTCATTAAGGCTGGCACAAAGACAAATAATGTCTGCTTCCTTCAGCAATTCGGGAAGGTCTACTTTTTTTGCTCCATAGCTTTCAATATGCAGCGCTGACTTGTAGGGATCATAGGCTAATACGTGACAGCGAAAGCCATTCCTTAACGTCTCCACAACACAGCTGCCTGTATTTCCGACACCAATAACGCCGACAGTTTTATTAAAGAGGGTGCGGCCGACAAAATTAGCACGATCTTCCCAACTATCATTTTTCACACTCAAATCCGCTTCAACAGTCTTTCTTAAAAGTGCCAACAGGTTCGTAATATTATTTTCTGCAACGGCATCCCGTTCAACTAAAGCTGGAATAATCGAAACTAATGTGCCGTGTTCTCGTGCGGCTTCAATATCAATATTGTTGTACCCAATGCCGTGTCTCGTAATTAAAATAAGTTCATCTTTATAGTCAAAAAATTCCTGCGTAAAAAATGGAGTGACACTTGCAATAATGATATTGTAGCCCGCCAACAGCTCTGCCAATTCTCGTCCACCAATTTCGCCATCTACTGTAAATGAACGAACCTCACCGATCTTTTCCAATCGTTCCAATTGATCGTGAAAAATTTTGCCGAAACTACTTGAATTTACAATCGCTATTTTGTATTTTCCCATCCTTAAAGCTCCTTTTTGTCTTGTTTGACTCTTCCTGACAAATCATTTCTACCTCATTCATTGATGCTTTTCTATCCAACTCCCTTTCATAGACTATTCAAAGTCAAGCGTCCTACGGAAACCGATTTCTGATAACGCATTCAACCTTATGCCTTTATTATACAAAAAAATATTTTTTTGTAAACAGAAAAAATAAAAAATATTTTTGTTGATTTTTTTTTCGTTTCCTAGTATCTTATGGATAACTACTTATGAGATAAAGGAGGATTGCCTATGTCTAGCCCTATTCACTTACAAATTAAATCCATGTACAACGATTTTAGTCCGAAAGAACAAGCGATTGCCGACTACATACTTGAAAATCCAAGTAAGGTTAGCCACAGCTCTATTAGCGATCTTGCAGCTGAACTGGGGATTGCTGACTCCACTTTTTTTCAATTCACAAAAAAATTAGGCTTTAACGGCTTTAAGGATTTCAAGATGGCGCTATTGAAACAAGAAAATGATCTTACCGCGATTACGATTCACGAAAATGTACAAAAAGATGATTCGGAATTAGTAATGGCACAGAAAGTTTTCGATTCAAATATGTCAACTTTGGTCGACACAAAGAAACTATTGAAGGAACAAGACCTAAAACGAGCGGTAAAAATGATCTCAGATTCAAGGCGGCTTTATTTCTTTGGCGTGGGAGGCTCTGAAATCGTGGCGACTGATGCCTATCATAAATTTTTGCGTTCTCCTATTCCAGTCGGTCATAGTACCGACTATCATCTTCAATTAATGGAGGCTTCCTTACTTACAGAGGAAGATTGCGCATTGTTTATCTCCCATTCTGGAAAATCGAAAGAAACCATTCATATCGCTGAAGCAGCTAAGAAAAATGGCGCGAAGGTTATCGTAATGACAAGTCAGGCCCACTCACCTTTGGCAAAATTAGGCGATGTCGTGTTTATTTCGATCTCTGAAGAAATTGAATTTCGCTCTGAAGCATTGGCTTCTCGAATCGCTCAATTAAGCATCATTGATTCTCTCTATGTGATTTTGATGTTCCACAATCGTGAGAATGCACAAAATACCATCACTAAAGTTCGAACAGTCATCCAAAGTCTAAAAGAGAATAAAGGCGAATAAAGAAACAAAAAAAGCGCCACAACTTAGTTAGCGTGTTCTAACTAAGTTGTGGCGCTTTTTCAATTTATCCCCATTGCTTAATCCCTTATGATTCAAACTGAAAATCTAACTAATCACTCCATTGAATGAGAACTTCAGATATTATACATCACTTCTTATTATTAAAGTATTTCTCCATCGCGGTATCTGTAGCGTACCCGCTTTTGCAATATAAGCATGAATCCCTGTATCATTGGACCTAATAAAATAATAGCAAATAGCGTTCCGATTCCAACTGAACTTTTTAATAAAAGTCCTCCTGCGACAATCACAAAATCCAATACTATTCGTCCTTTTTGTAACGATAATCCCAGTAACTCACAGGTACAAAACATCATACCTTCTAAAGGTCCCGATCCTAGATTCCCAGATAAATAAATTGCGGTCCCTAAAGCCATTACAACAAAACCTAAAAAAGAAGCGACAAGACTATCCTTCAAAAGAACGATCCCTTCAAGATAAGGTGCAGCCCAGCTAATCGTTTCCCCTACTAGCAGCGTGTTAATGATGCTGCCAATCCCCAACATACTCCGTTTGTAAAAAAAGGTAATAAGTAAAAATCCTAAACTAATTAATTGGCTCCAGCGTCCAAAGGGAAGGGTTGAATAGTTCATAAGGCCTAAAATCAGGGTACTGACTGAATCGAATCCTTGATTGGCGATAACAATCATTTCGATGCCGAGACCCATTAAGATCGTACCCACAATAACTAAAAAGATGCGGTTTAACAAGTGACTATTCATCTGCATCCACCATAGCTTTCAAACGCAGAATAAATTCTTCATAGTCCTCACTCATACTCAACTGCTTGGTATTGATTGGTTCTGAAACAATCTCAATAAATTTTTCAAAAAAGTCATTAAACGCATTGGCTTCATCCTTGTTGATGGCTATATAAGCAATAAGCTTAATAGAATGATCCGCCCAAACTAGCGGCTCCTGTAATGTCATAATCGCAACACCACTTCTTTCAGCCTCCAACTCTACCGAATGAGGCACTGCAATCCCTGAAGGAAAACTAGTTGGTGACATTCGCTCACGTTTTTCCACTCTTTCAAAGAACGCAGCATCTACAAAGCCATTCTCTAACATTCGTTGATTCATCTGCTTCCGAATTTCGATTGGCTTTAATCCAGCGGGATCAATTTGATTAAAATACAGCTCCGGCAAAATAAACTTTTCAATCGCCTGATACATTCGTCGTTTTTCTCGCTGTGATTTTAGCGAATCCATTCGTTTTTCAATTTTTTTAATATCTTTAGTCGTCAAAAAAGGATGAATGAAAACAGAGCCAGCAAATTTAGAAGCTATTTCCCGATCTGTCGTCAGTAGCAAATCATACTCTTTAGAAAAATGTTTACCTCTTTCTGTCACTAAAACATGGACTGTTTCACCAAAATGCTCTTTGAGCTGTTTGCTAAGATTGCTCGCGAGATCATGGTAGTTATTCACGATTAATTGAATGGTCACTTGATTTTGAAAGTGCTTTTGTGTCTCAAGGAACGAGCCAATATGTAACGCAATGAAGGAAATTTCGTCATCATTGAACCATATATCTAAACGATCTTGAATCAAAGAAGAAATATAGACTGCTAAATCATAAATTAATGGATAAGCCGTTTTTAAATCTAAAAGACTGCTATTACGGGTAAAGGTTTCGTAATGTGAACGATAATAGAGACTTTGTAAATGAATGGCTAATTTGTTGAAAAACTCTTCATCATGCAGTTCGACAAGATAGGTGCGCTCTACTTCTGCTAACACATCCTGTAGCGCAACAATAATCTTCTGATCAACAAAACTAGAAAGCTGTTGATTGTCTTGTTTTGTCAGCGTTTCATTTTGCATCCCAATAAATAATAAAGACAATTGCTCTAATTCAGCTTGAGAGAAATGAATGTCGTACTGCTGTGCCAACTGATCGCTGATCTCCTCTGCGATCAGAAATTCCGGATGATGCTGTATCTGTGGATTAGCCAGACACTTCTTCAAGCTATGTCCCTGTCGGATACGTTCGATACTAATTGCGAAATGCAGGACAATATTGTTCAAAGAGTATTGATTGATTTGAATCGAGTGTGTAGATAAAACAGCTTGAATTGTTTGTTGAAGATTGTCTAATGAGATGTAACCGATCATTTGCTGAATACTGGCCTTCAGCTTTTCCTGCAGATCGCTTTCATTGTACAAAAGCGAAATAAGATAGCGCCTCTTTGCCCGTTCCGGGCCAGTTAGCTTGATAAAATCTTGTTCAAAAACGATTTGGATCGCATCATTAGTTATTTCTTTTTTTAGTTGCTGAATATCATTTTTCAATGTTGACTCAGAAACGAACAGCTTTTCCGCTAACTCATAAAAATCGACACCTTCTGAAGAATGCTTTAGCAGCTCCAAAAAAATACGAGATTTTCGATCTTCGAGTCCCCTGGTTTGTATTTTTGCTTCTGGGTTTAACTGGTAACCAAAATGACTCGTCAAAATGAGTGCCTGATTGTTCTGGTTGATCCGAGCAACTCGGTTGCGAATCGTACGAGTCGTACAATTACTAAATGATGCCAGTTCGTCAGAGGTTACCCAACGTTTTTTCTTCGTCAAGTAGTCAACCAGCTCCTTTTCTTTTTTCGTCAGCACAGGAACACCTCCATTCAAAGAAAAGTTGATCCAAAAGATCAACTTTTCAATTGGTTATAATGTTTCGCCATTTGATGCAATCACTTGTTTGTACCACTCGAAACTGTCTTTTTTAATTCGCTTGCCAGACCCTTTTCCTTCATTGTCCAAATCAACGTAAATGAACCCGTAACGTTTCTCCATTTGCGCAGAAGAACAACTGATAATATCGATGGGTCCCCAAGCACAATAGGCGATGACATCAACGCCATCATACATCGCGCGCTTCATCTGAGCGATGTGTTCAGACAAATAAGAAATTCGATAATCATCGTGTACTTGGCCATCTACTAGTTCATCATACATACCAAAACCATTTTCAGCGATAATGATTGATTTGTGGTAGCGATCCCAATATTGCGACAATGAATTATACAAGCCTTGGGGATCGACCGCCCATCCCCATGGATTGGCTTTTAGATTAGGGTTGGGTGTTACTGATGAAGGACTCATGGTATTTTTAGAGGCGTCCACCATTTGTGAATAGTAATAAGAAAGCCCTAAATAATCCATTGGATGATCTTTTAATAATTGCTTATCCTCATCTGTAATCTCTAAATGAATATTGTTTTCAGCAAAATAATTTAGAGCATACTGCGGGTAAGCACCTTGAAACTGAACATCTGTATAAAAGTATTGCATACGATTGCGGCGTAAAGCTAAATTCACATCATCTGGGTCACAGGAATAAGGATACGCCGTACAATCAGCCATCATCGTTCCGATCTGCATATCAGGATTAATCGTTTTAGCGTAAGCTGCTAATTTCGCACAGGCTACGAACTGGTGATGAACGGCTTGGAAACTTGCCTCTTCATAATTATCGACGGTATCGTAGGGAATTGCTGTTGAATTAAAGGGCTCGAACTGGATTAGATTGACTTGGTTGATGACGATCCAATAGTTCACTTTGGCTTGATAGCGTTCTAAAACGACTTTTCCATATTTAACAAACAAGTCGATCACTTTGCGATTGTTCCATCCGCCATACTTCAAAGTAATCTCAACAGGTGTTTCATAATGCAAAATAGTAATGATCGGCTCCATTCCCAGTTCAATAATTTTGTCAATCAGGCGATCGTAATAGGCTAACCCTTCTTCGTTTGGCTCCTCTTCTTCACCCGTCGGAAAAATTCGTGTCCAGTCAATAGATGTGCGGAACGTTTTGAAGCCCATCTCACTAAGTAATTCCAAGTCTGACTCATACGTATGATAGAAGTCAATCCCATGACGTTTTGGATAGTAGCCCTCTGTGTCCGCCAGATTCGCTTGGACATCCGCCAATGACATCCCCTTATGCTGTTCTTCCGCAATCTCGGCATTGCTTTTATCTGGATAATACTTGTGCAAATCGGCTAAACTGATGCCTTTTCCAGCTACTTTGTAGGCACCTTCTGCTTGATTCGCCGCGATCGCTCCACCCCATAAAAAATTCTTAGGCATTCGATAATTTTTCAATGAAATTCCTCCTCGTATATCTGTAACATTAACCAGTCAAAGGCTCTCTGACTGGCTAAACGTACCTGCTATTTTTGGTCAAAAGCTTCGAATAAGCGAATCAAATGTTCGCCGATTAAAATCTCGCTTTGTGCAGTCATTAATGTATCTTGCGCATGGCAAAATAAGGTAGAATAGCGAATTTGTTCGCCGGATGCCTCTAGTTGCAACGTATCCGTTTGCAATCCATGTGCGATCACTATTTCTTTACGTGCCGCTGCTACCTCTTCTTTTGCTTGAGTAAAATCCTTCGCCTCTAAGCTTTCTAACGAATGAACCAAGTGATCTCGTGCACTGCCGGCGTGAACTAAGATGTTCATAGACAGCTGGTTCAACTGGTCATTCTCCTCTAAAAATTTCGTCTCTTCCATAGGTGTCCTCCTGCTGATGACTAATCGTGCATCTTTTTTTAATGTACAGCTTCGGCTTCCGCTTCTTCCAAAGCCTCCTGTGCTTCTTGTTTAACTAATGAATTATCGTAGGCCTTAAAGAATGGCAAAAAGACCAGCCAAGTAATAACGAAAATCACTGCACAAACAATGATCGCCCGCCAATCCTGTGTTGCTAAGTAGGAAGTGAAAGGATACGGCATATACCATAACAAGAAGGTACTAGATGGTACGTTGACCAAGCCCACTGACATTGTTACGTAGGCGATTGTTGGAACAATAATACTGTTGATCCACATCGGGACCATCAGGTATGGATTAAAGGCGATCGGTGCACCAAAAACTAACGGTTCATTGATATTAAAGATCGAAGGGATAATTACCGCTTTTCCAATCGCCTTCAATTGCGCCGATTTACTTAACAACAGCATCATCACAGATAATGCTAATGTCGTTCCAATTCCACCCATTGAAGAAAAAGCATAACAGGTTTCCTGTGTTGCGATGTTTAAGGCCTGTCCACCATTCGCCACCGCTTCAGCATTTGCTGCTAGTCCAGACATATAGACTGGATAGACGACTGGCATCATAACCCAGCCAGAAATTCCAAAGGTATACAGAAATACTGGGATAAAGACCGATAACACAAAACCTGGGTACGATTGTACAATGCTCGCTAAAGGACTAAAGACCAATAAAACCACATCGAAGAAATCGATTTTGAATTGGAAAGTGATTAACCAACCGACAAGCAAAATGAATGTAATCGGTAGTAAACTATTAAACCAGCCCACCACAAAGTCTGGGATCGGTGTGTCTTCATCGAAGAAAGAATATTTTACTGCAAAATTCATAACAAACCCGACAAATAAGCCAGTAATCATGGAAAGAAACATTCCAGTAGCACCGAATCGGGAAAGAATGAACACTGCTTCTCCATCGGCTGTCATCGTGGGGAACAAAAGCATCATGAATAATACCAATGAAGCTGCGCCAGAAATCAATTTCTGTCCGCCATAACCTTTTTTCTCCATCAGGTAGTACGGAATCAAAAAGGCCACTACTAACGCATACATCCCAAAAGAGAAGTTACTAATCATTGAAAAATCCGGCATGCCGCTAAAAATATTTTTTAATAATGACACAACTGTTACCAATGACCCGACGAATACTAGTGGTAAGGCTACCATAATCGAATCCTGAATGGCTGAGATCCAAGGATTCTTCACTACCTTATTTACTTTCGGTGCAAAAGAATTCGTCATAAAATTCATGATTTTATCCATCAGCTAACCCTCCATTTTCAAAATTAAGTCCAGAGCTTTTTCTCCGTTTAATGTTCCATAGACAGCCTGCGGAATCACCGCCGCTTGGACATTTTTGTCCTTTGTTTGTTCTTGGAGATCCTTCAGCATATAAGACAGATGCGGACCAATCAGCAAGTAATCGATTTCATTAATACGATCATCTAATTGAGACTCACTAGCGGCCTTGACCGTAACCTCCACTTTTCTTTTCTTGGCTGCTTTTCTGATCGCCGCTGCCATAAATCCGCTTGAAGCACCTGACCCGCAAATTAACAGGATGTTTTTCATTTTCTTCACCACTTTCATTTATTTACATGCTTATTATAGGAAATTCTAAACCTGTCCTACAAACTTACTTTTTTCCTAGAGATGGGAAAAAGAAAAATGTTGCTGGGGAACGCGCAAAAAAAGGCTGGACTCTGTTTCGTCCAGCCTTTGCATTACTCATACAACTCTTGTAAATGTGTTTCTTGACGTTTCATTCGAATCCACTTGTCTATCTCAGTAATTACTAAAATCAGGAGACCCGCTAAAATCGTGATCCCCCACTCAACAACACTCATTGGTGCTGTATGGAAGGCTTGCTGCATAAATGGCACATAGGTCAAAAGCAGCTGCAGCACTACCATAATTCCAATGATCAGGAATGCTGGCTTGTTGCTGAAAAATTCTTTTGACAAAGCAAATTTCGATGTACGAATGTTAAATAGATAAAAAATCTTGCTGACAACGATAATGTTGACCATCATGGTGCTGGCGGTGACTTGGTCTAAGCCTTGAGCCAACAGCCAATCATGAGCCAAGATACTGATCAGCGCCATTAAGATTGAAACATATCCCATCTGGAAGATGTCATGCTTGTTCATTAAGCGGCTGCCTGTTTTTTGCGGCGGTCGTTCCATGATTTGATCCTCTGCCGGCTCAAAGATAAAGGCAAATTGGATCGTGATCGCTGAAACCATGTTGATCCATAAAAGCTGCGTCGCTTGAAGCGGCATGTCCTGCTGCATTAAAATCGTGAAGGCAATGATCAATCCCTCAGCAAAGGAGGTCGGTAATAAGAACAAGATACTCTTCTTGATATTATCGTAAATCCGTCGTCCTTCACGAATCGCGATAGACATTGTCGCGAAATGGTCGTTCGTCAGAATCATATCTGCCGAATCTTTTGCGACATCGGTTCCTTCGATTCCCATCGCTACACCGATATCGGCACGCTTTAATGCAGGAGCATCATTGACCCCGTCACCAGTCATGGCTGTGACTTTGTCTCTTGCTTGAAGTGCTTCAATGATTTCAAGCTTGTTTTTTGGTGTTGCCCGAGCAAATACTTGGTGGGAGAGTGCTGCAGCTTCTTTATCCTCTTGAGATAGCTTGTCCCATTCTTGGCCGGTAATTACTTGAATTTTTGGTGCCAGCCCCAGTTTTTCACCGATTGTTTTCGCGGTCAAGGGATGGTCCCCTGTAATCATCTTCACTTCTACCCCAGCTTTACGCATATCCTTTAAGGATTCGATTACTTCTTCCCTTGGCGGGTCAATAATCCCTGCGAGTCCCAGCAAGGTGATTCCTTCAAAAAGAATGTCATGACTAACTTCTATTAGTTCAGACGGTACTTCCTTGTACCCTACCGCAACCACGCGTTTTCCTTGTTTAGAAAGCTCCTGCACCGTTTTAAGCCAATAGTCATCCTCTACTCTTGCCATTGGAAAAAGCTTATCTGGCGAACCTTTGATAAAAATCAATTGTTTCCCATTTTCGTCTTTGACTAATTTTCCCATGTAGCGGTAATCCGAATCAAAAGGCAGCATATCAACTTCTTTGTATTTTGATTCATATTTTTCACCAAAATATTTGTGATACAACGTTAAAAAGGAGCCGTCTGTTGGTTCCCCATTGATTGTCCAGCGTTTCTCTTCTTTATACAACAACGTGTCATTAGCCTGATAACCAGCTTCTAAAAATCGTTCAAGCTCGTCAGATGCAGTCACTTCACGCCCTTCTTCCATTATCTTTCCTTTTGGCTCATAACCATTTCCACTGACCTCATAATGATGAGCGGATAGAAAAATATCCTTCACGGTCATTTCATTTTTGGTCAAAGTACCGGTCTTATCCGTGGCGATCACATCGACTGATCCTAGTGTTTCGACAGCGGGTAATGATTTGACGATGGTGTGCTTATTCTTCGCCATATCACTGACTCCCATCGCTAAAATAACGGAAGTCGTCGCTGGCAGACCTTCAGGAATCGAACCAACAATCATTGTTACGATCGCTAAAGATAGAACAGTTAATGAGTAAGTTTCAAGTAAAAGACCTAAGCCGAAAAGTAGTATGGCTGCCCCAATCACAACATAAGACACGCCTTTACCTAATCCATCAATTTGCTGCATCAAGGGCGATTTTCGCGTTTTTACTTGACCAACTTCTGTGGAAATCTGTCCAATTTGGGTATGCTCTGCGGTAGCCATAACCACGCCTAAGCCGCTTCCATTCGTCACCGAAGTGGAAGCGAAAGCACGATTAAACTGCTCGGCTAGAGGAACATCCATCTCTATTAGATCCTCTGCCGTTTTTTCAATGGAATCGGCCTCACCAGTCAACGAAGCCTCTTGAATACGCAGATTGTCGCTGTCGACAATACGTAAATCAGCCGGTACGCTATCGCCAGCCTCTAAGAAAACAACGTCACCTACTGCTAATTCCTCTGTTGGAACATCCATTCGCTGACCATCACGGTAAACCGTCGCTTCCACCGCTAACATCTCTCTGATTTTTTCTAAAGCGTCGGAGGCATTGGCTTCTTGATAGTAGCCGATCAATGCGTTGATTACGACAACCAGGCCAATAATAATCGCATCCGAATAATGTCCCATAACAATCGTTAACAGCGACGCAATGATCAAAATATAAATGATCATATTATGAAATTGTCGGATAAATAGCCGCCACTTAGAAACCTTCTTTGTTTCCAGCTTATTGGGACCATTTCTTAATAACCGCTCTTGCGCTTCTTTCGTAGACAAGCCTTGTTCAAACTCTTCATTTGGATAGTCCTTCACTAAATTCTTGATACTCTGGTAATAATCTTCCTTCATTCGTTCTCTTCTCCTTATTTTTTGAATACGACAAAAAAGCACCTTGTTTTTCACAACGCACTGAAAAAAGCCTATTCTTTTTGAAAATAAGGAATCTTCTGCTTAATTAACGACGTCTCACCGGCGTCAGGGTCCATGCGCCACTCACCTCCAATTTTTTTATTAATACAACTGTATCAAAGCGCTAAAATTTCGTCAATTTTAGCGAATCGGTTTAAGAAAAAAGCAAAAAGAGTTTTTTGCTTTTTTCTACTACAACCTACCCTTTAATGAATGGCAGCGTGCTAACGCAAACTTCTTAAGTTTTTCAACAACGTTTTAAAGCGTTTTTCTGACAATAATGCTGAAATTCTCCCGAATGTTCCATTAAATTCGCCATTCGTTCAGCGATAAACTCAGTCGAGACAGATAGATCCTTCAGCCGGATTTTATCAAAAATCAGGTCATCGGACTGTTTCTTTAAAGCATAAGCAGATGTTAACGCGGAATAAATTGCTCCAGTTCAAAAAAAGCGGTTTGTGTATCACCTTAAAAAAGCGCAACGATCTGCTTGAGATTCGTTGCGCTTTCTGAAATTAAACGGTTGCCAGATATTCAGAAAATTTATTCAGTCCAGCGATTAACTCCTCGGTACTGCAACCATAACCGATTCGAACACAGGATTCAAACTCAAAACAATCCCCTGGAGTAAACAGCAAGCCATGATTATTGATCAAATCCAGGCATAGCTCTCTGCTTGAACGATCGAAATCATAATAAAGTAAGGTTACTGTTCCCGCCTGAGGTTTGACGTATGTGATATGAGGTTCCTTCGCTACCCATTCATCTAAAATTTTCAGATTTTCTCGAATGATCTGCTGGTTTCTCGCTAAGAGCTTATCCTTAGTCTCCAAAGCAATCGCCGCTAACTCTTCATCAATCATTCCGCAGCTGATCGTATTATGGTCACGATGAAGCAAACATTGCTCCATCGCTTCTTTATTTTTCGTTGCGATCCAGCCCAAGCGCAGACCGGCTAAAGACCACACCTTAGACATGCTGCTAACACTGATTCCTTTGTCATACAAGTCAGCGATCGATGGACTTTCCACCTCAGCCTGAGTTAATCCACGATATGTCTCATCTGAAAGAATGTACGCTCCCACATCTTCAGCGATAGCGATGATTTCTTCTAACATCTTTCGATTCATCAAAGAACCGGAAGGATTGTTCGGATTATTTATAATGATCAGCTTTGTTTTTTGACTGACTAAACTTCTAACTTCCTCTATATCCGGTAAAAAATTATTTTCTGGCGTCAACACATGCTGCTTCACAGTTGCATGAAAAGACTCTGGAATCGAATATAACTGTTGATACGTCGGTAAAACAGCGACCACTTCATCCTCTGGCTCGACCAGTGAATAAAGGACTAAATGATTGGCTCCGATCGCACCATGCGTCGTTGTGATGTCCTCTTCTTGAATCGTTTGATACAGTGAAGCGATCCCTTGCTTGAAATGTGGATTGCCGAAAATATGCCCATAAGTCAAACGCTTTTGTGTCAGTTCATTCAATGCTTCTTGTTTATCCAATCCGGCGATTTCAAACAATTCATCCATACTGATCGAGTCAACGCAGGTTTCTCCTGTATTATAGATCGCTTTATCCTCGTGCTCATTCATCCAGAGTTCTACTTTAAATGGTGCTATTTTCATTTGGTTTCTCCTTATTTTCGTTAATTATTTTATTACCAAAAATCCATCGTTCTATTATTATAGAGGATAACCGCTAAACTAGCTAGAAAGATTTCATTTTTGGACGATTAAAAAAGCAGCCCTTTCGCTGCTTAATCTGAGATATTATTCATTAAATTCATCACTTCGATAAAATCCGAACAGCTGCCAATGATCAATTGTTCGATCTCCGGTGTCGGATCAATAAAATTCTTGATGTGGATACAGTTCAAGCCGGCATTGACCGCAGACAGTATGCCATTAGGCGAATCTTCGTAAACTAAAATTTGATCAGCCGGCTGTTTAGCGGCTTCGATTGCTTTGTAGTAGATTTCAGAGTCTGGCTTTCCTTTGCTTACTTGATCGCCGTAAATACCGAAGGAAAAGAATGAATCCAGTCGCAGCGCTTTAAGAATATATTCTGCTTCTTCTTGATAACTGGATGTGACGATGCCACAAGTGACACCTGTTTTTACTAAATACGCCAAGTACTTCTGGCAGCCGTCGGTTATTGGGAATATCGCCTTCCTTTGGGCTTGCTTGCGTCTGTCCATAAATTCCTCGAATAAGCGATCAAACATTGGAAGCTCTCCGAAGTGATTTTGAAACTTTTCTTTCAAAATAGAAGTTGGCGACCCAACCACATGCTGATAAAAATCTTTCTCTAAATGGTAGCCTTCTTGCGCCATTAATTCCTGCCAGATAGAAAAATAATATCGTTCAGAATCAATCAATGTTCCGTCCATATCAAACAATGCTGCTTTCATTTCGTCCTCCCTACTCAAAGAGCACCGAGCCGAAGCCCGATGCCATCCTTTACTCAAGATTTGCATGACGATAATCCATGTCCGTCTGCTCTTGTTTTAGTTCCTTTTTTAAATCAACGATCATCGAATCATAGACTAACCAAGACAACTGCTCGAAAGACGAGCCATTTGGCTGAATTGACGGTGCTTTTTCAGACGGATGATCCCCTGTCGAAATACCGGGAATCTGAACCAATGCATCAGCCATTGTTCCGATCGGATTCTTCGGATGAATCGTGATCGTTGCTAACAATGCTTTCTCACTCTTGGCTTTTTTTGCCATATTCACTAACCCTGATGTACGACCCGATCCTGATCCGATAATGATCAAATCATTTTCCCGGATTGAAGGTGTTGTGGGCTCTCCGACAAAATACACAGTAAATCCTAAATGCATCAAACGATTAGAAAATGCGCGTGCCGCAAAACCAGAACGACCAGCACCAGCAATGAAAATTCTTTTTGCCTTCAAAATCAACGCCTCTACTTTTTTCAGCTGTGCTTGATCGATCTGCTGGGCATCTTCAGTTAGCTCCACTAAAATACTCTGCAAATTTTTTGATGGTGTCATAATCTTGTCCTCCACTAGGCTTTTGCTAACATCGCTTCTTTGATCAAGCGAGCTTCTTCTACTGGGTCAGGAGCATGTGTAATGCTGCTTCCAACAATAATAATATCTGGATTTAGCGCCACATACTTATCGATTGTCTTACTGCTGATTCCCCCAGCTACTGCGATTTTCGTTTTCTTCGCACAAGAAGTCATTACCTTCAAATCATCTAGCGGTGTCCGCCCACAAGCCTGCTGATCTGCTCCTGTATGAACAGCTAAGACATCCACTCCTAGTTTTTCCATTTCGGCAATTTTTTCTTCAAGATTTGCAACGCAGATCATATCCACCACTACTTGTTTTTCAAAATCAGCTCCGGCTTTCACACATTGTTTGATTGTAGCAACATCGGTGACCCCCAAGACTGTGACATACTCAGCTCCCGCTTCAAAGCCCAGCTGTGATTCATAATAGCCGCCATCCATAATTTTTTCATCGGATAAAATTTCTTTATCCGGGAATTTTGCTTTAAAACGGCGGACAGCTTCCATTCCAGAATCAATCACAAATGGTGTGCCAATTTCAATAATATCGACATGTTCTTGTACTTTTTCTGCAAAAATCAATGCTTCCTCTAATTTTAACTCGTCCAACGCTAGTTGTAATTTCATTTTTCCACCCTTATCCTTTAATAGTTTTTCAACCCGACTGCTTGTCCTGCTGCATCTAGCAATTGTGTAATCTCTTCATCTAAATCAACGATCGTAAGTGAAATCCCTCCCATATCCAATGAGGTGACAAAATTACCGACATAGACTTTTTCGACTTGATGCCCTTGTTCCTTCAGCGTTTCCAAAACTTGTCCGCAGATTACGTATTGTTCCATCAGCATGGTTGAACCTAGTCCTGAAATCATCACTGCTAATTTCTTTTTTTCATCGAATTCAAAATCTGTCAAAATGGCCTTGGTCATCTCAATCGCGATTTCCTGCCCATTGCCCAATGCTTTCTTCTCGATCCCCGTTTCCCCATGATGACCGATCCCAAACTCCATCGTTCCTAGATCAATTAAGAAGTTTGGTTTCCCAACCGCTGGAATCGTGCAGGGGGTAAGTCCTACACAAATACTTCTGGTTCGATCCACCACTTTTTGTGCCACTTCGATAACGTCAGCTAATGTACCGCCGGCTGCCGCTTTGGCTCCGCCTACCTTCCACATGAAGTACCCGCCAGCGATTCCGTGACGTTTTTCACGAGTTGCCTTAGGTGAAGAGGCGATATCATCTGTCGCTACCACATAGTTCACTTCAATGTCCTCTTCTTCAGCCATTTGGATCGCCATTTTGACGTTCATATTATCTCCCGCATAATTGCCAAAAAGACAGGCAACACCCTGACCATTGTCAGCTTCGATCATCGCATCTAGAAATCCTTGAGCAGGTGGGGAAGCGAAAACCTCCCCAATCGCTACAGCATCAAGCATCCCTTCACCTATATATCCGAGAAACGCTGGTTCATGACCACTGCCACCGCCTGTGATGACGCCGACTTTTTCTTTTTTATCCTTAAGTGTCACCACTCGATCATTTAATGGCGAAAGTATCACTTCTGGATGTGCAGCTGTAAACCCCTTCAGCATATCCTCGACGATAAAATCTGGATCATTTACAAAAATTTGCATCGTCCTTATTCCCCCAATAATTCATTTATTGTGTTAACTATCGCTTCGATGATTAAATAACAGGAAGTCGCACCTGCATCCTGATACCCAATCGAACGATCACCGATGCGGCTTGCTCGTCCAATTTTGGCTGGGATCATTTTGGTTGCTTCTAATCCCGTTTTTGCCGCAGCAAGTGATTGTGTTAAGCACTCATTGAAAGCTTCTCCACCGTCAACTGCTTTTTCATAGGTTTCGATGGCAGGTACTAATACATCAATCAAGCTTTTATCGCCAACTTTGGCATCCGTTAAGTCTGAGAGATTTTGATAAGCCTTCTTTAACATTGCAAGCATCACTTCTCGAGTAATCGTCTCTTCTTTTCTTGATGCAACACTTAGACCTCTAAAGAAGCTCCCGTATAACGGTCCCATCGAGCCGCCGATTTTATTGACTAGCACCTGACTAATCACTTTCAGTCCATCACTCATTGTGTAACGAGGTAGATCATCCAATTCTTGCCTAGCAAAAGTAAAGCCTTTATTCATATTGATGCCATGATCCCCATCGCCGCCATGTCTGTCCACTTCGCTCAAATATTCCTTATTCGTCTGAATCGCAGCAATGATGGCATCGACAATTTTGCTACCCTCTTGATTAGAAAAATCTGTTCTCATGCTTTTTCCTTCTTTTCCAGAAATTTCTGATAATTATTTTTAATGACTGGGTGCAGCCGACTCTCTAGTGGTATTTTAGTAAAATGAACGATTGCTTCATCAATTCCATGCTCTGCCACAAAGACTAATATTTCTATGGATTGCTCATCTGCTGGATTATCAAATAAAAATGCCGCCGCGATTCCTTCTAACAAACGTTCGTTTTTCAGACCTAGCTCTTCACATTGCACACAAGGTCCGACTAAACGTTCTTCTGGTTGCAGCTTGCGAATAGGCGAACGAGACACTCTTGTGATCCAATCTTTGATTCCCGATGTCTGATATCGAGCCATAATAAAGTCAATATAATCCGTCATATCTTCTTCAGTAAATCCATGCTTTTCCATCAATAAATGAGCCGATTCCCACATGGTCTCGCGAATCATGCTAACTAATTCTTCATCATGAAAAACATCTTGGATTATTGAGTACCCATCAACAAAACCCATATAGCCTGCCCATGCATGACCGCAATTCACCACATAAAGTTTCCGCTCGATGTATTTTTTCAGATTAGTCGTATAGACAGCGTCCTTGATTGGCTTATTTGCTGGATCGACCAGCTTGGATTCTTCGATCACTAACTCGTGATCTCGACCAATATCGATTGTTTTTTTCCCCCCATGCTCCGATGCTAACACCATCCGATCTACAGCAGTGTTAGGGAATGCTGCAATACCGTCTAGCCACTCTGCGGCTGAGGAATCCAGTGCAAGGATCGCTTTACGCAAAATCTCGCTGTTGAACATTGCATTCTCACAGGCTAAAATATTTACTCGTTTTTCGCCGAGAGCTACACGTCTCTTTAACCCTTCCAGAAGGACTGGTGCGATCTTTGGCAGGTTTTCTGCCCAGACTGCGGTTGTGAGCAAATCAGTGGTACTAATTTTTTCAATGATCTCTGACTGATCTTCAATCGAAGACAGTCCATGGATATGTGTTAACTGCTTTTTCTTGTACCCTTCATTGATCAGGTATAAATCAAAGGTTTCCGTTTCATTTATTTGACTGACTAGTTCTTGATCAATATCAACAATCGTTACTTCGTAATTGGATTCATGCAATAAATCAGCAATAAAGCCGATCCCAATACTTCCACCTCCAAAATGCAATGCCTGTTTCATTAAACGACGACCTCCTCAAAAATTTTAAGAATCTCTGCTTTAGATGTTGCCTGACGAAGAATCTCAACATTTTCCATTTCAGAGCAGATGGTTGCGATCTGGCCTAAAATCTCTAAATGCTCATTATTTTTTCCTGCAATACCGAAAACTAAGTAAGCCGTGTTTCCATCGAAATCAACGCCCTCTGGTACCTGCAATAATGAAATCCCCGAAGAATAGATTTTTTCCACCGACTTTACGATCCCATGAGGAATCGCAATGTTGTTGCCGATATAGGTTGATACTTCCTCTTCTCTAGCCAGCATGTCTTGGAGATAGCTTTCTGCCACGTAGCCATTCTCAACTAATATTTCTCCAGCTGCTAAAATGGCTTCGACTTTATTTTCATAGTGCTGATTCAGTTGGATATTCTCATCTTTAAAAATTTTCATTTTCACCTCTCGCAATCTATAGGATTTCATTTATTTTTACCAAATATGTCTTTAAATCATTTGTTGAGCCAATTTTGGTCAAATCATCGACATGATCAAAAAAGATTTCTTTGACTTGGCCATAATACTTTTGGCTGATCTCTGAACTCTTTTCCGCAGTATCGATTACGACTAAGTAATAGTTCCCCAACCGTTTGGAGCTGTCTGAAATCAATTGAATCCGATCTCCTGATAGTGCAGCATTTTTTCTAACGATAAAGAGCACTGTTCGATTCTGCTGCACAGACGTCTGAATACTATTGGTCAGCTTGGCCTCATCCACCTCCAAAAATACCGCTAATTGTTTTATTGCCTCTCTTTTTTCCTGACACGTGTGAGGAAGATTTCCTTTTCGCTAAACCGGCAATGTTTCATCAGCTCTAACGTTTTTTGTGCGTAAAACATTTTCTGGACCAAATGCTTTTCAAATTCTTCTACATTCATCTGTTTTTGTCGCTGAATAGTTTTTAGATCTGTGTATTTATGATTGTTAATTTTGGTCTGAACCAACGCCAATTCTTGTTCGTTCAATAAAGGAGAAACCTTCAAATATTCTTCTGGCGCCAAGGGCAGAGGAATCGTGGATAAAACCAGTTCATAATCGTTGACGTTTTTATTGTGCAAATCAGTTAGTGAGATAATATCCTTCACGTAGACTTCTGGTACTTCATATTCCAAACGGCTGGTGAGCATTTTTGACGAGCCCATACCGCTGGAGCACACAATTAGTACGCGAAAAGCTTTATTCGATAGTTTGTCGATCATCATTACAAAATACAGAACCAAAAAGCATAATTCATCTTCTGGGAAAAATTCTTTACCGAATACTTCTGAAGCTGCTTTACTTACAATTTCAAAGATAAACAAATAATTTTTCTTGATCTCATCTTTCATAGGGTTTCGAACAAACAAACCACTATTAATACGTGTGACAGCCTTTCTTAAATGGACAGATAAGTCACGGATTTGCCGTTCATTTCCATGCAATCTAACCCCTAATTGCGTTTCAACATTATTCACCATTTCCTTCACAGAAAGCATAATATCTCTCTCAAAATGTGGAAGTGCGAATTCATTTGGAGAATCTTGTTGAAAATATAAATGAATGATCCATTTTAAATAATCTAAAAAAGCTTCAGGATGACTTTTTTCCGCTAAAACATCTCTTTGTTTTTCAATCATTCGATGATAAAGTTTTTTTCCTGTTTGATTCAGCTCAATTTCGACCGTGTCTATCGTATTGTTAGGCAATGCAGTCAGATGACAGACATTGATCCATAATGATAATAAGATGACCAGCTCCTGCAAATCATTATCATCAATATCTGCCTTAAGCTGACCCAGCTGCTCATACACAAAATGGAGCGGCTCACTGATCTTTTGAAAACAAATCTTCTTATAAAATGAATCCTTCGAATGTTTTAGTAAAAACCATGCAATAAATTCCGATGAAGCGACGTGCTTTGTCAAGATATCTAGGATTAGAATATGACGATTGATCATCTCTGCTTCTAATCGAATCCCTTCTCCTTTTTTAGAAATAACTTGTATCCCTTTTTCAGGCAGGTTGTCCGTTAGAAAAGCAACATCTTTTTTGATCGTTGAAAGAGAGACCAGCAGTTCTGCGGCGATTGCTTGCATCTTGATAAAGTCCTCTTCCAACAACAAAATCAATGTGACTAGATCAACCCGTTCCGTTACAGAAAGAATTTGATGAATATTCTGTTTTTGAAAGGCTTGTTTCAACGCCGATAGATTTTCCGGCTTCCCTTGAATCTCAAACCCTTCCGATGGAATTGACACTAATTCCAGCTGAAATGTCTTCAACGTTGCCTTAATATTTTTCAATTCTCTGTAAACAGTCCGTTCATTGATATTCAATCGATTACTGATATCTTGTACTGTCTGCTTATTTCTACTATTTAACAGAATTGTTAAGATAGAGCTTTCTCTGGTAGATAAATACATCTAGATTCCTCCCCATCCTTAGTAGAATTCATCATACTACACTAAATTGAAAGCGAATACGGCTTATTCACCATTATTTTCCTTGATAAATTTTATGAATCGATCGTATTCACTGTTGTCCAAGAAATTCTTGATCGTCAAGATCGGTACTTGTTTATCCTTTGTTAGACCTTTCACTCTTTCCAGCAGAATTTCATTGGTAATAATTAGATCCGCATCTTCTGGAATGTTATCTACCGAAACGTTTTTAACTGTAACTTCCAACATGTTTTTCCGTGCTTTCGTATTCAGCATCGAGGCCCCCATCGCACTAGAACCCATTCCAGCATCACAAGCGATAATGACATTTCTGATTGGTTTGCCAGTGTGGGTTACATTCTCTGCTACGATTGGTTCTGGCATTTCTGTTTCAAACGCTTCAGCAGTAGAGACCCCTGCTCCTTCTATGGCCAATTCTTCTTCCGCAGCCAGATCTTTTTTCAAGCTTAGCCTTAGGAAAAAGGCGCCGACTAAAAAGGAAACTAAAACAGCTGAAGCATACATCGCGATATTTACGACGAAATTTCCACGAGGTGTCATCATTAGTAAGGCTAAAAAGCTTCCCGGTGAGACTGCTCCCACTGTTCCACCGCCAAATAATTGACCGATAGCTAGAGCCGTCATATTCCCGGCGATTGGCGCCAAAATAGTGATCGGTTTAATCATGGCATACGGAAAGGCGACCTCACCGATCCCTCCTAAGAATTGGATCAACATGGAGGCTGGGGCTGATTTTTTAGCCATGCCGGTGCCGAACATGGAAAAGGCGATCAATAACCCCACCCAAGCGCCGCCATTTGCTTCCACTAGGAATAAGAGCGATTTGCCTGTTTCCAATACTTGTTGTGTACCTAATGGAATCATGATTCCGTGGTTTACTGCATTATTTAAGAATAAGACCTGTGCCGGTTGGACAAAAATACTCGTTAATGGAATCAAGTTCCGTGCCATTAACCAGTCGACTCCCCCAGAAATGAAGGATAGAATCACTGCGAAAACGGGCTCGACTGCTACGAATCCGATTAGAGCGATCGCAAAACCGAGAAAGCCTAATGAAAAGTTGTCTACCAGCATTTCCAACCCTGGTTTAACTTTTCCTTTAAGCAGCTCGTCGATTTTCTTCATTAAAATCGCACCGATCGGTCCCATAATCATGCCACCGATCAACATCGTGATATCTGCACCGACTACTACCCCCATCGTCGCCAAGGCACCAATGGCACCGCCGCGTTTTCCATAAACGTTATAGCCGCCGGTATAACCAATTAAAACAGGCAATAAATAATTCAAGATTGGCGGAACTAACTCATTTAAATGTTCGTTGGGTGTCCATCCAGTTGGGATGAAGAATGCTGCCATCAGACCCCAGGCAATAAATACACCGATATTCGGCATCACCATCGAGCTTAAAAATCCACCCATACGCTGAATTTTCGCTCGCCAGCTGTTCGCATTTGCAGGTTGCTGAAACTCCATTTTCTTTTCCTCCTTGAGAATATTCGTTTTTAGAAAGCGCCTTCTGACATTAATTATAGGGGGCGTTATTCTGAAAAGCTATCGCTTGAAAGGACACCTTTGTCAGGCACTCTCTGTCAAAAATACTCTTGTGAAGGGAAACTAAATTCATTAGGCTTTAAGTACAAATAACTATTGGAGGCGTCTATATGTCTGTAAAAGAACACACACAGGAAATTATTGGAGAGCTATCAACTTTCGTGGCGTATGAAAAGGATGATGAGCTTGATCAATTAGTAACAGCCATTTTACAAGCGAAAACTATTTTTCTTTCTGGAGCCGGCCGCTCTGGTGTAGCTATCACAGGTTTTTCGAATCGATTGCTTCACTTAGGTTTATCCGTTCATTTAGTTGGAGAAATTAGTTGTCCTAGAACGAAGAAGGGGGATCTTTTGATTATCGGCTCTGGTTCCGGAACGACACCTAGTTTAGTAACGCTTGCGAAAAAAGCGAAAAGCAACGGTGTCTCCCTTGCTTTATTAACGATGGATAAAGAATCTGAAATGGCCAAAATAGCTGACGTGGTAGTCGTACTTCCCGGAGTATCACCAAAATTGAAAGAAAACAATCTTACATCAATCCAACCGATGGGATCAGCATTTGAACAGATCAGTTTCTTGACCTATGATGGAATTATTTTAGAGCTGATGGAAAGAATGAACGAAACTGGTGAGACGATGTTAGAACGACATACCGACTTAGAATAAAATGCAAAAAAAGTGGTGCGTAATCATTTATTTTATGATTACCACCACTTTTTTCTTCGTATTCTATTTCCCGCTAAAGATTTTTATCGCTCGAACATAATCTTCTTTCAGTGCTTTTGTTGTTACGTTGAGACAGTCTTCCAAGAAATACTCTTGCGACTCCTCCTTCAAGTAGTCCTTCAGAGCGGCAGCTCCCGCCTGATTGGCATAGGTATAGTAATTAATCTTCGCAATCCCGTTTGCAATCGCTGTTTGATAATCTTCAGCAGCGACGCCTGAACCGCCATGCATGACTAACGGAATACTGACTTCCTCATAGATTTCTTTTACACGATCCAAATCCAGTCGCGGCTCTTTCAAGTAAATTCCGTGAACCGTCCCGAATGCTATCGCTAAGCAATCAATACCTGTCGCATCGACAAAGGTTTTTGCCTGATTGGGATCTGTATAGATATCCTTGTCCCCGATTTGATCATCATCTGGTGCGCGTCCTTCCCCACCACCTAAAGAAGAAGTAAAGACATGCCCCAACTCAGCTTCCACACTGACACCCAAACTATGAGCGACTTTCACGATTTCTTTTGTCCGTGTGATGTTTTCCTCAAAAGGCAGATCAGAAGCGTCGATCATCACTGAGGTAAAGCCAAGTTTCATCGCCTGAAGGATCACATCGAAGCTTTTCCCATGATCTAAATGAACGACTACTGGAACACTGCTTTGTTTAGCATATTGGAGCATAATTGGGCCGATTTCTTCTAATGAAATCAAAGAGCCATGGCCCTCTGCATGCTGCAAGATAACTGGCATTTCCGCCTCTTCTGCAGCCTGAATAGCTGCTCGTACCATTTCCAAGTTTGGCACATTAAATGCGGCAATCGCTTGCTTTTCTTCGCGCGCGTTTTCCAAGACCTCTTTTAAATTTGCTAACATGCAACCTCCTCCTTCAATTGATTGACTTCAACAACGATGTTGCTCGCTAAGGAACGCATCGTTTTGTATGCCGTGCTGTCTCTATTGATAAAATTAGGAATCAGCCAAATGTCGCGCGTTTCTTGCTGGACTGTCAATACGACCTTGATCCGGCCCAATTTCTGGATCTTTTTCTTTACTGTCCTTTCCGTTTTTTCTTCTATGACCTGACAATTTTTGATGGACGAAAACGGATAAATTTCTGGTTTTAATTTTTCTTTCGTATATTTTTTATGATTGGGCAAACAAATCTTTTGATTCTTATCATCAAAGAAAATCAATTGATTGATTTTTCTAGAAATTTCAAATGTCGGAGTAGTCGTTTCCTTTGTTGAGCCTTCGAGAAGTGCTAAAAGCTCGTCTTTATTCTTGGTTTTGATCGTTTGAGTAAAATTAACGCTGACTTTTTCATAACAGCCTTTGCAAACATAGCCATCCGCACATTTGAACTTAATCAGTTTTAATGGCCCGCCGCAGATCAAGCACTCTTTCATTCTTCGTCACCTCTCAAATTTATTAATAGCTCAGTCAGTTTTAAATACTTTTTATATCGTTGATTGTACTTAACAATAAGTTCCGGGTCAGGCTGGATTAGTTGAGCAGCATTGATTGGAAAAGTAATCTTTCCTTCTACGCCAATAATCGCTAAAATCGCTGCCCCGTGAACCGCCTCCTGTGAGGTCAACACACGCCTGATTGGATAACCTAGAACATTAGCAAAAATTTTTATCCATATTTCACTTTTTGCACCACCGCCGACAATCGTGAAATACGCTGGCTGTTGCTCGTTTTTCATAGCATCGAACAATTGTCGAATACCAAAAGCCAAGCCTTCCAATACAGCTAAATACATTTCAGCTCTGCCTGTATCCAGTCCCAAACCTATAAACGCCCCTTTTAAATCCGGTTCAGCAAAGAGGGTTTTCTCGCCGTTCATATGCGGAGAAAAGAAAACCTCATTCTCCCCCAATAAGGTTAAGGAAATTTTTTCCTGCTCTTCGGCGTAGTTATCTGTTTGTAAAATATCCTCCAACCACCAGCTGTTAATTTTTGCCCCCGCCTGGACAGTCCCTTGGGTAATGATGGAATCATCCGCTTCAGTAATTTTGGCTACAACGTTTTTTCCTTTAGATTTGAGCTGGTGCTGGCTGTTGGGAATTACCAGCACCCCTGAGGTTCCTAAAGAAATCAACGGCTGCATACTCTCAAAGCTACCAGAAACTAAAGCCGACGCGACATTATCTCCCGTTCCTGAAACAACTGGAATAGGCTTTGTGATATTCAACTGATGACATATTTCTTCAGTCAATCCTCCAACAACTGCTGAAGCGGGCCGAATCGCTGGAAATAGCTGTTTATCTAGTCTAAACAAGGTTTGGACTTCTTCCGACCAATCATCACTGTTCAAATCATATAAAGAAGAGGTCGATGCGTCACAATAATCGATGGAAGCAACCCCAGTCAATTTTAATTTCACATAATCTTTAGCAATCAAAAACTGGTTAATCTTTCCAAAAGTTTCCGGTTCATGCTCTCTCACCCACAACAAGCTTGTTAATGGGCTGCCGGTGGAAACAATTTTTGCGATATGTGCACTCTTCTCATTGCTTTTTAGACGCTGTTTTATTATCGGAAGACTTTCTTTGGTTCGATTATCGTTCCACATAATGGCTGGTCGGACAGAAAAACCGTGTTTGTCTACAAACACGGTCGTGTGCATTTGCCCAGTAATCCCAATTCCCTTGACCGTTTCCGCAGGGATTTGTTGAAATAATTCTTGTAACCCATTGATGGTGATTTCTACCCATGTATCAGGCTCAATCTCCGTCCAGCCCTTTTTTGGAATCAGATAATCATAGACATATTGTTTTTCAAAAATTGTTTCTAACTGGTTAGTGACTGCGGCCACCTTGATGGATGTGGTCCCGATATCTAGTCCAATATAGACAGATGCACTCATTTTTCTTCCTACTTTCTTCTAATCAAAGGTAATAATGGTCTTCAATGTGTCCGGGCGCAGCGCATATTCAAAGGCATCTACGGCATCAGTATAATCAAACGTCCTCGCTAATAACGGAGTAACATCGACAATCCCTTTTGCAATCAACTGAACGGAACGATAAAAGGTTGGAACTTTTGGACTAACTGTCCCGGTAATTAATTTTTCATAGGAATGGACGATTCCCATATCCGTCGGTACAGGTTCATTGGGATGCAGCGAACTAAACATAAAGGTTTGACCACCTGTTGCGGTTAAGTCCATCGCTTGTTTCGCAATTTGCGGAAGCGCGGTAGTATTAAAAACAACTTCGGCTCCGCGACCATCTGTTTGTTCTTTGACAAAAGCTACTGCGTCAACTTTTGTTGGATCAAAGGTCACATCCGCACCCAATTCTTCCGCAAGTTTTCTGCGTTCTTCATTGGGTTCGCTGAGAATCACTCGAGTACCAGATAATTTTGCTAAAATAACATGGAACAGGCCCATGACACCGCCGCCGATTATGACAACATCTTGACCAAACATCAACTGAGCACGTTCCACACTGTTTACTACACATGCAAGTGGTTCAGTAAACGCACTATGTGTGAAAGGAACCTCCTTGGGGTATTTATAAAGATCCCGACTTTTTACTGCGATATATTGTGACATCCCAAGAAAGCCGGAAATACCGTCAGGATTTTGAAAAGTCGTTGATTTAGCGACTTCAATACATAGATTCTCACGACCCGTTTTACAATAATGACATTCTCCGCAAGCCGGAATAATATATTTCACTACATGATCCCCGACATCAAAATGTTCAGGATTCACTTCGCTGCCGATTTCTACCACTTCGCCGCTAAATTCATGACCGCCAATTCTAGGATGCGTATAGTTCATATCTCCTAAATAATCACGTAGGTCATTGGTACAAAGGCCATTTGCTCTGACTTGCATCAACACTTCATCTTTTTCAATCTCAGGCATCGGCAGTTCTTGAATCTCTAACTGCTTGACTCCTGTTTCAACAATTGCTTTCATTCTTTCGCCCCTAACCTAAAATTCCAAAGAATCCAGTAACAATTCCGACTACGACAATCAGACCAATGATCTTTAAGGAAGACCAGCCGCGTTTCATTAACCAATAAATCAGCATTGTGAAAGCAAAGGGTAAGATATTCGGCATTACTGCATCCAGAAACTGTTCCTGAACCTTAAAGGTCGTAGTTGAGCTGACGATTTTTAACGCTACATGGATTTTTACATAGCTGGAGATCAAGCCGCCCATTACCATACACCCCATGATTTCAGCGCCGCGCAGAACTTTGTTTAACAGTCCTTTCTCAAGGAAATCCATGACGGCATCTGCCCCGGCTCGATAGCCAAACATGAAACTGGCGTAACTCATTCCCCAAGCAATTGCGATAATCGCTACAGCATAAATAATCGAACCCCAAATGGTCCCCTTCAACGTCAAATCGATACAGATTGCCAATAAAATAGGAATCAATACCCCTTGGAATATCGTATCACCGATTCCTGATAAGGGACCCATCAAGGAAGTTTTCAAACTTGTAATAAATTCACTGGGAATCGCCACTCCTTTGGCCTTTTGTTCTTCCAAAGCGATGATCATGCCGATAATACATGAACCGAACTCAATATGAACATTAAAGAATTCTATCTCGCGTTTCATCATTTCCTTCTTCTTTTCTGGATCATCGTTATGCAGTCGTTTAGAGATAGGAACGAAAACATGGGCAACAGCTTGTCCCATCATCCGTTCATAGTTGTAGCAGGTTTGTGGTAAATTTTCCCAAATCAGCCAAGAACGGAACAGATCTTTTTTACGAATCAAACTTCCCTCTGCCTCTTTACTCATAGATTTCATCCTCCTCTGAATCAGATTTATTGCCTGTCGCTTGTACATAGATCAATGCGGTTAATCCTGCGATTACACCCAATGGTAATAAGTCCAGACCAGAATAAGTAGCCAAAACAAACCCTAAGAATAAGAAGACCCGCGCTTCTCCTTTAAAAATATATTGCAAAGTAATAGCCACCCCTAAAGCCGGCATCATTCCACCAATAACGGTGAAAATTGTCAACGTGGTGCCACTTAACGCTTCAATGAACCCAGAAATATAACTTGCGCCGAAATAAGCGGCTAGGCCACATGGAATAATCGTAATGACCGCCGTTAGAAGCTGCGGAAACAGAACATTGGCTCGCCAAATCTTATGGTACTCACCTTTTTCGATATAATTATCAGCCACATGCACAAAGATTGAACCAAAAGTCATCCGTCCATACCAGACGATCGTCCCTAACAATCCGATCGGTACTGCTACTGACAACGCTGTTTTCGCATCTAATCCACCTGTTATGGCAAAAGCTGTTCCTAAAATCCCGGCTAATGCCATATCAGCAGGCATTGACCCTCCGGCAGAAATAAATCCTAGATAAACTAAGTTGATTGAAGCTCCTGTCATTGCCCCCATTAAAGGGTCACCCAAAATAATCCCCGTAATAAGTCCGCACACCAACGGCCGCTGTAACGACCACAACCCGACGAAGGGCAGATTTCCTATTGCTAGAAAATACACAACCCCACATAGAAAAGCTTGAAAAATCGACATACATTTTTCCTCCTTTTTTATAATAAATTCGTAATCTCAATTAAGCGTTGTTCCGGTACTAACTGGTAGAAAACATGGACCCCTTTATCCACCATTTGGCGAATCGCTGCTACTTCTGCTTCATCACAGGCAACATTTTTGATGAATGGCTTTCGTTCATCACGAATACCCATTCCACCAAGATTAACCTGCGGCAATTCAATCCCGCCCTCAACTAATTTGGCGTAAGTAATCGGCGTTTTGGTTAATAATAAAATCCGCTCTTTTTCGTTATAAGGTTTTTTCAATTCAGCGATACCTTCTTCTGTGGTAAAGGCATCCACGCGAACTTTTGTTGGTGCCAGCGCTTTCAATATTCTTTTTTGGAATGGATCGCTGGCTACAATATCGTCAATGATGACAATATGATTGATACTGTAAGTTGGTGTCCAGGCTGTTACTACCTCTCCGTGAATTAAACGATCATCTACTCTAGCAAATACAATGTTTTTCATGTTTCTCGCCCCTTTTTTAATCTTCTAAATTTACTCCTAAATAATGGTTTACATCGATAAAGGTCGAGGGAGCCTCTTCCAATAATTTTGTACAAATATCTTCAGCAGAATTGTCTTCGTTCATACGTGACATGAATGCTTCTAATACCATGGGTAAGTTCATTCCCGTAATATGACGAATGGGAAAATCTCCCATCAAAGCAACCACCGCATTAAAAGGGCTGCCGCTAAATAAATCCGTAAAACAAATGATGTCATTCCCACCGCCAAACTCTTCAATCGCTGATTTCACCTGATCCTTCAAGCCGCCAATATCATCCTTTGGGTATAAGCCAAAAGCTTTCGCCTCTGTTTGTTCACCAACGATCATCTGCGCACTTCCTAAAATACTTTTTGCGAGATCACCGTGGGATACAAAAATAAATTTCATATTTGCTCCTCCTATTTCCTACTAATGAATGGATTTTTCAAATTACGAAAAATCTCTTATGTTCAAGCCGTATACCATTCCACTAGTTCTTCTTAGTTTTTTCATTGTCGCTTTTCAATTTGCTCACTTACTTTATTCACTGCAAAAAGTGGAACTGCCATCCTATTTCCTACTAATGATTTGATTTTTCAAAACACGAAAAATTTTTTATGTTCGTCTTATTCACTTTATTTTTAAATATATTCTTCCAATAGCTGAGAAAGGTTTTCTCTAAAATTATCAAACGTCGGGTCTTTGATAACCCGATCAACAAAGCCTTTTTCTTGAATGATTTTGGCCAGATAATTCCACAGCTGGAATACCTTTGCATTATTTTTTTCAATGGCCACCAGCATGACTAGTCGTACCCGATTACCATCTGAATCCCAATTCATCTCGTTTTTCAATAAAATGACAGAAACAAAGGTTTCAGCTAAAATCGGGTTAATCGGATGGGGCAACGCGATGCCATTTCCGAAATAGCTGCTCCCAAGCTCTTCCCTTAACTCAACAGCCTCTCTTAATTGAAAGACTTTATCGCCAACTTTTGAAACGGAGATGGAACAAATCTTATCCAACACTTCCTTCTTTTTGGTAAACTGACCGAAATGGAAAAGCTCTTCATTAAATAAATTTACGATCTCAAATTTATCGTTAAATCCATCAATCGCCAGTTTAATTTTGGAATATTCCTGCTCACTCGGGAAAAAGCTGATCAAGATCGCGCCCATCTGATCTGTCAGTTCTGTTTGCTCTGTGGTAAAGATCACATCGTAGTCCTCAATATCCAGTGAGCTAACTTCATGCGTATTGACTAACGTTAAAATCGTAATTTCATTGGAAAACCAGGTAGCAAAACGCTGTCTCAACAAAATACTCTCACTGCGTTTCAAGCTTGTGATGATCAAAATTCTTTTTTTCCCAGAAATGTCATTGTATTTAGCCAAATATTGATTGAAGTAAATCGCGAGATAGGCAATCTCACCTTCTTCAATTTTTTTGTCAATCGAGTTTTGCAATAAAAGACACATATATGCTGCTATATCAAATCCTAATGGAAAAGACTGCTTAATTTGATCTAGTAATTGGTTTTCATTTTGAATGTTGTACTCAATTCGTGTTAGTAACGGCATCAAATGTAAAGCCAATGAGATTCTCAAATCAATTTCTTGGCGAAAATCAATATCAAATTTTTCATTGATTTCCTTCAAAGCGTGAAGAATGAAGGTATTGACTTCTTCGGAGATGTAATCATCATTTTCGTAATCACTTTTCCCCTTGATGTAAATCGCCAAGTTAATAATTTCTTCTTGCGAGATTTTGAAATAAGAGCGCTCAGCTAAACGATGAAAAATCTCCGCTGATACCTCCATCTCAGAATCAAAGTCTTCGATTCCCTCAAATTCTTCAGAGCCGATATAAAAACCGTTGTACATTCGTTTGATAGACATTTCAATATGAACGATCAGATTTTGGAACAGTGTTTCTGAAATATGGAAGTGATGCTTTAACAGGACACTGACTAGTACGGTTTCAATATCTTGACGAAAGGTCTCTTCACATCCCATACCGCCTTGCTCCTGATGAATCTCTAAGTGCCCCAGCTTCAGCAAGCATTTCCTTTTGTCATATTCATTTCCTCGAATAAAGATGCCGGAATTTCTTTTGCGTTCCACACTCAAGTGATAATTGCTGAGCAACTTATCGGCTTCCTTTAAATCCGTATTCAGTGTAGATGAAGCGATAAATAGCTGATCCAGCAATTTTTGACGATTGATCGGTCTTTTTTGGTTCAACAGCAATACACACAATTTCCTGACTCGATCCGATTGGCTGGATTCATTTACCGCCTCTTCTTGATGGAGATCAGCTCGCAGCGCAGTATAGTCATTAATAATTAAATGACTGCCTTTAGATGCGACTGAAATCAGTTCAGCATAACTGCTGGTTTCCAAATACTTTCTTACTTTCTTAATATCCGATTGAACGGTACGCATACTCACTTGAAATTTATCAACAAAATGGTCAGCGGTTAAAAAAGAGGGACTGTGTCTTTCGAATTCTTGAATCATTTCTTTTTGCCTTTTATTTAGCACGTTATCCCCCTCCTTATTCCTATTCATGTTTTCATTTTTGATGCCGTTTAACATTCCGCTATACAGCTTTATTTCCTACAAGACTTTAGATTCGTCAACTCACCTATATTCCTATTAAAAAAGGAATTGAAACTTTTGATTTAAAAATTATTTTTCATTTACTTCGGCAATGATCACTTTCACACGCTCTTCAACATTTTCGATGGCCGATTTTGACAATGCCATAATATCAAACTCATTATGATTGCTTTCGTAGGCTTGACCAAATGTACGAATAAAGGCTTGACGCAGATCAGAACCGTAATTCACTTTAATAAGATTTTGTTTTTTTGCTCTTCGAACTTGATCAAAAGGAATGCCCGAGCCCCCATGTAGCACTAGAGGAACAGAAGAGATGTCTGCGATTTTTTCCAGTAATGGAAAATCTAATTTCGGTGTCAAGTCCATCCCGTGGACATTGCCAATAGAAACCGCCAGCAGATCACAATTGGTTCTTTCAACAAACTCCTTCACATCATCTGGGTTCGTTTTAGCATCTTCTTCAGATATATGATCGTCTTCCTTACCGCCGATCGCTCCTAACTCTGCTTCTACCGGAATACCATAAAAGTGACAGTATTCAACCGTTCTTCTCACCTCTTCAATATTCTCTTCAAAAGGTAAATGAGACGCATCTACCATAATTGAGGTAAATCCGGCCTCGATATAAGCTTTCACATCCTTAAAGCTTTTCCCATGATCCAAATGCAACGCAACTGGAACAGACGCATTTTTCATCGCTGATTTAACCATATCCGCAATGATCTTCGGACTAGAGAGTTTTAAATTACTAGATGAAATCGCAATGTATCCGCCTAATCCTTTTTCTTCATAACCGCGGATAATTCCGGCTGTTAATTCATAGTTGGTCGTATTGAAAGCAGGTAAGACCAATTCTTTTTCTTTTGCATAGTCCATTAACTTGTAACCATTTACTAATTGCATGCCGTGCCCTTCTTTCTCTCTTGCTATCTGAATCATATAATGAAAGAAGTCTTCTTGGCGCCGAACTTTCTGCAGGATGAATCATGCAACTTTCCATAATTATGTGGGAAAAGGTAAGTGAGTATTACAGAAATCCTGTATTATATAGGATCTTTTTAGAGCCGATGGAGGATGGATTCGAGGAAATTTTCTTGATGATAATTAGTAACAGAAAAGTTGCAGGATGAATCATGCAATTGTTGTTTGTTGCGAGGTACAAATTTTCTCTTTTTTAACTGTTGACCAAAACAGCTGATTTATAGCTTAATTATCTCAAATTTTTATAACCGTGAGTATTTGTTTTTTTTATATAAAGATACGATTGAGGAAATAAAAAATAGGAACTCAATGAGTCCCTATTTTCAGCTGAAAAAAATCTCTTTGGCTTCCGTACAACGATTCTGTGCTTCTTTGCTCTCAAAATAACTTTGATGAAAATTATCATCGACTAAAAAACGTTTTGATTCATATAAATAGGAATATTTATCTAAGAGTCTGTCAAACGCTTGTACCTGATTTGGGTCCGCCTGAACAATTTGATAGTCGATCTCATAATCAAAATGTGAATAGCTCGCCTTCAAAGCACCAAAGGAAACCGCTTCTTCCATCTTGACTACAGAAATCTCTTTATTTAGAGCATCTGCTTTTAACTGTATCCATAAAGGATTTTTTACTACTGGTCCAATGGCAATCACGCGTTTGACTTGTTCCATAGGAAAACAGGTTGCTACATATTTCATTTCAAGACATAGTCCCAAAATGATTCCTAATAGGACATCCTCTCTTCTTGTCTCTAAACTGATTCCATACATTAACCCCCGCGATTTCCCATTTTTAAACGGCGCCCCCGACCCATTCAAATGAGGAATCAGAATGACTGGGTCTTCCAATGAAATTTGACCATCTAAATATCTTTGATACAAATTTTGGCAATCTTTTTCAAAATCTCTTTGATTTATATTAAAGAAATTTTGATACCATTCAAAGGCATTGCCGCCAGTTGGCATAGAAGAAAATAAGGTGAAATAGTTGGGATCAGTAAATATCCCATTTGATAACGATTCCTGAAATGATTTGTTCTCTAAAAAGGGATGATCATCAATTAATAGCAGCCCTTCTGTAGTACCTGTCGAGTTCAATAAATCCTTGTCTTGCAAATTAATTCCTAATGCCCCCACCATATGATCATGACCAGCAATCCTAACAGAAATCTCTTCATTCTTTAGTTCATAAATCGCTCCCGTCTTGGTATAGCCTACGATCTCACCAGATGAAACAACTGCTGGAAATTCGATTACATCCTGCAGCCCAAACATCATTAAAATTTCTTCTGACCAGCAGCGTCTATTTAAATCAAAGCACATCGTTCGGCTTGCCATAGAAAACTCAGTCTTCATTTGATTCGTTAGAAAATAGCTAAACAGATCGGGAACATTTAGCCAAATGTATTTTTCTTCATGTAACCCTAGGTGATTCACCAACCATTTAATTTTAGGAATACTATAGTTGGTATGTGCTGGCAGCCCCGTGATCTCATAAATCCTTTGTTTTTCTTCTTGATTTAGCGCTGCTACATAGTCACTCGCGCGTTTGTCATACCAAGCAATCATGGGGGTAACAATTTCTCCATAGGAATTGACCAAAACCCCCGCCTCACCAACACTGGAAATATTGATCGAATCAATATTTCCAGAATGTTCAGCAACAATTTTTATCAAGATTTCCAACAATTGATCCCAGATGACGGACACGTCGAATAGCTCACCAAACTCATCAGTCTTTTTGGCTGTTTGAAAACTTTCTCGGAAAAGAAGTTCTCCACTTTTAATCTCAAAAAGCGATACTTTTGAATTCGTCGTTCCGATATCAATTGTAATGGAAAGCTTTTTATCCATTCAACGACTCCCCTTCTGGCACAGAAGAATCCTCAGTCAAATGTGTTTGTTTGTAAGTGATTTTGTAGATCCAGAATAGAACGATCCCTACGATAGGAATTAGAACCAATGCAATGACATTTCCATTAAAGATTTGGAGTATCCAGTATCTTAAAGGATTTCCTCCATCTAAGAAACTAGAAACCAATCCGCTAGAGCCCTCTGGGAAGCTGAAGTTCACGTCTTTAGCCATTCCGGTAATAAAAGGTGCAACAGCAGAAGCGATGTATAAATCACCGATCATGATTGGAATAGCAATCAATACCGCTCTGAAAACATTTCCCTTCGTTGATAAAACGACCATCGAAGCCATTACTGCTAAGTTCGCCAAATCACCGAGAGGCAACACTGTGTTTCCTGGTAAAATAAACGCTAAGATAACCGCAATCGGCGTTAATAACAATGCTGTGGAAATAATCGCTGGATTCCCAACCGCTACTGCAATGTCTAATCCGATATACAAATCATCACGATCGGGGTACCGATTGTTCAAGAATTTTTTGATTGCTTCAGAAATCGGCAGCAAGCCTTCCATCAAGATACGAACCATCCGCGGTAAAATGAACATTACCGCACCGATGCTGATCCCCATCGTTAAAATACCTTTTAAGTCATACCTAGCAGCTACCCCTAACAGTAAGCCCAGGATCGTACCTACCATCATCGGTTCGCCAAAAATACCAAAACGCTTTTGAATACTAACAGGGTTGATATCAATCTTACGAATCCCCGGAATCATATCAATAATTTTATTTCCAATTAAACCGATTGGGAAAAAAGTGATCGAGGAGACTGTTGGTAAAGAAATTCCTTCCAGACCAAAGTATTCTTCACCTAGTGGAGCAGCCCAGTCTGCCATTTTTAAAACAATGATTGCAATCAATGCCGATGCAAGAATTCCCAACCAGAAACTACCTGTGCTATAATAAACAAGTGTTCCTGCAAGCGCGAAATGCCAGTAATTCCACATGTCGACATCCACTGTTTTTGTTTGGTTAATTGCCAACATGATAATGTTGATTAACATCGTCATTGGAATAACAAAGGGTGCGATAGGTGATCCCCAAGTAATTGCTGATAAAGGCGGCCAACCTAAGTCAACTACTGGGAGATTAATTCCTGTTTGTTCTACCATGGCTTGCGCTGCAGGACCAACATTATTTGTTAAAATATCAAAAATTGCATAGATTCCGACAAAACCGATACCGACAGTTAGTGACGACCGCAGCGCTTTCGCCGGTTTTATTTTGAAAATCAACGCTAAGACAAACAAGACTAATGGCAGCATGACAGTCGGTCCAAAACCTAAGATGTACTGTACAACGTCATATAATGTTTTTGTCATATTTTCCATACTATTCTCCTTTTAGCTGATCATAAATCGCATTCAAGACTTTCTCTTCTCCAACTCCTGTAATTAAGGCTAGTCCATTGATTACTGGTGTTTCCAATTCGTAAGGAATCTTCGTTGTAGATACAATTAAATCAGCATCGTCTGAATTTTGTTGAACAGATGCTACATTGGTTTGAGAATAGTTCACATCATTCATATTTTTTTCTTTTAAGAATTCCATTACCTTTTCAGTTACCGCTGTTGAAGTCGCAATTCCTGTTGCACACACAAATAATAAATTTTTACCCATTTTTTCTTCCTCCTATAATCCTATTTCTTCTTTTGCTATTTGAAAGATCTCTTCTTTACTGCCATTTTTAATTCTTTCCAATAACTCAGCATTAGGCAAGATACCCATTAACTTCTGTAAAATATTCAATTGTTTATTTGACTGACCTAAAGCTAATAAGAAAACAATTGATACGTCAATCAGCGTATCGTCCATCCCGCCCATTACTTCCATTTTGATGGGATTTCTTAACGTCGCAATCGTCACACGATTATTGTTCACATATTTTGCATCTGTATGAGGAATCGCCACACCAATCGGTTCAGTCGGCAAGCCTGTTGGAAACCCTTCTTCTCGTTTGATGACTTGTGAAGGATATTCCGCTACTACGTCTTGATCTTCAACCAAGGGCTGAGCAATTAAAGTGATTAGTTCTGGAAAATCACGAACCTCTAAGTCGACAAAAATATTTTTTTCGTTAGTTAAGCCTTTTTCATTGATTGATGGATCAGTCATCTTTAAACCTCCACCCCGACAGCATTCATACTCAAAATTTTGGCATGAACCGTCTCAAATACAGCGTCTTCTGCCTTTTGCAGCACCTTGATTAAATTTGCTTCATTCTTGTTTTCCTCATATGCCTGTCCAACACTCTTGATGTAGCTTTGACGCAGATCACTGGCAATATTGATTTTTGCCACGTTAAACTCCACCATGCGTTGAATGTGTTCATCAGGAATTCCTGAACCACCATGAATGACCAATGGAACCGGTGAAACTTCGTTGATTTCTTTTAATAAGTCAAAGTCAATTCTCGGTTCATCTTCCAAGCCATGAACATTTCCAACTGAAATAGCCAACATGTCGCATCCAGTCCGCTCAACAAATTCCTTCACCTGTGAAGGGTCTGTTTTAGAATCTGCCTCACTCACATGGTCATCTTCTTTTCCTAAGATAGCTCCCAGTTCTGCTTCAACTGGAATTCCATAACCTTTTGCAAAATCAACTGCTTTTTTTGTAAAAGCAATATTTTCCTCAAAATCATAGGATGCTCCATCGATCATGACTGAGGTGAAGCCAGCACGCGTGGCTAATTTCACGTCCTCAAATTTCTTTCCGTGATCTAAATGAAGAGCAACTGGTGTATCCATGTTCTCGGCATAACGAGAAACCATATCCACAATATACTCATAGCCCGCCAGGGTGATATTTGTCGGCGCAACTTGAATGAATGTTGGAATCCCACTTTCTTCAACTGCTTTTAAAATCCCTACGGTTGTCTCTAAGTTGGTCGTATTAAAAGCTCCAGCAATCACTTTTCTCTCTTTGATAATTTCTAATAATGTATACCCATTTACTAATGGCATATGCTACATTTCCTCCCTTTGAAGTACCGTTCCAAGGTAGTATTTGTTCGCTTTCAGCCATACATTTCCGAATTCTACTGGTAGACCTCCTTCTAGATAAACTAATTGTTCCAGATGCAGCACGGGAGAATCTGACGCAACCTCTAGTTCTTTGCCTCTCTTCTCACCTACCACTCTTGCAGCATATCTACTTTCAGAATAAGCGATTTTTTTGCCGCTGACCTTTTCCATAACCTTAAACAAACTTTCCTTGTTGAAGTCATGTTCTTGGACGCCTGGACATAAACGACTGTTAATCCTATTTTCGATCAGCATCACTTTTTCGCCTTCAACATATCGAATCCGTTTCATGTATAGATAGTCTTCGCCAACATCAATATTCAGCCTTGAAGCGATCTCTTTTGTTGCCTTACGAAATTCAGAAGTGATGACCTTCGTTTCATAAGCTAATTTTTGTCCTTCTAAGGATTCCGCAAAAGATAAAAGGCCTTTTCCTAATGAATAGGAGATATTATCCTCTGTTACATAAGTCCCTTTTCCTTGGATCTGGTAGAGCAGACCTTCCTCCACAAGCATATTGACAGCTTTCTTAACGGTGCCTCGACTTACTTCCAAGGACTTCATAATTTGATTCTCAGACGGTATTTGTTCCCCCTTTCCCCATTCTTCAGAATAGATATTATTCCGTAAATAATCTGCTACTTGAAGATAAACCGGCTTTGAAACTTCTCTATTAATGATCATTTGATCACCTCCTGCATTCGCTTGTACAACTAGTAAACAGTATGTACAAGTGTAGCTATCAATGTACATGTTTGAACTAGTGTGTACAAGTAGGTACAAGTGAATTGTAATCGGTATCACAATAAATGTAAAGACTATTTTTTCAAATCGCTGCATTTTTTTCTCGAGTAATTCGAAAAGAAGAAGTAAATCATCTTTAAAGCACACAAAAAACCTTAGATAAATCACATTAACCTGCGATAATGAATAATGCTCACTATCCGTAGGTTAATACGAAAATTTCATCTAAGGTATTCCTGTCTCATTCCTTTAAAAAACATGTCAAATAAGCATTGAAAATAAACCTTATCCTCTAATAATCAACGCTTCTTTTTACTTGAATTAAAATTCTTTATAAGATTACGTGTCTTCTTATTTATTTTTTTGGACGAACTTGTCTCAGTGGTTGGGGATTTACTTTGCTTATCAGTACTTTTCTCGTTCATTGCTCCAGCCGCTACGGGTACACGCAACTTCTCTTCAGTTCGCATCATCGTAGATAGTGTTCCCTGCTGAGTATCACCTGTACTATCTAGTTTGGTTTCCTCTATATTCCTCGCATTCATTTTTGCATGATGCATTGAGCTAGAATCGTCAGACCATAATTCACCAGTATCACCCATTATTTCTAACTGCTCCTCCTGCATAGCAACCTCTACTTCTTTGAATATTCCTTTGATCAAGACAATCAGTTCGCCTTTTGTCATAGAATCTAAGTTTACCTCGCCAAAGAAATCACTAGCTACTGTTGCTTTTGACTGTTTTTTTACTATAGTAGTTTCCTTATTTTTGACAGACTCCTCCTGTGATTTCTTCTTCGCTGCTCGTGAAGAATAGATGACTGTCGTCCCTGTACATTCACAGTCTAAGAATTTCGCAAAACGACGCACCCCATCTTTTTCAAAAATAGTGAAGGAGGTAAATATTCTCAAAATACGCTGGTTTTCTGCAAGTGTATTACGACCATCCACGTCTCTCATACGAAACGTATGCTTTTTGCCATTCACATCTTCAAAGTGGGCCACCATAATATAACTTTCATAGTGCTCTTCAAGCACGGCAGTCCCTCTATTTTTTAGATAGCTGTCATAAAGACGCATCGTCTTGGTTTCCTTAAAATACTCCTTCTTACTTTTAAACAGACGAGAAATGACCTTTTCCCATTCTGACTTTTCCACATAATCTTTCAAAAAAGGACAAAACTTTCTCAAGACATCACTTGGTTCTGCATGAAAAAGCAGTTCTTGGACCACTTCTGGACAAGGCAAAGAAAAATCACTTACAACTAACGCGTTTCTCACAATAAGCGCAACAATGTACTCTGTCACAAGATCAACATTTTTTGTCGCTTCCCAAAATTTCTTTACTTTCACTTCAATGTTGGCTCTCTTCATTGTTAGTAATTGACGCTGTGTAAGTGGTTTTATTTCCATTTTTGTCTGCTCCTTTAATCACGTATTCTTATCTCCTATTCTGCCTGAAAAATCCGCGCCTGCGCATCCAAATTTTTAATAAAAAATAATTTAGATTGCTCCTATATAACATTGCAAAAGTCCGTATCTCTAATAAACAAAAAGGAATAAATGATTTTTCGAATAACGCTCAAATAAACAGATTTATCATTGAGTACTTCCCTCTACACTCCATTAAAAAATCAATAAAAAAAAGCCAAAAAGATCAATAAATTATCATTTTAATCTTCTGGTTTTTTTCAAAAAATTTTTAAATCGGAACAACCTCAATTAGTAGCTTTAATAGAAAATCATCAAACTTCTGTGCAGATAATCCGTTTAAAATGATATCAATATAGATATCTCCTTTAGTTTTTAAATGATGCTCTTCCAAATAGGCGTTCATCTGATCGAAATTGATTACTTTGGTCATATCTCCTTGAAAATAATAAATTAAATAATCGCCAGCGGGACGGTAATCAGATGCGTTAGGTACCTTTATAAAGGGACAAACATCTGAAAATTCACCTATCTGCATGTTTGATTGAGAAGGAGTATTTTTAAACATAAAACCAATCGGATATAAAAATTGATAACCGGCCGCAAAGCTTTGCTGATACATCTCACTTAAAGGTATTGATGCTCGAAAATTAGAGGCTTGATAAACCTTCGAATTAAAAAAAAGCGGGACTTGATCATAGAAAACTACTGAGTATGTAAATCGTTCTGCCGTTGCATATTCTTCTAAAGAAGCTAAATGACGATCAACCATTCCAGCCATTTCCTCATAGTAGTCTTGTTTCTGCTGAATCATTTCTTGTTGCCGTTTTAGTAAAACGGTTGCTTGTTCCGGTGTGCTATTTTGCAAATGCTCCTTGATTTCTGCCAAAGGCATCCTTATTTCCCGAAATAAATTAATCATATTCACTGTATAAATCTGCGAATAATCATAATAGCGGTACCCGTTTTCAGCTGTATATTCCGGTGTCAAAAGCCCTATTTGATCATAATAAATCAATGTTTTTCTTTTGATACCAGAAAGCTTGGCAAATTCACTGATTGATAAGTAATTGTTCGAATTCAAAATTAATCCCTCCGCTTCTTCAAGCTTTCACTTGACTGTCTAGTTACTATACAGTTTATCATAAAATTATAACCCAGTTCTCACTGTGAAACTTTTCTAAAACCACTTTATAAGGAGGTATTTATCATGAATGAATTTCAACTGTTAAAGAATTACATAGCAACATCAGATCGTCAATTAGTCCTAAACTTGGTACACTTAGCGAAATATAAGTACCTACTTGCAGATAATTTTTACTTAATAAATAATTTGTCTTATTTTGTATTTAATGCTGTCGAAAAAAACGCCTTAACAAACAGCTATTCTTTTTCAACAGTTGAAATTATGAGCAGTCTCTTCAAAACAGAAATCACATTTGCTAAAGAAGCTATTAGATATATGGAAGACTATTTACATCACCCACTAGCAACTACGGATTATTTAGTCTTAGCAGAACTAGTGATTGCTGCAAACTGCCAACTAAATGTAAATTCACACGAACAAGAGAACTATCTTCAACTGATTCACAGCTTAACTACGCGTATTGCTTTTCATGTCAATCTTTCACGCAGTAGCTTATTTGCTGAAGCTCCAAGGTTGATGCGTCATATAAAATATTTAGCGCTCCGCATTATAAAAGAGAAATTTGATTCACTTGACTCTGATAATGAACTATATTTTTATGTGATGAAAAACTATCCAAGAGACTTTTATACCGCGAATCAGCTACGTGCTTTTATCACTGAGAATTTTGATTTTGATTTATCTAATGACGAGATTAGTTACCTCGTTTTACATTTCCATAGACTTAATAGAGATTATAAAATAGTTGTAAAAGAATAACAGTCTCTTTTTTCCTTATATAAAAAGGCGGCTCGCAAGCCGCCTTCTATTTCCGATACATCTTAAACTCCAAATACAAATCATTGTAAATCCCTAAATATTCTGGTCCTAAATCCTTATAGACTTCCAAATGACTGATGGTTTCATCGTCTGGGTAGAACTGCTTATCCCCAGAGATACTTTTTGGCAGCATCGTCAATGCTTTTTTATTGGGCGTTGAATAACCGATATATTCAGCATTTTGTTTAGCGACTTCAGGCTTCAACATGAAGTTGATGAAGTCATACGCCCCTTCTTGATTCTTCGATGTTTTAGGAATCACGATGTTATCAAACCAAAGATTGGAGCCTTCAGGTGGGATAACATAATGAAGATGTTCATTTTCTGACATCATATCAGCGGCTTCACCAGAAAAGGTCACTGCCACAGCACTTTCCTCATTCGCCATATACATTTTGATTTCATCAGCGACGATCGCCTTAACATTCGGCGTTAGGCTGCTCAATTTTTTGATTGCTTGGTTTAATTGCGTCATGTTTTTACTATTGATTGAATAGCCTAGGGTCGTAAGTGATAGCCCCATCACTTCTCGGGCGCCATCGATTAGCATAATATTATTCTTCAATTCTGGTCGCCATAAGTCGTTCCAATGCTGAATCTTGTCCCCAGAAACAAATTTATCATTATAAACGATGCCCAATGTTCCCCAGAAATATGGAATCGAATAGGTATTATCACGATCAAAATCCAAATCTAGAAAACGCGGATCTATATTCTCTAATCCTTGAATCTTTGAATGATCCAACGGCAGCAAGAGCTTTTCCTTCTTCATTTTTTGGATCATATATTCACTAGGGATCGCAATATCATACGCTGTTCCACCCTGTTTGATCTTGGCTTCCATCGCTTCGTTTGAATCGAAGGTTTCGTAATTGACCTTGTAGCCATATTCCTTCTCGAATTGTTTGATCAATTCTGGATCAATATAGTCGCCCCAGTTATAAATGTTCAATACTTTTGAGCTTGCATTCGATGAATGATTCAACCGCACCACTAAAAAAGTCAGCAGCAAAATAATGGCGACAACACCGATAAAAAGTGATTGTAATTTTCTCATTTCAGTACCGCCACCTCCTCAAATTCACGTTTACGTTTTCGAGCTTTTTTAGAGGTATCTCGACTAATGAAGTAATAGCCAACCACTAATAATAGAGAGAAGATGAAGACCAAGGTAGACAAGGCATTGATTTCTAAACTAATTCCCTGTCTTGCCCGTGAATATATTTCTACCGAAAGAGTCGTAAAGCCATTTCCGGTAACAAAGAACGTCACGGCAAAATCATCCAACGAGTAGGTAAAGGCCATGAAATAGCCGGCGATAATTCCCGGCGTCAAAAACGGCAAGATGATATTGGATAAAACCTGAAAATTGTTCGCACCCAAATCTCGAGCTGCATCGATCATTGAATCATTCATCTCTTTTAACTTAGGCAAGACCATCAATACCACGATCGGAATGCTGAAGGCGATATGTGAAAGCAGAACGCTAACAAAGCCTAATTGAAAGTTCTTCAGAACACCGCCAAGCATTGTAAACAGAATCAAAAAGCTGGCCCCGATAATGACATCCGGCGAAACCATTAAAATGTTATTCAGCCCTAAAAGAACATTACGTGAGTTACGTTTCCGTGTATAATAAATGCCCATTGCTCCGAAAGTGCCGATGATGGTTGCTAAAAGCGCGGATAGAAAGGCTAGCACAAACGTTTGAACAACGATACTGATCAAACGACGATCAGAGAACAAATTTTGATAATGTTCCCACGTGAATCCAGTGAAAGTGCTCATATTGCCGCCTTGATTAAAGGAATAAAAGATTAAATAGAAAATCGGAATATACAGCAGAATAAATACAAAAATCAAGTAAATATTTGCCCAAGAAAATTTACTTCTTCTCACTTCACTCGACCTCCCTTACGTTTTTCGCCAGTCAGCATCATCACAATGAACATTGCAACAATCAAAATAACACCTATTGTAGAGCCCATGCCCCAATTCTGAGTTACTAGGAAATGCTCTTCTATTGCAGTTCCAAGTGTAATCACGCGATTCCCTCCGATCAGACGTGTCAGCATGAAAAGGGATAGTGACGGAATGAAAACAGCCTGCACACCGCTTTTTACCCCATTTAAAGAAAGCGGTAAAATAACACGACGAAAGGTGTCGAAATTATTCGCGCCCAGATCCCGACTTGCGCTAATTAATGAAGGATTGATTTCCTCTAAGGCATTAAAAATCGGCATAATCATAAAGGGCAGCTCAATATACGCTGCGACAAACATGAAACTAAAATCGGTAAACAATAGCTGCTTCTGGCCGATTCCAATGAAACTAAGAAAATCATTCACCGAGCCATTCGCGCTGAAGATACCGATAAACGCGTAGGCCTTTAGTAACAAGTTGATCCATGTTGGCAAAACCACTAGCAATAGCAAGAGTTGACGATGCTTCAATTTAGACAAGAAATAGGCCGTTGGATAACTGATCAACAACGTCATTAACGTAATCAGAAAGGCAAACAACACAGAATTCACCGTCATCATCAAGTACGTTTTAGACGTCAAATACGTATGATAGTTGCTTAACGTAAAATGACCATTCATATCAAAAAACGATTGATACACGATTAACATCACTGGTGCAATAACGAAAAACACCAACCAAAAGAAATAAGGAATGGAATAAAATCGACGTATATTTTTCATTGCTCCATCCCCTCCTTAATCTTCATAGCTCTCTAAACGCGCTTCAAAATCTTCTTCACTCTCATTAAACCGCATAACATGAATATCTTCTGGTTCAAAGGACAAGCCGACCTTGCTGCCCTTTTTGGCTTTCTTAGTGGAATGGACCATCCATTCATTCCCATCCGCATCAATACAGTTCATTTCATAATGAACCCCGCGAAAAAGCTGGGTATCAACTGTAACAACTAACTTGCCGTTTTCTGGTGTGGTTAATGATAAATCTTCTGGACGCAGCACCACTTCCACTGGTTCATTTGGACGCATACCACCATCAACGCATTCAAAGGTTTTACCGACAAATTTAACTAAGTTGTCTTCCACCATCTCACCTGCAACGATGTTACTTTCACCAACAAAATCTGCAACAAAATGATTGATTGGTTCGTCATAGATATCAACCGGGGTCCCGCTTTGAACAATCTTGCCTTTATTCATAACAAAGATCTCATCACTCATAGCCAGAGCCTCTTCTTGATCATGTGTGACAAAGATAAAAGTAATACCCAAGCGTTTTTGCAGGGCACGTAATTCATATTGCATATCTGTTCGCAATTTCAAATCCAAAGCAGACAATGGTTCATCCAATAAAAGAATCTTCGGCTCATTCACAATGGCACGGGCGATCGCCACCCGCTGACGCTGGCCTCCAGACATTTCAGTGATTTCACGATTCTCATAGCCTGGCAATTGAACAAGCTTCAAGGCTTCTAAAACTTTCTTTTCAATTTCCATTTTGGACAATTTCTTGATTTTTAATCCAAAAGCGACGTTTTCAAAAACATTCATGTGAGGAAACAATGCGTAATCCTGAAAAACCGTGTTGACTTGGCGTTTATTTGCCGGAATGTCATTCATTCGTTTTCCCTCAAAAAAAATATCGCCTTCACTTACGTCTGTAAAACCGGCGATAATTCTTAAAATTGTCGTTTTTCCACAGCCTGAAGGACCTAATAATGTATAAAAACGACCTTCTTCAATATCAAAATTTATTTTTTTCAATACGGGATCATCTTCGTCGTATTGTTTAATTACGTCTTTAAATGAAATAATTGTGTTTGCCATGACTTCCTCCTAATGAGTTTTTTATAAATAAGATTCTGTAGCGACGATCAGTACTTTACTGACCCCTGACGCCTGATTTTGTAAACGATGCGGTTTACTCGCTTCATAGTAAATACTCTCGCCTTTTTCCGCTTCATACAACGTTTCACCAAACTGCAAAGCAACCTTGCCCTCTAAAACATAGATAAAGGTTTCTGATAACGAAGGTGTAAATTGTTTGTACTGACCCTTTTTGTCCAGAGTTAATAAGATCGGCTCCATTTCCTTTTCATTGGATTCAGGAATCAGCCATTTAATGTGGTAGCCATGTTCTTCATCACTATAAAAAGTAGTGTCCTCTTCTTTATAGACAATCTTTTGATCACCCGTTTTTTGCTTGAAAAATTCAGCTGGTGTCACCCCTAAAACCTCTAAAATATCAAAAAAAGTCTCCATTGAAGGAGAACTCAGGTCACGCTCTAATTGAGAGATGTAGCCCTTGGATAAATCGGTTCGTTCCCCTAACTCTTCTTGTGTTAAATTTTTCTGAATTCGCAAATTACGCAGCTTCTCACCAATCTCCATGGTCTCACTCCCTCTTTATAATAATTTCTCCAGAAAAATAGGACCGAATCTCAGCCCTAGGAAAATTCTAATGATGTTTGCTAATAGTAAACTTATTGTTTAATAGCACCACTCAAGTATACGAACTTTTTACTAAAAATCAAGTATTTAACCCCATTTTCTTAGGATAGTTTTATGGAAATGATAGAGAAAAGAAAGTTGCATTTTCTTTCATTTCCGCTAAGATAATAGTAACCGAATCTGCGAGTTTTGCTTTTCACGGATTACTAGGCTTGAAATCAATTAATATGCACATCTATACATCAAATGATCTGTCTAGCAGAATGGTAGGCACACGAAGATCCTTGTATTTTTTATGCACTTCAAAAAATACTTTCCTTACTATGAGCTAGCTGCGAGTCCGATTTTTCACCGTTCATCAAAAATTAAAAGTATGAGAAGTTTAGCAATTACGGAGTCGATTCCGATAAGAGATTACAATAGAACTAGGAGGATAAAACATGACTGAATATCGCCGTTTACGTGTAGTCAACGATGAAACGCTACACACGGAGATCCAAAGCTTTTCAAAACCTGAGATTGAAGACAATGAGGTACTAATCGACGTTCATTATTCTGGAATCAACTATAAAGATGCTCTAGCGACAAAGGCCAACACAGGCGTGCTAAGAGATTATCCCATGACTCCTGGGATCGACCTAGCAGGAAGAATCATTGAGTCGAAAGATGAACAGTTTGTTAGCAATGACGAGGTTCTAGTCACCGGCTATGGCTTAGGCGTCAAACAAGATTGCGGACTAAGCGATCTGCAAGTCGTTCCTGCTTCATGGGTAATCAAACGACCGAAGAATTTATCTGCTAAACAAGCCATGACCTTCGGAACAGCTGGATTTACCGCAGCATTAGCAGTAGACGCATTGCAGGCACATGGATTAAATAAAAATAGTCGCGTACTTGTCACGGGGGCAACAGGTGGCGTTGGGGGTTTTGCTTTACATTTCCTCAAACAAATCGGCTGTGCGGAAATTATTGCCTTGAGTCGCAAGGATGACCGGAAGAATTATTTAATGGAAGTAGGTGCCACTTCTGTCTTATCACCTGCTGAGTTATTTCCTGAAAAAAGTCGTCCGTTAAACAAACAGCTTTTTGATTTTGTAGTAGACACTGTTGGCGGCGATACACTAGCACAGGTTCTTCCTTTTGTGAACTACGGGGGAAGCTTAGCGCTTTGTGGAAATGCTGGCGGAATCAAACTGAATACAACTGTCTTGCCTTTTATTTTACGTGGTGTTAACTTATTAGGCATCGACTCTGTAGAAGCATCGATGGAACAACGCCAAAAGCTTTGGGCTAAAATGGCAAACGAATGGGCTCTTTCGGACACGATTAACGTCCAACAAGTCGAACTTGATCAAGTACAAGAGACCGCAGACAATTTATTGGCCGGAACGCATGTAGGCCGTACCATTGTCGCTTTAGGAGGAAAAAACAAGTGAGAATCCTGATAACTTCAGGCGGCACCTCAGAAAAAATTGATGATGTGCGCGCGATTACTAACCACTCTAGTGGAAAATTAGGCAAGGCAATTGCTGAAAGCTTTGCAAAAGAGGATGCCGTGATCGATATGATCACTACTCGTCACGCAATGAAACCAGAAGGCAAAACGATTCATCCCTATTATATCGAATCAACCGCTGACTTAGAACGAACACTGAAAAAATTAATGTCTGAAAATACGTATGATGCCGTAATTCATAGTATGGCTGTCAGTGATTTCACTCCTGAAAGCTCAGTAACGCTTGAAGACCTAGAAGCGGCAGTTGCGACACAGCCGAAGGATTTACCAAGTGCCTTAGTGACTATTGCCAACGAACGAACGGAGAAGAAGATCTCTTCAGACACTGATCATTTGGTAGTAGTCTTAAAGAAAACACCAAAAATAATTTCCTTGATTAAAAAACTACAGCCGCAGACGATTTTAGTTGGGTTTAAACTATTGGTGGATGTGCCGATGATTGAACTGTTAAATGTGGCAAAGGAAAGTCTCAAAAAGAATCAAGCTGATTTCATTTTAGCGAATGATTTAGCTGAGATTCGTGGGGAAAAGCACCACGGTTATCTCATCAACAAACAGCACAAGGTTAAAGAAGCACATACGAAGACAGAAATCGCGGAACTAATCAAACATGAAGTCATGGAATTGGAGGAAGCAAAATGAAGACCATCCTATTAGGTGTCAGCGGCAGTATCTCTGCTTATAAAGCAGCCGATATCACGAATGAGCTAACGAAAATGGGTTATAAATTAGACGTAGTGATGACAAAAAGCAGTACTGAATTTATCACACCTTTAACGATTCAATCACTGTCCCATCGGCGTGTTCATCTGGATGTTATGGAAGAACCAGATGCCGCTTTGATCAATCATATTGCGTTAGCTAAAGAAGCCGATTTATTTTTAGTGGCCCCTGCTTCCGCCAATACAATCGGAAAATTAGCCAATGGAATTGCCGATGATTTATTGTCCACCGTTGCCTTGGCTCTACTGCCAGATACACCGAAAATTATCGCTCCGGCAATGAACACTTATATGTATCAAAACCCGATCGTTCAACGAAACCTTGCAACATTAAAAGAAGTTGGCTATCAAGAAGTTGAACCTAGAGAAGCTTTACTGGCTTGTGGTGATTACGGCCGAGGCGCTTTGGCCAATGTTGCAGATATCGTGCATATCGTAAATTCAAAATTGAAGGAGTAACAAATGAAAGAGAAAAATGTAAAGAGCTTTACTTTGACCGCGATGTTTTTAGCAATCATGATTATTTTAGCGGTCACCCCACTTGGCTTTATTCCTATTGGTCCGATTAATGCGACAACGATGCATATTCCAGTCATTATTGCATCCATCGTTTTAGGTCCACGCATCGGTGCCGGCTTAGGAACTGTTTTTGGAATCATCAGTTTGGCTAGAGCGACTGTGATTATCACACCGATGTCCTTTGTCTTTTCTCCATTTATCGCAAATCCGTTGACGAACCAAGGGGATTGGCGCGCGATAATTGTGGCTATTATTCCTCGTATTTTAATCGGTGTCGTTCCCTACTTTGTCTACAAAGGGCTTCATCGCCTTTTGAAACAAAAGGCACGGCCAGTCAGTCTGTTCATTGCCGGTCTAGCTGGATCGATGACCAATACCATTTTAGTTATGAACCTGATCTTTTTCTTCTTTAAAGACAGCTATGCCAATGTCTTGCAGGTAACCGCTAATGCTGTTTATGGTGTCATTTTAGGGATTATTTTCGGGAGTGGATTGGTTGAAGCCATCGTCGCTGGTATCGCAACAACGGCGGTTTGCGCGGTTCTTTTACGACTTATGAAAAAATAAAAAAATGTTGGATAGAAATCATTTTCGATTTCTATCCAACATTTTTTATTTTTTTGGATCTTCACCAAGAATCCGAACTTCCGTTTCCAACATTACATCAAATTTTTCTTTGATCGTTTGCTGGATATGTGCAATCAACTCAATATAATCAGTCGCTGTTGCATGATTGATATTGACGATAAACCCTGCATGCTTCTCAGAGATTTGTGCACCACCCCAAACCAATCCCTGCAAACCAGCATCTTGGATCAATTTTCCAGTAAAATGTCCAACTGGCCGTTTAAAGACACTGCCACATGAGGGATATTCAAGTGGCTGTTTCAACTCGCGCAATTCCGTCAGCTCCGTCATTCGTTTCTCGATTTGTCCATGATCGCCAGGAGCCAACTTAAAGTTAGCACTTAACACGATCGCTGGCTGATCCTGAATCGCAGAGTGACGGTAAGAAAAGTTCATCTGATCTTTGTACCAGGTTTCAAAGGTGCCATCTGCTAATAATACATCGACAGATTCAAAAACATCTTCTAATTGACCATCATACGCTCCAGCATTCATGAATACTGCCCCACCAATACTTCCAGGAATACCACACGCAAATTCAAAACCTGTCAAGGAATGATCCAAGGCGACATACGTTGTATCAATTAATTTCGCTCCGGCTTGTGCAGTAATGGTGTCTTCTTCCACGCGAATCGTCGTCATATCTGTCAGCATGATTACCACACCACGGATTCCGCCATCTTTGACGATCAGATTGCTGGCATTACCTAAAACGATCCATGGAATAGCATTTTCACGACAATAGTCGACTAACGCCTTCACTTCTTCGTTATCTTTAGGAAATGCTAGAGCGTCCACAGGTCCGCCGGTTTTTGTAAAGGTATAATTCATTAAGGGTTCATCCAAAAGGATTTTCAAATTTGGTAATGCGTTCGTTAATTCTGTTGTTTTCACTTTGATAAGCCTTTCTCGTTCGACACGGGTAAATTTTTCAAACATCCTTGCTATTTTAGCACGCGGGAAAAAAACTTACCACCCCTTATAGCTGATGGCGAATGTGTTGCTTCAGCATTTGCTCACAAAGCTCATGACTAAATAGTACGTCTTCTTGACGTAAATCTACATTTTCGCCATTCAACGCCGCAATGAAAGTAGTTACTAATTGTTCAAACCCGCGTTTTTCAAGCGTCGTTGTCCAATCACCAAACCGTTGTACCTCTTCTGTTTGTCCTCGTTTAATCGTCAAATCTGTCAATTGCTCTAAAACCATCGTTTCTTTAGGAGAACTTACTTGGTAGCGTTCCATTTTTCCCCCGCTTTGCAAATCCATTGAAAGAATACATTCTGTCGTTGGTGTTGAAAGCAATAGTTGCGCATACGTCATTTGGCCCTTTTCTTCCCGAATTTTAGAATGAACCTTCATGACCTCATCATCTAATAAAAACACTGCTGTATCCACTAAATGAATAAACAAATCATAGATGCCATATTGTGTATTCATCGCATGATTCGGCTCATTCTTTTCCAAATGAATAACTTTTTTTTGCGGAAGCTGTTTCAGCTGATCCACCATTGGTGCGAAGCGGCGATTGAAGCCCACCATAAATAAAAGTCCTTTTTCTTTCGCTAGCTGCTGGAGCTCTTGAACCTCCTGTAATTTCTCACTAACAGGCTTATCAATGAAAACCGCAACCCCTGCGTTCAGACATTGCTTGGCAATTTCAAAATGAACACTCGTTGCCACATGAATAAAGCACGCATCAATTTTTTCTGCCAATAATTCATCAATTGTTGCGACTGTATGCTCAAAGTTGTATTTTTGAGCTATTTTTTCCCGAACCTCTTCTCTGCGAGTCGCAAAAATAAAGGTCGCTTCCTTGCGCATTTTCGCATAGGTAGGCAAATAAGCCTTCTGGGCGATGCCTCCGATACCGATAACTCCGATTTTCATGATTAAGACCCCTTTTTATGATTTAGTTTTTGTTTTATTCAATACTTGTATCCTTTGCTTTCTCCTTTTTTTTCGTTACAATAAACTCATCTTTATATGGATGGAGGAATGCATCGTGAAATTAATTTCTTGGAACGTCAATGGCTTGCGTGCCGTGATGAAAAAGAATTTTATGGATGTTTTTAATGAATTAGATGCCGACTTTTTCTGTCTGCAGGAGACCAAATTACAGGCTGGACAAATCGAAATGGATTTGCCTGGCTATTACGAATATTGGAATTATGCAGAGAAAAAAGGCTATTCTGGCACGGCTATCTTCACCAAGCACGAACCGATGAACGTAACTTATGGATTGGGTGTGGAAGAACATGACCAAGAAGGTCGCGTCATCACGCTTGAGTATCCTGAATATTACGTCATCACTTGCTATACACCGAACTCACAAAACGAGTTGAAACGGTTAGACTATCGTATGACCTGGGAAGAAGCTTTTTTAGCCTATCTGAATGGTCTGAAACAAATCAAACCTGTCATTTTTTGCGGTGACTTAAATGTTGCTCACGAGAATATTGACTTAAAAAATTGGAAAACCAATCAAAAAAACGCTGGCTTTACACCACAAGAGCGTGAAAAATTTAGTCTCTTATTAGAGAACGGCTATATTGATACCTTCCGACACTTTTATCCAGACCAAGAAGGCATTTATTCTTGGTGGAGCTATCGCTTCAATGCTCGTAAGAATAATGCTGGGTGGCGGATCGATTATTTCGTTGTTTCTGACGACTTGAAAGAAAATTTACAAGATGCCAAGATTCATACCGATATTTTCGGCAGCGATCACTGTCCTGTAGAATTAGACATCAATCTTTAAAAAGTTTGAAGCTTTACCTGTAGGACTTTCGCCCTGCTAAAAAATATGGTAAAACATTGGCGAAGAGGTGAATCTGTTGAATTTTATCGCAATGGACTTTGAAACAGCCAACTATCAATCTCACAGTGCCTGCTCCTTGGCATTGGTGATGGTAAAAAATAGCCAAATTGTCGGAGAGTATTATTCATTGATCAAACCCGAGACTGAATTCTTCTGGAAAAACATCCAAATCCATGGGATTCACCCAGAAGATGTGGAGGATGCACCGAAATTCCCTGAGGTATGGCAAGAGATCCAACACTATTATAAAGAGAATCGTTTGATCGTCGCTCATAACGCCGGCTTTGATACAAAGGTTTTAGCTGGTTGTCTCGACTACTATCATTTAGAGCAACCCTCTTACCTTTCTCTTTGTACCGTTCGAACCAGTCGCAGACTGTTTCCTGAAATGGCAAACCACCGGCTAAACACAGTGTGTAAGGAGCTTTCCATCCCTTTGAAACATCATCATGATGCCTTAGAGGACAGCCGTGCCTGTGCAAAGATTTTGCTTTATCAGGAAGATCATTTTGGGATCGATCCACTAAAAAAATTAGTATTGCCCATGTAAGCGAAGCACTCCGCTTCGCTTTTACTTGATCAATTTACTCAACAACAATACATCTAAAAAGTCACCCTGTGCATCACGGGCTCCCCGCACCATTGTTGCTTCTGTTTTGAATCCAAACTTTTGATATAAACGAATGGCCCGTTCATTTCTTTTTTGAACGGTCAGTTCTAAACGGTATAGGGACGAGGCATTCTCACTCCAATAGATAACCTCATCAAGCAGCGCCGTTCCCAAACCGATTCCCCAGAATTCCTTCAGCACGCTAATCCCGATCTCACCGATGTGGGAAACAGTGTACTCCGATGCGGCTTTAACTGAAGCCATTCCAACAATTTGCTCATCAGCAAAGGCCAATAAAAGCAAGTTATTCTCACTTTCATATAAATTTGCCAACTGCAGACTCAGCATGTCCTCACTTAATCCTAAGCCAACTTCATCCATGATCAAAAAATCAGTTTCTTTCGCGATTTGGCGGCTAATTTGTAATAAATCTGCCGCATCGTCAGGGATTGCTTCTCTCAATGTGATCTCAACTTCACTCATTCTGCTTCCCACGCCTTCAAAATTCGTGCTTTAAATTCTTCCGCTTGTTTTCCATTCGCGATGAAGTCAACACGACGCATCGTTTCATCTTGATCGTCTTTTGCTAAAATTAATTCCAGATAATCTTCTGGCATATACTCGCCTAACTGTTGCCCCCACTCAATCACCGATAAGCCGTCACCTTCAAAATAATCATCTAAACCTAAATCATCGGCCCCTGTTTCGATCCGATAGACATCCATATGATAAAGCGGTAAACGCCCCTGCTGATATTCTCGAATAATCGTATAGGTTGGACTTTTGATCATTTGGTCGATTCCTAGACCTAAAGCGATTCCTTTAGTTAAGGTCGTCTTACCCGCCCCTAAATCACCGGTCAACACTAAATTGTCACTGGCCTGTGCTGCTGTCCCAATCATTTTTCCTAAACGTTCCGTTGCTGCTGTATCTACTAACGTAATCACGCAAATCCCCTCTTTTCTACTACCAACTTAGTATAACGATTTAAGCATTGAGAGAAAAGAAAAAGATTCTTCATTTTTGCTTCCGTTTAAAGCGTGTTTTTAGATAAACAAAAAAAGATAAGCATTTAGCCTATCTTATTAGATCGTCAGCTTATTTAATTAGGTGAACTTGATTTCTTCTGCTGCTTCAACGGCTTTCGATTTTGTTACATAGCTTTCAGTATCCCCAGGGAATAAAAACATAATTGTACTTGCTTTTCCCTGTGCCTTCAAATACTCTCGATCTACAACAGCCAGCTTTGTCTCGGGTGTGACCTTAGCAGCTTCACCAACAAGAACATCAAATCCTTGACCCTGCAACTCAACCGTATCAATACCAATGTGAAGCAGAACTTCTTTCCCATCACTCATTTCAAGCCCAATCGCATGCTTAGTTGGAAAGATACTGGTTACTATCCCTGTAACAGGTGAGAAAATCTCATTTGATGCAGGTTCAACCGCAAATCCTGGTCCCATCATCCCTTGAGAAAAAACAGGATCACTTACCTCAGACAGCGGAATTAATTGTCCTTTCACAGGACTAAAAATAACTCCTTGCTTCTTTTTTTTAAACATCGAAAACATGTTTATCCTCCTTTCGTCCTCATCGCAATAAATAAGATGATTGCCGTAATTAAACTAATAAATCCAATCGCAAAATAAAAAATGAACATTGTATTGCGTGAGATGGGCTGTTTTTCAACAACTATTTTTCTATTATAGAAAAAACACAAGGCAGCGCCAATAATATTTCCCGTTAACATTTGCTGAACCAAACTAAAGGCTAAGAAACGTTTCTCAACAAAGTGGTTCTTCTCATTTTGAGAACTAATAAAATAGAGGCATGCTGCTTGAAAGAGCATTAAAAATGACAGTAGCAAACCTAATGTTAATCCTGGAATTTGAAGAATAAGTTGTTGGATGGTCACCTGCTGATTGAAGCTTACTAAAAATAAATAGAAGTAAAAGAGCACTGGCATCAGAACCCAATAGCCAAGCAACACATTTCTTTTCACTCTCAAAGATTTAAGCGCTATCATTTTAAAATCTCCCTTTCGTGTCAAAATTTAGATATATTTAAGTTGTGGAATCAGTACTTTTCTCAAGTGTATAAATGCCATAGGATCGAAGCAAGTAATCCATTAAACAGCTTAGTCCAATCAAGGATTGTGATTGAAGTCTTCTCCTGCCAATAACGAAAAAGTCACAATAAAAATTTAGATGATGCGTGCTATGTCTAGCAAAATAGTTATCTCCGACTGCTGTAACCGCCAGTACGGGAATCTTCCGAACTTCAAAAGCTGTTAGATTCTCTTTCACATCATCTGTCTCTCCGCTTAATGAAGCAATCACTACACAATCATTTTGGGTAATCATCGGCATTACCATATCCAACTCAGTTTTGTTTGGCAAAACCAGCGCTCGTTTATCCACATTTAATAACATTTTGTAGAATTCATCGATAATATTTTTTTGAGAAAAACCCGTAGCATAGCAATAAATCGTTTGGCTTCGATCAAACATCTCGTTGATTGGTTCCAAGTTCACTGATTGCATATACTCAATTGTCTTTTTGATATCATCGAGTTGCTTCTCAAAAATATTCTTCTCGCTCGTTTCTTGCTGCTCACTGATTTCCGTATGTCGTAGAAAATACTTTAATTCTGAGTAACCGGAAAAGCCAAGCTTCTTCGTTGTTCTTAATACAGATGATTTGGACGCGTGGACCATATCGGCAAGCTCCATAATTCCTGAAGATCTAACTTTTTCAGGATTCGCCAGCATGAATTGTAAGATATCTTTATCCAGTTCGCTCAGTTCTGCTAAATGTTGATGAATCAACTGCTCTAATGTCATAATTTTCCCCCTCCTACACTATTATACGTGATGGAGGAGGAAAAAATATTGTTTTTCATCGCAACTAGCTTAATTCTGGCCAAAATTCTTTATTTGCTTCAATCAGGTCATCCAATAATTCTTTCGCAATCCGAGCATTTGGAACAATTCTTGACAGTGCTAACGCCTGATACAATTTTTGATAAGATTTTTCTGCCCAAGCTTCAACCACTAATTTTTCTACTGCTACCTGTTGCTCCATCAAGCCTTTTTGGAAGCGTGGAATCTTTCCTTGCGTCAATGGTTCTGGTCCATTACTGCCTACAACACAGGGTACTTCTACCATCGCTGTTTCATCAAAGTTGACGATGGCTCCTTCATTTGGCACAATCAGCAACATTCTTTCATGTGTGTTATAAGCGATCGCGCGAGCAAGATCCACGATATAACTTGCGTGTTCATCCACTTCTAAAGAGGTGCCTTCAGCGGTTCCTGCTTCGGCAATACGGTCACATTCGCTGAATACATGCTTTTCCCGACCAGCCATCACTTCGTTTGCACGTGTAAATTCAGGATTTGCATGTGCAACTTCATCTTGTGGATAGAAATAATATTTCAAATAGGTATTTGGTAATGTATCTGGATCCAACGCGTAAACCTCTTTTGCTTTTGCAAAGGTATGCATCCAGCTAGCATCTGTATGCTGAGATTCTTCAATCTCTTCCGGTAATGAATAGCCATGATCCTTCACATGCGCTTTAATTTGTGGCATCAAATCATTGCCTTCTTTGTCGCGAATATCTGTCCACCAGCCAAAATGATTCAGACCATAATAGCGAACTTCCATTTCTTTACGTGAATTCAAGCCGATCGAATGCGCCATCCGTTCTTCGATTCCAACAGGCATATCACAAATATTAATGATCTTTGATTCTGGTCTTAATTTTCTAGTCGCTTCTGCTACAATAGCCGCAGGGTTCGAATAATTCAGCATCCAAGCGTCTGGAGAGTATTTTTCCATATAGTCGACTAATTCCAATACGCCGCCAATCGAACGCATCCCATAAGCAATACCTCCAGGCCCGCAGGTTTCTTGCCCTACTACACCATATTTTAATGGGATTTTTTCATCTTTTTCCCGCATCGCATACAAGCCAACACGTATGTGAGCCATAACAAAGTCTACGTCTGTGAAGGCTGTTTCCGGATCTGTCGTAGCGACAAAGTTGATTTCTGGTGCACGTTCCTTTAATAAAATCTCACAGGCACTCGCCACATGATTTTGACGTTCCTCCAAATTATCGTAAAACTTTATTTGTCTAATTGGAAATTTATCTAAGTTGTCCAATAACATCAAAACAATTCCTGGAGTAAAAGTACTTCCCCCACCTGCAATAACAATTGAAAATTTCTTCATTCTTCATACGCTCCCTTTATTAATTTTCTGTGTTCATTAATGTTTCAAACTGTTCACGAACCTGCGGCACATCTAAACCGACAATCACCTGAAATGCATTACCATTTCGTACAACGCCATGAGCGCCGCCTAATCGAAACACTTCATCAGGTTGTACAAGCGTCTCATCCTTAACTGTAATTCGTAGACGGGTAGCACAATTATTCACTTTTTCAATATTCTCCGCTCCGCCAAAACCATCTAAATAAACAGCTGCTTGTTCAGTATATTGATTCGCACCTTCTAAAACAGGTGCGTTGCCGCCTTGTTTTGCTTTGTAATCTTTCTTTGAGTACAATTTAATGTCTTGGGTATTTTCCTCGCGCCCCGGCGTTGCCAGATTGAACCGTAGAATTAAAAAGCGGAAAACGACAAAATAGATCAAAATAAACGCTAGTCCGATAAATAACTGAGTAAAGATCATGCTTTTATGATTTTGAAACAGTGGAATCCAAACTTTCGCCAGCAGATCAATGAAGCCGCCGCCCATATCCCCTACTACACCGAAGCCGTACATTGTCGCCGCCATCGATGCTGCTAAAAATGCATGTACAGCAAATAGCGGTGGCGATACAAATAGGAAAGTGAATTCTAAAGGCTCCGTAATCCCAGCTAACACAGCAGTCAAGGTGGCTGGAATTAAAATAGCTAATACTTTCTTTTTGTTTTCTGGCTTCGCAGTAAAATAGAAGGCCGCCGCAATTCCTGGAGAAGCAAAAATTTTAGAATTTCCATGTAAAGCAAAGCCGCCTTCTGGGAATAATTGTTTTAATGGCTTAGTTGTCTGAGCAAATTCCTGCAGATGCCCCATCCAATATTTAGTGATCCCTTCCTCAACAACAGCTGGCCCGTATACAAATGGCGTATAGATAAAGTGATGCAACCCTGTCGGGATCAATATCCGCTCTAAGAAGGTGTAGAGCCAAACCCCAAAGATTCCTGCACTTGCTAAGAAACCTTGCAAAGAACCGATTCCTTGTTGGACCTTTGGCCAAATCAAACAAATCAGAAAGGCAATCGGCAGCATTGAGAAAAATCCTAAAATGACAATAAACGACGATCCTTGAAAGATACCCAAGAAATCCGGCAGCTTTGTATCAAAGTATCGATTGTGTAAAAAAACAACAATTGCTGAAATAAAAATCGCACCGATAATTCCGGTATCTAATGTTTTGATTCCTCCAATTAGTTTAAGCCCGCTCTCTCCACCTGGTTCTGCGGCAAAATTTACTCCAAAAAAGTTTCCAAAGTACTCCAACATCGATGAGATAAAATAATTACAGGTCGTATAAACAACGAATGCCTCCATCGCTGCTCGAGCATTTGCCTTTTTCGCTAGCCCAATGGATAACCCGATAACGAATAGTAGTTCCATCTGATTGAAGACTGTCCAAGCACCATTTTCAACGATGCTCCAGATCGAGTACCAAGTCGTCCCCTCATTGGCGATGCTGCCCACAAGCATTGGGTTTTTGAAAATAATGCATAGAGCAACCATTATTCCTGAAAAAGAAAATAATAGTACAGGGGTAAACATTGCTCCTCCAAAGCGCTGAATCTTTTCCATCATGACAACAATACCTCTCCTTCCAATTATTGATTTTCCTGTTTACACCTCAGACTATACAGGGCGAATAAACCGTTTACAATATTCTGAGACAACTCTGGGAATTAGGTTCCAAGCTTGTCACCAAGTGTCTGGGACTGGGAAATTTCCCAACCTCCCCCCAGTTTCGATTATTGACAGAAAAAAAGACAAGAATTCGTCTGATTGCGAATTCTTGTCTTTTTTACTTTTATTCTTTATCGTTTAGCCCTTCGAGACTAGCTCATCAATGATTGGGCTGCTGTAATAATCGATAGTTTGTATACATCTTCTTCGTTACACCCACGTGAAAGGTCAGAAACTGGTTTGTTCAATCCTTGCAAGACTGGACCAATAGCTTCAAATCCACCGAAGCGTTGGGCAATTTTATAGCCGATATTTCCTGATTGAAGCTCTGGGAAAACAAAGACTGTTGCTTGACCGGCTACTTTAGATTCAGGGGCTTTTAGTTGTGCCACACCTGGAATATAGGCAGCATCAAACTGTAATTCGCCATCGATTAAGAAATCTGGCGCTAATTCCTGAGCGATTTTTGTCGCTTCAGCAACTTTTTCTACTTCTGGAGCTTTTGCAGATCCCTTTGTTGAGAAGCTCATCATTGCAACTTTTGGCTCAATATCGAATAATTCTGCAGTTTTTGCTGATTCAACAGCAATTTCCGCCAATTCTTGAGCATTTGGATTTACGTTGATGGCACAATCCGAGAACAGATATTTTTCTTGGTCGCGGCCACGAACCATTAAGAACGCACCACTTGTTCGGCTTACGCCTGGTTTCGTTTTAATAATTTGCAATGCTGGACGAACTGTATCTCCTGTTGAGTGAATCGCACCAGAAACCATTCCGTCTGTGATGCCCATATAAGTCAACATTGTACCAAAGTAATTTTCATCCTTAAGAATCTTTTCAGCATCTTCTTTGCTGACTTTTCCTTTACGGCGTTCAACAAAGGCTTCTACCATTTCATCCCAGCGATCAAAATGATCAGGATCAATGATCGTGAAGTTGCTTAAAGCGATTCCACGAGCGCCCGCAGCTTTTTCAATTTCAGCCATATTCCCAATCAAGATTGGTTCAATTAGTTCTTCCGCTTTCAAACGAGAGGCAGCCCCTAAAATACGTGCGTCAGTTGCTTCAGGAAATGCAACTTTAATGTTGCGACGAATAATCTTAAATTTCAAACTATCAAATAGTTCCACAATAAAACCCTCCAGATATTTATTTCCTATCTATCATACAATACTTCACATGAAAAGAAAAGGACAGAATAAAGCATCTGTACTACTAATTAAAATCTAGTAAATGTGAATTAAGAGCCTTTTCACAAACTGTCTCTATAACAGAAACCGTTGTCATACTACACTGTTTCAGGTAATTGCCAATCAATCGGTGCCTCGCCCCATTCCGTCAATAGCTGATTCGTCTTTGAAAAAGGTTTTGACCCAAAAAATCCACGATGAGCAGACAATGGTGACGGATGGACAGATTTCACAACGGCATGTTTGCTTGTATCAATCATTTTAATTTTTTCCTGAGCCGGTTTCCCCCACAAGATAAAAACAATGGGCTTTTCACGTTCATTTAACCGCTCAATAATCGCATCTGTCAGTTGCTCCCAGCCCTGTCCTCGATGAGAATATGCCTGCCCTTCTCGCACCGTCAAGACTGTATTAAGCAACAATACGCCTTGTTTCGCCCAAGTTACGAGATTTCCATGTTGAACTGGCGGAATGCCTAAATCGCTTTGCATTTCTTGGTAAATATTCCGTAAGGATGGTGGAATTTTTACACCAGGTTGAACAGAAAAGGACAGTCCATGTGCTTGATCTACGCCATGATAAGGATCTTGTCCTAAAATGACAACTTTCACCTTATCATAAGGGGTTAGTTCAAGTGCTTCAAAAATATGGTACATATCTGGATGAATTCGTTGCGTACTGTATTCTTGTTTCAAGAATTCACGCAGCTTTAAATAATATGGTGCCTGAAATTGATCGGCTAAAACATTTTGCCAGTCATTATGGATGATTTCTTTCACGTTCACTCACTCCTGTTTGAAATAATTTGCATTAGAAAAACGGTTTAATCCTTCCACTCTATTTTTCCTGTTCAACTAATTCTTTTTAAAGAATATCCTCGACATGGTTATCCTCTCTGGGATTATGGTACACTATCGTTGTATGATAGGAAAGCTAGGTGAATAATTTTGATAAAACTCATTGCCTCTGATATGGACGGTACACTGTTGAATGATCAAATGCAAGTCCCGACAGCAAATATCGAAGCCATTCGGAAAGCTCAAGCTCAAGGAATTGAATTTATTACAGCTACTGGACGCGGAATGAGCCACGCCAAAATTTCTTTGGATGAAGCGAACATTCACGTACCAATGATTTTATTAAACGGCGCTCATGTCGTAAACGCAGAACGAGAAACCATTTTTACGATTCCGATCGGCAAGGAAAAGACATTTGAAGTAATGGACGCGCTGGAAGAGGCCGACCTCTATTATGAAATTTTTACTGCCGAGCATGTATACTCTTCAAATCAGCCGATGCGAATCGAATTTTTCTCTGAACATATTCTAGAAAAGATGCCTGGAATCTCTAAAAAAATGGCGATTGCGGCTTCCTCTAGACATTTATCTTTAACACCGATTACTTTCGTCAAAGATATGCGTCAGACATTAATTGAAAAAAATGAAGACGTATTAAAAATCATTGCTTTTGACAAAAACGGACCTGAACAGCTAAAAGAAGTTACTGGTGTTCTAGAAAAAATGGGGGATTTAGCAATTGCCGCTTCTGAATTGACGAATATAGAGATCAATCACGTCAATGCTCAAAAAGGGATTGCCTTAAAACAATTTGCCGAAGAACGGGGCTTTACTGCGGATCAAGTGATGGCTCTTGGGGATAATTTCAATGATGTCAGTATGCTGACATACGCTGGCACTAGCTTCGCGATGGGCAATGCAGCAACCGCCATCAAAAAAATTGCTAAACATGTCACTGATACGAATGAAGAAAATGGAGTAGCAACGGCAATCGATCGAATTCTTTCTGAATAATGGATAATTAGAAGGTGTGATACAACATGACCGAATTTTTTATTCAAGAAAAACAACTAAGTTCCATGACACGAACGATCGTCAAAGACAACAAGGGAGTTCCTTTATACTTAATGGTTGGCCACTGGGGACGAAAAGGAAATGTACTATCTCTATATGCCATGGATGGTCAAATCGTCGCTTATATCAAGCAGGCAAGTGTGATTTTCGGGCGCAAATTTGAAATTTATTGTGATCACACAAAAGTAGGTGTGCTTCACAAAATCTTCCATTGGCCTGGCGACTTCTATTACATTCAACAGCTTCATTGGGCTGTTTATGGAGATATTTATAATCATAAATACAAAATCAACCACTTCAACCAATCAATTATGACAATGGATAAGGCGACTTTGCTAACAGGTGATTATTATGTTCTAGATGTCACCAATCCGGCAGATGCCCCAGTCTGCATCTGTGTAGCAGCCATCATGGATTATTGGCTCTACAATCGAAACAAACAGCAAGAGCCCGAAACGGCCTTTGAAGTGACTTTTTCTCAAAATTAAGAGCTATGACTGCATCGTCATAGCTCTTTTTTCGCATTCTTTCTCAGCGACTTGTCAGAAGTTAACCTCTATCAAAGGCTTTTACTTTTCGTTGCATATGGTCATAGACATGTCCGCTGATCACGATTTCACCAACATCCTTGAACCCGTCTCGTAGGTAAAGTCGTTTCGCATTTGGATTCGCCTTGTCAACATTTAATCCAATCACTTTTTCTCCTTCATGAGTCGCTAAACGATCGACAGCTGTTAATAATTTCGAACCAATCCCTTGACCGCGGAATCGTTCATCTACCGCAATCGAGTCTAAATACCATTCATTGGGAAAAGCTTCTGGATCAATAAACATTTGAACCTCATCTTCAATCCCCTGAGCCCTCAAATATTTTTGTAAGGGCAGATCAATAATCGCTTCCTTATTCGCCGGATAACCAAAAACAGCACCAGCAATTTCGCCATCGATTTCTTCCACAAGCCCTCTTGCATATCCAAAGCGGTAGGTTGGATCTTCAAAGCAAGCAGCGATAGCTTCTAAGGCCTGTTCTTCTCCAAACTCTTCAAGAAAATCCAGCTCCATATCCTTTAAAATAACCAATATCAGTTTAGCTACGGCCGCTCCATCTTCTTTTTTTGCAAATCGAATCATTTTAAAACCTCTCTTTTAATAACGTTTGATACTACCTTCACAGTGTACCATGAGGCGCCGATTTTCGAAAGTGCGGTTCCTTTGTATTCAGTAAAAAGTTTGCTATGATTACTTTGACCAGTTTCATTTCCATATTGCTGTGTTTAAAATCAATAGATAAGAACTATTAAGGGCGTTTTCGTTTATTTAGGAGGAAAATCAATGAAAAAAATAGTAAAAATTTTTTTAGGAGTTATTGCGGCAATTATCCTTGTATTAGGCGGCTACCTGATTTACCTATTCGCAAGCTATGACCGTCTGCCTGACGATCAAACCTTAGAACCAAACAATTCGCATAACCAAACTCTTGAAACAAATAAAACGTATCGCGCAATGAGTCATAATGTAGGATACGGTGCTTATCCACCAAGCTATAGTTTTTTTATGGATGGCGGGAAGTACTCGAGAGCCTATGACAAGGAAACCGTTAAAGAAAATATGCAGGGAATTGTGAATACGACAAAGGAGCTAGAACCGACACTAGCCTTTTATCAAGAAGTGGATCAAGATGGCGATCGTTCGCAGCATGTGGATGAAGTTGCTTGGTTGAAGAAGCACCTGCCTGCATACAATAGTTTGTATGGTCAAAATTATGATTCCTCTTATCTTTTCTATCCTTTTACAGATCCCATCGGTCAAGCAAAGTCTGGACTTGTCACATTGAGTAAAGCAGAAATAACTAGCAGCAAGCGCTATTCTTTACCAATCGAGACAAATTTCAATAAATTCTTTGACTTGGATCGCGCCTTCACCGTTAGCCGTATTCCAGTTAAGGGGGATCATGAGCTAATTGCGATCAACACACATTTATCCGCTTTTACTAAAGACCGCTCGATTCAAGCAGCTCAGTTAAAAAAGATTTTTGATGTGATGGAAAATGAGTATAAAAAGGGAAACTATGTTTTGGTCGCAGGAGACTATAATCACGATGTCTTAGGAAATAGTCCGGAGGTTTTTGACACGACCAAAAAACGAGAAACCTGGACGCATCCATTTCCAAAAGATCAACTTCCAGCAGGCTTTCACCTGCCTAATGGAAAGCTATCTGAAGAAAAAATTCCATCCGCTCGTGCCTTAAACGAGCCCTATAAAAAAGGAACCACGTATACTACTTTGATTGATGGTTTTCTTGTTTCGGAGAACATCAATGTTAAAAATGTTCATGTAAAGGATATGCAATTTAAATATTCTGATCATAATCCCGTCTACCTAGATTTTAGTTTGAAATAATCCTCAAAGGCAGCAGCTTTAAAAAATAAGCATGCTGTCTTTTTTTATTTCTCCTTTGATCTACTCTTCCATGAGAAATTGCATTCCCTTTTTTTCCTTGTTAAAATTAAGAAAATAAGAAAAGAGTTGTTCTCTATGCGACATTTTGTATTCAATATACGCACAATTGCTTTCCTTCAAACAAGAAAACTACTATGAGATGAAACATTGTTTGAAGGAGGAATAAGAAAGGTTTCATCGTCTTCATTAAAGAGCCATTTTAGGTGCTCTTTATTTGTTGCGGAGAAAAACACTTCTTCCTTACAAAAATTGGAGGATTGCTAAATGGGAACTATTAAACAAATAAATAGAAAGAAAAAAAATGAACTCGCAAATTTGTTGCTGATTTGGGAAAGTTCGGTGGCAGCTACCCATCACTTTTTGACAGCAGAAGACATCCAGTCTTTAAAGCCTGAGGTAAAGAACGCTCTATTAATGATCGATCAGCTTTATGGCTATTACGCCCCAACTCTTGTCGGGTTTGTTGGAATCGAAAATGAAAAAGTCGAGATGCTCTTTGTTGCTGCTCATTTCAGAGGAAAACGAATCGGTAAAAAATTGCTTCATTACGCAATTGACGAACAACAGATAAAGTATGTCGATGTAAATGAACAAAATGAACAAGGAATAGGATTTTATCAGCACATGGGCTTTCAACTAGCTGGTCGTTCAGAATTTGACGAGCAAGGGAACGCTTTTCCCATCCTGCATTTAAAAATAAGAAACACTAAGGAAAAATCAAATGAAAATTGAAGAAATTCATTCAAATAAGAAAAAGTTTTTAGATTTGCTTCTTTTAGCGGACGAACAAGAAGACATGATTGATCGCTACCTTGATAGCGGGCGTATGTTTGTCCTGTATGATGACGATTTGAAGTGCGAAGCCGTTGTCACACAATTAAATGAAACGGAATGTGAACTGAAAAATATCGCGACGATGCCAAATGAGCATGGCAAAGGCTATGGCAAAACCATGATTCAGTTTTTATTCAATGAGTTTTTAACTCAGTATCAAACGATGTATGTTGGAACTGGTGATGTCCCTGGCATCCTGAACTTTTATAAAAAGTGTGGATTTCAAGAATCTCATCGTGTAGAAAACTTCTTTACAGACAACTATCACGAACCGATAATTGACCAAGGCGTTCAACTCGTCGACATGGTTTATTTGCGAGCAGATAAAAAATAAATAATAAAGCACGCCTCTGAAATTAATTTTTCAGAGGCGTGATTTATTATAAAAGTTCTTGGTAACGTTGGATATAGATCTTTTTTACCAAGGTAACTAGCAATAGATAAGCCAAAATCGTGACAACTAACCATAGCCAATATTGATTAGGTAAGATACCTAATCCCAAATTCTGTCCGAAATTTGTAAATGGCAACAAGGTTCCTACAACAATCCCTAAAGTTGTAATGACCGTCATGATAAATGACCCTCTGCTTTGAATAAATGGAATCTGTGGAGTTCTCAGCGCATGTAAAACTAAGGTTTGTGACCAAAGCGACTCGACAAACCAGCCTGCATGGAAAATAGCGATAAAAGCTACCTGCTGATCTGGTGACAATGAGTGATAGCTTCCGCCAATAACAGCTGGACAGACCACAAAGTACATCAATAAATACGTGGTAATATCAAAGATTGAACTAGTTGGACCAAGCCAGACCATAAACTTACCTATACTGGAGGCAGTCCATTTTTTTGGTTTTTCTAAATACTCTTTATCCATCCGATCCCAAGGAATTGAAATACAAGAAATGTCATAAATCAGATTCAAGAAGAGAATTTGTAACGGCAGCATTGGTAAGAATGGCAGAAAAGAACTAGCTACTAATACCGAAAACATATTCCCAAAATTTGAACTAGCAGTAGCTTTGATGTACTTCATGATATTGCCAAAGGTTTCTCTTCCAGAAAGAATTCCTCGTTCCAAAATCATCAAATCTTTCTCTAGCAAGATGACGTCCGCAGATTCTTTCGCGATATCCACTGCAGTATCAACAGAAATTCCAACGTCGGCTGCCTTCATTGCCGGAGCATCATTGATCCCATCTCCGAGGAATCCAACCGTATGCCCATTTTTTCTGAGCAAACTCGTAATTTTCTGTTTTTGCTGCGGATTTAGCTTTACAAAGACATTGTAATTTTCTGCGATCTCCGCTAATTCATCTTCTTTTAAATGAATTAAGTCTTCTCCATGAATGATTGTTTCCGTTCCTAATCCAACTTGCTTGCAAACAGATTTTGTCACTAAGGCATTGTCGCCTGTTAAAACCTTCACACCTACACCGTGTTCTTTCAATGCCTTCAATGCTTGTTTCGTAGTTTCTTTTGGTGGATCTAGAAAAGCTAAATAGCCTATAAGCACCATCTCTGCCTCATCAGCAGTTGAAAATTCACCGACAACACTAGGATTCGTTTTTTGAGCAACCCCGATGACACGTAAGCCATCTTCATTTAACTCGTGTACCTTTTGTAATACTTTTTTTCTTAAATCATTTGTTAATTCCGTGACTTCCCCTTTAAAATCTACGAAAGAGGAAATTTCAAGCATTTCTTCTATCGCGCCTTTTGTAATCATTTGAGTTTTTCCTTGTTGATCCTCCACAACAACACTCATTCTACGCCGCTGAAAATCAAAAGGAATTTCATCTACTTTTTTGTAACGAATCGCATCGGTGTCCAATTCCTGCTTGGTAGATTCAATAATCGCAACATCAATCAAATTTTTTAATCCTGTTTGATAATAGCTGTTTAAATAAGCATGTCTTAGAACTCGATGATCCTCTTCTCCATCACAATCCAAATGATATTCGAGAATGATCTTGTCTTGGGTCAAGGTTCCCGTTTTATCTGTACATAAAACATCAATTGCACCAAAATTTTGAATCGCGTTTAAGTTCTTGATAATTGTGCCATTATTCGCCATCCCTGTAGCACCTTTGACCAAATTAGTCGTTACGATCATCGGCAGCATTTCCGGTGTCAAACCTACAGCAACGGATAAACCAAATAGAAATGCTTCCATCCAGTCCCCTTTAGTAAATCCATTAATAACAATCACTGTTGGCGCCATCAAGGCCATGAATTTAATAAATAAGAAAGAGGTCTTACGAATTCCTAGCTCAAAGCTTGTTTGAACGGGGGTATCCGATAAAGAACTTGCGACATCACCAAACAATGTATTTGCACCTGTGGCAATTACAACGCCTTCAGCACTTCCACTAATTACATTACTTCCCATAAATACCAAATTATCATAACTAGTTTCAGAATCCTTATTCCCCGTTATCTCACCAGCACTTTTCTCAACAGGATAACTTTCGCCAGTTAAAGCAGACTGTGAGATGAATAGATCCTTCGTGGTAATCAAACGGATATCCGCTGGAATCATATCCCCTGCGGAAAGTTTTACTAGATCACCGCAGACGATCTTCTCCATCGGAATCTCGTTATAACGATTCTCTCTACGAACCGTTGCCGTTACTTTGACCAATGATTTTAACTTTTCTGCCGCTTTATTTGAACGAACAGATTGTACCAGTGTCATTGTTCCACTGACTAACACCATAACCAAAATAATGCCGCTGCCAAAGAAATCTTTCTCACCTGCTTCTGGCAAGATCCCTTCTGTAACCAAAGAAATGAATCCTAACCCAATTAGTACCAAAGTAAAAGGGGTGATAAATGCTTTCAGAACTTCTATGATAAATGGCGTCGCCTTTTTTAAAGGAAGCTTATTTTCACCAAATGCTTCTCTCGCTTCTAAAACTTCCTCAGCTGATAATCCCAATGTAGATGTATTAAACGTCTCAAAAATATTTTTCACTGTTTTTCTAGCAAATAAACTATAATCTGTCCTTGTTGTTACTTTCTTTTGTTGTCTCATTTTTTTCTCCTTTTCTCCGAAAAAAATATGCCATAATCCTATCCCTATAAACAAGTATAGAGCCATATCTTTTACCGTATTCATCCTTACCCCTCCTGCAATCGACGGGCTTATGGAGAAAAGTGGAGGTTAAAAACAAATAGACAATAGTATCTTGTTTGTTCTTTTCTGCCATAAACCCGCAATTATTGAGCTACTGTCATCCATTTGTTTTCATCTCCTTTTTTTCTGTTTGTTCTAGTGATGATCGAATCTTCTTTTTGTAGATTCTCATAACCAATTTGCCTTCCTCATAATCATCAGAAATCGCCTGGTATCCTAATTTTTCATAAAATCCCCATGCTTGCTTTCTACCAGTTAAAAAAACGAAACAAAAGCCGAAACTCCTCGCGATCTGTTCTGCATAAATCAATAAATTTTTTCCTAACCCTTCCCCTTGAAAATGAGTATCTACTGCAACTTGTTTGAACTGAGCACATTCGTTTGAAATCGGATGTAGTAATAGCGTTCCTACTACTCGATTCCCTCGCTTGACAACCAAGTGAAGATCGTTCTTTTCCTCTCTAGGTGCTTGGAATAGAAGTTGCTTACCAGAGCTTAGCTTTAACTCGTTGTTTCTAAGTGTCAAGGCCTCATTATATAATGGGCTATTCCACTTTGTTAATGTGAACACTGTTTTACCATGATTGTTCCTCCTTATTCTTGTTTTAAAAATAATAATGTTTGCTACGTAAAAAAGGCTTTTCGCTCAAAAACTCAGCGAAAAGCCTTACTATTATTCATCCTAAAGAGACAAAGTCGTATAGTCGATCTAATCGTTGAGTTTTGGCACTATACAACGTAAAGACAAACATCTTAGCTACCTTAAGAAAAGCCTTGTATTCGACAGTTCCTGTTCTACCCATTGGCGTCTCTCGACATTTTTGGGCAGTAGCCTATGTTTGTATAGGAGCCTCACCTAACAAATCATATTTTATTTTCGAACACAATATAACAAGTAATAACGAGTCTGTCAAACTTTTTTATGAAAAAAATCCGTTGATCCCTTTATTCACACTTTGAAAAATCCAATTTTATATTGATTTAAAGCGATTTTTTTATTAAAAAAAGTTTTCAAATTAATTTATAGTTTATAGAAAAGTACAGAAAAATCTGAGAGGACATAATTAAATAACGATCGTTTCTATAAAAAAGAGTAGAGCATCTTGCTCTACTCAATCGTTTTCGATTCTTTTGATTAACCCAAACGAAGTTTTTTTATAATTTCTTCAGCTGTCGCTAAATTCATTCGTTCAGCTTTTCTTAATTGTCTAGAAACTTGTGGGATTTCACTAGTTGTTGCGCCTGCCGTAATCGCTAACGAACGACTTTGCATCGCCATGTGTCCCTTTTGAATTCCTTCTGTGACTAATGCACGAATAGCCGCAAAATTTTGAGCCAATCCAACAGCCACGATGATTTCTCCTAGCTTTTCAGCAGACGTTATTTCTAATAACTTCAAGCTTAATTGCGCTTTTGGAAAAACCTTTGTTGCTCCTCCAACAATTCCAACCTTCATAGGTAAAGTCAACTTACCAATGAGGGTGTTCTCTTGAATGGACCAATCAGTCATCCCTTCGTATCGACCGTTTCGTGCCGCGTATGCGTGACACGCAGCGGCTACAGCACGTGTGTCATTTCCAGTTGCCAATACTACAGCATCAATGCCGTTCATAATGCCTTTGTTATGGGTAGCCGCACGATACGGATCGATCTTACTGTATTCACTCGCAGAAACAATTTTTTCAGCCAACTCAGGTGAGAGCTGTTCCAATGAAATTTCACATTTCGCTTCAATGAGTGACTGTGTCGCGTAATTGCTTAAAATACTAAATAAGATATCTGCTTCTGGCATTAGTTGTCGGACTTCTTGAGCAACAGCCTCCAGCATTGTGTTTAAGATATTCGCTCCCATTGCGTCTTTTGTATCCACTTCTAAGTCGATAGAAACATAACCTTCTTCAAAGGTACGCACTTTTATCGATTGTACTCCACCGCCACGTTGGTAAATAGACGGATAGCTTTTCTCAGCGACCGCAAAAAAGCTTTGTTCGTTGGCATCAACGATTTTTTTCACTTTCTCAAAATCTGTAACGTTCCGCAAAACAATTTGACCAACCATATTTTGATTCATCACACGTGTCGTGATTCCACCAGATTTAGCGATTATCTTCCCTGCATTACTAGCAGCAGCAATAACAGAAGGTTCTTCTGTCGCCATTGGAATAAGCTTTTTTTCCCCATTAATAACAAAATTTTGTGCCAACCCAAGTGGAATGGAGCACTCGCTGATTTGATTCTCAATTAAATGATTCGCGATTTTCTCTGGTAATACTGTCTCAGTGGCTAGTTGTGCCGCTTCCTTCGCCGACAACTTTTTTTCTTTGACCAACTTAGCTAATCGTTCGGCTTGAGTCATTTGATAAAACTTTTTTTTTGCAGTTTCTTGATCCTCAGCTTTCGTTATCATCAAAGCTAGACCTAAGCCGCCACCGATACAGAGACTTGCGATGCCTCGCTGTTTATCCTCTTGTACAAGCTCTGAGATCAAAGTCGTGATAATCCGTGTTCCACTAGCTCCGATTGGATGTCCTAGTGCAATTGCACCACCATAGACGTTGATTTTTTCATTAGGGAGCTTTAATTCCTTTTGAACAGCGACAGAAGCAGCCGCAAACGCTTCATTGATTTGGAACGTATCAATTTCGTCAATCGTTCGGTTTGCTTTGTGTAATAGTTTATTAATCGCTGAAACTGGAGCCATCCCCATGATACTAGGGTCAATTCCCACTTCACTATAGCCATTGATAACCGCTAAATAAGCTAATCCATTCTCAATCGCATAGGATTTCGCCGCTAGAACAACCGCTGATGCCCCATCATTCAAAGTCGAAGCATTAGCCGCTGTAACAACGCCCCCTTCCTTAAAAGCAGGCTTTAAAGAAGCTATTTTCTCAAGCGTTGAATCATGTCGAATCCCTTCATCTTCCCATAAGGTGCTTCCATCCGGAAGAGGAATAGGAACGATTTCTGATTCAAATTTTCCATCTTTACTGGCTCTTGAAGCCTTCATTTGGGAGTCATAGGCATATTGATCCTGCATTTCACGAGTAATTTGATACTCTTCAGCTACCTTTTCCGCGGTTAGTCCCATATGCTTGCCACTAAAAGCATCTGTCAATCCATCATAGATCATGCTTGATTTTGGTTCCTGCCACTCTTGTGCAGAATAGTCAAAACTTGTCACTTTTGGTGCTTGTGACATGTTTTCAGTTCCTCCTGCGACAACAACCTGAGCTTCACCTAGCAAAATCTGCTGCATTCCAAAAATAACTGATTTCATTCCTGAACCGCAAACCTCATTGATTGTCGTGGCGGGTACTTCATAAGGAATTCCTGCTTTTACTGCAGATTGCCTTGCGACATTTTGACCATTTCCTGCCTGCAATACATTCCCCATGAATACTTGTTCAACTTGATCTGGCGCGAGATCTGCGCGTTTCATCGCTTCTTTTACGGCGAACGCACCTAACTCGACGGCTGAAACAGTTGCTAATTTGCCTTTATATCTGCCAATTGGTGTTCGTACAGCGCTTAAAATAACTACTTCTTCCAAGAGTGCACCTCCAATATTTTCATTAAAAACCAGACGTAAGTATAGCATAGATAGTTTTATAATTTCTTAAGATTCAAACTTAACTAATTTTGACCTTTCTATGATATATTTACCTTTGGAAGAAAAGAATGTCTACTCTACTTTTTTACTTTGGTAATTTAGTGGAAAGATATGCTGGTGAAATTGATTGATGAAGCATTATTCATCAATTAGAAATAGGAGGAGCAATATGAATATAGGGATTGATAAAATCAGTTTCCATGTACCAAATTATTATCTTGATATGACGGACTTGGCAAATGCACGTGAGACTGACCCCAACAAATTTCACATTGGTCTTGGACAAGATCAGATGGCAATTATTCCTGAGACACAAGACATCGTTACTTTAGGAGCAAGTGCTGCTGCGAAAATTCTTACAGATGAGGACAAAAAGAACATCGACATGGTAATTGTCGGCACAGAATCTAGCACCGACTTTTCAAAATCTGCGTCAGTTATCATCCATGAACTGTTAGAGATTCAACCATTTGCTCGCTCATTTGAAATAAAACATGCCTGTTACGGTGGTACTGCTGCACTGCAACAAGCCAACGACTATGTTACTCTGCATCCGGATCGCAAAGTTTTAGTTATTGCAGCAGATATTGCTAAATATGGACTGAACACCGGAGGCGAGCCGACACAAGGGTGCGGTGCAGTCGCTATGCTAGTTACTAAAAACCCACATTTATTAGCTTTCAACAATGATAGTGTCTTCTATTCCGAAGATGTTTATGATTTCTGGCGTCCGGCCGGACATGATTACCCATTAGTTGATGGTCACATGTCAAATCAGGTGTATATCGATTCCTTCACTCGTATTTGGGAACAAAATAAAAAAGTCAATCATACAGATAGCAGTGATTATGCTGCGCTGACTTTCCACCTACCTTATACAAAAATGGGACGTAAGGCGCTGCGGGCAATTTTCTCTGAAATGTCAGAAGAAGAGCAGCAACGACTTGAAGCTCGTTATGATGAGGCGGTTGTATATAGTCGACAAGTCGGAAATCTATATACAGGCTCTTTATACCTTGGGCTCATGTCACTACTCGATAATGGGGATTTAGCTGCTGGCGATCGGATTGGTCTATTTAGTTATGGCTCTGGTGCAGTCAGCGAATTCTTTTCAATGACTTTGATGGATGATTACAAAACCTATCTATCAATTGAGGAAAATCAAGCGTTGCTTTCAAGTCGTCAACAATTGTCGATTGACGAATATGAAGCGATGTTCAATAAGAAATTACCGACAGATGGTGAAACGTATACCTTCTCTGATTATACTGCTTATGCGATAAACAAAATTAGTGGTGATATTCGTTATTACAATAAATAGCTATCGAAAAAGCCAGCTTTTCAGCTGGCTTTTTTGCGCAAAAAAAATAATCTAGCAGGTCTAATGGCTAAGTGTTTTTTCTTCATTCCAGATTTCTGGAATATTCACACTCTTGTCTAGGTCTTAAACGTCTTTGTGGTTGAATTTCGTTTAAGCCTCACCATTAAGTGGAGAAATGGTTCTACTGTCTACATTTCTCTTCCCCGCTAGATTAGAATAACTTGGTAAGGAGACTTCAAATCCCTACTTCCTTTCTGCCATTTCGGCATTCACTTTGAAATGAATACTGCTTCCATTCATTTCTGTTGTACAATTTTACAACCTTAGGGACCTACCCCTTACATCTATATTTATAACACATTTTACTGATTTTTGCAACCGTTTACAATCTGTTTATTTATCTTTTTCATGTTATAATTCTGTGGTCAGATAAAACGATTATGATTCACTCATTTTAATAAATAGGAGGCGTCAGTTAATGAATATTTTATATATCTCGATCTCTGGAAATACAAAAGCTTTTATAAAACGCTTGGAGGAATACGGGAAAGAACAACATGAGTTAGACTCAGCAAATCCATTGATTTCAGCCAAAGAAATTTCAGAGAACAGTATTTTTGAAGTGGAAGAATCTCCTTTCTTTACTTTTGTTCCCACCTATTTAGAAGGCGGTAACGGTGTAGATAGCGGGGATACTGAGATCCTGACCGAAGTGATGCGTGAATACTTAGAATACGAAGATAACTACAAAAAATGTCTAGGTGTAGTTGGCAGTGGAAACAAAAACTTTAACTACCAATATTGCTTAACCGCAAAACAATACAGTGAAGCTTTTAGTTTTCCCTTCTTAGCGGATTATGAACTAAGAGGGACCTCTGCAGATTGTGAACGTGTGTACCAGATTTTAAAAAAGAAAGCCGTAAATTAATCATTTACTAATTATTCTATTGACTTTTTCTCATGTTAGGGGCATTCTTTTAAAATAAGAATTTTTTTGAGAGAGGCGTGTTGAAATTGAGAAAAGTCGCAATTATCGGTGTAGGTCATGTTGGAAGTACGACAGCTTATACCTTAATTTCAAAAAATATAATAGATGAGCTGGTTCTTTTTGAGCCAAGAGAAGCTATTCTTAGAGCAGAATTAAATGATCTGATGGATGGACAAATGGAACAAAATAATCAAGTACGGCTAATCGAACCTGATTTAGCTGAGTTATCAGACACTGACATCATTGTTTTTTCAGCCGGCGACATTTCCATCTTCGAAGGCAATCCTGATCGTTTCGCAGAATTGAACCTTACTAAAAAGATCGTGGAGGAATGGGCACCAAAAATCAAAGAATCTGGGTTTAATGGAATACTACTGAACATTACTAATCCATGTGATGTGATCACCCAGTATTTGCAGGAACTAACGGTTTTTCCTCAAGAACGAGTGCTAGGCACAGGTACTACGTTAGATACTGGACGCATGAAACATGCTGTTAGTCAGAAATTGAACGTTCATCCTTCTGCAATTGACGGCTATGTTATTGGTGAGCACGGTGAAAGCCAGTTTGTTGCTTGGTCAAGTGTTCGTATAGGCGGAGTACCAATTACAGATACCTTATCTGAAGAGAAACTTATAGCATTAGATGCTGCTGCTCGAGATGGTGGCTGGGTTACGTTCAGAGGTAAAGGCTATACTTCTTATGGGATTGCCATTCAGGCCTCACGAATTGTTGAAGCCATTCTGAATAACAACTATCTAGTCGCTCCAGTTAGCCATTATCATCCTGCTGAAGATTGTTATGTAGGCTCTCCAGCAAAGCTTTCACGACAAGGAATCATGGAAAGCTTTCCTTTAGATCTTTCTAATGCAGAACAAGTAAAATGGCAACAGACGATTCAGACGATTCATTCCATGCACGGGACAATATAAAAAAAAAGGCTCTATAATTTCTAGGACTGATAGAAA
>NZ_JXLA01000137.1 GCF_001886185.1 Enterococcus raffinosus | reverse complement strand
GATTTATCACTTTGTTCTTGGCTGGCTAAGTGCCTTATTCATCGGTTGGATGGGCGTCTTTTATTTTCCAGAGCTTAGACAATTTGGTCTTTCTAAGGTATCATTTTCCACTATTGAAATCGCTTGGTCCATGAAAGATTTAGTATGTCTGCTTGGAAGTCTCGCTCTTTCAGGAAGTATGATGTTGCTTTATATTCATTTTTTTCCT
>NZ_JXLA01000136.1 GCF_001886185.1 Enterococcus raffinosus | reverse complement strand
GATTTATCACTTTGTTCTTGGCTGGCTAATCTTTTTGTTCATTGGTTGGATGAGCGTCTTTTATTTACAAGAACTTAGACAATTTGATATTTCTAAGGTATCATTTTCCACTAGTGAAATTGGCTGGTCTATGAAGGATGTAATCTGCTTGCTAGGAAGTCTCGCTCTTTCAGGAAGCATGATGTTACTTTATATACACTTTTTTCAG
>NZ_JXLA01000135.1 GCF_001886185.1 Enterococcus raffinosus | reverse complement strand
TGAGTCATAAAGGCTGTCCTTTTGATAATGCCGTAGCTGAATCAACTTATAAGTCGTTGAAAGTAGAATTTGTCTATCAATACACATTTGAAACCTTACAACAATTGGATTTGGAGTTATTTGACTATGTCAATTGGTGGAACCACCTTCGGTTGCACGGTACACTTGGCTACGAGACACCGGTTGGTTACCGTAACCAGAGATTGGCGCAGCGAATCCTTGATAATGAGCTCGGATGTGCTAACGCTAGCGAGGCAGTCTAACTTTAACTGTTAGCTCCTGCCGAAGATCGTCACATCCGAGGAGGCT
>NZ_JXLA01000134.1 GCF_001886185.1 Enterococcus raffinosus | reverse complement strand
CGAGGAAAAACAAGACATACAAAAAATCACGTCGAGACTCGTGGAAAAATACGCATTACGCATTCAATCCATAACCGTCCAAAATCCGCAGACGATAGAAGTGAGTTTGGACATTGGGAAGCCGATACTGTAGCTGGAAAAACTGGTGGTGATTGTTTAGTGACGTTGACAGATCAAAAATCGCGATTCCTTTTAGCAGGAAAGCACCGAGAAAGAAAGCTGCTTACGTGAGCGAAAAAATGATTGAACTTTTAAGCAGTATCCCCAATGAGGTGGTTAAAACTATCACTCCAGATAGAGGAAAAGAATTCTC
>NZ_JXLA01000133.1 GCF_001886185.1 Enterococcus raffinosus | reverse complement strand
CGAGGAAAAACAAGACATACAAAAAATCATGTCGAGTCTCGTGGGAAGATTTGCCTTACTCATTCGATCCATGGCCATCCAAAATCCGCAGATGATAGAAGTGATTTTGGTCATTGGAAAGCCGATATTGTAGCTGGCAAAACTAGTGGTACTTGTTTAGTGACTTTGACAGACAGAAAATCATGCTTCCTTTTAGCAGGAAAGAAGGTCACCAGAAAGAAAGCCGCTTATGTGAGCGAGAAAATGATTGAACTTTTAAGCAGTATTCCAAATGAGGCGGTCAAAACGATCACTCCAGATAGAGGAAAAGAATTCTC
>NZ_JXLA01000132.1 GCF_001886185.1 Enterococcus raffinosus | reverse complement strand
GAAGGCAGCGTGTGCAGCGTTTAAAGAAGAAGCGCCGTAGAATTTTTTCATGTCTCGACAGACTTCCTTATAATCCTTACTTGGGATGTATCGTAACGCATTTCGAACAAGATGAACAATACAGCGCTGCACAATGACAGAAGGAAAAATTGCTTTTGCGCCTTCTTCGAGACCGGAAACACCGTCCATCGAAATGAAAAAAACATCTTCTACACCACGTACTTTCAATTCATCGAAGACTTGCATCCAGCGATTTTTAGATTCTGTTTGATTGAGCGATAGGCCTAAAATCTCCTTGTTTCCTTTAAGATCATAGCC
>NZ_JXLA01000131.1 GCF_001886185.1 Enterococcus raffinosus | reverse complement strand
CCATTGTTTCTTCCCATCCTTTTATTTTTGCTCCAACCGTATCACTAGAGGATTGATTATCGATTGGTGTTTCTTTTTTGACAACAGGAATATCACTTACTGTATCCTCGTTTCCTTGAATATTTACATCACTAAGACTCTTTGCTATATCAGTCTTAAATTCTGGTTGTTTGTCCTCATTGAACATCCCTGGTTTCTTAATGACTACCATTTGCATCAGCCTTCTTTCTTTTATAGTTATTATTGATTTGCACCCTTCTTAGCTAAGCGATCTGCGACTAGATTGAATGGATCATTCGCATGTGCTTTTACTTTCTTAAAATGAACA
>NZ_JXLA01000130.1 GCF_001886185.1 Enterococcus raffinosus | reverse complement strand
TTTGATTGTTCCTTTGCCAACTTATTTCCAACTGCTGCACCACCACCAAAAGCCAAAGTCCGTCCCACATTTCGATTGAGTTGCCGCAATGTTCGATTCATTAACATTTGCGGTTTTCGCATGACCCGTCTTCCCATTGATTGGCTATCATTACTCTGGAGATTGAACATATTCATAATGTCGCCCAATTTGAAATAGATACCGGCAAAGGTCACAATTTGCAGAAAAGCAACCATGAAAAATGGATAGGTTGCCGAAATATTGAAAAACATCGTGGAGATGCTAAATGCAGTCGTAATCACCAAAGTAACTCCTGCTCGCATCATAATCGTATTGAACAAGCGAATAATCGCCTTCTTGCCCAAACTCTCATAAGTCGGCAACATGGACAATAAGAA
>NZ_JXLA01000013.1 GCF_001886185.1 Enterococcus raffinosus | reverse complement strand
AAAAGCGAATTATGAAATTAGCTCAATTAGAAAATTTGAACAATTTGATAAAAAAGGATTCTCGTTTTATACGAGAATCCTAAAGTCATTAGTTTTTGTCTTCTTTTGCTAGACGTTCAGGCTTTGACGTGATAACAATATGGTCTTCTTTATCAAGTTTAGCCTTAAGATCAGTAATCGTTGGATGATCTAAATAGAATTCAGCGATGCCGTCTTCAATATTTTCCTGGATCGTCCGGCGAAGAGGTCGAGCGCCCATGGCAGGATCATATCCCAAATCAACCAATTTTTCTTTCACATTATCAGGAACATCGATGTGAAGCTTTTGTGAAGCTAACATTTCGTTCACATCTTCCAACATCAATGAAACAATCTTCATCAAGTTTTCTTTTGATAATGGGCTGAATTCAACAATTCCGTCAAAACGGTTCAAGAATTCAGGTGCAAAGAAATCTTTTAACTGACCTAAGACAGAGCGAGTGACGCCTTCTCTAGCTGCACCAAAACCGACATTTGCTTCAATCTTGCCAGTTCCAGCGTTACTAGTCATGATGATAATAGTATCTTTGAAGCTGACAGTTCGACCTTGAGAATCCGTCAAGCGGCCATCATCAAGAATTTGTAGGAACATATGAAGCACATCTGGGTGTGCCTTTTCAATTTCATCCAATAAAATCAAGCTATAAGGATGGCGACGGACTTGTTCAGTCAATTGACCAGCTTCTTCATAACCAACATAACCTGGAGGAGAACCGATCAATTTAGAAACACTATGTTTTTCCATGTATTCACTCATATCAAAGCGAATCATTGAATCACTTGAGCCGAATAATTCTTCTGCTAATTGACGTGCCAACTCTGTTTTACCAACCCCTGTTGGTCCAACAAATAGGAAGGAGCCGATTGGACGGTTCTTCTTGTTCAAGCCAACACGGTTACGGCGGATGGCTTTGGCTACTTTATCAACTGCTTCATCTTGACCAATTACATGCTGTTTCAAATCAACAGCTAAGTTTTTCAATTGTGTTTGTTCTTTTTCCTTTAATTCGCCAACAGGGATACCTGTCCGTTTTTCAACGATTTTTTCCATATCTTTTTCAGAGATGACAGGTGTTTCTTCATCTGTTAACTGACGTTCTTTCATTTTTTGCAGCTTATTAATTTGATCACGGTAGTAGGCTGCTTTCTCAAAGTCTTCTTCTTGTGAAGCCTGAGATTTTTGTTGCTCAGCCTCTGCTAATTTTTTATCAATCGTTTTTGGATCCACGATCTGAATTGTTAAGTTTTTCTTTGAACCTGTTTCATCTAACAAATCAATTGCTTTGTCAGGTAAGAAACGGTCTTGGATATAACGATTTGAAAGCTCAGCAGCAGCCTTGATCGCTTCATCTGTATATTTTACATGATGGTAATCTTCATAACGAGGTTGCAATCCCTTTAAAATCTCGATCGTTTCTTGAACAGAAGGTTCTTCGACACGAACAGGCTGCATCCGACGTTCTAAAGCTGCGTCCTTTTCAATAATGCGATACTCATTCAAGGTTGTCGCGCCGACCATTTGCAGCTCACCACGAGCTAATGCTGGTTTTAAAATATTTCCAGCATCCATGTTGCCGTCTCCAGCAGCACCTGCACCAACGATTTCGTGAACTTCATCAATGAAGAGAATGATATTTTCAGCTTGGCGAATTTCTTCAATCAGCTTTTGCATTCTTTCTTCAAATTGACCGCGAATACCAGTGCCTTGAACAAGAGAAGCGACATCTAAACGGATAACTTCTTTATCCATTAATTTTTGTGGAACATCGCCATCAACGATCTTTTGCGCTAAGCCTTCAACTACTGCTGTTTTACCCACACCAGGTTCACCAATTAAAACAGGGTTGTTCTTTGTCCGGCGATTCAAAATTTCGATCACACGCTGAATTTCATCGTCTCGTCCAACGACTGGATCAATATTTCCTTCACGCGCTTGACCAGTAATGTTAATACCATATTCATCTAATAAGCCACCGCCGCCATTTCCACGAGGGGGTTGATTGTTAATTCCATTTCCGCCACCGAATTGTGTTGGTGGTGTTTGATCTGCAGCGCCTTGTCTTTGTTGCATTTGTTGAGACATTGAGCGGAACAAATCATCTAAACTTCCAAAACCAAAAGGATCATTTCCTGCCATTTGGGGCGCACCTCCAGCTTGATTCTTCAATTTTTGATAGCAACTTTGGCAATAATCTAATTGCTTTCGTTGCCCATTGACATTTGCATATAAATGAATCGTTGCTTCATTTTCATGACAATTTTGGCAAAGCATTTTTTTCACCCTTTCAATAGTTGATTGTTTCTTCCATTGTACATCGAGTAAGCGAGTCTCGTAAAAAGATACGCTGGTCAGTTGTTTGACTTTCACTGACCTTAAAAACAATTATAACGAGATTTCAGATAAAAGCAAACACTTTGTTTCATTTTTTAGCAATCGAAGTAGTCGAGTGCTAAAAAGAACAAAATCTGAATTTTTTACTATGCAGTATTGTTATGTAAAAAAAATGAAAGCAAGCGGGATAAGGAAGTTAAACGGTCTAGTCAGATATTTTAAGAAAGGGCATACATTTCGTATGAATAAATCGACTAAAATTGTTGTATCCACCGCAAAAAAATGGTAATCTAAGAAAATGAAGGGCTCAAAATGATGGATGTTATCATTAAAGCCCTAACATAAAAAAACATTTTTTTTATAAAGGAGAACGGTCAATATGGAAAAAAAAGATTTTCACGTAGTAGCAGAAACAGGGATTCATGCACGTCCCGCAACTTTATTGGTGCAAGCTGCAAGCAAATTTAACTCTGATATTAACTTAGAGTATAAAGGAAAATCAGTTAACCTTAAATCAATCATGGGAGTTATGTCTCTAGGTGTTGGCCAAGGTTCTGACGTTGTTATCTCTGCTGAAGGTGCTGACGAAAAAGAAGCAATGGAAGCAATTGTTGAAACAATGAAAAAGGAAGGATTATCTGAATAATGGTTGAATTACTAAAAGGTATTGCCGCAAGTGACGGTGTAGCCGTTGCGAAAGCTTATCTGCTAGTACAACCGGATTTATCTTTCAAGCAAAATAATGTAGAAGATACTGCTGCCGAAGAAAAGCGTCTTGATGACGCTTTGGCGGCTTCTTCTGCTGAACTGGAAAAAATTCGGGATAAAGCAGCGAAAAGCTTAGGTGAAGAAGAAGCACAAGTTTTTGATGCTCATTTAATGGTTCTTTCAGATCCAGAAATGATTGGTCAAATCAAACAACACATTCAAGATAATAAAGTGAATGCTGAAAGCTCACTTAAAGAAGTTACTGATATGTATATTGGCATGTTCGAAGCGATGGATGATAACGCTTATATGCAAGAACGTGCAGCAGATATTCGTGACGTTACAAAACGTGTAATGGCACATTTATTAGGTGTATCTCTACCAGATCCATCAATGATTGATGAAGAAGTAATTGTTGTAGCACATGACTTGACACCAAGTGATACTGCGCAATTGGACAAGAACTTCGTAAAAGCCTTTGTTACTGATATCGGGGGACGTACGTCTCACTCAGCAATCATGGCTCGTTCATTGGAAATCCCAGCAATCGTTGGTACGAAGGAAATCACTTCTAAAGCTAAAGAAGGCGATGTTCTTGCAGTTAACGGAATTACTGGTGAAACAATTGTGAACCCAACAGACGAACAAGCAGCTGAATACAAAAAAGCTGGCGAAGCTTATGCAACGCAAAAGGCTGAATGGGAAAAATTAAAAGATGCTGAAACAGTTACTGCTGATGGCAAGCATTTTGAATTAGCGGCGAACATCGGTACACCAAAAGACCTTGAAGGCGTTCATAACAATGGCGCTGAGGCAATTGGTTTATACCGTACGGAATTCCTATATATGGACTCTTCAGATTTCCCTACAGAAGACGATCAGTTTGAAGCTTATAAAGCCGTTTTAGAAGGCATGGGTGACAAACCAGTTGTTGTTCGTACAATGGACATCGGTGGAGACAAAGAGTTACCATACTTAACATTACCTCACGAAATGAATCCATTCTTGGGTTATCGTGCATTGCGTATCAGTTTATCTGAATTAGGCGACGATATGTTCCGTACACAGTTACGTGCATTGTTACGCGCTTCAGTTCATGGCAATTTACGCATCATGTTCCCAATGGTTGCAACATTAAAAGAGTTCCGTGCAGCGAAGAAAATGTTCAACGAAGAAAAAGAAAAGCTTGTTAACGAAGGCGTGAAGGTTTCTGATACGATTCAAGTCGGAATCATGATCGAGATCCCTGCCGCAGCTGTTCTAGCTGACAAGTTTGCAAAAGAAGTTGACTTCTTTAGTATCGGAACAAACGACTTGATTCAATACACAATGGCTGCTGACCGTATGAACGAACGCGTTTCATACCTGTATCAACCATATAACCCATCAATCTTACGTTTGATTAAAAACGTCATTGATGCAGCACATGCTGAAGGTAAATGGGCTGGTATGTGTGGCGAAATGGCTGGCGATCAAACAGCTGTTCCATTGCTAATGGGTATGGGCTTAGATGAGTTCTCTATGAGTGCGACATCAATCCTTAGAACTCGTAGCTTGATGAAGCGTTTAACAACAACTGACATGGCTGAATTGGCTGAAAAAGCGTTGAAAGAGTGCGACACAATGGAAGAAGTCGAAGAACTAGTAAAAGAATACGTAAAATAGATTTTTATTTTAAGACCGTTGTCTTTTCGGACAGCGGTCTTTTTTCTTGTTATAAAATATAAAATGGGAAAAAGGTAAAATGATGAAGAAGGAGTAAAATCAGACTATAGGTTGAGATAAAAATCAAGTGCTTGTGATATAATTGATTTGTTTTTAAGGAGGCTGCATATGAAAATATTACTTTACTTTGAAGGTCAGAATGTTATTGGTAAATCAGGGATTGGACGTGCCTTAAGCCATCAAAAAAGAGCGTTGGCTTCAATGGGGATTGATTATACTCTTGACCCAAGTGCGACTGATTATGATATATTACATATTAATACGTATGGACTGAAGAGCCTTCAATTAGTCAGAAAAGCAAAAAGGCTCGGTAAAAAAGTGGTCTTTCATGCACACTCGACGGAGGAAGATTTCCGTAATTCATTTGTAGGCTCAAACCAACTTGCTCCTTTGGTAAAAAAATGGCTAGTCTCTTTGTATGAACAGGCAGATCACCTGATCACTCCTACCCCTTATTCTAAGAAGTTACTTCGTAGCTATGGATTAAAACAGCCAATCGCGGCGATTTCAAACGGTATTGATTTGAAAAGGTATTATCCAGATGAGCATAAAGAGGCGGCTTTTCGGAATCATTTTAATTTATCAGAAACACAAAAGGTGATCATATGTGTAGGTCTATTTTTTGAGCGCAAAGGGATTCTTGATTTTGTCGAGCTTGCAGAAAAAATGCCAGACTATACTTTCATTTGGTTTGGCGATGTGCCTATGCTTTCGATCCCTGCGAATATCCGGCGTCTTGTAAAAAAAGCACATCCTAAAAACGTGATTTTTCCAGGTTATATCAATGGAGATCTCATAGAGGGAGCTTATTCTGGTGCAGATCTATTCTTTTTTCCTTCTTATGAAGAAACAGAAGGAATTGTCGTATTGGAGGCCTTAGCAAGTCAACAACAAGTATTATTAAGAGATATTCCTGTTTATGATGGATGGTTAACAAATCGTGAAAACTGCTATATGGGGACCAATAATCAGGAGTTTGAAGAGTTAATTCAACAGTTGGTGAATCGACGGTTACCGAATCTTTCGATGGCAGGCTTTAAAACAGCTCAGGAAAAAAGTATCACACAAATCGGTGCTGAGTTAAAATCTGTGTATCAAGAGGTCTTAGGTTTGCCTTATGATCATCAAGTGTATGCAAAAGTCACAAAATAGTTTGGAGGAATAGTCGTGCGGATCGGCTTTTTTACAGATACTTATTTCCCCCAGGTCAGCGGGGTAGCAACATCGATCAGAACATTAAAAAATGAACTTGAGCAACAAGGGCATGAGGTTTACATTTTTACAACGACTGACCCAGATGCGGATGAGTTTGAAAAAGATATCGTACGTATGCCTAGCGTTCCTTTTGTATCCTTCAAGGATCGTCGAATCGTGGTAAGAGGAATATGGTTCGCTTATCAAATAGCGAAAGAATTGGAATTAGAAATCATTCATACGCATACAGAGTTTGGTGCTGGTTTTTTAGGGAAAATGGTAGCGAATCGTTTACGGATACCTGTCGTCCATACGTATCACACGATGTATGAGGATTACCTCCATTATATTGCCAATGGAAAAGTTGTTCGCCCGACGCATGTAAAGCATTTTATAAAAATGTTTGTCAATCATTCTACGGGAGTTGTTTGTCCAAGTAAACGGGTAGTTGATACATTGAAGCGTTATGAAGTAGATATTCCAATGCGGATCATTCCGACAGGGATCGATGTAAAACATTTTGTTCGCTCAGATATTACAAAAGAGGACACAGAGAAATTAAGAACAACACTCGGAATACAGCCTGATGAGTTGATGATTTTGTCATTAAGCAGAATTTCTTATGAAAAGAACATTCATGTCATCGTCCAACAGTTCCCAGAGGTACTTATGAGCTATCCGAATGCTCGTTTGGTCATTGTTGGCAAAGGACCCTATCGAGAAGACCTAGAAGCAATGGCTCGTGAATTAGAAATTGAGGATTATGTTCAATTTACAGGAGAAGTCCCTCATGAAGAAGTTGCCTACTATTATCATGCAGCAGATTATTTTGTTAGTGCTTCGACTTCGGAAACACAAGGCCTGACTTACGCTGAAGCGATTGCTTCGGGGACACAATGTGTCGTAGAGGGAAATGACTATCTCACGCAACTACTAAATGATGAGTCTTTAGGAATTACCTTCGAACGTAATGAAGACTTTAGCGAGAGCTTTGTTCGATACGTGCAGCAGCAGATTCCAATTGATCCAATAGTTCAAAAGAACAAGTTAGTTGAAATATCGGCAGAGCGTTTTGGCGATGAAATTCTTAAATTCTATCAAGAAATGTTGATCTACTATGCTGAAAATCACACAGAGACGAGCACTCCTGCTCGAACCGTTCAAAAAATGCGAATACGGATTAACTCACTTCGAAATGGTGAAGATAAATAAAGCTGAAATCCATCTCTTCATGTATACTGGAGGTGGATTATTTTTTTATTAGGAGGTAATAACATGAGAATAGGTTTTATCGGAACAGGCGTGATGGGAAAATCCATCGTGAAGCATTTTCTTTCTGCAGGGCATGAAGTGTCCGTATATAATCGTACGAAAAGCAAGACAGATGACCTAGTTGAACATGGAGCCATGTGGCAGCCAACACCAGCAGAGGTAACTGCTACGAGCGATATTATTTTTTCTATGGTTGGGTATCCAAGTGATGTTGAAGAAATTTATTTTGGGAAAAACAGTATATATTCGACAGAGGTAAAAGATAAGATTCTTGTGGATTTAACAACATCTACCCCAACTTTAGCGGAAAGAATTTATGAGACAGCTAAGGAAAAAGGTGCCGCTGCTTTGGATGCGCCAGTATCGGGAGGAGATCTTGGTGCGCAAAACGGAACTTTAACCATTATGGTTGGCGGTGATCAAACAGCCTATGAGCAAGTGTTACCACTATTTGAAATTATGGGTAAAAGTTATTCGTTGCAAGGCAAAGCCGGTGCAGGACAACATACAAAAATGGCCAATCAAATTATGATTGCTGGAACCATGACTGGAATGACTGAGATGCTTGTTTATGCAAAAGCGGCGAATCTAGATGTACCAAAGGTCTTAGAAACGTTAGGAGGCGGTGCAGCGCAAAACTGGTCAATGACAAATTACGCGCCACGCATTTTAAAAGCAGATTACTCTCCTGGCTTTTTCGTTAAGCACTTTATAAAAGACCTGAAAATTGCCCTAGACGAAGCAGAAAAAATGCAGCTTCATCTACCAGCGACAAAATTGGCTACGGAGCTATACGAACAGTTAGCGGAACAAGGATTTGAGAATGATGGAACACAAGCTTTAATTAAATTGTGGTGGGAACAGTCTTAAGTTAGATTTAGTAAAAAAATCATAAATTAATTGATGAAAATCAATGCAAGATACGGTCGGATTTGATACAATAAGACAGAATTGAGAAGAAGGGGGGCATCTAGATGAAACATTCACAATTAGTTGCCATTATTAAACGCTTAGAAGCAATGACTGAATCGACTGATAATGAAGTACAATTGCGTCGTTTTGAAAAAGAGGGCGTGGAAAAATGTACTGTAACTTATGATAATACAACAGAAACATTTGAGCTGACTGAAAGCGACAGCAAACAATCTTATCAATTTGATAACATCGACATCGTTGCGATGGAAATTTATGATTTGATTCAATAAAACGGGGAAACCCGTTTTTTTTGTACCTTTCTTTTTAGAAAAAGGGTTTCATATAATTTTTGATGATATTTTTATGAGGATTTCCTATTTTTTTCGCCAACCAAGGGCAAATCTTTTGAACTAATTAAGATTTAGTCGGAAGATATGGTGAGGGAGGCAATATTATGTTAGATAAAGAAGTATACAATCAATTATTTAAACCATCTTTTTCACAAAAAACTCAAGTAACTTTTTGGGATGGTTCTACTAAAGAGTATGGAAATTCCGAGGGAGAAGTAGTTTTCAAGATTATTTTTAATGAAAAAATCCCAGTAAAAGAATTAATTAACAACGCTTCTTTGGCACTTGGAGAAGCGTACATGGAAAAGAAAATTGAAATCAAAGGTGATTTACAGGCTTTAATTTACGATGTGTATAACCAAGCCAACGGATTTTTCCATAATAATAATTTCAAAAAATGGATGCCGAAAGAAAAACACACAAAAAAACAATCAGCTCACGATATTCATAGCCATTATGATTTGGGAAATGATTTCTATGAGATGTGGTTGGATCGTACTCTAACTTATTCTTGTGCCTATTTCGAAACACCAGAGGATACATTGGAGCAAGCTCAAATTAACAAAGTACATCACATTTTGAACAAATTGTTCATTCAACCTGGAGACACACTTTTAGATATCGGGTGTGGTTGGGGAACATTGATTTTGACTGCCGCAAAAGAATATAAGGTCAAGGCTAAAGGAATCACATTGAGTGAAGAGCAATATCAACATATTCAAGAAATTATTAAAAAAGAGAAGCTTGAAGATACGGTATCTGTTGAATTGATGGATTATCGGGATCTAAAAGGGACTTTTGATCACATTACAAGTGTCGGTATGTTCGAACACGTTGGGGCAGAAAACCTTCAGGAATATTTTAAGGTTGTTGAAAATCATTTGGCGCCAAGTGGAACTGCATTGATTCATGGAATTAGTCGTCAACAAGGCGGAGCGAAAAATGCTTGGATCAACCAATACATTTTTCCAGGGGGCTATATTCCAGGTGTAACTGAATTAGTCGGTCATATTACTGAAAATGATCTGCAGCTAATTGACCTTGAGAGTCTCCGTCGTGATTATCAATTAACTCTTGAACATTGGACGAAAAACTTCCACAATGTAGAAGAGAAAGTCATTGCGCAAAAAGATGAAGCTTTTTATCGAATGTGGGATCTCTATCTACAGGCTTGCGCGGCATCCTTCCAAGCTAGCAATATTGATGTTATCCAATATTTATTGGTTCATCCAAATAACAACAACATTCCAATGCATCGAAATGTATAAAAAAAGCGGGATTCCCGCTTTTTTTTATATGGAAAATTCCTTTGGTTATCAAAGTAAATTGAAAAGTAGATCAGTCAAATCCTCCTCGATTTAATCATTAATTTTTGGTTAATTGGAAAAATATTGTTGCATTCAGAAATAAAATAAGATATAGTTTGAACATCAAATGATTTGATAATCAAACTAATTAGGTGAGGACATGGAAAGAAACTGGGAAGAATTAAATACCTATTTAGTTTCAATTTTCAACGATGTTCTGTCGATTGAAGAAAACGAACTAAAAAAATCACAATTCAGCGATTTGACGATTACAGAAATGCACACCATTGATGCAATCGGGATGTACAAAAAGAAAACGACCACAGAAGTTGCCAGGGAATTATTGGTAACAGTTGGGACCTTGACGACATCAATCAATCGTTTAGTGAAAAAGGGCTATGTAGAGCGAATCCGCAGTGAGGATGATCGTCGTGTGGTTAAACTAGGTTTGACAAAAAAAGGACGCTTAGTCTTTCGAGTTCATCAGCATTTTCATCATGAAATGGTCAAAAGTGCCATCAAGGATTTGAATGCAGAAGAGCAAGAGGTTTTCTTGAAGGCGCTAGTAAATCTATATAGTTACTTAGAGGAGATCAAATGAGTATGAGCTTCGGAAAAATAATTGCAACTGCGCGTTATTTACCTGAAAAAGTAGTGACGAATGATGACTTGGCAGAATGGATGGATACCTCAGATGAGTGGATTCAATCACGAACTGGGATCAAGCAGCGCCACGTCGCAGAAGCGGAGAATACTTCAGACATGTGCTTTCATGTAGCGAAAAAACTGGTTGATAAGGCAGCAATAGACCCAATGGATTTGGATTTTATTATTGTCGCTACAATGTCACCAGACTACACATCACCTTCTGTGGCTTGTCAGGTTCAAGGACAACTTGGAGCAAAACATGCGATGGCATTTGATGTAACGGCTGCCTGTGCTGGATTTGTTTATGCATTAGCAACCGCTGAAAATTTCGTTCGCAGTGGAATGAAGCGGGGAATCGTTATCGGTGGAGAGAAGACTTCGAAGCTTCTAGATTGGCAAGATCGTTCATCGGCTGTTCTGTTTGGAGATGGCGCCGCGGGTGTTTTGCTTGAGGCAAATGAAGAGCCTTCTATAATGAAGCAAATGTTGCGAGCGGATGGTGAGCGTGCCAATGCATTAACTTCCGGTTATCGCAAAAATAGTAATATCTTCCATGAAGAGGCAGAGACTAGTACGGCTTTATCAATGGACGGCCGTGGAATCTGGAACTTCGCCCTAAATGACGTAACCAAAAGTTTGAAAGAATTTATTGGTGAGGAGACAGTTGACTATTATCTTCTGCATCAAGCCAATAAACGAATCATTGAAAAAATCGCTCGCAAAATGAACGAGCCAATTGAGAAGTTTCCGATGAACCTAATGAATTATGGGAACACTTCGGCAGCAAGTATTCCTATTTTATTGGATGAACTTGTTGAAGCTAATATTTTATCATTAAACAGCAATCAAAAAGTGGTATTGACAGGCTATGGCGGTGGACTAGCATGGGGCAACCTGCTGATTCAGCTATAAGTTTGTTAAAAATATAAAACTAAAAACTTAAAATTATCGGAGGAAACAACTTATGACATTCGAAAAAATCCAAGACATTATCGTAGAAGAACTAGGAGTAGAAAAAGAAGAAGTAAAATTAGAAACAAATATCCAAGAAGATCTTGAAGCAGACAGCTTGGATCTATTCCAAATTATCAACGAAATCGAAGACGAGTTTGATGTGAAAATCGAAACTGAAGATGGCATTACAACTGTGAAAGATTTAGTTGAATACGTTGAAAAACAACAAAACGCTTAATTAATAAAATTTCGGGAAAAGGCTAGGCGTAAGGCCTGGCCTTTCCTGCTATTAGGAGACGATCATGAAAACAGCATTCTTGTTCAGTGGGCAGGGCGCTCAATATGTCGGAATGGGCAAAGAGTTATACCAGCAGGAGAAAATCGTAAAAGAAACATTTGAAGAAGCTAGTGATTTACTGGGCTTTTCGATGGAAGATTTATGCTTCGAAGAAAACGATCAATTAAATGAGACGAAATATACTCAGCCAGCAATTTTAACAGTCAGCACCGCTTTTTTGCGTGTGCTAATCGATAAAGGTTTTCGAACGGATGCAGTAGCAGGACTAAGCCTAGGGGAGTACACTGCTTTAGTTGCTTCTGAAGCATTAAAATTCAGCGATGCAGTAAGACTGGTTCATAAACGTGGGCAATTCATGAGTGAAGCAGCACCGACAGGCAGTGGTAAGATGGTAGCTGTCATGAATACTGAGGCAGAAGTGATTGAGGAATGTTGTAAACAGGCCTCTGCCATCGGAATTGTTTCACCAGCAAACTATAATACTCCGCAACAAATTGTGATTGGCGGCGAAACTGCTGCAGTTGAAAAAGCGGAAGAATTATTGCAAGCTGCTGGAACAAAGCGAATGATTCCATTGAATGTTAGCGGTCCTTTCCACACAGCATTATTGGAACCAGCTAGCAAACGGTTGAACGAAGTGTTACAAACAATCTCATTTAGCGAGATGCAAGTACCAGTTATCTCAAATACTACTGCGGAGATCATGCCTCAGGATGAAATCATTTCTTTATTAACAAAACAGGTGATGTCACCGGTTCGTTTTAGCGACAGTGTTTTAACGTTAAAAGAACTTGGTATTGAACGTTTGATTGAGGTTGGTCCTGGAAAAACGCTGACTGGTTTTATTAAGAAAATTGATCGGTCACTTGCGACTAGTCGTGTAGAAGATGTAAAAACATTGGCAGACACAATCAGCTTTTTAGGAGGTTCGAATGGAACTAACGAATAAAACAGTATTCATTACCGGTAGCAGTCGAGGGATTGGCTGGGGAATTGCTAAGGCTTTTGCTGAAGCTGGTGCGAACATTGTATTGAATGGTCGCAAAGCCATCCCCGCAGATAAAATTGCGGAAATCGAAAGTTTCGGGGTGAAATGCAGCAGCATTTGTGGAGATATCAGCTCTTTCGAAGAAGCAGGTAACATGATCAAGGAATGTGAGGAGTGCTTAGGTTCGATTGATATTCTAGTCAACAATGCCGGCATTACAAAAGATCAGTTACTTTTACGGATGAAACCTGAAGATTTCGATGCAGTTATGGATATTAACCTAAAGGGTACCTTCAATATGACTCAGCAGGTTTTGAAAAAAATGATGAAAAAACGTGCTGGAGTTATTATTAATCTTTCCAGTGTTGTTGGTTTGATTGGAAATGTCGGTCAAAGCAATTATGCAGCAAGTAAAGCAGGCGTAATTGGCTTTACCAAAGCAGTAGCAAGAGAGGTAGCTCCGCGAGGAATTACCTGCAATGCGATTGCTCCAGGGTTTATCAAAACAGATATGACAGATGAACTGAATGATAAAGTCAAAGAACAAATGGAAGGTCAAATTCCCTTAAAATGTTTCGGTAGTGTAGATGATGTAGCAAAAGCGGCTCTATTTCTAGCACAAAACAGTTACATCACCGGTCAGGTACTGAACGTTGATGGCGGAATGGTCATGTAAAGAAAGGACGGAATAAAATGAATCGTGTCGTAATTACAGGCTTTGGTGTTGTCTCACCAATTGGTAATAATGAAGAAACATTTTTAAATAATTTAAAAGAAGGAAATCATGGGTTCGGTCCAATCACGCGCTTTGATGCCAGTGAAACAGGTGTCACTTTAGCAGGTGAAGTCAAAGATTTACCTTTAGAAAAATATTTTGTTAAAAAAGATACTAAACGAATGGAAACCTACTCGTTGTATGCCATTTATTCAGCGCTTGAAGCGATGGAAATGAGCGGGATTAACACTGAAGAAGAAGATATGGAACGTTTCGGTGTGATGATCGGTTCTGGTGTCGGCGGTTTAGGAACGATCCAGGATCAGGTCTTGAAAATGGATGCAAAGGGTCCGGCACGAGTATCTCCGATGTTTGTTCCGTTAGCAATTGCTAATATGGCAGCAGGAAATGTCGCTTTACGGATTGGTGCGAAAGGTATTTGTACTAGTACTGTAACTGCGTGTGCCAGTGGAACACATTCAATCGGTGAAGCATTCCGTAATATTAAGCATGGCTATTCTGATGTGATCATAGCTGGGGGAGCTGAATCCTGTATCAATAAAATTGGTATCGCCGGTTTTGCGGCATTAACAGCATTAAGTACCTCAGAAGATCCAAATCGTGCATCAATCCCCTTTGATAAAGATCGAAATGGATTTGTAATGGGTGAGGGAGCTGGTGTTTTAGTCTTAGAATCATTGGAGCACGCTCAAAAACGTGGTGCAACTATCTTAGGCGAAGTTGTAGGCTATGGAGCCACATGTGATGCGTACCATATGACTTCACCTACTCCTGATGGCGATGGTGCCGCAAGAGCAATTACGGCAGCAATTGAAGAAGCAGGAATTCAACCAGAAGAAGTAAACTATGTAAATGCTCACGGTACAAGTACCCCACCTAATGATGTGGCTGAGAGTAAGGCAATTGCGACAGCCTTAACTGACAATGCCTACGTCAGCAGCACTAAATCATTGACGGGACATTTATTAGGTGGAGCTGGCGGTGTTGAAGCAGTTGCTTCATTGATGGCACTCCAGCACCAATTTATTCCGCCAACCGCAAATATTCAAGAATTAGATCCAGAAGTTAAGACAAACGTTGTTGTGAACGAAGCAAAAGAAACAACGGTAAATTACGCCGTAAGTAATTCTCTAGGTTTTGGCGGTCACAACGCTGTGATCTGTTTGAAACGCTGGGAGGACTAAAAATGGAGATCAATGAAGTCAAAGAACTGTTGAATCAATTTAATGATTCTAACCTAACCGAGTTTGATTTACGGGAAGGCAGTTTTGAATTATACATGAATAAAAATCAAACGAGTCGACAAACCGCAGCACCAGTGAAAACTGAGCAGGTTACTGAAGTTGCCCCCGTAGTATCGAATACACCAGCAGCTTCAAACTTGGAAGCAGAGTCTATACCTGTTGCTGAAAGTAAAGGGACTGGTCAGGTAATCACTTCCCCTATCGTTGGGATCGTTTATTTACAGCCGTCGCCAGAACAAGAAGCCTATAAATCAGTGGGTGATACTGTAAAACAAGGTGAAACAGTCTGCATCATTGAAGCGATGAAGCTGTTGAATGAAATCACAAGTGATTTCGATGGAACTATCACTGAGATTTTGGTGGAAAATGAAGATGTTGTTGAATATGGACAACCATTGTTTCGTATTAGCTAGGAGGAGAACTACATGTTAACGATCGAAGAAATCAAAGAAATTATTCCGCATCGCTACCCAATGTTATTGATTGATCGCGTAGAGGAATTGGAACCAGGAAAAAGTATCAAAGCAAAGAAAAACGTTTCTGTTAATGAACCGTTCTTTCAAGGACATTTTCCTCACGAACCAGTAATGCCCGGCGTGCTGATCGTCGAAGCAATGGCTCAAGCCGGAGCAGTTGCTTTGTTATCAATGGATGAATTCAAAGGGAAAACGGCTTATTTCGGTGGAATCGATAAAGCAAAATTCCGTAAGAAAGTTGTTCCAGGAGATACCTTAGTTTTAGAAGTAGAATTAACAAAAGTTCGTTCTTCAGCAGGTTGTGGAAAAGGCATCGCCTATGTCGATGGCAAAAAAGTAGCCGAAGCAGAACTGACTTTTATGATTGGATAGATGTCTATGTTTTCAAAAATATTAATCGCTAATCGTGGCGAAATCGCTGTACGAATTATCCGTGCCTGTCGTGAATTAGGAATTCAGACAGTTGCGGTTTATTCGGAAGCGGATAAAGAAGCGTTGCACACCGAGATGGCTGATGAAGCGATTTGTATCGGACCAGCTCGTTCTAGTGAGTCCTATCTAAATATGCAGGAAATTCTAAGCGCAGCGATCGTGACGAACGCCGAAGCCATCCACCCAGGGTTCGGTTTCTTATCTGAAAATAGCTTATTTGCGACAATGTGTGCCGAATGCAACATTAAATTCATCGGACCAAGCGAAAAAACTATTGATGCGATGGGAAATAAAATTCATGCGCGCCAGTTGATGCAAAAAGCAGGTGTCCCAGTAATTCCTGGTAGTGACGGAGCCATCGACACACTGGAAGAAGCAGAGAAATTAGCAGATAAAATCGGATATCCGGTTATGTTGAAGGCTGCTGCTGGCGGCGGTGGAAAAGGAATTCGTAAAGTTCCTACGAAAAATGAACTTGAAAAAAATTTCTTGTCGGCCAAATCAGAGGCTAAAGCAGCCTTTGGTGATGATGCCATGTATATGGAAAAAATTATTTATCCAGCTCGGCATATTGAAGTTCAAATCTTGGGAGATCAGCAAGGTCATGTGATTCATTTAGGAGAGCGTGATTGTTCGTTGCAACGAAATAATCAAAAAGTCTTAGAAGAAGCTCCTTCTGTCGTTATTGGTGAAGAAAATCGTAAGATGCTCGGTGATATTGCCGTTAAAGCTGGAAAGGCTGTAAATTACGAAAGTGCCGGAACAATTGAATTTCTTCGAGATGAAGAGGGAAATTTCTACTTCATGGAAATGAATACTCGAATTCAAGTGGAACATCCAATTACTGAGATGATTACAGGCATTGATATTGTGAAGAAACAGATCAAAATCGCTGCGGGAGAGCCATTGGGTTTGAAGCAGTCAGACGTGAAGTTTCATGGACACTCGATTGAATGTCGAATAAATGCTGAAAATCCAGCATTTAACTTTGCGCCTTCTCCTGGTAAGATTAAAACACTTCTTTTGCCTAGCGGAGGGCTAGGACTGAGAGTAGATAGCGCGATGTATAGCGGTGTGACAATTCCGCCATATTATGATTCAATGATTGCGAAGATCATCGTTCATGGTGAAGATCGTTTTGATGCACTAATGAAGATGCAGCGTGCTTTAGGCGAATTCGTTTCTGATGGTGTAATTACTAACGTTGAATTTCAGATGGATTTAATCAGTCATCCAAGTGTTTTATTTGGTGATTATGATACAAGCTTCTTGCAAAAAACATTTTTACCTGAGTGGCAGCAAAGCGAGTAGGAGGAATATAGGTGGGACTTTTTAACAAGAAAAAAAACTACATTCGAATCAATCCTAACCGCGACAGTGTACCAACAACGAAGCCAACCGTACCGGATGATATGTGGGCCAAATGTCCAAACTGTAAACGTACCTTGTATAAAAAAGAAATTGGTACTGAAAAAGTTTGTCCTCATTGCGGCTATAGCTTCCGAATAAGTGCTTGGGAACGATTGGCTCTGACGATTGATGAAAAAAGTTTTATTGACTGGGACAACCAACTAGAACAAAGAAATCCGATCGATTTTCCGGAGTATTTAAAAAAAATAGAGTCAATGAAGGAAAAAACAGGCTTGGATGAAGCTGTACTGACAGGAAAAGCAACAATCAATGGACAAATAGTGGCCATTGGTGTGATGGATGCCAATTTCATTATGGGAAGTATGGGTACTGTTGTAGGCGAAAAAATCACTCGGCTTTTTGAAAAGGCGGTAGCTGAAGAGTTACCTGTTGTTCTTTTCACTGCCTCAGGTGGTGCTCGAATGCAAGAAGGAATCTTCTCATTGATGCAGATGGCTAAGATTTCTGCAGCTGTTAAGCGTCATAGTAACGCGGGACTGCTTTATATTACTGTTTTAACAGATCCAACTACTGGAGGAGTTACTGCCAGCTTTGCAATGGAGGGTGATGTTATTTTAGCCGAACCGCAAACCTTAGTTGGATTTGCTGGACGACGGGTAATTGAACAAACGATACGTCAACAGCTACCAGACGATTTTCAAAAAGCTGAGTTTCTTTTACAGCATGGATTTATTGATCAAATTGTTCCAAGAATGATGTTGAAAGATCGTTTATCGCAATTATTGGCATTTCATCAACAGAAGGGCTGGTGTGAAGAATGAGTCTAACTGCTGGGGAAATTGTTAAGTTGGCCAGACATCAAGATCGTTTGACTAGCCTAGACTATTTCGAAAAAATTTTCACTGACTTTCAAGAGCTCCATGGTGATCGCCATTTTGGAGATGATCCTGCAATCGTTGGGGGTATCGCTAATTTGGCTGGAAAACCAGTCACAATTATTGGTATTCAAAAAGGAGCCAACCTGAAAGAGAACATGGATCGTAATTTTGGACAACCCAATCCTGAAGGTTATCGCAAAGCGTTACGATTAATGAAGCAAGCTGAAAAATTCCATCGTCCTGTTATTTGCTTTGTTAATACTCCAGGAGCCTTTTGCGGCGTAGAGGCAGAAGAACGTGGGGAAGGCGAAGCAATCGCCCGTAATCTTTTAGAGATGTCAGATTTAAAAGTTCCAATCATTTCTATCGTAACTGGTGAAGGTGGAAGTGGCGGTGCATTAGCTTTAGCTTTGGCTGATGAGGTCTGGATGATGGAATACAGTATTTACGCGATTCTTTCACCTGAGGGGTTTGCATCAATCCTTTGGAAGGATGGGAAACGTGCTGACGAAGCTGCTGAGTTAATGAAAATTACCGCTGCAGAATTACTTGAGTTGGACGTGATTGACCGTGTGATTCCTGAAACACTAAGGGGTAAAAAACTAAGTGAGGAAAAAATTATTCGTATGTTGAAAAAATCTTTAATCGAAAAACTCACTGAGCTCTCTCAATATTCAACAGAAGAATTGATTGAGAAGAGATATCAACGTTTTCGTAAATTTTAATCCTCAAAAAGACGGCTATAGCCGTCTTTTTTTATACAAAAATAGTTCTTTTAGTAAATAAATATACATAATTAGGTAGTAAAAACGAAATTATATGCTATACTATAAAAAAGATTTTGGGGGATGGGTTATGAAAAAAGGGTTAAAGATTGTTTTAGGTATGGTACTAATAGTTTTATTTGCAGCATGCGGTAATCAGAAGGAAGAAGACAAATTAAATACTATAAAAAAGGATGGAGTCATTAAAGTAGCCACTTCACCAGATTATGCGCCATTTGGATTCCATACAACAATGAATGGTAAAGATAAAATCGTTGGGGCTGATATTGAAATGATGGAAACTATCGCCAAAAAAATGGGTGTAAAAGTGGAATGGCTGGATATGAGTTTTAATGCAGTCTTAGCTGCTGCAAAAGAAGGAAAAGCTGATGTAGCGGTGTCAGCAATTTCGGTTACTAGTGAACGTGAGGAAAGTTTTGATTTCACTACAGATTATTATACATCGCCTCAAGTAATCGTTATCAATAAGCAGCATGAAAATGAATTTACATCAATTGATCATTTTTCCGATAAGCAAGTTGGTGCTCAAAAGGGGACCATTCAAGAAAATATTGTAAAATCACAAATGACAGATGCTAAATTGGTGTCGATTGAAAAGCTGCCGAATATTTTCTTGGAAGTCAAAAAGGGTTCTTTAGATGGTTTAGTTGTTGAGAAGACTGTAGCCGACGCCTACGTGAGTAAAAATCCAGAATTAATGATTGCGAATATTCCATTGAAAAGTATGAAGGAGGATTCTCTATGTATCGCTGTTCCTAAAGGAAATAAAAAATTAGTAGCAGCGCTTAATAAGCATATAAAAGAGTTAAAGGAAACTGGAGAAATTGAAAAAATGGTGGAGAAGAATAATCAATTAGCACAAGAAAGTGGAAATTAAAATATTTATACACTTGCAATTGAATATATACAATATATAAACCTAATTTCGAATTATATCTAATATTTATACAACTATTTGCTTGTTTTATGAAAATTTCATGCTATAATAAATTCATTGAAAAAAGGATTCACTATTTAGGAGGAAACAGGATGAAGAAAATTACCGGCTTAGTAATGACATTAGTAGCACTATTCTCTCTAGCAGCATGTGGAGGAGGCGGAGATAAAACTGCCGATTCATCAAATGCAAAATCAGAAGACCAATTAGCAGCAATTAAGAAAGCTGGCGTATTAAAAGTAGCTACCTCTGCTGATTACGCACCATTTGAATTCCATACAATGGTAGATGGAAAGGATAAGATTGTTGGTGCTGACATTGACTTAGTCAATGCGATAGCAAAAGAACTTGGTGTGAAGGCTGAAGTATCTGATATGAGTTTTAATACAGTGCTGGCATCTTTAAAAGAAGGGAAATCAGATATTGCTATCTCTGCAATTTCTGCAACACCAGAACGGAAAGAACAATTTGCCTTTACTGACAACTACTACAATCCACCACAAGTAGTAATCATCAATAAGAAAAACCAAGACAAATTTACAAGTTTAGATGCTTTAAAAGATAAAAACGTCGGGGCGCAAAAAGGCTCAATCCAAGAAGATGTAGTAAAAACACAAATGAAAGATGCAAAATTAGTTTCAATCGAAAAGGTTCCTAACATGGTCATCGAAGTGAACAGTGGTTCGCTGGATGCGATGGTTGTAGAAAAAACAATTGCAGAATCTTATGTACAGCAAAATCCTGATTTGATGATTGCAAACATTGATTTAGAGGCATCCAAAGATGAAGCTTTTGCCATTGCATTGCCAAAAGGCAGTGAAGAATTACAAACAGAAATCAATAAAATCATTAAAAAGTTAAATGATGAAGGCAAGATTGATGAGTTTGTTAAACAAAATCATGAATTAGCCGAAAAATCAGTAGAAGAATAGAGGAAGCATGTTTTGGACTTTTCTTTTTTAGATAAATATTTATCTTACTTCGTTTCAGGAGCGGGAATCACAGTGATTATCTCGCTTGTGACAGTTTGTTTAGGGACTTTAATAGGATTAGCTATGGCTCTTTTAAAGCTGTCTAAACATAAGCCTTTAAACTGGTTAGCAAATATCTATATCGAAGTGCTTCGCGGTACTCCGATGTTGTTGCAAATTACGATTGGATTTCTGATTTTACAGGGATTTTTCCCATCAACTGATTTGAACGTCGGTGTATTGACCGTTGGTTTAAATCGTTTAATTCCAGGTATGATTGTTTTATCTTTGAATTCTGGAGCATATGTTGCGGAAATCATTCGTGGGGGGATCACAGCTGTAAACTTCGGACAAACCGAGGCAGCTCATTCATTAGGACTGCGTCCATCTCAAACAATGCGCTATGTGATTTTACCACAAGCGTTAAGAAACATTTTGCCGCCTTTAGGGAATGAATTCATTACTTTGATTAAAGATTCTTCTCTACTTGCAACGATAGGAATTAATGAATTAATGGGATCCGCTCAAATCGTTGTTTCTAATTCCTATATTCCATTGGAACCCTTAATTGTCGCTGCGGTTGTTTATTTCGTGATGACCTTCATCACTTCCCGCTTAGTGAACTTATGGGAGAAAAAACTTGGAAAAGGGTATCAGCGATAAGGAGCAGAGGTGAGTAAAATGACAGAAGCATTGATTCAAATTGAACATTTAAATAAAAAATTTGGTGATAACGAGGTTCTTAAAGACATTTCAGCAGAGATCACACCTGGAGAAGTTGTTGTAATTATCGGACCATCTGGATCTGGGAAAAGTACGTTTTTACGTTGCGTTAATTTATTAGAGGTTCCTACTTCTGGTACGATCAGGTTTGAAGGAACCGATATTACAGATAAAAAGAACGATATTTTCAAGACGAGAGAAAAGATGGGTATGGTGTTTCAACAGTTTAATTTATTTCCTAATATGACTGTTTTAGATAACATTACCTTGTCCCCTATTAAAGTTAAAGGAATGGCTAAACCTGAGGCAGAAAAAATAGCTAAAGAGCTGTTGGAAAAAGTTGGTTTGTCTGAAAAAGCGACTGCTTATCCGCAATCTTTATCCGGAGGACAACAGCAACGGATTGCTATTGCTCGAGCATTAGCGATGCAACCAGATGTCATGCTTTTTGATGAACCAACTTCTGCGCTTGATCCTGAAATGGTTGGGGATGTGCTGCAAGTAATGCAGCAATTGGCTAAAGAAGGAATGACGATGATGATCGTTACCCATGAAATGGGTTTTGCTAAAGAAGTGGGAGATAGGGTAATTTTTATGGACGGTGGAGTAATCGTTGAAGAAGGTACACCTGAAGAAGTTTTCGATCATACTAAGAATCCTAGAACTATCGATTTCTTATCAAAAGTATTATAAAATTAGTAAGACTAGGCGAAGAAAGCCTAGTCTTTTTTAAACCTTTGTACCCAAATGTAGAGTTTTCAAAAAATTTGCGTTATAATCAGGTTTTGTAGAAGTATAAATAAAGTTATAGGAGTTGCCATGTTAGATAAATTCAAACCAACGTGGATGGTCGAAGCCATTTATCAAATAACCCCGGAACAATTGAAGGCTCACGGATTTAAAGCAGTGTTAACGGATTTGGATAATACGCTAATTGCTTGGAACAATCCGAATGGGACAAAAGAGCTGATTGATTGGCTAAAAATGATGGATGAAGCAGGAATTCCTGTGGTTGTTGTATCAAATAATAAAGCCAGTCGTGTCGCGAAGGCTTTAGAAAGCTTTCAATTAGATTTTGTTTCACGGGCAATGAAACCTTTTTCTGTAGGAATAAAAAATGCGCAGAAACAATTAGGCGTTTCTAAAGATGAGATTGTTATGATTGGCGACCAAGTAATGACAGATATTCGCGGGGCAAGCGCAGCAGGAATCCGTAGTATTCTTGTTCGACCGATTCTTGATACAGATGGATGGAATACGCGGATCAATCGATTTTTTGAACGTCGTGTCATGCATATTTTATTGCGCAAAGACCCTGAAATGAAATGGAAGAGTGAATTATAAATGGAAGAAGAATTATTTTGTATCGGTTGTGGCGCGAAGATTCAGACCGAGCATCCGAATGAATTAGGTTATACTCCGCAGTCAGCTTTAGAAAAGGGCTTAGCAAATGGTGAAGTTTATTGTCAACGCTGCTTCCGCTTGCGCCACTACAATGAAATTCAAGATGTATCATTAACGGATGATGATTTTTTACGTTTGCTGAATGAGCTTGGAAAAGCAGACGCGTTGATTGTGAATGTGGTGGATATTTTTGATTTTAATGGTTCACTGATTCCAGGCTTACATCGATTTGTTGGTGATAACCCAGTCCTATTAGTTGGGAACAAGGTTGATTTGCTGCCTAAGTCCTTAAAGCGAGGTCGCCTAACTCAATGGATGCGTGAACGTGCCCACGAGGAAGGGCTGCGCCCAGTGGATATTTTATTAACGAGTGCACGCAAAGCAAATGAAATGGCCGAACTATTAGAGAAAATTGAAGAGTACCGGGATGGTCGCGATGTATATGTAGTTGGTGTGACAAATGTAGGCAAGTCAACATTGATTAATCAAATCATCAAACAAACCGCTGGTGTACAAGATTTAATTACGACCTCTCAGTTTCCTGGAACGACATTGGATAAGATAGAAATTCCACTGGATGATGGTCATTATCTTTTTGACACTCCAGGAATTATTCATCGTCATCAGATGGCTCATTATCTTGGAAAAAAAGATTTGAAAATTATTGCGCCCCATAAAGAAATTAAACCAAAAGTTTACCAGTTAAATGCTGGTCAAACGTTATTCTTAGGTGGATTGGCTCGATTTGACTTTATTCAGGGAGAGCGCGCATCCTTTATTGCCTATGTGTCAAATGACATTGATCCGCATCGAACAAAATTAGAAAAAGCGGATGCCTTTTATGAGAAACACGTTGGTGGATTATTGCAGCCGCCACGTCCAGATGAGGTAGAAGATTTTCCAGAGTTAGTTCGCTTTGAATTTTCAATTAAAGAAAAAACCGATATTGTTTTTGCTGGATTAGGCTGGGTAACCGTATCAAAACCAGCAGTGGTCGCTGGCTGGGCACCAAAGGGTGTAGATGTTTTGACCCGAAAAGCATTGGTCTAAAAACTTTCATCTAAAATAAGGGGAGTATTAATGAAACTAAGAGGAAAACAAAAACGTTTCTTGCGCAGTCAGGCACATCACTTACAACCGATTTTCCAAATTGGAAAAAACGGGATGAATGAGGCAGCAATTGTTCAAATTGCTGAAGCGTTGGAGAAAAGAGAATTAATAAAAATTAATTTATTACAAAATACTGATGAGATCGCTGAAGATGTAGCACATGTTTTAGAAGAAAAGATCCATTGTCAGATTGTTCAAATTATTGGACGTGTATTAGTACTGTATAAGGCTTCAAGTAAAGAAAAATATCAAAAGATTTCAAAAGAAGTTCAAAGTATCTAAACAATGATTGATTAAAAATTAAGGGGGAGTAACCGTTGTATCAGGACGTCTTAACGATTCCAAAAGTTGAATCACTAACAGATACTACGCTGCCAAAAAAGCAGGTAGGACTGCTAGGGGGGAATTTTAATCCTATCCATCATGCGCACCTAATGATCGCTGAGCAGGTGGGACAAAAAATGGGATTTGATGAAGTACACCTGTTGCCGAGTTATTTACCGCCACATGTAGATGAAAAGAAGACTATTGATAGCGAGCATCGACTTGCGATGGTCAAGCTGGCGATTGAAGATAATCCTTTTTTGTCAGTGGATACTAGAGAACTGGCTCGAAAAGGGAAAAGCTATACCTTTGATACAATGCTAGAGTTAACCACAGAAAATCCAGATACGGAGTATTATTTTATCATTGGTGGAGACGAAGTAGCCTATCTGCCTAAGTGGCACCGGATTGATGAGCTTGTGCGTATCGTCAACTTCGTAGGGGTTAAACGGGCCGGCTATGCACTAGAGAGCCCATACCCAATTATTTGGGTAGATGTTCCAGAGATCCAGCTGTCTTCATCCTACATTCGAAAGCAAGTGAATCAGGGATGCTCTATTCGGTATCTGGTACCAGATCGTGTACGAGAGTATATTGCGGAAGAAGGATTGTATCTCGATGAAGTATAGTGATAGATATACAGCAATGGATCGTGAGGCATTGATGCAAGCCGTTCAAATGCGAATGAGTGAGCGACGTTTTAAACATGTGTTGGGTGTAGAAGAAACTGCGATTGCTTTGGCAGAGCAGTTTGGTGAATCGCCAGAAAAAGCGAGTATCGCTGCCTTAACTCATGATTATGCTAAAGAACGTTCAGATGAAGAATTCCAACTTGCGATTGAACGAGGAAAGTACGAAAATAAAACAGAGCTATTAAAATATGGTAACGCTATTTGGCACGGTCTTGTTGGTGCGGAGTTTGTGGCTCGTGAGCTGAATATTTCAGATGAGGAAATATTAAATGCGATCCGTCTCCACACAACGGGAGCGGCAGAGATGACGTTGTTAGACAAAATAATTTATGTGGCAGATTATATTGAACCAGGGAGATCTTTCCCTGGTGTTGAAGATGCACGTGTGATTGCTTTGAGGGATTTAGATCAGGCAGTCGCATTTGAAACAAAACATACGCTGGCTCATTTAATTGAGGCGGAGAATCCAGTCTATCCGAAAACAATAGAAACGTATAATCGGTGGGTTGCTGGGATAAAATAATGATTGAATGAAGCAACTAAGTATTCTAGTTGTTTAGAAGAATGTCGTATGGTATGAAAAATAAGGAGGAGAATTATCATAGATAGTAAAAATATGTTAGAAATCGCCGTTAAAGCAGCTGATTCAAAGCGAGCAGTTGATATTGTGGCATTAAACGTTTCAAAGGTATCATTATTGGCGGATTATTTCATGATTTGTTCAGCAAACTCTGATCGTCAAATTAATGCTATTGTAGATGAAATCGTAGATAAGGAAGAAGAGGCGCAAGTAGAAGTTAAACGTATTGAAGGAAAAGATGGCGGCAAATGGGTCTTGATTGACTTAGGTGATGTAATTGTCCATGTATTTAGCACGTCAGAGCGCGAATTTTATAATTTAGAAAAGCTGTGGTCAGATGCACCACTTGAAAATATCGAGGCTTGGTTAGACTAATGGCCTATGAAACATTTGCTTTTGTTTATGATGAGGTGATGGATGATTCTTTATATCAGCAATGGCTGGATTTTTCATTACGTCATCTACCCAAAGAAACCAATCAACTATTAGAATTAGCTTGTGGGACTGGTGCATTAGCAGTAGAATTTGCAAAAAAGGATTTTGACGTGACTGGTTTAGATTTATCAGAAGAAATGCTAACACTTGCCAATGACCGTGCTCTTCAAGAGGGGGTTGCAGTCAATTGGGTTGCTGGAGATATGCTTGATTTAACGGATATTGGAAGCTATCAAGCTGTAACCTGTTTCTCTGATTCTCTTTGTTATATGCAGGACGCCTCACAAGTTAAGCAAGTTTTTGAAGGGGTCTATCAGTTGTTGAAGGAAGCAGGAACTTTCATTTTTGACGTTCATTCAACTTACCAAATTGACACGATCTTTCCTGAATATAGTTATCACGATCAGACTGAGGATTTTGCCTTTTTATGGGATAGCTATCCTGGCGATTCGGACCACAGTATTGAACACTTTTTGACTTTTTTTGTAAAACAGGAAGAGGAGATATTTGAGCGGTTTGATGAATTGCACAAGGAGAGAACCTATCCTTTAGATATGTATCAAAAAATGCTTACTGAGGTTGGATTTAAAGTGGAAGTCTTCGCAGATTTTATGGATGAACATCCAAATGAAAAAAGCAAACGTTGGTTCTTTGTTTGTAATAAGTAACCGAGAGAAATCTCGGTTTTTTTGTGAATTTTTCATTGTGAGAATGTACCGAATAGTAAGTAAATGATAGTAAGTGAGGAGTTGAAAAATGCGAAGTTGCGGAATCGTTGTTGAGTACAACCCATTTCATAATGGACACCGTTATCATGCAGAAAAAGCACGAGAATTAAGCGGTGCGGATATTGTTGTTGCAGTGATGAGTGGTAACTTTCTACAAAGAGGTGAGCCTGCAATTACTGACAAATGGTCTCGTGCAGCAGCGGCACTAGAAAATGGTGTTGATCTCGTGGTTGAGCTGCCTTTTTCATGGGCGGTTCAATCTGCAGACTATTTTGCTAAGGGAAGCATTAAATTATTGCAGGCACTCAAGTGTGATGCACTCTGTTTTGGCACAGATAATGAACAACAATTTGACTATGCGGATTATGGACGCTTCTTTATTGAGGAGAAGCCTGCTATTGATCAATTATTTCATGAGTTACCAATTGGATGGAGTTATCCTGAAAAAATGGCAGAGGTGGTTTCACAGCTCTATCCGAAGGCGCAGAATTTTCCACCCAATCATATTTTAGGACTGAGCTATGCGAAGGAAAATGCGTTGTATGCACAACCGATGGAAATTTTTCCTTTAGCTAGAATGAATCAAGGCTATCACGACGAGTCATTAATCATGGATCAGTTTGCAAGTGCTACAGGAATCCGACATGCAGTATTCGCAGGCGAGGATATATCCGCTTTTGTTCCTAGTAAGACGTTGGAAGCGTTACGAAATACGCAAATATCGTGGTCAGATTTCTGGCCCTACTTAAATTATCAACTTCGTGCAAACTCCTTAAGCGACCTTCGAGAAATCTATCAAATGAGAGAAGGGGTCGAGCATCGTTTAATTGAGCAGGAAGCGGCCAGCTTTTCAGAATACCTGCAGCTAATTAGTACCAAACGATATACTCAGCCACGATTGCAGCGACTTTTGACCTATGTTTTGTTGCAGATCAAAGAAACAGAAATAATCGCTGAGCAAGAAAACTCAATGCTTCATATATTAGGTTTTACTAAAAAGGGTCAAGCGTATCTAAACAAACGAAAAAAACAGTTTACTTTACCGATTGCAGCAAAAATTGGTCAAAAAGAAAAAGAGAAACATTTTTTGACTTATCGTGCCGATCAGATCTATCAATTGATCCATCAGCAAGAACAAACAATTGGACGATTTCCTATTCAAGCATAAAAATACTTTCCAAAGCTTAAATGAGCCGTTATAATGAGAAAGTATGAAATTAACGAAAGAGAAGTGAAAACATGGGACGTAAATGGGCGAATATCGTAGCAAAAAAGACTGCGAAAGATGCAAACAACAGTAAAATTTACGCTAAATTTGGAATCGAGATTTATGCAGCTGCAAAATCAGGTGAACCTGATCCGCATGCAAATCAAAAATTACGTTTCGTAATCGAACGTGCTAAAACGTACAATGTGCCAAAACATATTATTGATCGCGCAATTGAAAAAGCGAAGGGGTCAGGAGACGAAACTTTCCAAGAATTACGTTATGAAGGCTTTGGTCCTAATGGTTCAATGGTAATCGTTGATGCCTTAACGAATAATGTAAACCGGACAGCATCAGACGTTCGTGCAGCATTTGGCAAGAACGGTGGAAATATGGGTGTCTCTGGTGCAGTTGCTTATATGTTTGACAACACTGCGTTATTCGGTTTCTCAGGTGAAGATGCAGATGAAATTTTAGAATATCTGATGGACAAGGAAATTGATGTTCGTGATGTTGTGGATGAAGAGGGTCAAGTTATCGTTTATGGAGAACCCGAAGACTTCAATGTAATCCAAGAAGCTTTAAAAGAAAAAGGGATCACAGAATTTTCAGTCGCAGAAATGCAAATGATTCCACAAAACGAAGTAACTCTAACTGGGGAAGATTTAGAAAAATTTGAAAAGATGATCGATGTGTTGGATGAACTAGAAGACGTTCAACAGGTCTATCACAATGTTGAGTTAGAAGACTAGCTTATAAAAAAAACCATTCAACTCTAATAAGAGCTGGATGGTTTTTTATTAAAGCTTTCTATTCGAAAGAAGCCTGTACATATAAGTTTTCGGGAATTGTTTCTAGTAAAGGACTTTTCTTTCCAATGACTAAAAGATTCAGTTCGTGCATCGCACGAGTACAAACAGTGTAAAGAATTAATTTATCTTGCTCTGTGTAATAATTCTCTGGTGAGATGTTCCAAGCAAAGACACGATCAAATTCTAACCCTTTTGCTAAATAAGTGGGAATAATAATCAGACTTTTCTTCATAAAATCTTCTTCATCAGTCAACAACTGTACGTGATCTTTTTGTTCGGAGGTCAATTGATCATAAAGCGTCTGACATTCTTCGACTGTTTTTGCGATAATAGCTGTGCGCCAGTATTTAGCTAGTTCGGCTGTTTCATCAATTTGATGAATTAACCCATCAATCATTTGACGTGTTTCGTTCGCATAATAAACTTTTGGTAGATCGCCAACTCGTGCAGTTAATTCAACTCGATTTTCTTGAGTCAGAAACTGATTTGCAAAATGAGTGATTTCTTCCGTCGAACGATAACTAGTCGTTAATTCAAAATGCGTCAAGGCTTGATCAGGAAAAATTTCTTCTAAGGAATGAACCATGCTTTCATTACCAAAGACCTTTTGGTTTAAATCGCCGCACAACGTATAGGTTGCTCTTGGATATAAATGACGTAGCAAAGCCACCTGGGCTGGAGAGAAATCCTGCATTTCGTCAATAAAAATGAAGCGGGCCTTTTGTTTTACGTCGAGTGGATGAATGGACTTCATCAGAAGAAACAGCAAGGTCCCGTCTTCTAAACTGATATCTTTTCGCTTGAAGTCCTTTAATAGCTCTTCAAGCATAGTTTTCCAATTACCCTCTGTCAATTGATAATCTGCTAATAAACGTTTCGGCAGGCTTTGCAAAAAATGCAGGTATTGCTTCGCATAATTAATGAATCCGAAACGATTGATTTGTCTGCGAAGTGGTCGTAATTTCTTTCGGACGACTTTCTGTGCCATTTGCCGACGCAAACGACGTTCAGCCTTTTCTGAATCTTCCATATCGGGATTATTAATAAAGACAGCATCAACTAACTCATCCGCTGCTTTTTTGACCCAGTCCTTTTTCATTTCGTCTTTTTCTAAGCCGCCTAATTTTTTTAACAATTTCGTTTGCAACAACTGCATTCGTTGATACATCGGTAATTCAGGATTAGCCTCTTGATACCAACTGCGGATTTGTCGTTTTGAGATTAAAACATCTTGATTTAGCTTGAGGTCACGAAATAATGGGCCCAAGTCAACGATTCGGTCAACATATTCATACAATTCCTGAACAATTGCAAAACTACTTTTTGCTCGCAGTACTCGATCATCTTGTCCAGAAAGAAAGACTTCTTCGTGACTTTCTTCGGTATGAATATGATACATAGGCAATAGCGCGCTCAAAAAAGTTTTAAAGGTTTCTGTTGGTATGCCGCTTTCTCCCAGTGAGGGTAAGACAGTTGAAATATAATCTGAAAAAATGTGGTTAGGGGAGAACAATAAGACCTGTTCATTCTCTAACCATTTTCGGTTGTGATAAAGCAGATAAGCAACTCGTTGAAGCAAAGCTGAGGTTTTTCCACTACCGGCAATTCCTTCAACAACTAAAACCTTACTTCTCGTATCACGAATGATTTCGTTTTGCGAACGCTGGATCGTTGCTACAATATTTTTCATATGGTTTGAAGAGGCTTCATCTAAGATTTCCAATAAGAAATCGTCATTAATCGCTTCTGAGGTATCAACCATCGATAGTATTTGCCCCTCACGAATTTTGAATTGCCGCTTCAATAAAAGTTCGATAGGAATGATTGCATCATGAGCTTCGTATTCTGTCTTGCCGAGTGTTCCTTCATAGTAGAGATTCGCAATAGGTGCCCGCCAGTCGATTACGACTGTTTCTTCTTGTGTATCTCTCAAAGAAGCGATACCTAAATAAAGCGTCTCAGCCTCTTGGTCCTCTTTAAAATCGATGCGCGCGAAATAAGGATTTTCTCCCATCAATTTCAACACTCTTTGACGTTTTTCTTGTGAAGCGAATGTTTGATAGCGTAAAAGCAGCTCTGCTTCGTGCTGTCGTGTATCAGCCATGGTTTCAGCTAATGCCTCAAAGGAACCACCTTGAATTCTTTGATCAGCATTTTCTAACATATCTGTATCAAATTTTGATTTGGTTTCTTTTTTTTGGCTGTCCAAAAAAGCAATTTCCTGTTGAATCAAAGCGCTTGTTTGCTGGACGTGCTCTTGTTCGTACTCTCTCGCGTTCATTGAGCATCCCCCTTTATTTTTACGTCAACTGTTTATAACAGCATAATAGTATAGCACATAAGAGTAAGGAGAGGCAAAAGGGTAGTTTGCGAAAAAAAAAGAGGAGGGTTCTCCTCTTTTTTGATGAAATCAAAGAATACCGTCATGAGCGCGTTTGATCCTAGCAAGATCAATTTTTTTCATTTTGTACATCTCTTCCGTGGCACGTCGAGCTTTTTCCAAATTTGAATCATTCGTCCACGCCAACAGGTCCTTGTTAACAGTTTGCCAAGAAACACCATAACGGTCTTCCATCCAACCGCATGGCCATTCTTTTCCATTCTTAGTGATTAAGTTCCACACATGATCAATGTCAGCTTGATCGTTAAAATAAAAGTAAAAGGAATTTCCCATGGAAAAGTCAAAGGCGTGTTTTTCAGGGCTGTCCATGATAATCAAATCGTGACCTCGAAGCTGAAAGCCAGAGGCACGTAAACGGTCATCTTTTCCTTTTATAACGAAAGTCTGCTTTCCGCCGAAAGTTGTGATCCATTCATCGACAGCCGCTTGAGCCAATCCATAATTTTTATTCGCAAACATAATGCAGGGAATAATCGTCTGTAAGTTCTCTCCCAAGCGAACCCGCCAAGAAACCCCATAGCGGTCATTCGTCCAACCAAATTTGCCAAGCTCAGGGTAGTCTGTTAATGCCATCAAAGTTTCACCGCTCTGATTCAATTGTTTCCAAACGTCATTGAGTTGCTTTTCGTTTTCACAGTTAACAACATAAGAAATGGCAGGAGTTGGTTCGAAATCCGGTCCGCCATTCAATAAAAGAAATTCAGTGCCTGCTAATTCTAAAGTAACGGTTAACAAGTCGCCAATCGTACCGTGTTCATTACTAATAAAATGAGTTTCATTCTTTTTCTTGCTGTCTTCAAATGTTTTCATATAAAAGTCAGCTGCTTCAGCTAACTGACCATCAAACCAGAGACAACAGCCAAATTGCTGCTCCATGACTACTCAACCTTCCTTCAATAAAGATTAATATGCCAAATGACACCATATGGATCTTTTACCATGCCATACAATTTTGCCCAAAATGTTTTTTCAAGTGGTAATAGGATCACTCCGTTTTTTGCCAATTGTAGAAAAATATCTGATGCCTCTTCTTCGGTGGAGGCATTAAAAACTAAAGCAATATTATTTCCAATAGTTATTGGTGAGGCTAATCCTTCAGGACTGTCAGAGATCATCATCGTTGTATCGTTAATTATCAAGCTTGAATTCATCACCAACTTCTTTATTGATTCATCTATCGGATGCTCATCATCTTGAGGCAAATCTCCAAAAGTCATAATTTTAGCAGGTTCTGTTTTAAACACATTTTCGTAAAACATAATAGCTTCTGCTGCTTGATCTTTAAAGTGCAAATAAATGTCCATGATAATTCCTCCAATCTTATGCATATACTCTACCATGAAGAGAAGGCTTTCAATAACAATTCGACTTGAACATATAGGTAATTATTGTATTCATTCAGCTGAAACCAGAAATGGGTTTGCTCTCTCTTTTTATTCTTACTTATGATAAAATATGAAACGATAGAACTATATTAATCAAAGGAGCGATTTGTTATGCCATTTGTTCACATCGAGTTAGTCGAAGGAAGAACAGAAGAACAATTAACGAAAATGGTGGAAGAAGTAACGGAAGCAGTCTCAAGAACTGCCGGAGCACCTAAAGAGAATATCCATGTAATCATTAATGAAATGCAAAAAGGAAAATATGCGCAAGGTGGCAAGTGGAAATAATTCATATTATACTTGCAATTCAAATCAATAAGTGTTTATAATGACTTTGTAATTGATTGATGAAGAAAGACACCTGAACTTGGAGGCTGTTTAACAGAGAGGAAAAGCATGGCTGAAACTTTTCCAGACAAGCACAAGGAATGACCACTTTCTGAGACTTCTGCATAAATGCAGAGGCGGACAGCGCCGTTATCGCTTGTGAGGAGCAGAAACTCTGCTCAAAGATTAGGTGGAACCACGTTTATTCGTCCTAGTACCGTTTTCGGTACTAGGACTTTTTTTATCAATCAAAACAAACAAGGGGGAATTACAGGATGGTAAAAATTTCATTTCCAGACGGATCTACAAAAGAGTTTAACAATGGTATTACTGGCTTAGAAATTGCAAAAAGTATTTCCAGTTCATTAGCCAAAAAAGCATTAGCTGTTGTGGTAAACGGTGAGCTAGAAGATTTGAATCGAGCAATCGAAGAAGACGCGGACTTAAAAATCATCACTGAAAAGGATGAAGAAGCTTTGCCACTTGTTCGTCATTCAAGTGCACACTTAATGGCACAAGCAATTCGTCGCTTATTCCCAAATATGCATTTCGGTGTCGGTCCAGCCATTGAGTCCGGTTTCTATTATGATACGGATAATGGTGAAGGCGCACAAATTAGTGAGGAAGATTTCCCAGCAATTGAAAAAGAAATGAAGAAGATTATCAAAGAAAATCTGCCGATTGAGCGTAAAGTGATGAGTCGACAAGAAGCTTTAGATTTCTTCAGCTATGACCCTTATAAGGTAGAGTTGATCACGGATCTGCCTGAAGATGAAGTCATCACAGCCTATACACAAGGCGAGTTCACTGACTTATGCCGTGGACCACATGTACCATCAACTGGGAAAATCAAGATTTTTAAATTATTATCTGTCGCAGGTGCTTATTGGCGAGGAAATTCTGACAATAAAATGATGCAGCGTGTTTATGGAACAGCATTCTTTAATCAAGCAGATTTGGATCATTTCTTAAAAATGCGTGAAGAAGCCAAAGAACGTGATCATCGTAAACTAGGAAAAGAATTAGACCTATTTATGATTTCACAAGAAGTTGGTTCGGGACTTCCATTCTGGCTGCCAAAAGGGGCAACGATTCGTCGTATCATTGAACGTTACATTGTTGATAAAGAAATCTCAATGGGATATGAGCATGTCTATACACCAGTCTTAGCTGATACAGGCCTATATAAAACATCTGGACACTGGGATCATTATAAGGAAGATATGTTCCCAATAATGGATATGGGAGACGGGGAAGAATCATTAGTTTTACGTCCAATGAACTGTCCACACCACATGATGATTTACAAAAATCATATTCACTCTTATCGTGAATTGCCAATTCGTTTAGCTGAACTTGGAATGGATCATCGGTATGAAAAATCTGGAGCTTTGTCTGGTTTACAACGTGTTCGTGAGATGACTATGAACGACGCTCATATTTTCGTCCGTCCAGATCAAATTAAAGAAGAATTTCGTCGCACTTTAGACTTGATTTTAGAAGTATACAAAGACTTTGGCTTCGAAGATTATCGTTTCCGTCTAAGCTATCGAGATCCTGAAAATACTGAAAAGTATTTTGATGATGATGAAATGTGGGAAACTTCTCAAGGGCTGTTAAAAGAAGTAATGGATGAATCAGGTTTTGATTACTTTGAAGCGGATGGAGAAGCAGCCTTCTATGGACCTAAATTGGACGTTCAAGTTTTAACTGCAATTGGAACAGAAGAAACACTTTCGACAATTCAATTTGACTTCTTGTTACCAGAGCGTTTCGATTTAACATATATTGGTGAAGATGGAAAAGAACATCGTCCAGTGGTTGTTCACCGTAGTGTCGTTTCAACAATGGAACGATTCACTGCCTATTTGATTGAACAATACAAAGGAGCCTTTCCAACATGGTTAGCACCTGAACAAGTAGCGATTTTACCAGTATCACCAGAGCATCACGGAGATTATGCTTATGAAGTAAAAGATCGTCTAGTTCGTGAAGGTGTTCGTGTCGAAGTTGATGATCGTAACGAGAAACTTGGCTACAAGATTCGTCAAGCACAAACACAAAAAATTCCTTATCTATTAGTTATTGGAGATAAAGAAGTTGAGAGTGCTTCAGTAAATGTCCGTCGTTATGGTAGTGAAGAGCAGCAAGCACAAGATTTGAATATATTTATTGAAGCAATTAAGGATGATATTGACAATTTAAGTCGTAATTAAGCTGAAGCGGTGAGTTCTCTCACCGCTTTCTTTTTTGGACTTATATGTTAAGTGAATACATAAAAACGATTCATTTGTGGAAAACTTTTTTAAGAAAATGCGTAATACTGACCATCTAAATTAATAAAGTTTTCCACAGGTAAATCGAAAAGGGATTGTTTCACGTAAAATGAGTTTTTGATCTAATAAGAACCCATATTTTACGCAAAAAAAGCCACGCTATTAAATTTTTTTCATTATCGCGTGAAACACTTTAGCATTTTGAATAGGAAAGAGCATAAAGTTATTAAACTATGGTAAAGGAAGGACGAATAATCCTTTTGAAAAAACTATTTTTCGGCTACAATAAGACAAGTAACTGTCAAAGTGGAAGGAACAGATGAATGAAATTTACAAATCCATTTAAAAAACTTTTTGAAAAATTGAAGCTGGCGGACGAAAGCGGGCGAAATCAAAATAGAAGTCATATTCCGTTTAGGTTAAACTTTTTGTTTTTTGTCATTTTTGGCTTGTTCGTGATTTTAGTTTCACGATTAGGTTATCTTCAAATTGTCGAAGGTGACAAGATGAAGGCGGAAATGAAAGCTTCAACGACCATAACTGTTAAGGAAAACGCTCCTCGAGGAGAGATATACGATGCAAAGGGCACGGCGTTAGTTAAGAACACACCAAATAGTGCTATTACTTTTACTCGTGGGAACGAGATGAAGGCGACAGAAATTCTTAAGCTCGCAACAGAACTAAACAAATTGATCGATGTTCCTGCAGATGAGAATTTGACGACACGTGATAAAAAAGACTATTGGTTGGCGGACGAAGACCACTTGAAAGAGGCTGAAGATCGTTTATCCTTCAAGGAGAAAAATTTAGACACTACGAATGAATATCAGAAGTTAGTCGATAAAGTCAAAGATAGTGAGATTCAACTTAATGACGAACAAATGAAAGTCGCAACGATCTTTAAACGAATGAATGCGGCGTCAGCACTAAGTACGGTCTTCATTAAAAACGAAGGTGTCACTGATGAAGAGTTGGCTGTAGTCGCTGAGCGGGCCTCTGATTTACCAGGCGTCTCTACAGGTACAGACTGGGACCGTTCTTATAATAATGATTTAGACGGCTCGTTGAAAAGTATCTTAGGTACAATCACTACAGAAAAAGAAGGTCTGCCCGCCGAGGAAGCAGATGCATTATTGAAAAAAGGCTATGCGCGTAATGACCGTGTCGGAAAGAGTTACCTAGAGAAGCAATATGAGGAACAGTTGCAAGGCAAAAAAGGGGAATATAAAGTAACCCTGAATCAAAATGGTACGATCGAGAAACAGCAAGAGGTCAAAGCAGGAGAAAAGGGATCGAATCTTGTTCTTACGATTAATTCAGACTTCCAGAAAAAAGTAGAGGATATCTTAAAGAATCACTACCAAGGTTTGATTGATAGCGGTGTTGCGAAATACTCACCCGGTGCCTACGCAGTTGCAATGAATCCTAACACAGGTGAAGTATTAGCGATGACAGGCTTCACTCATGATATCAATAGTAAAAATATAGAAGAAAATACCCTGGGAACGATTACCAGTGCATTTGTACCTGGATCTGTAGTCAAGGCTGGTACGGTCACTGCTGGATATCAAACAGGTGTAATAAGTGGGAATGATACCTTGATTGACCAACCGATTCAGTTATCTGGAACACCGTTGAAAGGTTCTATCTATAACAAGGTCTTAGGAAATCAAATCCCGCTGAATACTGTTAAGGCGTTAGAGTGGTCCTCTAATGCGTATATGATGCAGATTGTCTTACGTATGTTGGGTGTTCAATACCAGCAGAACATGACATTACCGGAAAGTGCTTCATCCAAGGAAATGTATGACAAATTACGTAAGGCGTTTGCCGAATATGGAATGGGTGTTAAAACACAAATTGATTTACCAAATGAATCTCCCGGTTTAGTAAATGAACAATTTGGGAAAGAAAACGGTCCTGGTGGCGGGAACTTACTTGATTTGTCATTTGGACAATATGACACGTATACTCCAATGCAGTTAGCACAGTATGCCTCAACAGTAGCCAATGGCGGAACTAGAATTTCTCCCCATGTAGTTAAAGGGATATACGGGAACAATGAAAGTGGCGGTTTAGGAAAGCTGCAACAAGAAATTACAGGGAAAAAGTTAGATCAAGTGAATATTACAGCTGATCAAATGGGAATTATCAAGCAAGGATTTTACCAGGCGGTGCATGGAAGCGATGCGTATACAACGGCTAAAGATTTAGCTTCTGCCAAGTTAGATCCCGCTGCAAAAACCGGAACGGCTGAGACTGTTGCCGAAAATGGTGAAAGTACTATTAATAGTAATATTGTGGCTTATGCCCCTTATGACAACCCTCAGATCGCGATTAGTGTAATGCTTCCAAACTTGGATGAAGAACATGATGATACAAATAAGGCTATTGCAAAAGACATTATAAATGCATTTGCGGACACATATGGCGTACAATAAAGCTAAGGGGCTTGCTCCTTAGCTTTTTCTGATGAACGATTAATGAGTAAAACAATCTCTTCTCCAAGAAAAAGAATGACCACTATGAAAAAGGAGTGCTAAACATGTCAGTGTATAATTTTGAAGTAAAACAGACCGATGGAACTGAAAAATCATTAGCAGATTACCAAGGAAAGGTCCTATTAATTGTTAATACTGCAACAGGCTGTGGTTTCACACCACAATACGAAGGATTACAAAATTTGTATGAACAGTACAAAGCTAAAGGGTTTGAAATTCTTGATTTTCCCTGCAATCAATTTGGCAATCAAGCTCCTGGAACGGATGTAGAAGTTGCAGAATTTTGTCAGTTGAAATATCATACGACGTTTCAAACGTTTGCTAAAATTGATGTAAATGGAGAAAACGAAGCTCCATTGTACAGCTATTTAAAAAGCGCGCAAGGTGGTTTACTTAACAAGGCAATTAAATGGAATTTTACAAAATTTCTTATTGATCGTGAAGGAAACGTGATAAAACGCTACGCTTCGCAAACGAAGCCTGAAGATATTGCAAAGGATATTGAGGCGCAACTTTAAAATCGTCAAGTAGAACTACTTAACGATTTTTGAAAAAACACTAGTCAAGGAAATCAAAACATGATATGATATCAAAGTCTGAGAAATATCTTGGAAAACTTGTATTTACAAGGGAGGGAAAATCATGCGCGTAAACATCACTTTAGAATGTACTTCTTGTAAAGAACGTAACTACCTAACAAATAAAAACAAACGTAACAATCCTGATCGTTTGGAAAAAATGAAATATTGCCCACGCGAACGCAAAGTTACTTTGCATAAAGAAGTAAAATAACCGCACTTACGAGTCAGCAATCCATTCGATTGCTGGCTTTTTTTATCAATAAACGAAAGTTTTTCTGACGTGTTTTCAGAAATCTACATAAAAACTTCATAGAATCCTAAACAAAAGCTAACCTTCCAGTGATAAAACTAGTTATTAAATAAAATAATTTTAGAAAGGAAGGATCCGATGCGTAAAGTTCCGCCGATTTTGAAGCCTATTGCTCTTTTAACATTATCGATTTTGATTGCTACGACTTCAGGAATTTTGAATAATTCCAGTTATCGTCAAGTAAAAGATTCCTCACCAACGGCAGAGTCATCAACTACTTCTACGACTGATTCTTCTCGGGATTCAAATAGTATGACTAATGAAACAAGCACAATCAACGAACAATCGTCAACGGAAGTATCTAAAATAAACAATAATATTGAGGCAAGTACAATCGAAAGGAACCAATCTGTAGATACACAGTCCTCTATTTCTAACGACCCTGTCTCGCCATCATCTTCTGTAGAGGAGTCACAAACAACACCTTCACAACAGCTACAGCCAGCCAATGATTCAGCGAGCTCAGAGGCAGGTGATACACAATGACGATACTATTAGACATAATAAATGGTTTAAATAAATTTTTAGGCTTTTTGGATATCAGTCCTAAATATTCCAACCGTGCATATACGTTGCTAAGCATCATACCTACCATTTATATTTTACGTATTGTTTATGGACTTTGGCTTAACCAAAACTATTTGCAATTGGTGCTCTATGGCTTAGTTTTTGTTGGATTGGTCTATTTCATTATTTTGAATTTTTTCTTTTATTTCTTAGATAAAAATTTAAAAGGAGACATCACGCAGCTTTTTGTCAAATATTTGCCAGATGATGCCTTTAACATTCAAAATGAAAAACAACAGAAAACGAAGAAAGTGTTTGAACAGGCGCAGGAAATCCCAGTTGATTTTACCGAGGATTACCAATTACGGTTAGTCGAAAATATTCAAGCATTAATCGATGATAATGAAATTAAGACACGTGATTTAACAGAAGAAGAAGGGTTCCTAATTGAAGAAAATACACTATATCCTTATTATTATGTGAAACAGATCGATTCTAGCACCTATCGATTACAGATTGGAAAAAATTATCGTGACCTTGAAACGATTGGAACAATCCGACAAAATGAACCACTGAGTCCGATTGGATTATTTATTATTGGTGGAGATTTCGTTAAGGACGGGGTTCGTTATCACGAGCCGTATCGTTTGAAATTCTTGGTAAAAAAAGAAGAAGCAGCCTCAGCTACACGGTCGCGTCGTAATAAAAGGTAAAAGCCGCCTGATCGTTTCCTTCTTAAAACAGAAGGAAACTTGATCAGGTCGGCTTTTTATTTCAAGACTTCGCGAATATTTTCAACCATTTTGGTATAGGCAATAGGTCCATTATATAACCAGCTTGATTCGCCATCAAATTCATACAAGTGATTATTTTTTACTGCCGGTATATTGCTCCACAAAGGATCCTTAAACATCGCAGCTCCAGAGTCACTGTTAACTAAAAAAATGTAATCAGCATCTAACTGAGAAAGACTTTCTAATGAAACCTGTGAGAAGTCAGCGGTTGCCTTTTTGCTGATATCCTTAGTTAATTGAGGAATCTCAAATCCTAATTCCTGATAAAGAAGTTGACCGCTAGAACGAGTATCTGCCACCATGAACGCGGAATTATTTGTTACCCATAAGACAACTGCTGACTTGCCTTGGATTTTGTCCTTCAAGTCATTTTTTGTTTTATCCACCAATTGGTTATAGTCATTCTCAACCTTTTTAGCCTTGTCCTCTTTACCTAGTACTTTTCCGATGTCTTCAAGTTGATCTCGCCAAGTAACGTTGTCCCCATTTTTTACTACATACGTTGGAGCGATTTTAGCGTATTCTTTATATTTTCCGCCTTCTAAAGAGCCGTTTGATCCGATTAATAATAAGTCTGGTTCAAACTTTAATACATTTTCATAAGGTAAATCATAGTTAATCGTTGGAACATCTTTTAACTTATCCTGCAGATAATTTTGAATTTTCCCTTTACCAACGGTCCACTGTGCCACAGGTTTTTCATCTAATGCAACTAAGTAATCTTCTAAATACGAGGCGATAATCCTTTTAGGCTTCTTTGGAACATCGACCTTGTGATTCTGTGCATCAGTTAATGTTTGAACGTCATTATTTGTATCTTTGTTGTCACTGCTTTGGCCACAAGCGGATAGACTAAACAAAGCCAATAAGGCAGCAGTTCCTAAAATTATTTTTTTGAACATAAAAAAACTCCTTTGAGGTTAATTGAGAAGTGTTCTCAATTGATATTATTACTGAAAGAATCAAGGGTGTCAACAGAGAGTTTTCTTTCACAAATGGTTGACGATGGTGAAAAAGAAGGTCATAATTGAGAACGATTATCAGAGAAAAGAGGAAGATCTATGACAAAATTAACTACAGCTGATCTTTCAATCGGATACGATAAAAAAGTAATTGTGAAGGATATTACAGTAGAAATTCCCAAAGGGCAGATTACCAGCCTAATCGGTCCAAATGGTAGTGGGAAGTCTACTTTTCTAAAGGGATTGGCACGTATTCTTGAGCCAGCTAAAGGAGAAGTTTTTATTGATGGTGAAAATATTCAGCGATTGGATACTAAATCAGTCGCACAAAAGATTACCTCTTTATCACAATCAAGCAGTCAGGTAAATGGACTGAGTGTGGAAGAAATTGTTGCCTACGGACGATTTCCTTATCAAAAAGGATTTTCAGGTTTGAAAGAAGAAGACCATCAATTAATTAATTGGGCTCTAGAAGCCACAAATCTACAAGCTTTAAAAGAACGGACATTGACAACTTTGTCAGGGGGACAGCAGCAACGTGTTTGGATTGCCATGGCGTTAGCGCAGGATACGGATATATTAATTTTAGATGAACCAATTACTTTTTTAGATCCGGCACATCAATTAGAGATTTTGGAATTGTTGCAAGAAATAAATCGACAAGGAAAAACGATTCTGATGACAATTCATGATTTGAATCATGCTTCGCGTTTTTCTGATTATTTATTAGGAATGAAAAAAGGTGAATTAATTTTTCAAGGAACGCCAAAAGAAATTTTTACAGCTGAAAAACTATTAAATTTATTTGATATACAAGCCACTTTTGCTACCTTACCAAATAGTGAGAAACCTTTAGTTATTGCTTATGATTTAGTAAAGGAGCAGGGAAATGGCTAAAAGAAGATACTTTTTACTTATCGTTGCTTTGTTCCTTATCGTAGCGATGTTTTTCTCTTTGAGGTATGGAGCAGTTACCAGTAAATGGGCAGATGTTCATCAAGCCTTGTTAAATTTTGATCCTGCTAATCAAGGAGAACAACTAGTTCGTTATTTACGCCTTCCAAGAATGATAGGAGCAGTCCTAGTTGGATCAGCCTTCGCAATAGCTGGTGCCTTGATTCAAGGAATCACCTCTAACCCAATCGCAGATTCTGGGCTGCTTGGTATCAACTCTGGAGCAGGATTAGGACTTGCACTGGTTTTTGCAATGAATGAGCAACCTTCTCCAGCGATCGGTATAACTGGATCATTTGTTGGAGCCTCTGTATCAATTCTACTGATTTACTTTATCTCTACTAAGGTTTCTTTTAGCTTATCTCCTGTTCGAATTGTTTTATTAGGAGCCGCTATCAGTTCTTTTTTCACGGCAATTAGTCAAAGTGTCAGTTTGTTGCTTGACTTGAATCAGGATATGACATTTTGGTTCGTCGGCGGAACTTCAAATCTCACGTGGAATCAATTGCATACAATTTTTCCACTGATTTTACTAGGAATCATTGGAGCTTGCTTGATCAGTCCGCAAATAACCTTACTGAGTTTAGGGGATGATACGGCAATTTCGTTAGGTAAAAATCCTGCTCGAATTCGTCAATTGACTCTTTTCATTGTTTTACTTTTATCCGGTAGCTCTGTTGCTCTTGTTGGAACAATCAGCTTTGTTGGATTGATCGTTCCACACGTTGTTCGTTTTTTTGTCGGACACGATTATCGTTATGTGATTCCGGCCTCAGGGCTATTTGGCGCCTTATTTTTTGTTGTTGCGGATATTGCTTCCCGATTAATTGCTCCGCCACTGGAGACACCGCCAGGGGTAATCATTACAATTATCGGAGTTCCATTTTTACTTTTACAGATTAGGAAGGGAAGCTTATGAGAAAAAAGCTGGGTTGGATAATTTTATTTCTTTTACTGTTTTTGGGTATTTTGCTCAGTTTAACAGTGGGAACTATTCCTCTTACCTTAAATGATTTACTTAGTGTCTTTCAAAATAAAGCGAGCATAAGTCAGCAATTAATCGTTTTTGATTTTCGTTTTCCTAGAATGTTAGTGTCGATACTAGCGGGTGTGGGATTAGCGGTTTCCGGATATTTATTTCAAACGATTACTCATAATGATTTGGCTGATCCAGGAATATTAGGAATCAATGCGGGGGCTGGATTAACGGTTTTAATATATTTAGGTTTTTTTGCTACAGGTGAAAGCAGTTGGTACTTACCTTTGATTGCATGTGTCGGAAGTTTTATCGCGACAGGATTGGTTTATTACTTCGGACGACAAGCAGAACGGATTACACCGAATCGTTTGCTTTTAGCAGGTGTTGCGGTTAACGCTGGAATTTCAGCATTGACTCTAATCGGAAGCATTCGAGTCTCTAAGGATAATTATCAATTTGTTACAGCATGGCTGGCTGGAACCATATGGGGGACGACTCGTCAGCATGTGTTGCTATTATTACCGTGGATTTTTTGCTTACTGCCTTTGATTTTACTTCGCGGGCGTTCATTAGAAGTTTTAGAATTAGGGGATGAGGTAGCAGTCGGATTAGGTGTCAAATTGAAGCGAACACAGTTATTCTTTTTAATTTGTGCGGTTTGCTTGGCAGCAGTGAGCGTTTCAGTTGCAGGAAGCATTAGTTTTATTGGTTTGATTGCGCCCCACATTGCTCGACAAGTAACGGGCAAAAAGAATAATCAAACATTGATAATGTCTGCCCTAATTGGCGGGGGATTGCTGCTGTTTAGTGATATTCTAGCTAGGGTTATTTTACCAAATGGTGAGATGGCAGCAGGAATTATTGTCTCGTTAATTGGCGCCCCTTATTTCATTTTACAGCTAATGAAAAAAAGCAAATAGAAAGGAGTTTTGACTATATGAGCTGGACAACAATATGGAGTCATGCACAAAGAGGAATTGCTCATCATAGTAATGGAGAAAAGCAGGTTTTTCTGCCATTGCGCCAAATTGCGCCTGTTGGAACAATTAGGCTGGTTTTTGCAAATGATTATGGGGATCAAGTGGAAAAGATTCGTAATCTGTTTATTCAGACAAATGATAGACGACAACAAATTGGTGACCTCTCCATTGCTCCAGGTGAAATAGTTCGGACAGCTCCAATCTCAATTGATCCTGAGGCTCAAAAGTGGCAGATTGCTTTTCAAAACGACTTAATGGAAAGTGGTTTCGCCGTTAATGACGCTGATGTTTTTGCTTCAACTTCCGTATCAAACTTTTGCTCTGGATTATTGGCGATCGAGGCAGAAGTTGCAGGTGACTGTGTCATCGCATTAGGAGATTCTTTGACTGAAGGGGCAACATGGACTGCACCACTGCAGAGAATGTTTCGTGAACAAAATATTTATTTGGTAAATCAAGGAATCAATGGCAGCTGTTTACTGAGATCGAGCAGCGATATTATGACGAAGGATTCCAAAGATTTTTTTTACGGCTACAGTGCGTTTCACCGTTTGAAAAAATGTTTCGCCAGCCATAAAGGGATTAAAAAAGTCATATTATTTATTGGAATTAATGATTTAATCCACGGGGATCTTTCAGTAAAAAAATTTCAGAAGGAAATAGAAAAGATCATTCAGGTGTGTGAGTATGAAAAGGTAGCTTATCAACTATGCACGTTGACTCCCTGTATGAACTATCCTGAGATGGACGAACAGAAGGAAAAGGTCAGGAAAGAGATCAACCGTTGGTTACTGAATACCTACACTAATGTATGGGATATTTCTTCAATCGTTGAAAAATCCTCAGGATATCTGAATCCGATGTTTGATAGTGGGGATCATTTGCATTTTAATGCAATCGCCGGTTTAGCGATTGCTCGTCAAATTTCTAGTGAATTTGTTAAAGGGGAGTAATCCCCTTTTTATTTTGTTCTGAGTTTGTTAGTATTTCTAGATAAGAAGGTGAGTAAATGGAGAAAGAAAAGCTACGACAACTTGCGATCAGGCGGCTAGAAGAAATAAAAGAGAATGGGGAAAGAAAAGTTCAAATTGAGAACATTTATCATAATTTTTTTCGAAGCAGTACGTGGAAAGATGTAAAAACAATTGGTGTGACGATGGCAACTTCACTCGAGTTTCCTACGGCCCCCCTAATTGAGCGTGCTTTTGCAACAGGAAGAAAAGTTGCTATTCCTAAGTCTTTGCCGAAGGGTGAGATGATCTTTCACTGGATCGATTCGACGACAGAATATTATACGACGAAATTCGGTGTGGAGGAGCCTGACATCGAAGATAAGGCACAACCGGACGAACTGGATTTACTGATTGTCCCAGGGCTGATTTTTAATAGAGCGGGTTATCGAATCGGTTTTGGCGGTGGATATTATGATCGCTACTTAGCGAATTATAAGGGAAAAACATGTAGTTTTGTGTTTGCTGAGCAGTTAATGGAAGATTGGCAGATAGAGGCGTTTGATCAACCAATTCAACAGTTATTTCTATCTTAAGCAACCCCCATTTGGTCAAAATTTTGAAGAATAAGAGAGGTGGATATATGAGAAAAGACAGACCTTATGTGATGTACACGCTTTTTGCAATTAATACAATTGTTTTTATAATGCAGTACTTGTTACCAGGATTATCCATAGAAAACCAATTAGGAATGTTTGCGCCTTCGGTTATTTGGCAGCATCAGTATTGGCGTTTTATTACACCGATGTTTATCCATTTTGGTTTAATGCATTTCGCCTTGAATGGTGTTGTGCTCTATTATATGGGACAACAATGCGAAGCAATTTTTGGTCATTGGCGATTTGCAATCATTTATTTACTAAGTGGTGTAATGGGGAATTTTGCCAGCTTTGCGTTTAATCAGCCGACCACGTTATCGGGTGGTGCTAGTACAGCGATTTTTGGGTTGTTTGGTGCCTTTTTAATAGTAGGTTTGCATTATCGGGACAACGGAGCAATTCAAGCTTTGACTCGCCAGTTTGCATTGTTCATTTTAATGAACTTAGCCTTTGGTTTATTTGATTCCACGATTGATATTTGGGGGCATTTAGGAGGTATCATTGGAGGAGCTTTATCTGGCTGGGCGCTAGCGGTACCTTATTCGCAGGACCGCTTTACCACAAGGGCACGAGTTACTGCTGTATTGTTTTTCATTTTTGCTATCGTTCTTTTTGTTTTCTTTGGATTAAGAAAATTTAGTATGTAGGAATAAACGCGGACAAAGTTGTCCGCGTTTTAAATGGTGATAGCCAAACAATTATCTGCTTGTGTTTAACAATAAAGTAAGAGAAAATTTTTACTGGAAGGTAAGTATTGAAAGAATCATTGTATTGGAATTGCGGCTATTCAATCAATACTTTAAAATATAGAATGGATAATTGGATCAAAAATAAACTAGGAAATAAAAAAATAGGCTATAAAAAAGAGAAAATTTTCTGTATAATATTAGGGATGTGGTTTGATGGAAAGTTTGTATGATGTACAGCAGCTTTTAAAGCAATTTGGTATCTATGTTTATGTTGGCAAACGAATATACGATATTGAATTAATGCAGATTGAATTAAAGAATTTGTACGAGAGTCGTGTTATTGATCGTGATACTTATTTGCAAGGCTGGGGCATATTAAAACGAGAACATCACATTGAAGAAAGTCGAGAAGGTGACTAAAGTGGATAAAAAATTATTAGGTATTGACTTAGGTGGAACAACTGTGAAATTTGCAATTTTGACTGAAGCAGGTGAAATTCAGCAAAAATGGAGTATTGAGACGAATATTTTAGATGATGGTTCTCATATTGTTCCAGACATCATTGAATCAATCAACCATCATCTAGCTTTATATGATATGAAGCCAGAACAATTCATGGGAATTGGTATGGGAACGCCTGGTAGTGTCGATATCGAAGCAGGAACAGTCATTGGCGCCTACAATTTAAATTGGACTACCTTGCAACAAGTTAAAAGTGAAATAGAAAAAGGAACGAAAATTAAGTTCAGTATCGATAACGATGCTAATGTTGCCGCTTTGGGTGAACGTTGGAAGGGTGCAGGAGACAACGAACAAGATGTCGTGTTTATAACTCTTGGCACTGGTGTTGGTGGCGGAATCGTAATGAATGGTCAATTACTTCACGGGATTGCCGGATGTGCGGGTGAGGTTGGGCATATAACAGTTGATCCAAACGGTTTTGAGTGTACCTGTGGCAAACGAGGCTGCCTAGAAACTATCGCGAGTGCAACCGGAGTTGTTCGTGTCGCTCGTAAACTAGCGGAAGAATACGCTGGCGGCTCGAAACTAAAAGCTCGTCTAGATAATGGTGAAGACATCACAAGTAAGGATGTTTTTGAATTAGCTGAAGCTGAAGGCGATGATTTAGCTTTAATGGTTGTTGATAAAGTGACTTTCTATTTGGGATTAGCTTGCGGCAATCTTGGTAATACGTTGAATCCTTCAACAATCGTAATCGGTGGTGGCGTTTCGGCAGCAGGAGAATTCTTGCGTAGTCGTGTCGAAAACTATTTCAAACAATTTACTTTCCCACAAGTACGTGAAAGCACAAAGATCAAACTAGCAGAATTAGGAAATGAAGCGGGTGTAATTGGCGCGGCTTCATTAGCAAAATAGATTAAAAGTAAGAGAGGAATTAAGGCATGTCAATTTGGTGGAAAATTAATATCGTACTTATTTCGGTCCTTGTACTATTTGGACTTTATGAGTTAGTTGTGCGGATCATGATGAGACGTTCTGCGAAAATTATCACTCAAGAAGAATTTCAAGCGGGGATGCGTAAAGCTCAAGTTGTCGATGTACGTGAACGAGATGAGTTTAACGCAAAGCATATTTTAGGAGCACGCAGCTTTCCATTCAGTATGTTGAAAGAAACTTATAGTTCTTTACGAAAAGACCAACCAATTTATCTTTATGATCATAATAAGGCCGTTAGTGCTCGTGCAGCGAACATGTTACGAAAAAAAGGCTATAAGGACTTGTACATTCTTAAAGGCGGTATGCAAGAATGGACTGGAAAAGTGAAACAGAAAAAGATTGATTAACTAGTAACGGCCGGATTAGAGTCTGGCTGTTTTTATTTTTTCAATCATTAATTTAGTAAATTGACGTGCTTTTAAATTACGACTATCATAGAAGTTGAAAACATTTTTGTATAAGATAAATAAGAATTAGGAGAATTGTATGAGTATAAAGTTAGTTGCCATAGATTTAGATGGAACATTACTGAACGATCATCATGAAATCAATCAGCCGGTCGTTGACTGTATTAAGAAAGCTCGCAGGGCTGGAGTATATGTCGTTCTTTCTACTGGACGACCGTTATCAGGAACAAAATCACAGTTAGAGGTATTAGGATTAGATAATGAGGATGATTACATCATTACTTATAATGGCGCCTTAGTTTTAAATACAAAAACTTGGGATGTTGTAGCTGAGCGTAGTCTGACGAGAGCAGATTACCTAGAAATTGATTATCTGGCACGTTCGCTAAATGTTCATCTGCACATCGCTGATAAAAAAGCAATGTACACAGCCAACCGTGATATCAGCCAATATACGGTTCTGGAATCCCACTTGGTAAATATGCCGCTACATTATCGCACACCGGAGGAAATTGCGGAAAATGTGTTGGCTGTTAAAATGATGATGATTGATGATCCTGAAATCTTGAGTGGCGCCTTCAAAAAAATCCCGGCGGAGTACTTTGAGAAATATACAATCGTTCGCAGTACCCCTTATTTCCTTGAAGTATTAAATTCCAATGCCAGTAAAGGATTGGCTTTAAAAGAATTGAGTGAACATCTAGGAGTAAAAAAAGCTGAAGTAATGGCAATTGGGGACGCAGAAAATGACTTATCAATGATTGAGTTTGCTGGAACTGGCATAGCTATGGGAAATGCTAGTGAGACAGTCAAAGCAGCTGCTGATTATACTGTAGCAACAAATTTAGAGGATGGCGTTAAGGAAGCATTTGAGCGTTGGGTGCTAAAATAGTTTTTAAAGTTTCTGGTGAAAAAATCATCAGAAACTTTTTTTTATTGATTATTCAACGATTATTCTCTACTCTTAAAGAGACGAATCTATCAAAAATGAGGAATGAATATGAAAAAAATCGCGATTGTTGGAGCGGGACCTTATGGGTTAATTGCATTGGGCCGATTAATTAAGCAAGCACCTGAGTCAGAAAAAATAGAACTTTTGTTGTTCGATCCTGATGGACCAGGTGGGAACATTTGGCGTGAGAACCAAACGGATCAAGTTATTATGAATACGGTTATGCAGCATGTGACCCTCTATTCTGAGGATGAAGGCCCAAATCTAGCAGAATGGAGCCAAAAAGAGGCACCAAGTTATCTGTCTTCTTTAGCGTTTGGTGAAACTTTTTTTTCGGAGACAAATTTAAAGGAAAATGACTATTGTCAACGACGTTATTATGGCGTTTACCAAAAGTGGTTTTTTGACGAACTTTTAAAAACGTTACCTGAAAATGTGATGGTTAAAATGGTTAAAGAGCGAGTCGTTGATTTGATTATAGAGGAGAATCAAATCATTCTTCAAGCTTCGGAGATTTATCAGGTAGATGATGTGATTTTAGCAACGGGACATTCTCAAAATGAATTGAATCAGTCTGAAGAAGAAAATCAAAATCATGCAAACAAGCATGGACTTTTCTATCAAAGTCCAGGAAATCCTTCCGATACGCAGTTAGGTTATCTGATTGAAGGAGAGCCAGTAATACTTCGCGGACTAGGGTTAAGCTTTTTTGATTATATTGCATTATTTGTAGATAGATGGGGCGGAAAGTTTTTCGAAGGCGAGGATGGTTGTTTGGGATATCGCCCATCTGGTAAAGAGCAACTTTTGATTGCTGGGTCAGGTAGAGGATTACCTTATCATGCGCGTCCGAACAATCAAAAAAAACTTGGAGAGGATGCACAACCGCAAATTTTAACGGAAAAGTTCATGACACAATTTAATGGTAGTGCTGATGAATTATTTGATTTACTTAAAAAAGAAGCAGAACTAATATTTTATCAAAAAAAATTGTCCAGTACAGAAATGGATTTAGAAGCTTTTCTGTCTGACTATCGTTCAGATGATAGAGAATCTGTTTTAAAAAAATATCAGATACCGATCGAGTCTCGTTTAGATTGGTCCGTTCTTCTAAATCCAGCGAAGGGAGTTTCTCCACAAGCATTTCCTAATTTTATTCTAGAATATTTAAAAAAAGATATCACTGAGGCAGAGTTAGGAAATCAAACTGGGCCAATTGCTGCTGCAGTTGATACATATAAAGAGCTTCAGGCGCCATTTAACTACATGTTGGACCACGAAAAATTTACACCGAAAGAGTATTTTGATGATTTCTTTGCGACATTCAATCGGAATTATAGTTTTTTAACCATTGGTGCACCAGTCATTCGGCAAAAACAATTATTGGCTTTGATAGAAGCAGGAATCGTTAAAATTTTAGCACCAGAAATGGTAGTTGAAAGAGAGGGTGGAGAATTTTTAGCCTATAGTAAGAGGGCTCCTGCACGTTTTTTTAAAACAAAAAATTTCATCGAAGCACGTCTTCCAGCTACAAGTTTAAAAAGAACAAAAAATTCTCTACTAATCCGAATGCGAGAAAAGGGGTATTTATCTTCTCATAATGTACCGTTCGAGGGGAAGAAACATTTTACGGGTGCTATCAAAGTTGTTCGCGAAACACATCAAGTGATAGATCAAAACGATAAGGTGTTACCCCATGTTTATTGTTACGGAATCCCACTAGAAGGACTAGATTGGTTAAATGCTGCTTCTCCTCGACCTAAAAGTGAGGATCGCGTCTTCGATTTGGCAAATAGGATCGTCACTACAATTTATAAATAAAAAAGAAAGCCGACTTGGCTTTCTTTTTTATCGAGCAATTCTTTTTCTACGAGCTTTTTTACGATTTTCATCAATTTTTGATTCTTTTTCCTCGATTGGATCGATAACCTTCTTTTTAACACCCATCACTACGCTAGCAACTACTGCAGCTGCAGCTAAAGTACCAGTAACGAATCCTGAAGCAAATTTACGCATCTGTCATCACTCCTTTCTAAACTATAAGAAACATATTTCTCATCGAAAAATACGAACTGTATATCATTTAACTTCTTCTTATACCCTTATTATGAAGCAAAACTCTAAAAATTAAAAGTTTAATGAATGGAAATGAGGGTTGATTTTATTTAGTAAACAAACTATACTTTGTTTACTAAATAAATTGAAGAGACAGGAGTAGATTAAATGGCAATTTTAGTATTAGGTGGAGCAGGCTATATTGGGTCTCATACAGTCGACAAATTAATTACTCAAAAATATGATGTTGTAGTTGTGGATAATTTGTTGACGGGTCATCGTAAAGCAGTTCATCCAGATGCAAGATTTTATGAAGGGGATTGTCGTGACAAAGCATTTATGAAGGATGTCTTTACGAAAGAGTCAATTGAAGGTGTCGTTCATTTTGCGGCTAGTTCGTTAGTTGGTGAATCGGTGGAAAAACCGTTAAAATATTTCAATAACAATGTAGTCGGTATGGAAAGCCTATTAGAAGTTATGGAGGAATTTGGTGTTAAAAATATTGTCTTTTCTTCAACTGCAGCAACTTATGGCGAACCAGGTGTTTCACCTATCACAGAAGAAGTGGCTACCAATCCTACTAACCCCTATGGCGAAAGTAAATTAATGATGGAGAAAATGATGAGATGGTGTGATAATGCTTATGGCATGCGCTATGTAGCTTTACGCTATTTCAATGTTGCTGGTGCGAAGGCTGACGCAAGTATCGGAGAGGATCACGATCCTGAGACACATTTAGTACCAATTATTTTACAGGTAGCATTAGGACAAAGAGATCATTTGACAATTTTCGGTGATGATTATGATACTCCAGATGGCACTTGTATTCGTGACTATGTTCAAGTTGAAGATCTGGCGGCTGCACATATTCTGGCATTAGAATATTTGAAAGCCGGGAATCCGAGCAACTTCTTTAATCTGGGCTCAAATAATGGCTATTCAGTGAAAGAAATGCTGGATGCAGCGCGTGAAGTTACAGGCAAGGAAATTTCGGCAGAAATTGGACCGCGTCGTGCTGGGGACCCAAGTCGTTTAGTAGCTTCTAGTGAAAAAGTGAAAGAGACTTTAGGTTGGAAACCAGAATACACAGATATAAAAGCAATTATAGAAACTGCGTGGAACTGGCATGTTGGCCATCCACATGGATATGAGGAGTAGGAGGAAAAAAAGTGTCGATCAGTCAAATCGCCAGAGATTTCATTACGTTAGCTATCCAATCAGGTGGCTGGATGGAAATGGATCGTTTGTATTTAGAAAATCGTGTTATTGCAATGATTGGTGAAGATTCATTAGAGAAAGCTGAGATTCGTAGAGTTTCAAACAGTGCCGTAGAGTTAGTTGATCAGCTTTTGATTCAGGCGGAAAAAAATAAAGTAATTACAAGTCTGCAAGCTGAAAAGGAAATTTTAGAGGCTCAGCTGATGGATCTAATGACACCTCCACCATCTGTAGTTAATGCTTATTTTGCTCAGTACTATTCCAAAGATCCTATTCAGGCAACAGATTATTTCTATAAGTTAAGTAAAGAAAACGATTATATTAAAACACGAGAAATTGCCCAAAATATTATCTTTCCTGCAGAAACTGAATATGGGGAATTAGAGATTACAATCAACCTTTCTAAACCTGAGAAAGATCCAAAACAAATTGCAGAAGAACGTCAAGCGGTGAAGGTAGATTATCCTGAGTGTATGTTATGCATGGAAAATGAAGGCTATAAAGGACGATTAAATTATCCAGCACGAGCGAATCATCGAATTATTCGAATGAATCTTGATGGGGAAAGCTGGGGTTTTCAGTATTCGCCTTATGCCTATTATGACGAGCATTGCATAATTCTATCTGAAGAGCACCGCCCGATGAAAATCACAAAAGCGACTTTTCAAAGGTTATTAAAAATTACGGAAGTTCTACCGCATTATTTTGTTGGATCCAACGCAGATCTGCCAATAGTTGGTGGTTCTATTCTATCTCACGACCACTATCAAGGCGGTCGACATACATTTCCGATGGCGACTGCTGAAGTAGAAAGAACTTTTCAATTAAATGACTTTTCAAATATTAAGGCGGGAATTGTAAAATGGCCTCTATCTGTGATTCGCTTACAAGGGGAAAATCAAAACGATTTGATTGAAGCGTCAACTATGATTTTGGAAAAATGGCAGTCCTATTCAGACGAATCGTTACAAATTGTTGCTCACACAGAAGATGGCATCCCACATCATACGATTACTCCTATTGCTCGTCGCAAGGAAAATCTTTTTGAGATAGATCTTGTTTTACGAGACAACAATGTTTCGGAAGAGTTTCCCGATGGAATTTTTCATCCACATCCAGATGTACAACATATCAAAAAAGAAAATATTGGCTTAATCGAGGTAATGGGGTTGGCTGTTTTACCGCCACGCTTACAAACAGAGCTTAATGAAGTTGAAAATTATCTATTAGAAAAAGAGAATAATATAGCTGATTATCATATTGTATGGGCGGATCAATTAAAAGCGGACAATCAAATTACCCGTGAGAATGTAACACAGGTCGTACAAAAAGCAGTAGGGGCTGTTTTTGCTCGTGTTTTGGAAGATGCGGGAGTATTTAAGCGTGATGTTGAAGGACAAGAAGGTTTTATGCGTTTTATCAAAACGTTGTAGAAAGGGGCAGCGATGGCAACTATTCGCGATATTGCTAAATTAGCAGGTGTTTCTCCTGCCACCGTTTCTCGTGTATTGAATTACGATCAAGAATTATCTGTTGCTCATGAGACGAAACAGCGCATTTTTGAAGTGGCAGAGGAACTAAATTATACTAAACATAAACGAACCAATAAAATTGGTAAAGCTGTGATTCGGCTTGTTCAATGGTACGATGATGCAGAAGAATTAGCAGATTTATATTATTTGTCGATTCGTCTGGGGATAGAAAAAAAGGCGGAAGAGTTAAATATCCAAATTCGTCGTGAAGGTTTAGATGAATTGTCAGACAACCAAGTGAATGGAACAATTGCTTTAGGTAAGTTTGATGCTGAACAGATTCGTCGGTTAAAGAAAATTGATGAGAACCTGCTTTTTGTCGATTTTGATGGGATGAGTATGGGATTAAATTCTTTAGTAGTCGATTTTGATCAAAGTATGAATCTTGTAATTGATTATTTTATCCAGCATGGGCATAAAAAAATTGGAATCCTTTCAGGGGAAGAAAAAACGAAGCATAATCTTCAGCCGATAGAAGATCCACGGTTAGTTGCATTCAAACTAAAGATGGAGCAAATCAATCTCTATCGACCAGAGTTTGCTTTATCGTCAGCTTTTTCTATGGAAGCCGGAAAAATTGCAATGGAAAATTTTTTGACGAAAATGAATGATCGACCAAGTGCTTTGTTCGCGTCAAGTGATGCTTTAGCCGTGGGAGCGATGCAAGCAATTCAAACGGCTGGTTTGCGAATTCCAGAAGATATAGAAGTGATTGGGTTTAATGATGTTAGTGTAGCTAAATATGTATCACCCGCATTATCAACGATCAAGGTAGAAACTGAGTGGATGGGGGAATTAGCGGTATCAACGATTTTAGATTTGGCAAAAGAGTTCTCTCCAGTACCAAGGAAAATTATGTTGGCAACTAAGTTGGTTCAACGAGAATCCACCAAAAAGTTTTAAGCAGCGAATTTCGCTGCTTTTTTTCTGTAAAAATTTTAGAAAATCAGAAAGTTTAAACAGTTAGTAGGAAGGAAATATAGTTTGTGTTAAAATATGGCTATCTTAAATGCGAGGAAATGACGTTTTATGAAATTATTAGCGATAGATACATCCAATCAAACTTTAGCAGTGGCTGTTTTAGAGGAAAATAAAGTTTTGGCTCATTTTCAGTTGAACCGAAAAATGAATCATAGTTTAACTTTAATGCCAGCAATTGAAACTGTGATGGAGGCAGCTGGTTTGAAGCCTACTGATCTGGATCGAATCGTCGTTGCGAAGGGCCCAGGCTCGTATACAGGTATTCGGATTGCAGTAACGACCGCAAAGACGTTAGCAGAAACATTGAAAATTGAGTTAGCAACGGTTTCTAGTTTGGCTGTTATTGCAGGAAATACTCGTATAAATAAGTTGATTGTTCCATTGATGGATGCACGGCGTAACAATGTATATGCGGGTGTTTATCGTTGGGAAAACAAACAGCTTGTGAATGTAATAGCTGATCAGCACATACCACTAGCTGATTTATTGAATAAAATCAAAGAACCAGCATTATTTATCGGAGAGACTAGTAAGTTTAAAGATCAAATAGAATCAATTTTAACAAACGCAGACGTATCAGAAGAAGATGAAGTAAATCTACCTAATGGAATAATCCTAGGTAAATTAGGTTTCTTAGCGCAGCCAGTTGAAAATGTCCATGGGTTAGTACCCGCGTATTTAAAACGGGTGGAGGCAGAAGAAAAGTGGCTGGAGACACACCAACCAGAGGACGAGAACTATGTTGAAAAAATTTAGTGGTTTAGTAAAGACCATTTTATATGGGAAACAATATCCCTTCAATGCGAAATATGTAAAACTAAAGGATGAAGAGTATCTACTAAGAAAAATAGCAGATCAAGATATTAAAGAACTGATTGCGCTTGAACGTGATGTCTATTTTGGCGAGACTCCATGGACAAAAAGTGCCTTTCTTTCTGAGATTCATTCGCCGATTCCTCATTTGTATATTTGTATCGTAACTAAAAAAGAGGAAATTGCTGGATTTATTGGGAGTCGTTTGATAGGAAACGATACACATATTACGAATATTGCAGTCGGAACGACTTTTCAAAATCGTGGGATGGGTAAGCTATTGATTGACGAAGTAGAAAAATTCGCTATAATGAACGATTGTGAAACTCTCTCTTTGGAGGTTCGACTTAGTAATACAGATGCGCAGCGGTTGTACCGAAGGCTGGGATTCTCAGCACGGAATATTCGTAAAAATTATTATACTGAAAATAATGAAGACGCGCTGGACATGATTAAACGTTTGGAAGTGAATTAATTGGAGCAGCTATCTACAAAATTTTGGGAAATAAGTCAAACTGCTTATGCACATGGCTCTCCTTGGACAGCTGAACAATTTGCTAGTGACATAAAACAAGCCCATAGTCATTACTTCACTGAAGGTACAGAGATTATTGCTTTTTTGGGATTTCATCAAGTCTGTGATGAAATTGAAATCACAAATATTGCAGTACAATCAAAAGGACAAGGTCATGGAAAAAGACTATTGAAGCGATTGATTAAGCATGCTAAGTCACAGAGAATAGTAAGTATTTTTTTGGAAGTACGTGTTTCGAATCAGGAGGCGCGTCTTTTTTATGAAAATTTTGGTTTCCAAGAAATGGCTACGCGAAAAAATTACTATCAGCACCCTCAAGAAGATGCTGTACTGATGTCTTTGAAAGTAGGAAATATAGATGAATGAATCAGAACTTATTTTAGCAATTGAAAGTAGCTGTGACGAAACAAGTGTTGCAGTGATTGAGAACGGTGAAAGAATCCTATCTAATATTGTTGCTTCGCAAATAAAAAGTCACAAACGATTTGGTGGAGTTGTTCCTGAAGTTGCCAGCCGTCACCATGTTGAACAAATCACATTGTGCATTGAAGAAGCATTGGAGGAAGCAAATGTGACTTCTAAAGAATTAAGTGCTGTCGCGGTAACTTATGGTCCAGGACTTGTTGGCGCACTATTAATTGGCTTAAGTGCAGCAAAGGCTTTTGCTTGGGCAAATGAGTTACCTTTGTTGCCAATCAATCATATGGCAGGACATATTTATGCTGCACGTTTAGTTAAACCTTTAGAATTTCCTTTAATGGCCTTACTAGTTAGTGGTGGACATACAGAATTAGTCTATATGGTTGAAGATGGTTCTTTTGAAATTATTGGTGAAACAAGAGATGACGCTGCCGGTGAAGCTTATGATAAAGTTGGACGCGTTCTAGGCTTAAGTTACCCTAGTGGAAAAGAAATTGACGAACTTGCTCATCAAGGTGAAGATACCTATGACTTTCCACGCGCGATGATTAAGGAAGATAATTTTGATTTTAGTTTTAGTGGTTTGAAAAGTGCGTTTATTAATTTGACTCATAATGCTGAACAACGGGGAGAACAATTAAATAAAATAAATTTAGCTGCAAGTTTTCAAGCAAGCGTTGTTGATGTACTAGTTACGAAGACAATCAAAGCTTGTAAAACTTATCCAGTTAAGCAATTAATTGTTGCTGGGGGAGTAGCAGCTAATCGAGGATTGCGAGAAAAGATGACAGCAATGATTGAAGCAGAACTGCCTGAAGTTAGTTTGATCGTTCCGCCTTTACGTTTATGTGGGGATAATGCGGCGATGATTGGGGCTGCTGCTCATGTTGAATTGCAAAAGAAGCATTTTGCAGATATGAGTTTGAATGCCAATCCGAGTTTAGCTTTTCAGCATATCTAACTTCTTACGATAAAAAGGTGGAGAAAGAAACGGAGGATAAAATTTCAAAATAATAATAGACGCTGAAACAGATGAAAAAAATTTGTAGCAGATACCTATTTTTAAAATGTATGGAATTACTGGTTAGAGGAATGACTACTAAAAAATGTTACTCTAAAGAATCGACAGGAAAAAATTTTAAGATATTAAATATTTTAGTATATTTATGATTCAAGAAAGAATAAGTAATACTTAAGCAGCCAAATATTGGCTGCTTTTCCTTTTAAATAGTATATTTTTTCTATAAAGAGGTTGTGTGTTAAATCCCGTTTTAAAAACAGATTAAGCATGCAAAGAAAAAACTACGGCAAGCGTAAAGACAATTTTTGTAAATGAATACAAATAACGGTTGATACTTTCATTTTATTCAGTTATCATGAATAAAAATGAATTATTATCTCTGGCATAGAATTAATATTCAAAAAATGGAGGGGTTATCATGACTAATATTTTTCAAGAAAAGAGTTTTTTAAAAGAAATTGATTTTACTAAAGAGGAGTTGCTTTATCTAATTGATTTTGCTGCGCATCTGAAAGCATTAAAACAAAAAAACATTCCGCATAAATATTTAGCGGGGAAAAATATCGCGTTACTCTTTGAAAAAACTTCTACTCGCACTCGCGCTGCGTTTACTACTGCAACGATTGATTTAGGCGCTCATCCAGAATATTTAGGAAAAAATGATATCCAATTAGGGAAAAAAGAATCGGTAGAAGATACGGCAAAAGTTCTAGGAAGTATGTTCGATGGGATCGAGTATCGCGGATTTTCTCAAAGGGCTGTCGAGGACTTGTCAAAGTACTCCGGTGTACCTGTTTGGAATGGTTTGACGGATAAATGGCATCCTACTCAAATGTTGGCGGATTTTTTGACTATTAAGGAGCATTTTGGAAAACTAGAAGGCTTGACCTTAGCTTATGTTGGTGATGGTCGAAATAATGTAGCGAATTCTTTATTGATTACCAGTGCTATTTTAGGTGTTAATATTTCAATCGTAACACCTAAAAGCCTATTTCCTGAATCAGACTTAATTGTCATGGCTGAAAAATATGCGGAAGCTTCACAGTCTAAAGTTTTTATCACTGATGATATTGATCAAGGCGTGGCTCAGACGGATATTATCTATACCGATGTTTGGGTGTCCATGGGTGAGGAGTCAGCTTTCAAAGAACGGATAGATTTATTATTGCCCTATCAAGTCAATCAAGAGTTGATGTTAAAAACGAAAAAGGCGGAAACGATTTTCTTACATTGCTTACCAGCCTTTCATGATCTTGAAACAGAAGTTGCAGAAGAAATTAAAGAGAAGTACGGGTTAGTTGAAATGGAAGTGACTGACGAAGTCTTTCGCAGTGAGAGGGCTTTGCAGTTTCAACAAGCTGAAAATCGCATGCATACCATTAAAGCTGTAATGGCTGCGACACTAGGCAACCTATTTATCCCTAAAGTATAAAAAATATATTTCTTGACTAGTCAGATGGTAATTTTTCTGTTACTATAAATGCCAGATAAATCATTCATCGATGAAAAAGAGAAGTCTATAGTCTGTTTTGCAGCGAGTTCGGGCAGGTGAGAGCCGAATAAACAAAAATAGATGGCGCACTTTTGAGATGAAACGGCAGCTACCGTTATAGCCTAAGTTGGTCGTTTATGACAATAAGAGTGGTACCGCGGGAATTCTCGTCTCTGATGTATTTATACATCAGGGACTTTTTTGTATTATAAGGGAGGAATTTGGATGAATAATAAAGAAATCGTCGCACAAGCTGTATTTGAAGTGGTTAAGGAAAATCTGACGCTACCAGAAGTGGAACGTCTGCTAGAAAATCCCAAATCAGTTGATCATGGGGATGTTGCTTTTCCGACATTCGCTTTAGCAAAAGTCTTTCGTAAAGCACCACAACAAATTGCGGGTGAGCTAGCGGAACAAATCAATCCAGAAGCATTTGAGAAGATCGAAGTGGTGGGTCCTTACTTGAACTTTTTCATGAAGAAAGAAATCATTTCGAGTATGGTTTTAAAACAAATCGCTAAAGAGAAAAATCATTTCGGTGATAGCAATATTGGTAACGAGGGCAATGTAACAATTGATATGTCTTCTCCAAATATTGCAAAACCTATCTCAATGGGACATCTACGTTCAACAGTCATTGGTAATTCTATCAGTTTGATTTTAAGTAAGATTGGCTATAATCCAATAAAAATTAACCACTTAGGCGACTGGGGTACTCAATTTGGTAAATTAATCGTGGCTTATAAAAAATGGGGTTCAGAAGAGAAAGTTAAAGCAGAACCAATCAATGAACTTTTACGTTTGTATGTGGAGTTTCATGAAAAAGCCGAAGAAGAGCCTGAACTTAACGATGAGGCCCGCGCGTGGTTTAAAAAATTAGAAGAGAATGACGATGAAGCCTTAGAATTATGGAGATGGTTCCGTAGTGAGTCCCTAAAAGAGTTTAATAAAATTTATGGCATGCTGGAAGTAAATTTTGACTCTTATAATGGAGAAGCATTCTATAATGACAAAATGGATGAAGTCGTAACAATGTTAGAGGAAAAACATTTATTGCAAACGAATGAAGGGGCAGAAATTGTCGACCTTGAAAAGTATGACTTAAATCCTGCATTAATTAAAAAATCTGATGGGGCAACCTTGTATATCACACGTGATTTAGCCGCAGCACTTTACAGAAAACGTGAATATAATTTTGTTAAATCACTGTATGTTGTAGGAAATGAACAAAGCGGACATTTTAAACAATTGAAAGCTGTCTTGAAAGAAATGGACTTCGATTGGTCAGAAGAGATGATTCACATTCCATTTGGATTAATCACAAAAGACAGGAAAAAATTGTCTACACGTAAAGGGAAAATTGTTCTCTTAGAAGAAGTCCTAAATGAAGCAAAAGACTCAGCACTTTCGCAGATTCAGGAAAAAAATCCTGATTTACCAAATAAAGAAGAAGTTGCACACCAAGTAGGTGTTGGTGCAGTAGTCTTCCATGATTTAAAAAATGATCGTTTGAACAATTTTGATTTCAATTTAGAGGAAGTTGTTCGATTTGAAGGCGAAACCGGCCCTTATGTTCAATACACTCACGCGCGAGCAATGACTGTTTTGGAGAAAGCGGGATATAATGTTGACTCTGAAGAAGTATATGCGTTAAACGATGCGGATAGCTGGGAAATCATCAAATTACTGCAAAATTATCCTGAAGTAGTAATGCAAGCGGCAAATCAATATGAGCCATCTGTAATTGCTAAGCATGCGATTAAATTGGCGCAAGCATTTAACAAGTATTATGCACATACAAAAATTTTAGTGGATGATGATCAAAAAGATGCTCGGTTAGCATTAGTTTACGCAGTAACCGTAATATTGAAAGAAGATTTACGTTTATTGGGTGTTCATGCACCAAATAAAATGTAAAAAACGGAGAAATTTTGAACCGACCTTCAAAGTTAAGGTGAAAATCTAACTTTTGAAGGTCGGAATTTTTTTATTTAAAAATTGAACTTTGTGTTGGATCCTGTAAAAACGTAGTGACTTTTTGAGCGTCGTCAGGTGTTCTTGAAATAATAATAATCGTATCAAAGCTTGCCATTGTTGCTACGATTAGTTCACTCGATAGATCATCTAGAACGGAAGCTAATAAATGTGCATTGTCAGGTAAAGTATTGACGATCGTCATAAATTGAACGGTATCAACTTTGACTATCACATCGTTTGACATACGGATTAATCGTTTGATGTCATCATCCTCTGTAGGCGTTTTACGCTCTTGAAACAATTCAAAACGCGGATTGCCGGACTCATCAATCGTTTTTATAATTTTTAAATCTCGAATATCTCTCGAAATCGTTGCTTGAGTAGCAGAGACTTGGTACTCTAATAAGTACTCCATTAATTCTCCTTGATTTCTAATTGGGTTTTCCAAGATAAGCTTCTTGATTAATTCGTGTCGATCTTTTTTTCGCATAAAAAAACTCCTTATTCTTATGTGCTGAACCAAACATATCTCATACGTATAAAGAATTGATCAGATTGGTTACATAATATATAACTATAAATGACGACTTCTTTGTTCAAATCACGTTTGAGTAGTGTAAAAAGTTAAAATCATAATTATGCATTTAGTATAGCAGAAAAAGTTTTTTTAACCAGTACTCTATATAAATATTAATGTATCAAAAAGTGAAATAAAAAAGATTGATTTATTAAAAAAACTCTTGTATAATTACTAATTGTGTGTAGGCGACTATACATAAAAAATCCACATTCTGGCTTGATTTATAAGGCGGTGCTGCTTGTCAGTTCCTTATAAAGAAGAGAGCAGAAGAGGAAAACAAAAAACCAATTGGAGGAAACACAAATGTCAGTATTGTCTATGAAACAATTACTAGAAGCCGGCGTACATTTTGGTCATCAAACTCGTCGCTGGAACCCAAAAATGAAGAAATATATCTTCACAGAAAGAAATGGAATCTACATCATTGACTTGCAAAAAACAGTCAAATTAGTAGATGCAGCTTACGATTATATGAAAGATGTTGCTGAAGATGGCGGCGTTGCATTGTTCGTAGGAACTAAAAAACAAGCTCAAGAAGCAATCAAAGAAGAAGCAGTACGTGCTGGTCAATACTACGTAAACCATCGTTGGTTAGGTGGAACTTTGACTAACTGGGATACAATCCAAAAACGTATCGCTCGTTTGAAACAAATCAATGCTATGGAACAAGATGGTACTTTCGAAGTATTACCTAAAAAAGAAGTAGTTGGTTTGAATAAAGAACGTGAACGCTTAGAAAAATTCTTAGGCGGAATCGCTGATATGCCTCGCATTCCAGATGTAATGTATATCGTTGATCCACGTAAAGAACGTATCGCTGTTCAAGAAGCTCAAAAATTAAACATTCCTATCGTGGCTATGGTAGACACAAACTGCGATCCAGATGAAATCGACGTAGTTATCCCTTCAAATGATGATGCTATTCGTGCCGTGAAGTTAATTACTGCAAAAATGGCTGATGCGTTTATCGAAGGAAACCAAGGGGAAGATCAAGTAGCTGAAGAAGACTTCGTAGCTGAAGATGGCGGACAAGCAACTTCAATTGAAGAAATTGTTGATGTAGTAGAAGGCGACAATGCTTCTACTGAATCAGCTGAATAATTTAGTAGCATATGCTGCTTCAAAGTAAATATTTTCCTTTGAAGCAGCTTTTTTAGAAAAACTAAGGAGGCCCTTAAAATGGCAGACGTAACAGCTAAAATGGTAAAAGAACTACGCGACATGACTGGCGTAGGAATGATGGATGCGAAACGTGCATTAGTAGAAGTAGAAGGCGACATTGAAAAAGCGGTTGATCTTTTACGCGAAAAAGGTATGGCTAAAGCAGCTAAGAAAAATGATCGTATTGCCGCTGAAGGTTTAGCTTCAGTTGCAATCCATGGAAATACTGCTGCAATTGTAGAAGTAAACTCAGAAACAGACTTCGTTTCTAAAAATGAAATGTTCCAAGACTTGGTGAAAGAAATTGCGGCCTTAGTTGCTGAACATAAACCAGCTGATATGGAAGCCGCGATGAAATTAACGAACGCTAAAGGTGAAACTTTAGAAGCGGCATTAATTGAAGCTACACAAGTTATTGGTGAAAGAATCAACTTCCGTCGTTTTGAAGTTGTTGAAAAAGAAGACAATGCAGCATTTGGCGGATACCTTCACATGGGCGGACGTATTGCTGTTTTAGCTCTGTTGAACGGTACTACTGACGAATCAGTTGCTAAAGATGTTGCAATGCACGTTGCGGCAATCAATCCTCGTTATGTTAACGAAAGTCAAATTCCTGAATCAGAATTAGAGCATGAAAAAGCAGTTCTAACTGAACAAGCATTAAACGAAGGCAAACCAGCTAATATTGTTGAAAAAATGGTGATTGGTCGTTTAAATAAATTTAAAGCAGAAATCGCTTTGGTGGATCAACCATTCGTTAAAGATCCTGATATGACTGTTGAGAAGTATGTATCTTCTAAAGGCGCTACAGTTGCAAGCTTCGTTCGTTTCGAAGTAGGCGAAGGTATCGAAAAACGTGAAGATAACTTTGTTGAAGAAGTTATGAGCCAAATTAAAAAATAGTTCTGTTTTTTAACAGTCGGGAACGCACGTGAGATGTGCGCTCCCTTTTTTTAAGCAAATTCAAATTTGGCTCGCTTCAAAGACAGAGTATGCTAAAATATCAATAGAGTGACAGTGGAGGTATTGAGATGAATGAACCAAAGTATAAACGTGTAGTATTGAAACTCAGTGGAGAAGCCCTAGCTGGCGACGAAAAATTCGGTATTAATCCACCTGTGATCTCAGAGATCGTGGAAGAAATTAAAGAAGTCCATGATTTAGGAATCGAAATGGCGATAATTGTTGGCGGTGGAAATATTTGGCGTGGACAAATCGGTGCTCAAATGGGCATGGAACGCGCACAAGCAGATTATATGGGGATGTTGGCAACGGTGATGAATGCGTTAGCTTTACAGGATGCATTAGAAAATATTGATGTACCGACGCGCGTTCAAACATCAATCGAAATGCGTCAAATCGCTGAACCATACATTCGTCGCAAAGCAGAACGTCACCTCGAAAAGGGACGAATCGTTATTTTTGCAGGTGGAACGGGAAATCCATACTTCTCAACGGATACAACGGCGGCTTTGAGAGCAGCAGAAGTAAATGCAGACGTGATTTTGATGGCTAAAAACAATGTCGATGGTGTTTATTCGGCAGATCCAAAACTTGATGAAAATGCTGTGAAGTATGAAGAATTGACTCATTTAGATGTAATCGCTAAGGGATTGCAAGTCATGGATTCAACTGCAAGCTCATTAAGTATGGACAATGATATTCCACTTGTTGTCTTTAATTTAAATGAACCAGGAAATATTAAACGTGTCGTACTCGGTGAAAACATCGGAACAACTGTAAGGGGGAAATAAAATGGCAGATGCAGTAATGAACGAAGCAAAAGACAAAATGAAAAAGGCACAGGAAGCTCTACAACGTCAATTAGGGCAAATTCGTGCTGGTCGTGCAAATGCGAGTTTACTTGATCGCATTGTGGTAGATTACTATGGAGTACCTACACCCGTTAACCAAATGGCTTCAATTACTATTCCTGAAGCACGTGTATTAATGGTTACACCGTTTGATAAAAATATGATTAATGATGTAGAAAAAGCAATTTTAGCAAGCGATATTGGATTAAATCCAGCAAATGACGGAAACGTTATTCGATTGGTCATTCCTCAATTAACTGAAGAACGTCGTAAAGAATTGGCAAAAGAAGTAAAGAAAGAATCAGAAGGCGCAAAAATTGCTGTACGTAACATTCGTCGCGATGCGATGGACGATTACAAGAAACAACAAAAAAATGGCGATTTGACAGAAGATGATCTACGTAACATGGAAAAGGACATCCAAACGTTAACCGATGAAAATATCAAGGCCATTGATTCAATTGTTTCTGAGAAAGAAAAAGAATTATTAGAGGTTTAAGTTAATCAAAGCCTGGAGAAATTTCTCTAGGTTTTTTTGTTGTGTTTATCCCTCAATTCAACTGATAAAATCATTGAAAAAGCCTAAAGGTATTCATTTTTCGTAGGAATAAGCTCATTTTATTGTTATAATGGCAGATGACTTTCTAGAAGTATTTTTAATTTGTTATCTTAAATAAAGGAGGGGAAAACATGGTATTGCGATTTTTTCCACAAAAAGAAAAATATACACCAGAGGATGCGCAATTCGTCTTTGATCCTGAAGGTTCTGTACCTAAGCATGTTGCGATTATTATGGATGGAAATGGACGTTGGGCGCAAAATCGTCGTTTACCAAGAATCGCCGGACATAAAGAAGGCATGGAGACAGTCAAAAAAATCACGAAACATGCAAATCGTTTAGGAATAAAAGTATTAACGCTATATGCGTTCTCAACTGAAAACTGGAAGCGTCCAGAGGATGAAGTCAAATTTTTAATGCAGCTGCCAGTTGATTTTTTTGATACTTTTGTACCAGAGTTGATTGAAGAAAATGTGCAAGTTCATGTTATGGGATATGAGGAGTATTTGCCTGCACATACGCAAGATGCGGTAAAACGTGCAATCGAGCAAACATCGAAAAACGATGGACTTGTTTTGAATTTCGCGTTAAATTACGGGAGCCGGGCTGAGATTATTACTGCCATCAAACAAATGGCTCAAGAGGTTAAAGAGGATGAGCTTTCAATCGAAGCGATCAATGATGAGATTGTCGGTGATCACTTGATGACAGGATTTCTACCAAAAGAACTGAGAGATCCTGAGCTAGTTGTTCGGACTAGCGGCGAAGAACGAATTAGCAATTTTTTACTTTGGCAGTTAGCCTATAGTGAGCTTTATTTTACAAAAGCCTTATGGCCAGATTTTGATGGTGATCATTTAGAAGCAGCTATTGCTTCTTTCCAACAAAGAAATCGGCGCTTCGGCGGTTTGAACAAGGAGGATAAAAAATGAGACAGCGAGTTATTACCGCTGTTGTTGCTTTAGCGATTTTTATTCCGATTCTTTATGTCGGTGGAATTGCAGTGGAGCTAGCGGCAGCAGTATTAGCAGGAATTGGTGTATATGAGTTGTTCCGTATGAAGGGACTTGCGATTTTAAGTTTTGAAGGTGTCTTATCTATTCTAGGTGCGGTATTTTTAGTCTTACCAGCAGAACGCTGGATGCCTTTTTTAAGCGGAAATAATAGTAATTTTCTATTATTCTATTTGACAGTTATGATCATTTTAGGATTCTCGGTTGTATCCAAGAACACCTACACTATTGATGAAGCAGGTTTTCCTGTTGTTGCTAGTTTATATGTTGGTGTTGGATTTCAAAATTTAGTAACAGCACGAGCAGATGGATTGGCGATCTTACTTTTTGCCTTCTTTGTTGTATGGGCCACAGATATTGGTGCTTATATGGTAGGGCGACAAGTCGGAAAGCATAAATTATGGCCAGACATCTCACCAAACAAGACGATTGAAGGAGCGCTGGGCGGTATTGCCAGTGCGATAGTAGTTGCAGTTGTCTTCATTTTGGTTCAACCTAATGTATTTCAACATAATTTAGTGACGATGGTCATTTTCACAATCATCTTTTCAGTTGTCGGTCAATTTGGGGATTTGGTAGAATCAGCAATTAAGCGCCATTATGGTGTGAAGGATTCAGGAAAAATTTTGCCAGGACATGGTGGCATTCTTGATCGCTTCGATAGTATGTTGTTTGTTTTTCCAATGATGCATTTATTAGGTGTTTTTTAAAAGAGCGCAATAGCTCTTTTTTTTTTTCGGAGATAAGAGAGAGAAACACTTCAGAGGAAAGATTGAATTTATATAGGAGACTTTTTTAAATTTTCTATGAAATGATCGGTAAAGGAATATATTCTTTCGAGACTATGATAAACTAATTCTAAGAAACTAATTGAAGGTAGGAAAATTATGCGTACGATTATTACGTTTTTAATTGTATTTGGGGTTCTTGTAATCGTTCATGAGTTTGGACATTTTTTCTTTGCAAAACGTGCAGGGATTTTGGTTCGTGAATTTTCGATTGGCATGGGGCCTAAACTAATTGCTCATATGGGAAAAGATGGAACTACTTATACTTTGCGATTATTGCCGATTGGCGGGTATGTACGAATGGCAGGATTAGAAGATGAAGAAACAGAACTGAGCCCAGGAATGCCATTGTCTGTGGAATTAACTTCTAAAAATGAGGTTCATCGAATCAATACCAGTAAGAAAATCCAGTTACCAAATAGTATTCCAATGGAGTTGATTTCGGCCGACTTAGTGGATGAGCTTGTTATCAAAGGATACGTGAATGGTGATGAAAGTCAAGAGACGACTTATAAGGTTCAGCATGATGCGACGGTGATTGAAGAGAGCGGAACAGAAGTCCGAATTGCTCCGCGTGATGTCCAGTTTCAATCCGCCAAGTTGGGTTCGCGAATCTTGACAAATTTTGCTGGTCCGATGAATAATTTTATATTAACGGTTCTATTGTTTATTGCTTTAGCATTTCTGCAAGGTGGAGTAGCAAATTACGATACAAATCAAATTGGGACTGTACAAGCTGGTAGTCCAGCAGCGGCTGCGGGTCTTAAAGATCATGATACAATTCTTTCAGTAGATGGAAAAAAGATTTCCACTTGGGATGATCTAACTAATACAGTTACTAAGAAACCCGGAAAAGAATTAACTATCATAGCAGAACATGATGGTAAAGAAAAAACAATGCAAATGACACCAAAGAGTGTGAAAAGTAATGGTGAAAAAGTAGGACAAATTGGTGTAACACCTTACATGAAGACAGGCTTTGGAGATAAAGTGATTGGTGGTTTAACTCAATCATGGGATATGGTTAAAAGAATTTTCGGGGCCTTAGGGTCACTGTTTACTGGGTTTAGTTTAGATAAGCTGGGTGGACCGGTGATGATGTATCAAATGTCGGCCGAAGCATCGCGTGCAGGAGTTAAAACAGTCATCTACCTAATGGCGTTATTATCCGTTAATTTGGGTATTGTTAATTTACTTCCTATTCCGGCTTTTGATGGTGGTAAAATATTGCTGAATTTTATTGAGGGTGTTCGTGGAAAACCACTTGATCCAGACAAAGAAGGTATGATTACCATGATTGGATTTGGATTTATCATGCTTTTGATGATATTGGTTACATGGAATGACATTCAGCGTTTCTTCTTTTAAAATGAAAGGATCGAAATTTTTTCGATCCTTTTTCTAATGCAATCATAAAAAAAAACAGGTATACTGGAACATACTTGAAAAAGTGAAGGAGATGTCTTTTTGTCTAAGAATCGTGAAATGTTCGAAAATTTATTACGACAAATTGAATTGGCCGAGAAAGAACAGCAACACCCAATGATTCAAGAATCTGAGATCAAGGAAGTTGTTGTTCATGAGAAATCGCGAGTTTGGGAATTTTTTATTCAAACACCGAAAATATTACCGGCAAAATTATTTTATGCGTTTCATCAAAAGCTACAACTTGCCTTTCAATCTATTGCAAAGGTGAAATTACATATCATCCCAGAAGAGAATCAATTTGAAGAAGAGCTTCTTCAAAATTATTGGCAATTGGCATTGAGTGAACAAGAATGTGATACACCTTTGGTCAAACAAGTCTTAAGTAAGCCGTTACCAATAATCCAAGGTAAACGTATTGTCTTATTGATTGACAACGAGACGGTTATTCCATTTCTGAAGCAACAGTATCTTCCTCTTATTGAAGAAAATCTGGTTTCATACGGTTTTCCACACTTGAGGATTGATCCAGAAGTGGACAAAGCGCAAGCAGATAAAAAATTGCAGGAATTCGAAGTTCGCAAGCAAGCGCAAGCCCAAGCAATGCAAGAACAAGCTGCAGCAAGTTTAGCGCAGTATGAATCGAAGAAAAAAGAGCAAAAAGAAAATGCTGCTCATTTTGACGGACCTATTCAAATGGGACGAAATATTCCAGCAGATGAATCCATTACACCTATGGGAAATATAATTGAAGAAGAACGCAGAATCACTATTGAGGGCTTTATTTTCGATAAAGAAGTTCGGGAGTTGCGATCAAAACGGAAAATTTTGATTTTGAAAATGACCGATTATACATCTTCCTTCGTCGTGAAGAAATTCTCCAATGGAGAAAAGGATGAGGCCATTTTTGAAGCGATAGCAAATAATAGTTGGATTCGTGTCCGAGGGAGCGTCCAAGAGGATACCTTCATGCGTGATCTTGTCATGAATGCGCAAGATATTCAAGAAGTCAAACATCCAGAACGTCAAGATACAGCAACAGAGAAGCGTTCAGAACTACACTTGCATACTAATATGAGCACGATGGATGCAATAAACAGTGCTAGCGAACTAGTCGCACAAGCAGGGAAATGGGGCCATAAAGCGATTGCTATTACAGATCATGGTGGCGCGCAGTCGTTTCCTGATGCCCATGCGGCCGGTAAAAAAGCTGGTGTAAAAATTCTTTATGGGGTTGAAGCAAATGTCGTTTCTGATGGTGTTCCGATTGCTTACAACGATGCTCACGAATCGTTAACGGATGCTACTTATGTTGTTTTTGACGTGGAAACAACAGGGCTATCAGCTGTCTATGATACGATTATTGAGTTGGCAGCAGTTAAGATGCATAAAGGAAATGTGATTGATACTTTTGAGGAATTCATTGATCCAGGACATCCACTGTCAGAAACAACAATTAATTTAACTGGAATTACCGATGAAATGGTTCGCGGCTCAAAACCAGAAAAGGAAGTCATGGAATTATTCGAAACATTCTGTGAAGGGTCGATTTTGGTGGCCCATAACGCAACGTTCGATATTGGATTCATTAATACAACGTATGTTCGTCACGGAATGCCAGAAACACCAAATCCAGTGATTGATACTTTGGAACTGGCTCGTTTCTTGTATCCAGAATTTAAGCGGTTTGGTTTAGGTGTCTTAACGAAAAAATTTGGTGTTAATTTAGAGCAACATCACCGGGCGGTTTATGATGCAGAAGCGACAGGACACTTAGCATGGATTTTTGTTAAGGAAGCAATCGAAAAGCATGAAATGAATTATCATGATCAGTTGAACGATCATGTCGGTGAAGGAGACTCATATAAAAGAGCACGCCCATTTCACGCTACGATTTTAGCAAAAAACCAGGCAGGTCTGAAAGATTTATTTAAACTAATCTCGATGTCAAATGTAGAATATTTCGAACGAGTTCCTCGAATCCCTCGTTCCCAGTTGAATAAGCTACGGGAAAATCTTTTAATAGGTTCTGCTTGTTCTCAAGGAGAAATCTTTGAAGCGATGATGCAAAAGGGTGTTGAGGAAGCGAAAAATCGCGCAGCCTTTTATGATTATATTGAAGTAATGCCAAAAGCTGTCTATGCGCCACTAATTGAACAGGAACTAGTGAAGAATGAGTCTGATTTAGAGGACATTTTGCGGAACTTAATTAAAATCGGAAAAGATTTGAATAAAACGGTGGTTGCTACTGGGGATGTTCATTATTTGAATAAAGAAGATGCTATTTACCGAAAAATTTTGATTAGTTCAATGGGTGGTGCGAATCCATTGAACCGTCATAGTTTGCCAGATGTACATTTTCGGACAACAGATGAAATGCTGCAGGCTTTTAGCTTCTTAGGACCTGAGTTGGCTAAAGAGATTGTTGTTGATGGCCCGAATTCAATCGTGGATAGCTGTGAAGAGATTATTCCAGTGAAAGACGATTTATACACGCCGAAAATTCCAGGTTCTGAAGAAGAAATCAAAAAATTAAGTTACGATCGTGCACGAGAATTGTATGGTGACCCTTTACCAGATATTATCGAAAAACGTTTAGAAAAAGAATTGACTTCCATTATCGGAAATGGTTTTTCAGTAATCTACCTAATTTCTCAAAAACTAGTGCATAAAAGTAATGCTGATGGCTATTTAGTTGGTTCACGTGGTTCGGTAGGATCAAGTTTTGTTGCTACTATGACCGGGATCACTGAGGTTAATCCATTGCCACCACATTATTATTGTCCTGAGTGTCAGTACTCAGAATTCTTTGAAGATGGCTCTTATGGTTCAGGTTTTGATTTGCCAGAAAAAGCTTGTCCAAAATGTGGTACACGTTTGAATAAAGATGGTCATGATATTCCGTTTGAGACCTTCTTGGGTTTCCATGGAGACAAGGTACCAGATATTGATTTGAACTTTTCTGGTGATTATCAAGCAGAAGCACATAATTATACTAAGGTGTTATTTGGTGAGGATTATGTTTATCGAGCAGGGACGATTGGTACGGTCGCTGATAAAACAGCGTATGGATTTGTTAAAGGATATGAGCGAGACCACAATTTGCATTTTCGTAATGCAGAAGTGGATCGATTAGCTAAAGGTGCGACGGGAGTTAAGCGGACCACCGGACAGCATCCTGGAGGCATCATTGTTATCCCTGATTATATGGATGTTTATGATTTTACTCCGATTCAATATCCAGCTGATGATCAAAACTCTGAGTGGAAAACGACACACTTCGATTTCCATTCAATTCATGATAATGTGTTAAAGCTCGATATTCTTGGTCATGATGACCCAACAGTGATTCGGATGTTGCAAGAATTATCGGGAGTCGATCCCAAAACGATTCCAACAGATGATCCAGAGGTAATGAAAATCTTTGCAGGACCTCAAGTATTAGGCGTAGAGCCAGATCAGATATATTCTAAAACAGGGACGTTAGGAATCCCTGAATTTGGTACACGTTTTGTTCGAGGGATGTTAGAAGAAACTGGTCCAACGACATTTGCTGAGTTACTTCAAATTTCCGGTTTATCCCATGGTACTGATGTATGGTTAGGAAATGCAGAAGAGTTGATTAGTCGTGGAGAAGCCAATTTGGCTGAAGTAATTGGTTGTCGAGATGATATCATGGTTTACTTAATCCACGCTGGATTGGATAGCGGAATGGCCTTCAAAATTATGGAGACTGTTCGTAAAGGGCAATGGAACAAAATTGACGATGACTTACGTGAAACCTATTTAACCGCGATGAAAGAAAACAATGTTCCCGATTGGTATATTGATTCTTGTTCTAAAATTAAGTATATGTTCCCTAAAGCCCATGCGGCAGCTTATGTGTTGATGGCGTTGCGAGTAGCTTACTTTAAGGTTTATTTTCCTATCCTTTATTACTGTGCGTATTTTTCGGTGCGTGCCGATGATTTTGATTTAGTAGCAATGGCAAAAGGGAAAGATGCTGTGAAAGCAGCTATGAAGGCTATTACAGATAAGGGAATGGACGCTTCAACAAAAGAGAAAAATCAGTTAACGGTATTAGAGTTGTGTAATGAAATGCTAGAGCGTGACTTCCATTTTGGAATGATTGATTTATATAAATCAGATGCTCAAGATTTTGTCATTGACGGAGATACGCTAATCGCTCCTTTCCGTGCAGTTCCTGGACTTGGTTTGAACGTAGCGAAACAAATTGTTGAAGCACGAAAAGACGGAATCTTTTTGTCGAAGGAAGATTTAGCTTCTCGAGGAAAGGTATCTAAGACATTGATTGAATATATGGATACTCACGGTGTCCTAAAAGACTTACCAGATGAAAACCAACTTTCACTTTTTGATATGTAAAGAAAAAGATAAATTCAACCTAAAAATGAAAGGAACTCCTATTATGAAAATGATAAGGTTGAATTTTCAATAGATTTGTGCTAATATAACAATGTAATCATAGATTGATGGTGAGTGAGCGGATTTTTCGCTCACTCTTTTTAATGGATTAAAGGAGGCTGACAGTTTGAGCAGTGTAGTCGAAACAGTGACTGACTTAGTAACACCGATCTTAGACGAGCAAAATTTTGAACTTGTCGAAGTGGAATTCGTCAAAGAAGGGAAAAGCTGGTTTTTAAGAGTGTTTATTGATAAAGAAGGCGGCATTGATATTGAAGAGTGTGCCTTTGTCAGTGAAAAACTCAGTGATAAATTGGATTCGATCGACCCAGATCCGATTCCGCAAGCATATTTTCTAGAAGTGTCTTCTCCAGGGGCCGAACGTCCATTGAAAAAAGAGGCGGATTATCAAAAAGCGATGGGTCAATACATTAATGTTTCATTGTACCAAAATATCGATGGCGAAAAACAATATCAAGGCTTTTTGAAAGAGCTAACTGAAGATGAGTTGACGCTAACGGTAAAAATCAAAACACGCACCAAGGACATGGTCTTTGATCGTAAAAATATTGCGAAAGCTCGTTATGCAATCGAATTTTAAGTAAATGATGTCAAACCTATTTTTCTATTAGTAGATTGAAGCATGTGACAAAAGTACAACTTCTTTTTACTTTGAAGGATAGATTCGTTAATATGAACTAGGAGGAAAGTTAGAATGAGTAAAGAAATGCTGAATGCGTTGGATACTCTAGAAGCAGAAAAAGGTGTTTCGAAGGAAATCGTGATCGAGGCATTGGAGGCGGCTTTAGTTTCTGCCTACAAACGTCATTATGGCCAGTCACAAAATGTTGAAGTCGAATTCAATGAAAAAAAAGGCGACATCCATGTATATGCCGTGAAAGAAGTAACGGAAGAAGTTATGGACTCACAATTAGAAGTATCTTTAAAGGATGCAATGGAAATCAATCCAGCCTATGAAATCGGTGATACGATTCGATTTGAGGTAACACCAAAAGATTTTGGTCGAATTGCTGCACAAACAGCAAAACAGGTTATTTTGCAACGTGTTCGTGAAGCAGAACGTAGTATCATCTACAATGAATATAGTGCTTATGAAAAAGACATTATGCAAGGCGTGGTTGAGCGTCAGGACAATCGTTACATCTATGTCAACTTAGGTAAGATCGAAGCAGTTCTTTCAAAACAAGATCAAATGCCTAATGAACATTACAAACCACATGACCGTATTAAAGTATATGTCTCTCGAGTAGAAAACACTTCAAAAGGACCTCAAGTTTTCGTAAGCCGAAGTCATCCAGATTTATTACGTCGTTTGTTTGAACAAGAAATCCCTGAAGTCTACGATGGTATTGTTGAAATCGTCAGCATTGCTCGCGAAGCTGGTGATCGTGCGAAAGTGGCTGTTCGTTCAACCGACCCGAACATTGATCCAGTAGGAACCTGTGTGGGGCCAAAAGGACAACGGGTACAAGCAATTGTAAATGAGTTAAAAGGTGAAAACATGGATATCGTTGAGTGGGATGAAGATCCAGCGGTATTTATCGCAAACTCTTTAAATCCAGCACAAGTGGAAGATGTTATCTTTGATATTGATAATCCAAAAGTTTGCACGGTTGTTGTACCGGATTATCAGCTGTCATTAGCTATCGGTAAACGGGGGCAAAATGCGCGTCTTGCCGCTAAACTAACTGCTCACAAGATTGATATCAAATCTGAATCGGACATGGAAGAGTTTTATGAAACCTATGACGAATCGGAAGTAGAAGATATTGTGTCCGAGGTTGAAGAAATCACCTCTGAAGCAGATGCGGTTGAAACGGAAGTAGAAGACATTGAAACAGAAGCAGAAGTAACAATTGACAATATGATTGAAGATGAAGAAAACATTGCTTCAGATCAAACGGATCAATAATTCAATAGGAGGACAGCAAATGAAAAAAAGAAAAGTTCCTTTGCGTAAATCGGTAGTTTCCGGTGAAATGTTTCCTAAAAAAGAATTGATTCGCATTGCTAAGTCAAAAGAAGGCGAGGTTTCAATTGATCCTTCTGGTAAAAAGCCAGGGCGTGGAGCCTATGTGGCTCTTGAGCCGGCAGAAGTTGAAGCAGCCTGGGAAAAGCGTATTTTAGATCGTACGTTGGATGTGGAACTAAGCGATGAATTTTATCAAGAACTATTAGATTATGTGAAGCACCAAAAAGCCAGAAAAGAGCTCTTCGGCAATGAATAAAAAAAAGGCCTTGAACATGTTAGGCCTTGCTATGCGTGCAGGCAAACTGATCACAGGAGAAGAATTGACAATCAACGAAATTCGTAAGCATAAAGTGAGTCTCGTGATTGTTACTACTGATGCGAGTGAAAACACTCAAAAGAAACTATCAGATAAAAGTAAGTATTATCAAGCGGCATGTTTTGTCGAATTTACTCAAGGAGAGATTTTAGGCGCGATTGGCAAACCGAGAAAAGTAATAGGGGTTTTAGACCAAGGATTCGCCAACAAAATTATGACGTTAATAACAGGTTAGGAAGGTGATTGCATGGGAAAAAAGAGAGTATACGAATTTGCCAAAGAAGTGAATCAATCAAGTAAGGATGTTGTGGAAAAAGCACAAACCCTAGGGATTGACGTTAATAATCATATGGGTTCATTGTCCGGAGATGATGAATTAAAATTGAAACAAGCTTTTTCTAGCAAAACGAAACAAACTACTCAAGCAAAACCATCAGCTAACCAGCACGAAAAACCAAAATTCCATGGAAAGAGCTCGAAGAATAACCCAAATTTCCAGAATAGAAAAGGAAATAAAGACTTGACACAAAACAATAGACAGAACAACTCAGCGAACGCAAATCGTTCAAACCAAGGACAACGTCCAAATCAAGGAAGCACGAATAATACACAACGCCAAAACCAAGGACAACGTCCAGCGCAAGGTGGCTCGAATAACGCACAACGCCAAAACCAAGGACAACGTCCAGCACAAGGCGGTGCGAATAACACACAACGCCAAAACCAAGGACAGCGTCCAGCACAGGGTGGTGCGAATAATGCACAACGCCAAAATCAGGGACAACGTCCAGCGCAAGGTGGCCCGAATAACGCACAACGCCAAAACCAGGGCCAACGTCCAGCACAAGGTGGTGCAGGCAATGTGCAACGCTCGAACCAAGGCGGTTCATCTACACAAGGCGGCAATCAAAATCGTAATAAAAATAATTACGGTAATCAAAACCGCAACAATAACTTTGGTGGCAATCAAAATCGTAACAAAAACAAATTCAACAAAAAAGGGAAAAAGGGCAAGCATCAACAAAGCCAAAAACCTGCTGTACCACCACGTAAATTCCGTGAGTTGCCAGAAATCTTGGAATATACAGAGGGTATGAATGTTGCAGATATCGCTAAGAAGATTCATCGCGAGCCTGCTGAAATCATCAAGAAGTTGTTCATGATGGGGGTAATGGTCAACCAAAACCAACCATTAGATAAAGATACAATTGAACTGTTGGCAACTGATTACGGAATCGAACCACAGGAAAAAGTGACAATTGATATCGCTGATATCGACCGTTTCTTCGATGTGGAAGAAGCTAATGAAGAAAACCTTGTTTCTCGTCCGCCAGTAGTTACGATCATGGGACACGTTGACCATGGTAAAACAACATTGTTAGATACTTTGCGTCACTCACGTGTAACAAGTGGTGAAGCAGGAGGAATCACTCAGCATATTGGTGCTTATCAAATTGATATTGATGGCAAGCCAATCACTTTCTTAGACACACCAGGACATGCTGCCTTCACAAGCATGCGTGCCCGTGGAGCAAGTATCACGGATATTACGATTTTAGTAGTGGCTGCTGATGATGGTGTGATGCCTCAAACAATTGAAGCAATCAACCATGCGAAGGCAGCGAAAGTACCAATTATCGTAGCCGTGAACAAGATTGATAAACCTGGTGCTAACCCGCAGCATGTAATGCAAGAATTGAGCGAATATGAACTGATTCCAGAGGCTTGGGGCGGCGATACGATTTTTGTTGAAATCTCAGCGAAATTCAACCAAAATATCGATGAATTATTAGAAATGATTCTACTGGTTGCAGAAGTGGAAGACTTAAAAGCAGATCCAACGCAACACGGAATCGGAACAGTCATTGAAGCTCGTTTAGATAAAGGAAAAGGACCAGTCGCAACCTTATTGGTTCAGCAAGGTACAATGAGAGTCGGAGATCCAATCGTTGTCGGAAATACCTATGGCCGTGTTCGTGTAATGACAAATGATATTGGCCGCCGAGAAAAAGCGGCCGGACCAGCAACACCAGTAGAAATTACTGGATTAAATGATGTTCCTCAAGCAGGAGATCGTTTTGCAATCTTCGATGATGAAAAAACAGCTCGCGCTGCTGGGGAAGAACGTGCGAAACGCGCGTTGCTTGAGCATCGCAGTGCTAGTGCCCGTGTGACATTAGATAACTTATTTGAATCTCTTAAAGAAGGAGAATTGAAAGAAGTCAATGTCATTATCAAGGCAGATGTACAAGGTTCAGCTGAAGCATTAGCAGCATCATTGAAAAAAATTGATGTTGAAGGCGTACGTGTGAAAATTGTCCATTCCGCAGTTGGAGCAATCAATGAAAGTGATGTTACTTTAGCAGCGGCAAGTAACGCGATTATCATTGGATTTAACGTTCGTCCTACACCGCAAGCAAAACAACAAGCATCAACAGAAGAAGTAGATATTCGTTTACACCGTATTATCTATAAAGCAATCGAAGAAATCGAAACGGCGATGAAAGGTTTGCTTGATCCAGAATACGAGGAAAAAATTACTGGTCAAATGACTGTTCGTGAAACCTATAAAGTTTCTAAAGTTGGTACTATCGCTGGATGTTACGTTAACGAAGGTTCTATCCAACGTGACAGCGGTGTGCGTATCATTCGTGACGGAATCGTTATTCTTGAAGGCAAACTTGCTAGCTTGAAACGTTTCAAAGACGATGTGAAGGAAGTTAAGATGGGTTACGAATGTGGTGCCATGATCGAAAACTTCAATGATATTAAAGTTGACGACGTTATCGAAGGTTTTATTATGGAAGAAATCAAGCCTAAATAATAATTATTCGTTCCGCTATGTACTCTTAACGCATGGCGGAATGATTAAAAATTAATCTACTAGTATGAACAAGGAGGCAGTCGATATGCCAAATTATCGCGATCGTCGTCTCGCTCAAGAGATTTTAAAAGAAGTCAATGACATCTTACGAAAAAAAGTTCGTGATCCGCGTGTGCAAGAAGTAAATATCACGGATGTTCACGTTACTGGCGACCTGCAGCAAGCGACGATTTATTATAGCTTATTATCTGATAAAGCGTCAGATAAAGAAAAAGCACAAGAAGGATTGAATAAGGCAAGTGGGTTAGTTCGTCGAGAATTAGGTCATGCATTATCAATTTACAAAACACCGGAGCTGTTTTTTGAGTTGGATGAATCAGTTGAATATGGTTCTAAGATTGATCAAATGATTCGCGACTTAAATAAAGAATAAATTAGTTAGAACCTGGAAAATTTTTCGGGTTCTTTTTTGCATTATTGGTCAAATCCTGTTAAAGTGTATGCAGTTTGTAATGAATCCTTTTGCTGGATATTTTTCAAGGAGGCAACGTCTAAAATGACTACGGAATTTGAAGAACGGATGAAGGCTCTCCATAAAGAATTTGAAAATTTGAGCCCTGAAGAACGCAAAGCCGTTAAACAAAAAATAAAAAGAATCAATGTCTTAACTTCTCGTAAATTAGAACGAATGAAGCACGATTTGCTACGTATGGAAACAAAACGTGCTCAACTTTCATTGGATGGTGAGTCAAAAGAACTATCTGAATTGGAAGATCGAATTATTAGTAAGAAAAGAGAATTTTTAAAATTATTATTTAAGGCGAAAGAAAATTGTTCCAAGAGGTGAGTGAATGGGCCTAATTGAGATTATTATTATTTTAGCCATTGCCATTACCTTATCGAATGTTTTAGCAAAAGTTTTTCCGTCGTTTCCGATCTTCATGATCCAAATCATCACCGGCATCATTCTTGGATTTACCGAAGTAGGTAGTTCTATCCATTTTGAACCGGAAGTTTTTCTTGTAATGATCATTGCTCCTTTGCTTTTTCGTGAAGGAGAGACAGCAGATATTCCATCGATTTTAAAACATTTTGGATTGATCTTGTTATTAGCCTTTGGCGGAGTGATTTTTACGCTATTTGGTTTGGGCTTCGTTCTGCATAGTATTTTGCCAGCGATACCGATCGCTGCCTGTTTAGCTTTTGGCGCCTCTTTAGGTCCAACAGATGCGGTAGCAGTTAGCTCGCTGGCGAAACGTTTAAACATCCCAGAATCAGTAATGCATGTTTTAGAAGGGGAAGGGTTAATTAATGATGCCACAGGTGTTACAGCCTTTCAGTTTGCAGTAGCTGCTTTATTAACCGGTCAATTTTCTGCGACTGATGCTTCTATCTCTTTACTTGAATCAAGTATCGTCGGAGTACTGGTTGGTCTATTGATTATTTGGATAAAGAATGAAATTATAAAAATTATTGAACGAATTTCCGCTCAAGATGTATCAGCTTATTTGCTAATTGAGCTGATTTTACCGTTTGCGGCTTATTTTATTGCTGAGCTATTCCATGCTTCTGGAATTATTGCTGCGGTTGTTACAGGTGTTTTACAAGCGACTGGTTTTCGTCGTGTGACGCTTTTTGAAGCACAGCTTTCGAATGTAACCGAGAGTTCCTGGAGTACAATCAGTTTTATGTTGAATGCGCTAGTTTTTATCTTTTTAGGCATTGAGCTTTCACAAGTCTTTTCACCCGTATGGAATAGTCGTAATTATTCAAACATTCATCTCCTAGGCATCGTTTTATTACTTACAGCTCTTCTATTTGTTTTACGGTTTCTGTTCGTTAGCGGCTTTTATATTGTGACACAAGGATGGAAAAAGAGTCATGAACAGTTAAGAGATCGCTTATTGTTAACCTTCGGGGGCGTTAAGGGAACAGTTAGTATAGCGACGATTTTTATTTTACCGACAACAATTAACGGATTAGAGTTTCCAGAGCGCTCGCTATTACTGTTTATTACTGCATGCGTGACATTCTTGACGCTGATTATCGGTATGATCTTGTTACCAATTCTATCTGAAGGGGAAGTGGTTCCGCCGACTGATCCTAAATTAATGTTGATTCTTAGAGAGGTTATTAGTGAACTGTATGAGGATCTAGACAATAAAAAATTGAGTGAAAAGGAACGTTTTGCGCTGCTAGCAGTGATCGCAAATTATCAAGGCCGCATCCAAATGGTTTTTAACAATTCAATGCCCGAGAGTGCGCAACAAGAATTTCAAGAAATTCAAGCATTAATTATTTCGGTTGAACGAGATGGTCTCGATGAAAGTTTTAGGAGACATCAGATTGATTCCGGTGCTTATCGTTTATATTCACGATTTATTTCAAATGTATCTGAATCTGTTACGAAGCAAATGTTGTCCTTGCTTAGTTTTTGGTTAATCTTTGTTCGTCGAATTATTCGTGTCATCATGCACCCGAAAATGTTCTGGCAACGTCGACAAAAACGGAAAGAAACGGTTGATAACGAAGATATTTCTAATCTTAGAAAAATCTTTATTCGAAATAGTGAAGCTATACTTGACAGCTTGGAAAACTTGCGTGATGTGTATGATGAAGATTTAATTGATTTTTTCGTTGATGAACGAAAAAATTTAATGCACCAAGTTAGCGGTCATGGATTATTTGGAACGTATTTAATTCAACAAGATCCAATCTATGCTAAAGAACTAATTCGCGGTTTTTATTTAGAAAGAAAAATTATTGATAAGTATGAAGGTAGCGAAGAAATATCTAACTTTGCAGCTAATAATTATCGTCATCAAGTGAATCAATTAGAATCTTATGCAATGCGTCAACCGTCAGATCCAAGTATCTCATTTGTGATTAATCGTCAACGTCACAAGAAAAAAGCAAAGGAAAAAAAATATTAAAAACCGTCATCATAAATGGCGGTTTTTATTTGTTAAAAAAGAGGATAACTAGTCTACGACTTTAACTTGCCATTTCTCAGATTAGCTATGCTATAATGGGAGCGTTGATTATAAAATGAAATGAGGAAACAGCGATGGACGGTATTTTGCCGTTATGGAAAGAACGCGGCATGACAAGTCATGACTGTGTCTTTAAATTGAGAAAAATTTTAAAAACAAAAAAAGTTGGCCACGGAGGAACATTAGATCCTGATGTCGATGGGGTCTTACCCATCTGTATAGGAAAGGGAACTAAGGTGATCGAATATCTGCAAGATAGTGGGAAAATTTATGAAGGTGAAATTACACTAGGTTTTTCAACGACAACTGAGGATCGTAGTGGCGACATTGTAGAAACTAAAGCGGTGGACGGCGTGTTATCGACAGAAGAAATTGATCGAATGATGAAGTCATTTATTGGGACAATCAAACAAATCCCACCTATGTACTCAGCGGTAAAAGTAAATGGCAAACGTTTATATGAATATGCGCGAGCTGGCGAAACGGTGGAACGCCCAGAACGACAAGCTGTCATAGAAAGCTTTCAACGAACAACAGAGCCCGTTTACAATGAAGAGAACAAGACACAAAGCTGGCGATTTCAAGTTACTTGCGGGAAAGGGACCTATGTTCGAACATTAGCGGTGGACCTTGGGGAGAAACTAGGCTACCCTGCACATATGTCTGATTTAACGCGTTTAGCAAGCGGCGGTTTTTCAGTTGGACAAGCAGTTACTTTGGCACAAGTTAGCGAATTAATGGAAAATGAGCAGATTGATCAAGCACTGCAGCCGATTGAAGAGGCTATGAAAGACTTTCCTCGTATTGATTTAACAGAGGAGGATTGGCAAAGGGTAAAAAATGGTCAAGTGCTGCCTATGAAAGCTTTTAGAATCAAAAAGATGCCAGAAAAATTAATCGCTTTCTACTATCAAAATCTGCTAGTCAGTCTCTATGGTCAGCATCCAGAAAAAAATTGGCTTTTGAAGCCAAGTAAAGTGATTCGAAACGAGGTATAGCAAATGGAAATTGTTAAACTACGTCATCCCTATAAGCCAGAAGAAATTCCTACGGGTGATTGTGTTTTAGTTTTAGGCTTTTTCGATGGTGTTCATCGCGGGCACCAAGAAGTGATCAAGACTGGAAAAAAGATCGCACAGGAAAAAAAATTGAAATTAGCAGTAATGACTTTTAACCAACATCCTGCAGTGGTATTTCAGCAAGTACAAAGTAAACCTATCAAGTATCTTTCTACATTGAGACAAAAAGAAGAGCGAATGTCGGAACTGGGCGTTGATCTACTTTATGAAGTAGCATTCACCTCTTCATTTGCGGCTTTAAAACCACAAGATTTTGTCGATCAATACATCGTTGGACTTCATGCAAAGGTGGCAGTTTCCGGTTTTGATTATAATTTTGGAAAAGATCAAACTGCTGATGCAAAGCATCTGCCTACTTATGCGAATGATCGTTTTGAAGTAATCATTGTTGCTAAGAAAACAGAAGAACATGAAACTGAAAAAATCAGTTCATCGCGCATTCGCCGCTTGCTTTCTGAAGGACGTTTAGACGAGGCCAATCATTTGTTAGGATACATTTATGAGACGAGTGGGACGGTCATTCATGGGGAAGCACGAGGGAGGACATTAGGCTATCCGACGGCGAATATTCAAGTGCCTGATGATATGAAATTACCTAGAGAAGGTGTTTATGTAAATCAGATCAAAATCGGTGATGACTGGTATCCAGCGATGGGGTCAATTGGTCATAACGACACCTTTGGCTCTAATCGGATGTTGACAGTAGAAATCAATATTTTGGATTTCAATCAAGAGATTTATGGAGAAAAAGTCAAAGTCCGTTGGTATCATATGCTGCGTGGGCAAGTAGCCTTTGAGTCTGCTCAAGGCCTAATTAAGCAACTAGAAGAAGATGAGCAGGGTACGAGAGATTACTTTAACCAGTTATAGACACTCAGAAATGAGTGTCTTTTTTTTCGAGAAAAAAGCATTAAAGCAGAATGGTCAAATTTTTGCTATCATAAAAATAAAAAGGATGAATGGGATGGAAAAAAACTGGCAGATTCGGATGTATAAAAAGACTGATGAAAAAGAATTATTCACAATGATGGAAAAAGAATCTGATTGGCATGACTATTGTTTTGGTGACGGAAGAACAAAATATGCGACGGCATTAGAAACATCTTTGACATATCTGATTTTGGAGGAGAATAAAATTTGTGGGTATGCTCGTTGCCGAGAGGATGATGGCTTTGGCGTATATGTTTATGATTTATTGGTTAACGCAGATTCTCGAGGAAAAAACTATGGTCGATACTTGATGGAGCAGGCTTGTAAAGATTTCCCTGATCAGATGGTTTATGTTATGAGTGATGTCGATCCATACTATGAAAAGCAAGGGTATCAAAAAGAAGGAACGATTTTTATTGTGAAACCAAAATAAATTTACTTTGGTGATTGACTCTCCCTTAACAGGAGACAGTATTCTGTTAGTGAAAGGGGAGGAACACAATGAATGTAGCTATCGAGGCAGAACAACTAACTAAGGGAATCGGTGGGAGAAATATCATTAATCAACTGAGCTTTACCATCAGAAAAGGTGAGGTTTTCGGTTTGTTAGGACCAAATGGGGCAGGAAAAACGACGACTATTGAAACACTTTTAGGAATTAAACGTCCAGATCAAGGTTCAGCCAAGATTTTAGGATTCGATCCGCGCAAGCAGCGCCGTGAAGTTTTTGAGCGAGTAGGTGTTCAATTGCAATCGTCTAGTTATCAAAACAACATTCGTGTAGGCGAGTTATGTCGAGAACTTTCTAGTTTGTATAAGCAGCCTCGTTCTTACCGTGAATTACTAAGTTTGTTTAAACTGGAAAGATTTGAATCACAATTTGTTGAGAAGCTTTCTGGTGGGGAAAGACAAAAACTTTCTATTGTCCTCGCATTGATTCCTAATCCAGAAATTATTTTTTTGGATGAATTGACGACAGGACTGGATACAGAGGCACGGAGAAGTGTTTGGCAAACATTATTGAAACTCAAGGAGACGAATTTAACTATTTTCTTGACGACTCATTATATGGAAGAAGCAGAGACTCTTTGTGATCGACTACTTTTGATTAAACGTGGGAATATCGTAGCGGAGGGATCAATCTCAGAATTGCTAGAGGAAAGTTCCCAGAATAGTTTAGAAGAGGCTTATCTGTGGTATGTAGGGGAGGATGAGTATGAATAAAGTTCTTAGTTTAGCAAAAGTGGAAGGTAAATTAGCGCTCCGGTCAATTGACGGTGTTCTTTTTGGCATCGGTATGCCATTAGGTGTCTTATTGTTGACGACGATGATTGCAGGAAACAAACAAGCCGGCACTACTTCTTATACTTTTTTAGATAGCAGTTTCAGTTCCCTTTTAGTAGTGGGAATATGTGCTACTGCTTTCATGGGAATTCCACTAACAATATGTGATTATCGAGATAAGAAAATACTGAAACATTTTTTTGTGACTCCCGCTTCACCAGTTCATTTGATAGCGACTCAAGTGCTGATTGCAATGATCACAGCAATTATTTCCGCAGGATTAGTTGCATTCGTCGCTGTTTTCTTTCTTGATTACCACATGCAGGGAAGCTGGGGATTATTAATTGCAAGTTATTTTTTGGTTATGATTTCGATGTATAGTTTAGGACTATTGATCGCTAGTTTGTGTAAAAATATTAAGATTGCAAACTTGATTTGCAGTTTGGTTTATTTCCCAATGCTGTTTTTATCGGGTGCAGTTATTCCGTTTGAGTTATTTCCAAATGGGATGCAAAGGATTGCGAATATTCTACCATTAACACAGGGAGTGCAATTGTTGAAAAGTGTAAGTCTTAATCAGTCTGTAGGAAATCCTCAATTTGTGTTGGTACTCTTGATAGGAATTACTATCTTAGGATTTGGTTTAGCGGCAAAACTCTTTCGTTGGGAATAATAAAAAAAGAGGAGAATTTCATGGACTACGAATGTGAAAAGATTGAAGAAAAACTATATCGAATTGGTATGTTTTCAAAAATGAACCAAGTGACGATCAAAACATTACGTTACTATGATGAAGTGGGGCTGCTTCGCCCCCGCTTCATTGATCCAGATAATGGGTATCGTTATTATAGCTCTAGCCAGTTAGAACCACTGCACCGGCTTTTAGCTCTTCGAAGAATCGGCTATAGCATTGAAGAAATTAAGCAGGTTCAAGATGGAGTAAGTGAGCAGCGAATCTTACGTCGAAAAAAACAGCAATTAATGAAAGAGATATCTGAACGCATGTCGATGCTCTCGCAGATTGAAGGGTATTTACAACAGGAAGAAGAAAGTTATCATATGGTAGTCAAACGATTACCAGAAGTCATTGTGGCATCGATGAAAAAAGTAATTCCAAATTTTGAATCATTGAGTTCTATCATGCCAGAGATGGGTGCAATGATGGAGAAAGCCGGTTGTGTCTGTGCGATGCCCGAATACTGTTTCAATATTTATTATGACAATGAATATAAAGATGAAAATATTGGTGTCGAGGTTTGTGAAGCAGTAACAGAACAGAAAGAGGATTTCGGTGACTTGAAATTCAAGGTAATTCCTGAAGTTCCAATGGCAGTTTGTACAATGCATAAGGGACCATATACATCGATTCCGAAAGCATTTGCTGCGGCGATTAAGTTTACTGAAGAAAACGGATATGAAATTATCGATTCTATTCGGGAAAACTATATTGATGGAATGTGGAATAAGGATAACGAAGACGATTGGTTAACAGAAATTCAAATACCAGTTAAGAAAATATGAGAAGCAAAAAGAAGTCTTGTTCAAAAGATTTCTTTTTGTTTTTTTGAAGAATCATGACGATTAATAATTGTTTGCCTTCTATCGATATGCTACGCTAGTTGTAGTTTTAATGAAAGCGTTACAAAAAGGAAAGGAGGAATGGAAATGGCGAAAGAACGTTTTGTAAGAGTATACGCTCAAGGAAAGTTAGATGCGCTCATGATCTTTATTGACCGTGAAACAGGAGTGAATTATTTGTTTAACAAAGTCGGTTATGCAGGAGGCTTGACCCCTTTGTTGGACAAGGATGGAAAACCAGTCATTACTCCTATTGATGAAATAGATAAGAAATAGAGGACATTGGGGGACAAGCCTATAACAAAAACTTATGCTAAGCTTTTCTTATAAGGGAGAGTGAACAGGATGCACGCGTGGGAAGCCATTCAGCAATCAGTGGACTATATTGAAGAGAATATCAAGGAAGAATTATCAATAGAAGAATTAGCGAACGTTTCTTATTTATCCATGTATTATTTCCAAAAATTATTCAGTCGTCTAGTTGGAAAGACAGTAAAGGAGTATATAAAGGCTAGAAGAGTTGCAAATGCGAAACCTTTATTGAAAGCAACGAATCTAAGGATTGCGGATATTGCTCTAGAATATGGGTTCAACAGCCATGAAAGTTTTACGAAAGCTTTTAAAGAAATTTATTGTATAACACCTGAAGCTTATAGAAGAAATAATCTGTTACTGACGGATTTTTTAAAACCAGATCTATCGATCTACTATACGATGGTCGATGAAGATGTGCCACTGATGGTGGATGATATGGTGTTAGAAATAAATCAACGTGTATTAAAGGAAACAGAATATTATACGGGTGTCTCAAAAAAAATCGATTCAAAAGAAATGAATACGGTTGGTGTAAACACCTTGATCGAGTTATGGGATGCGTTTCTCGAAAAAAAGAAAGGGATTCCCAATTTATTAGCAGAGGGGCTATCCATCGATTATTTTTCGACGGATGCTATTCCTGGAAAAGTACAGTATTTTGTAGGAGCTAGCTCTGATAATAGCCCAATAAACGGGTTTAATCAACTGAGTGTTGAACCGGGGAAATATTATGTTTGTACATTCGAAGCTGAAAGTTTTGACTATTTAGTTGAGGATGCATTGTATAAGGCGAACAATTACTTCTTTGAAACATGGCTAAAAAGGCATGGAATCGGTAAGGAAGACATGGAACCTTTTTTGATCCAGAAGTATGTGAATGTGACAGATGAACCCAAAATCGAAATATGGATCAAGCCAACAAAAGAGCTTGTCAAAGGTTAAGAGAAAAAGCTTCAGTTCCTTACGGATCAGAAGCTTTTTATATGCTCTTAATTCTTTTTTTCTTTATTGACAGAAAGAACAGTTTCTTTATGCAACGTATATCCCCAAAATATGCCTGTCAGTTGTGTCATTAGAAAAAGCACAATTAGTGGGATCGCCGCAAAATATGGAGAAGAAGAATGGTACAAACTAACTAAAGGACTTTTAAAGCTTATTAACGCGCAACTTAGTAGTATATTAAGGATATTTCCAGCTATTAATAAAGAAAGTTGTTGACTGGCTTTGGCATAATACCCGAGAATGACAGTAAGTACTAAAAAGAAAAAAATTCCCACGATTGAATCAAATAAATAATCTATCGCTAGAGAGAGATGAACGTACGGAATCAAATAGAAAATGAATGGTAATTGCATGATTCTTTTTTTAACCATCAAATAGCCCTCCTTAAAGCGTTATCTACGGTTATTTTATGATTCATAAATGGTCAATTCAACATAAAACTCTGAAAAGCTAATAATAATGAAAGTTCTTTTATACTGTTATCAACAAATAATCACCTGTTTAATTTCAAATTTTTTCTTATTGATTCTTTTTTTCAATTCTAAAAAAAGAATAGCGGCTTAACCTGAATTTTTATAAAGGGGCTTCCGAAAGTAAAAATTATCGTTGTAATAAGCAAGAAAATTTTCAAATCATTGCTGTAAAGCAGATAAAAGTGAACTATTTTTTCTTTACTATCTGAGAGATTGTGATAATATGATTAGAAATGGAGGGGTTATATGAATAAATTGCAAGATCGATTTAACAAAAATGTTTACGAAATCGCCGTCTCATTGATTCGTCAATTTGATGAAAAAGTCTCGGGAATTCCTAATATGCTAAAGTTGACATTAGGCGAGCCGGATTTTAATACCCCCGAGCACGTGAAAGAAGCAGGGCAGCAAGCAATTAGGGATAATTTTAGTCACTATACAGGGATGTCTGGGTTGATGGATGTTCGAGAAGCGGCAAGTCGTTTTTTATCAGAGAAATATACAGTCAATTATGATCCAACGACTGAGGTTTTGGTGACAGTCGGAGCAACTGAGGCTCTGTCGGCGAGTTTGCTATCAATTTTAGAGGCGGGAGATAAGGTTTTGCTTCCGGCACCGACCTACCCAGGGTATGAGCCATTAATTTTATTGGCGGGAGCGGAGCCTGTTTATATTGATACACGGGAGACTGGGTTTGTTTTAACTCCTGAACAGATTGACCAGGCGATGGCAGAGCATGGTGATAAGGTGAAAGCGATCATTATCACTTCACCATCCAATCCAACGGGTGTTGCCTACAATGAAGCAGAAGTTTTAGCGTTAAGTGAAACCTTAAAAAAATATCCGGTTTTTGTAATCAGTGATGAAATTTATAGTGAATTGAATTATGAAACAAAGCATGTTTCCTTTGGAAAATATTTGAGGGAACAAACGATTTTAATTAATGGTTTATCAAAATCCCATGCGATGACGGGTTGGCGGATTGGCTTTATTTTTGCACCGGTTGAGTTAACCGAGCAGATTATAAAAGTTCATCAATATTTAGTAACAGCAGCTTCCACGATTTCACAAAAAGCTGCGGTCCGTGCATTAGTACAAGGAATATCAGATGCAGAGATAATGAGAGAAGAATATCGTGAGCGTCGGGATTATGTTTATCAAGCGATGACGAAACTAGGGTTTGATGTCGCACGTCCTTCTGGGGCGTTTTATATCTTTGCCAAAATCCCAGCGAATTTAGAACAGGATTCAATGGCCTTTTGTATTGATTTAGCTGAAAAAAATCAATTAGCAATTATTCCAGGAATTGCCTTTGGACCTGAAGGGGAAGGCTATGTTCGAATCAGTTATGCGGCTTCCATGGAGAATTTGGTTGAAGCAATGAATCGTTTGGCAGCCTATGTAGGAAAATAAAAAGAAACGATCAAATCAATTTTTCGATTTGATCGTTTCTTTTTATTTGTTTAAGTAGTTAAAGAGTCCGCTGATCGTTTTGTCGGTTAAACCAATTTCTTTACTATCCACTGTTGCTTTTACAACATGGTAATAATCAGGCAAATCGGGAACCTCTTTCAATTGAGCTGCTACGAAATCATTGGCATTCGTATAAGTTTTTTCTTTTTGGGATCCGTTTAATTCATAAGTAATGACTAACATTGCTATTCGCTTCTCTCATTAATAATTTTCATTGCAAGATTATTATATACTGAAACTAATAAAAAGTAAGCTAATCTGCCTTTACCAAATATTTACAGTACTTTACGGATTGTTTACATGCAATCAATAAGATATTTACTTTCTATTGTTAAAGTAACCATGTACTAAAAATAAGAGAGGGTCAAAAGGTTCATTGAGTCTCTTTAAAATGCATTATTTATTATAAGGAGTGTACATGATGAAGAAAATTATTTTAGCATTAGCATTTTCAGGAATTATCTTAGCTGGCTGCGGCAGTGGGAATGCGACAAAAGATTCAAGTTCTGCGAAAGAGGAAACAGCGAAAATTACAGCGGTAGGTTCAACAGCATTACAACCCTTAGTTGACGCTGCACAAGAAAGCTATACACAGAATCATCCGACTGTTCAAATCTCTGTTCAAGGCGGAGGAAGCGGAACGGGCTTGAGTCAGGTGGAAAGCGGAGCAGTAGAAATCGGTAATTCAGATGTGTTTGCTGAAGAAAAAGAGGGTGTAGATGCTAGTAAATTAGTTGATCATAAAGTAGCTGTTGTGGGCTTTGTTCCAGTAGTAAATAAAGATGTGGGTGTAAAAGATGTTACAAAACAGCAATTGATTGATATTTTTACAGGAAAAATCAAAAATTGGAAAGAACTTGGTGGAAAAGATGAAGCCATTCAAGTCGTAAACCGTGCGTCAGGAAGCGGAACTCGAGCTACTTTTGAAAAATGGGGCTTAGATGGCAAAGAACCAATTCAGTCACAAGAACAGGATTCATCTGGAACAGTGAAAAAAATTGTGGCACAAACACCTGGTGCAATCAGCTACCTTGCACTCTCTTACGTGGATGATAGTTTACAGCCCTTAGAATTAGATGGTGTAACAGCTAATGATAAAAATATTACAACGAATAAATGGCCAATTTGGTCTTATGAACATATGTATACAAATGGAAAACCGGAAAAAGCGTTGGCCGATTTCTTGAAGTATATGACAAGTGATGAAATTCAATCTGGTCCTGTTAAAGAGTTGGGTTACCTGCCTATTACCTCAATGAAGGTGGAACGTGCAGCAGATGGAACGGTTAAGTAGTGCTGAGATATTTTGACCGTCTAAGTGGAAGAAATATGGATATTAAAAAAGGATCGCGGCTTAACCCGCGATCCTTTTTAATTTGGCAATTTGACAGTAAAAGTAGAGCCAAGCTTTGGATGACTCTCTACTTCGACAGCACCGCCCAAAATTTCAGTGTACTCTTTAACGATAGCAAGTCCTAATCCAGTTCCACCTGAATGACGAGCACGTGCTTTATCGACACGATAAAAGCGTTCAAAGATCCGTTTTTGATCGTCCTTTGACATTCCAATGCCGTGATCGGTAACGGTAATTTCTAACTGACTTGTCAGACGATAACGTATTTCGATCTGACTTTCCTCAGGTGAATACTGAATAGCATTCTCTAGAAGATTTTTTATGATTGGCTGGAAGAAGGTCAATCGAGTTTGATAGAAGCAATTCTCAGCTCCATCTATGGATACAGTAATGTGCTTCGTCTTGAGTAGATGGCTATATAAGTCTATTTGCTGTTGCAAGAAATAATTTAGTTCGATTGTTTGGCGGTCTTCCGCTAAATCATCGCTATCTTTTGACAGCTCAATGATATCTTGGATCAATCGCTGCAAACGTTTCGCATCCTTTTGCATGATCGTCAAAAATTCATCGGTTAATTCAGGATCATCTTTGGCACCATCTAATAAAGTTTCTGTAAAGCCTAATAGCGATGTTACAGGTGTCTTCAATTCGTGTGAGACATTACCAACGAAATCACGTTGGATTTTTTCTAGACGCCGCACATGAGTCAAATCATAAACAGTCCCCATGATTTGATCACCTTTGATTTCATTTTCGATATAACGTAAACGAATATCTAAATTCATGGAACTTGGAAGCTTCGTTGAAATTTCTTGGTGCACTTGATTTTTATCAACTAGTACTTGTTGAATTAATTGGATAAACTTATTGTCTTCAATGACCTGCCAATAATAGTGCTGACTGGCACCCCCAATATGCAGGAGCTCCTCCATCGCTGGATTGATCATGATAAAGCGGCCTTCAGTATCAATAATGAAGACACCAATCGTCAATTCATGGAAGAGGGTCGAAAATTGCTCTTCCGTGGAGGTATATGCGGCATAGGTTTCATTTAATTGCTCACTGATTTGATTCACCGTGAGATAAAGCTCTTGCCATTGGGGCGAGTTTTGCATAACGTAATTACTTTTTTCAGGTTCCTTCAGCATTCGCTGCAGGACCGGCAGGACTGTCTCAATAGGACGATTTCGTTGATAAGTTAAATAGCAGATAATCAAATAAATAAACGCGTAAAATAAAAACAAGATAATAAAAATGGTTCGTTGAAAATTCCGAGTTTTCGGTTGAAAGGCGGACGTTCTTTTTGCAACACGCAAAATACCAACGGTTTTATCACCAGAACGAATGGGTTGTGCTGTATAAAGCAGTTCGGTTTTTAAAGTAGTACTATAACGAACGGAAGATCCAACACTATTATTGTTTAAAGTAATTTTTACTTCGGGACGATTTTCACGGCTTCCTGAAAGACTTGGGTCTGAACTATCAAAAATAATTTTTCCTTTAGCATCTAACAATGTAATACGGTCATGAGCTTCCTGAGAAAAGTTTTCGATAGCTGATCGGTTTTTTTCTGAGTCCAGCTGTTGTAAGTCTAATCGATGAATAATGAGTTCACCATTGCTGGTCAAAAATTCTTCCTGTTGCTCCAACAATTCTTTTGTATAAAAATGGTTAGCAAGTTTCCAACTGCCAAAGAAAAGCAAACAAATAAGTAGAAAAGGAATAAGATAATCTAAATGCTTGCGTTTCATTGATTCGGCACCTGAAATTTATAGCCAAAGCCGCGTACAGTTTGCAAATATTGGGGATGCTTAGGGTCCATTTCAATTTTTTCCCGCAGATGAGAGACATGAACATCTACGATCCGACTTTGTCCGGAGAAATCATATTGCCAGATTCGATCTAGTAAGGTATCTCGATCTATGACACGTTCTTTGCGCTTCATGAAATAAACTAGAAGTTCAAATTCTTTTGGTGTCAGCTCAATTCTTTCACCACGAACAGTCACTTGGTAGTTTGATAGGTCGGCCTTAATATCTCCTGCAGTTAAAAATTCATGCTCAACGACTTCTTGACGAGGTTCCACTCTACGAAAGATAGCTTTCATGCGGGCTAGTACCTCACGAGGAGAAAACGGTTTGGTTAGATAATCATCTGCTCCAATTTCCAACCCTAAAATTCGATCAATCGCATCGTCTTTAGCAGTGAGCATTAAGATAGGCGTATCAATTTTTTCTTGTCGTAATTTTTTTGCGATGTCTAATCCATCCATCGATGGCAGCATGACATCTAAAATAATGAAATCAAATTTTTCATTCAAGGCCAACTCATAGCCTTCTTTTCCATCCTCAGCAGTAGTGACGGCATACCCTTCTTTTTCTAAATTAAAGCTTAATAACTTTACGATCGAAAGCTCATCGTCTACAACTAATACACGTTTCATATGTGTCTCCTTTTTTAAAAACTTTTCATTTGTGAAAGACTATTTCCATACCTGAATAAATGGTATAATGGGAAGGCAGTTTTGTCACCTATTTTCTATTAATTTGATGGGAGAAATAACGATGTTAGGAATTAGTGCTTGTTTAGGCGGCATTGCTTGTCGTTATGATGGCGTTTCAAATGAAATCGCTGATCTGAAAAGATTAGTGGAAACCGGACAAGCTATCATGGTTTGTCCTGAAGTTTTAGGCGGTCTTTCAACACCACGAAATCCCGCTGAAATACAAGGTGGCGATGGAATGGACGTATGGCGCGGACAGGCGCGAGTTTTCGATACTATGGGCAATGATTTAACTGAGGAATTTAAACAAGGGGCTATCAGGGCGTACAAAGAGTTAAAAAAATTACAGATTACAGCTTTGATTTTAAAGGAAAGAAGCCCATCTTGTGGTAGTGGCTTGATATATGATGGCAGCTTCTCAGGTATGCGAATTAAAGGAATCGGTGTAGCAACCGCTTATTTTAAGCAAAAAGGATTAGCCGTGTACTCCGAAGAAAATTGGCGAGAAATGAGGATGACGTAATGGAGATCGAAAAGACGAATCGCATGAATGCGTTGTTTGAGTTCTATGCAACGCTATTAACAGAAAAGCAAATGAATTATATGGAGTTGTATTACGCCGATGATTTTTCCTTAGGAGAAATTGCAGAGGAATATCAGGTGAGTCGGCAGGCGGTTTATGATAATATCAAAAGAACAGAAAAAATTTTAGAGGATTATGAGCGGAAGTTGCATTTGTTCTCTGATTACATCGTAAGAGAGGAACAACTGGACAAACTTGCGCTATATGTAACAGAGCATTATCCTAAAGATGAATTTTTAGCTGAGACAATTATCGGTTTACAGGATTTAGATGAATAGCTCCATCATCTCTACTTTTTTATTGCTAGATTCAAAATTAGTGACTCTATAGCCTTTTGAATAAAAGGCTTGAAAAAAAATAGAGAATTTGAGTATATTAAATGAAGCAGTTTATTGACAGAAAGGAAAATAAGTCATGGCATTTGAAAGTTTAACGCAGCGGTTACAAGCTGCGATGGGAAAATTACGAAAAAAAGGAAAAATCACGGAATCTGACGTCACTGAAATGATGCGAGAAATTCGTTTGGCCTTATTAGAAGCCGACGTCAATTTACAGGTCGTGAAGCAATTTACCAAAGAAGTGCGAACACGTGCATTAGGTGTAGAAGTCATGGAAAGCTTAACACCAGCGCAACAAATTGTAAAAATTGTAGATGAAGAGTTAACAAAGACTCTAGGGTCTGAAGCTGTTGGTATTGAAAAATCACCCAAAATTCCAACAGTCATCATGATGGCGGGGTTGCAAGGGGCTGGTAAAACAACCTTTGCTGGAAAACTTGCCAATCAACTGATTAAAAATGAGAAGGCCCGTCCTTTAATGATTGCGGGCGATATTTACCGCCCAGCAGCCATTGACCAATTAAAAGTATTAGGTCAACAATTAAATGTTCCAGTTTTTGATATGGGAACAGAGGTAAGCCCAGTTGAAATCGTACGACAAGGGATGGAACAAGCCCGTGAAAATAAAAACGATTATGTTTTGATTGATACGGCTGGTCGTTTGCATATTGATGAGGCTTTAATGGATGAATTAAAGCAAATCAAAGAAATCGCGCAACCAAATGAAATTTTGCTAGTAGTTGATGCCATGACAGGTCAAGATGCCGTTAACGTGGCACAAAGCTTTAATGAACAACTTGGAATTACCGGTGTTGTCATTACTAAATTAGATGGGGATACTCGTGGTGGTGCGGCATTATCAATTCGTGCGGTAACGGGTGCACCAATCAAGTTCATCGGTTCTGGTGAAAAGCTAACCGATTTAGAGGTCTTCCATCCAGATCGGATGTCCAGCCGAATTTTGGGTATGGGTGATATGCTGACCCTGATCGAAAAGGCACAACAAGATTACGATGAGAAAAAAGCAGAAGAACTTGCTCGCAAGATGAAGGAAAATAGTTTTGATTTTAATGACTTTATCGAGCAGTTGGATCAAGTAATGGGAATGGGGCCCATTGAGGACTTACTAAAAATGATTCCTGGTATGAGTCAAATGCCAGGTATTGAAAATGTTAAAGTGGATCCTAAAGATGTTGAACGAAAAAAAGCGATGGTCTTCTCGATGACTCCAGCTGAACGCGAAAATCCAGATTTGTTAAATCCAAGTCGCCGTCGCCGTATCGCTGCTGGATCTGGAAATTCAGTGGTGGAAGTCAATCGCATGATAAAACAATTTAAAGAATCACGTAAGATGATGCAACAAATGAGTAAAGGCAGCATGCCTGCTGGGATGGATCAAATGTTTGGTACCGGTATTAAAGGTAAGATGGGTAAAATGGCGATGAATCGCATGGTCAAGAAAAACAAGAAAAAGAAAAAGAAACGCAAATAAACAAAATGGTGCTTGTCTCAAATATTGAGATAAGCATCATTTTTTATAAGAAGAAACGCCAATGATAAAAGAAAAAGACTCCTGACAAACTTAATAAAAGGTAAATTTTCGGTTCGTGATTAGGAAATGCTTGAATGCTATTAGGAACCTTGTCGAAAATTTTTTTACTGAGCTGCCAAAAGAGGAAACCAACAAGAGCACCAAGTGTATTCATTAATAAATCATCAATATCTGTTGCACGGCGATTAAAAAGTTGCAGCAACTCGATCATCAACGAAAATTCGAAACCAAGAAAGACGACAGGCCAGAGAGTACGATATTGTCTCCAAATCAATGGTAACAGGAAGCCAAAAGGGATAAACATGATAATATTAAGAATATTTAATAACCCTACTCCAGATTGGAAGGGGACAAGATTGAGTTCCTCAGGTCTAAAAAGCTCTGGATAGCTAAGAAGGTCCTCGAGGGTTCCGACACCGGTAACAGTAATAACTAAATAGAGATAAAATAGGAAGATCCCTCGCCAAATCATCGAAGAAATGAAAATAGTCCCTTCCTTGTCCTTCAAAGTAAAGAATTGATAAATGAGACAGGGTAAAAAAACGCAAGTCATAAGGTAAAGTCGAAAGAAGAGATCTAAAACATCCAAGAAATCACCCCGTTCGATGTTGTAGTTTGTTGATAGTAGTACGAACTTCTTTGAAAAAGACGATGAGCAAGCAAATACCTCCAACAATCAAGACAATAGTGCCGCTCGTTAGTATCGGTCCAATGATTGAATCCGTTGCGTGATCATAAATTCTTCTTTGGATAAAGTAAGACCAAGGGTCAAAGAAATTAATAGTAAGAATAGTCGAGGTAAAAAATGTCATAATCATCCAAATCGGCCACCGGGACTTTCTATACAATAAATAGGTGTTCTCATTTTCCAATGAAAGGGTCTGGAAACTTTTGTATGCCCAAAAAAGAAGCATTGAACCCAACAATAAAAAAAGGAGATTCATCCACCAGAAACCGCCCATTTTCCCTACTGAGTAAACAAATAGCGTTTCAGGAAATTGTTTATGCAAAATATTCTTTGATGTGTAAATCATATTTCCTAATCGATAGATAGTAGATGGTACTGAAAGTGTCAACCACCAATAGACACCCCAAGTCAAAGGCCCAAAAACGATATTTCCAACCATGGCTCCAATAAAAATGCTACTAGAAAAAAGTATGAATAATAGGCAAAAATTACTAATGACGGAAGTAAAAAGCTGCCCCAGAGTAGCATTCATATATGGCGCAGGGATCAGGGTATGAATCAATAAAGCATACAAGGATTGTCCGACTAAAATTGAAAACAAAAATGGTAACGCAACATATAAAAGCTTCTTCTTAAACAAATCTTTTCGTGAGATACCTAAAGAGAAAAGAAATTGATTGAAGCCTGTTTTTTGATCGATAAAGAAAAGCAAAAAGCCAGCAAGAGGGACAATAAATAATAAGGCAAATCCTGAAAAGAATCGACCAAAACCTGCGATATAAGGCGTTTTATTTGAATAATTTTCTGCATTCATTATCGTTTTGATGTCACGTCCTGAATTATCTAAAGGGAAATAATTATAGAAAACAAGAATTGTATCACGATAATCCTTATAAGATTTATAAGGGACATTTGTCATTTTTTCTTCATCATAATAAGTATAGCTATCGCGATCTGCCTCAAATTGAGCTTTGATTTCAGGATCGTTATAAAAGTCCCTCCATTGATTGCTTTGACTGATTGCCGTGAATATGCAGATACCGACGACTAATAAACAAGCTACAAACAAAACTTTTTTATATCGTTCAAAATATATCGATCGAATCATTTCATGGCCTCCTTTTTATGAGATTTTAGGTTTGCTTCGAAAAGATCTTCTAAAGAAAGCGGTAATTCTTCATAAACCAACGGATCAAACTCTTTGATTGCTTCTTCAAGTTCCTTTGAAAAACGCTCGAAGACTACAGTTACTACACGACCTTGGAAGTCGAGCATTTTAGAATTTTCCTTTACTAGAGCAGGTACTTTTTTCGTCTTGAATACTAATTGAAGTTTTTTTGCCTTTTCACGCATATCTTCTAATCGATAGTCTTTACTGATTGTTTGATTTTTTAGGAGTAAGACTCGGTCGACTAAGTTTTCTAATTCAGATAAATTATGAGAGGCGATCAATGCGGTTCTCGATTGCTCACCAAGGTGTTCCATCAATAATCCAATCACTTCTTTTTTGACAATTAGGTCTAACCCATCAAAAGGCTCGTCTAATAATAAATATTGAGCATTAGAGCAAATAGCAAGAATTACTTGAAATAAAGCCTGTTGACCTTTTGACAACTGACGGTAGCTTCGGTTGAGGAGTAATTCGTGCTTTCTAATCAAATCTATAAATAGGACTTGATCAAATTTAGGATAGGCCAGCTGGTAAAACTTCGCTATTTTTTTTATAGAGTAGGTACGAAGGAAATTCTCTTTTTCATCGATAAAAAAAAGATCTTGTTTGACAGCGGGGTGCTGGAATAGAGATTCTTGATTGATTTGAATATCACCACTGTCAGGCAAATAGTGTCCAGCAAGTACACGGAACAAGGTGGTCTTACCTGAACCATTTCGACCAACGAGGCCGACAATTTCTTTCTCTGTTAATGTGAACGATATGTCCTTCAAGACAGGCTGTTGATCAATTGTTTTTGTTAAATTTTTGATATTCAAAATGACGGACCTCCAAAATTATTTTCTGCCTCTTTAATCCATTGAAGTAATTCCTCTTGAGAGATTTGTAAGTGGTGCGCTTCAATCACTAATTCATTTAAATCCTTCTTAAGTTCTTGGATGCGAAGTTCATCTCGAGGAGTTTCTTCGATCGAACGAACAAACGTACCTTTGCCTTTTACAGTGACTAGAACTTTTTCATTCTCAAGCACTTTATATGCTTTACTGATGGTATTGGGATTCATTAATAATTGCTTCGCCATTTCTCTAACTGAGGGAATCTTATCTCCTGGTTGTAGAACGCCATGTAAGATATCTTCTTTGATCCCTAGTACCAACTGTTCATAGTATGCTCGACTGCTGTTTTTGTCGATACGAACCATCTCTTCACCACCTTAAAAATCATTTGTGTGTACTAGTATACATAGTACACTTGATTTAAGCAATGACTTTTTCAATATTTCTGATATACTAAAGGGGATCGTATGTTCGCTTTTTTTAAATTGTAATTTAGGAGTGGTGAAGATGTATCGTTGTCAATGGGCTGGGAGTAATGAAAATATGCAAATCTATCATGATACGACTTGGGGTGTTCCAGAGTATGATGATCAGCGACTTTTTCGAAAATTAGTTTTAGATATGAACCAAGCGGGACTGAGTTGGCAGACCATTTTAAATAAGATGGACAATTTTGATCAGGCTTATGAACAGTTCGAGATCGAAAAAGTCGCACAGTTTGATGAAGAGAAAGTTGAAGAATTGATGCAGAACGCAGGAATTATCCGAAATCGGCGAAAAATCGAAGCTGCGATCATCAATGCACAAAAAATCTTAGAGATGCAGGCTGAGGGCTTAAGCTTTTCCGATTACTTGTGGGGCTTTACGGATCATCAGGTGGTGGATAATCACATTCAATCATCTTCAGAAGTGCCAGCTAAAACGGAGTTATCTGATAAAATTGCGAAGGATTTGAAGAAGCGAGGATTCAAGTTTGTTGGCAGTACGACGATCTATGCCTTTCTGCAGGCTGTTGGAATCGTCAATGATCACGAAATGTCTTGTTTTCGTTATACTGAACTAAGTAAGTAATATTTTCTGATTTGAACATAACTAGGGAAATATTTGTTGTACTTGGTACGTTTGGTCAGGTAAATAGGAGAAAGAGGCGGGGTAATGGCTAGAGCAGTATTTTATGGAGCAATTAGTTTAGATGGGTATTTAGCAGATAAAGAGGATCGATTGGAATGGCTGTACGGGCAAGAAGGTGGGGAGCTTGTTCCCTATGATGCGTTTTATCAAACAATCGATTACACGATAATGGGCAGGCGGACTTATGAAGCGATCAAACGAGATGCTGAGTTAGAAGCAATTTATCCGGAGAAGAAAAACTATCTGTTCACTCACTCAACGATTCAAGTAGATGACACGATGCAATTAGTTAACGAAGATCCTGTGGAGTTTATAAAGGCGCTGCCTGCAGACAAAACTGTTTGGATAGTAGGTGGAGGCTCTTTATTAAAACCAGTAATAGAGGCGGGAATAATTGAAGAATGGTGGATTCAAATCGTACCGATTTTGTTAGGTGAGGGTGTTCCTTTATTTTTACCCCAATCAAATCAACAAAAGCTTCAACTACTAGAAACAGAGCAGTTCGGGCAATTTGCGCAGCTACATTTAAAAAAATAAAAAAAAGCCAGATTTCTGGCTTTTTTTAATACTCATTTTCATCAATTTCGCTTGCTGCAGCTTCAAATTTTGCCTGACAAGACAAAACTTTTTTTTTCTTTGTTTGGAAATGTTTTATCAAATGCTGCTAAACCTTCAGGATTTGGATATAAACCTGAAGAAAAGATAATTTTACCATGGACATTATCTAAAGCGCCTTCTTTCAAGGGCAACGCCATAATTCCTGTATAAAATTTACCATCAGGCATTGAAATGTTGTACTTTTTTGTACCAATAAAGCCATAAGGATGATAGTGATAAGGGAATCCACCAAGTACAATCGCATCATAGCCCAAACGTTTTGCTTCAGCGATCGAATGTTCAATCAGCATTTTACCATAACCTTGTCTATGATAGTCAGGTTTGATACTAACAGGACCAAAAGAAATAAGGGGATATTCTGTTCCTTCGGGAGAGACGACTTTGGCATGGCTGTAAAAAATACTTCCGATTATGTTGCCATCTAGTTCAATGACAAAGGTCAATTCAGGAATAAAATCAGGATGCTTGCGAAGTGAATGCGCAACATAATGTTCTTCCGCGCCTGGAAGATATAGATTCCAAAATGCATCACGAGTGATTTCTTCAACAATACGATAATCTTTTTCTTCTTCGAGTCTAATATTTACAGTCAACTAATTTCCTCCAATTTTTTTAATAAATAAAGTATAGCACAGGCAGAATTAAGTGAAGGGAAGAAATAATAAAAAGACTGTAGAATGTCTTAAATTGTCAGGCATCTCTACAGTCTCTGTCGCTAAAATTATTTAGTTAATTTATTGAAAAAATCAATATATTTGTCAGTGATCATCTTGAAGAAGTCAACAGTACCGTCAGCAATATGTCCGTCGTTATCGACTAAGTTCATGATGCCGCCAATATAGGCTTCAGGTTGTTGCAAAGTAGGTACATCTAAGAAAACTAATGATTGACGTAAAGCGTGGTTTGCACCAAAACCGCCAGGGCCACCAGGTGATACCGTCACAACTAAACCAGGTTTCCCCCCCCAAACGCTGCTGCCCATTGGACGAGAACCAACGTCCAATGCATTTTTCAATGCAGCCGGAACTGAACGATTATATTCAGGTGTTACAAAGAATAATCCGTCTACTTCATTAACGTCGTTTCTTAAACGTGTCCACGCTTCAGGAACAGAGCCTTCCACTTCAAGATCTTCATTATAAAATGGTAGATCACCAATCTCAATAAATTTTGCCTCGAAACCTTCAGGCAATAATTCAGCAAATTGTTTTGCAACGATTTTGTTGTATGAGTCTTTACGAAGACTCCCTACTAAAATACCAATTTTTTTTGTCATAATAATTCCTCCTAAATCGAAATAACAATACATAAGTTATCCTATGAATGTATCTTACAAAAAATAAGTAAAATGTGCAAAGGATATGCTTTGAAAGAAAAATAGAGCTGTAAAGAAAAAACTCTTTACAGCTAACTCAAAGCGTGTTAGACTACATCTTGTGATTAATTATATGGAGGTGTAGTTATACAATGGCAGTTAAAATTCGCTTGAAACGTATGGGTTCTAAAAAGAAACCTTTCTACCGTATCGTTGTTGCTGATTCTCGTTCTCCTCGTGATGGACGTTTTATCGAAACTGTGGGTACTTACAATCCTTTGAAAAACCCTGCAGAAGTCGTATTAAAAGAAGAAGATGTTTTAAACTGGTTACAAAAAGGTGCACAACCTTCTGATACAGTTCGTAACATCCTTTCTAAAGAAGGCATCATGCAAAAACACCACGACGCTAAATTCGCTAAGAAATAAGGTGATCAATTATGCAAGATTTAACTAACCTTGTGTTGACCATTGTCCACCCTTTGGTGACAAAACCTGAAGAAGTGAAATTAGAGATCGAAGAGTCTAAAGATTTCTTAGAGTACAACTTAACGGTTGCACCCGAAGATATCGGTAGAATTATCGGAAAACAAGGCCGAGTGGCAAAAGCGATCCGTACGATCGTCTACAGCGTTCGGACAAATGGCCCGAAAAAAGTTCGGCTTAACATCGTGGATGGTAAATAAAGTAAAGCACTCGAGTCAGTTTGATTCGGGTGTTTTTTCGTTAAAAATACGATAAACTATGGGTGGAGGTGTTCCATCATGAAAAAATATTTGTTGTTGTTTAGTGCGTTGTTTGTTTTGGCCGCTTGTAATTCAGGAACTAATGATTCAAAAGATAGTACGACAAAATCGACCACCACGGAGACTGGAAAAAACAGCTCGAAAAAAAGTACATCTACTTCAGAAAAAGCTGATTCAACAAACGACAGCTCAACTAAAAATTCGTCGACTAGTTCAAATACACAAACAAGTTCGACAAAAACCGATTCATCTCACGGCAATCATGCCATGTCAGCATGGGATGAGCTAAAAGCCAATTATCCAAATGACAAATTCCCTGATCCTGCAACCATCAGTGGAGGAAAACAAATCGGTATCGCTGCTTCTGAAGAGCAGGGAACGCTAAAGGTTAATTACTATGCTGTTAATGAGGATACACCATTCAATGATCCTTCTCTTAACGAACAAACACCCGTCGCTCAATTCCAACGTAAAACCGTTGATTCAAAAGAAACTGCTCGAAATGAAGTTGGGCAAACCTATGATCAAAATGGTCAGCAGGTGGATTTAGGTCACCAGATTATCGGCTATCGCAGCGCTGGAGCCGGCTCTAGCTTCATTATGTGGAAAGAAGGCAATTGGAGTTTAGCTGTGCAAGCAAATAATCTTGAGCAAGAAGATCCTATACCATTAGCGAAACAAACGGTTGAATACCTGGAAAGTGCTTTTTTACCTGTTCCAAAGGATGCTGGGCAGATTTCTTTGCGGGTAGCACCAGGCGATTATCAATCAAATCGTGTGGTTTGGCAAGATAATCAAACTGTTTATACCATCATGAATGGGGATTCAATGAGCAGCTTGAAGATGGCTGTCTCAATGGCAAAATAGATGAAAAGAAAGAGGAAGATTCGTGACAAATTATTATAAAGTCGGAAAGATCGTCAATACTCACGGTATTCGTGGAGAAGTACGTGTGATTTCCACTACTGATTTTACGGAGGAACGTTATCAAGTCGGGGAACAGCTTTTCTTGTTTCGTGACAAGCAAGAGGTCCTTCCGCTGAAGATCTCAAGTTATCGCAGACATAAAAATTTTGATTTACTGAGCTTTGAAGGCTATGAAAATATCAATCTAGTTGAACCTTTTCGCGATGGAATTCTAAAAATTTCAGAGAAGCAGCTAAGTGAATTAGACGAGCATGAATATTACTATCATGAGATTATTGGGCTGATCGTTGTAGATGAAGATGAAAAAGAAATTGGTAAGATCACGGAGATTTTATCTCCAGGTGCGAATGATGTCTGGGTCGTGAAGCGCAAGGGTCAAAAGGATGCATTGATTCCTTACATTGAATCTGTCGTGAAAGAGATTGATTTAACTGAAGGGGTCGTCCATGTTGAAATTCCAGAAGGGTTGTTGGACGATGCGAATTGATGTATTGACTCTTTTTCCTAGAATGATTGAAGAGCCATTAGGCCAATCAATTATTGGAAAAGCTGTTGAGAAAGACTTATTGGAAATTAATGTTCATGATTTTCGCCAATACTCAGATAATAAGCATAAACAGGTAGATGACTACCCATATGGTGGAGGAGCTGGAATGCTGCTAAAGGTTCAGCCGATTTTCGAAAACTTGAAAGCAATCGAAGCAGAAACAGGTAATCAAAAAAAACGGGTTATTCTGCTTGACCCAGCTGGGAAACCCTTTAATCAAAAAATGGCAGAGGATTTTTCCCAGGAAGAGCAACTTGTGTTTATTTGTGGACATTACGAAGGCTATGACGAGCGAATTCGCTCATTAGTGACTGATGAGGTGTCGTTAGGGGACTATGTCTTAACCGGCGGTGAGCTGGGCGCAATGGTCATGATCGATGCGACAGTTCGCTTATTACCGGATGTTTTAGGCAATCAGACATCAGCCAAAACGGACTCGCATTCCACTGGTTTGCTGGAACATCCACAATACACGCGTCCCGCAGAATTTGAGGGAATGGGTGTGCCTGAAGTTTTAATGAACGGCAATCATCGGTTGATCGAAGAATGGCAATTAAAGGAATCATTGCGTCGTACCTATTTACGTCGACCAGACATGCTGGAGAAAGTAGAATTAACACCAGAGATGGAAAAATTCTTAGCAGAGATCAAACAGGAAGAACAATAAACATTCAGAAAGTCCTTAAATAGTTAAGGCTTTCTTTCTTATTTAGAGGAAAAATAGAAATTTACAAATTGAAAACGACAAGTATCGCTTATAGTAACTATTAGTTGTCCAGTTGCTGTGACCAAAATGTTTTTTCAGTAACAGCTTATCAACACCCACAGCACAATAAAAATAATTTCTTCTGACAAGAATTTTATCTTTACAGATAGATATTCCTCTGTTAGAATATTCAGGTGAGTGCAAAGCTCATCTATTATACGATGTTCCGCTGGGACGACCGTCCTAAGAATGTTTGGAATAAGGAGAATGATAAAGATGAATCCATTGATTCAAGAATTAACTCAAGAACAATTACGTACTGACATCCCAGCATTCCGCCCTGGGGACACTGTTCGTGTTCACGCGAAAGTTGTCGAAGGAACTCGCGAACGTATCCAGTTATTCGAAGGCGTTGTAATCAAACGTCGTGGAGCTGGTATCAGCGAAACTTACACTGTACGTAAAATCTCTAACGGTGTTGGTGTGGAACGTACTTTCCCACTACACACACCACGTGTTGCTAAAATCGAAGTTGTTCGTTACGGTAAAGTGCGTCGTGCAAAACTTTACTACTTACGTGCATTACACGGAAAAGCAGCTCGTATCAAAGAAATTAGAAGATAATAACGGAAAAACTCCTGAAATCTCTAAAATCTCTAAAATCTTTGAAAAGTCCTTGTATATCAAGGGCTTTTTCTTTTTTCTCTATCGCAGTTTTAAGCCTGAATTGGCTGTTTTGGGCTATTTTTTACTCATATTCCCCTAGATTGTCCGATATTGACTAACAGTGTCGTCAAAATAGGACAAAATTTAGTAGTCAACTTGACTGCAAATATAATACGAAAAATACCAAAACATTTACCGAATTTATCATGTTTTTAACCCCTTAGGATAAAAAGGTGTCAGTTCTCAAAAAAAGGCAAAACATATACTTTGGTGATAAAAAGTTGTTGTGATAGATATTCTCTAAATTTTTTTTAGGAGATTCATTAATGGATAAGATTGATGGTCGAATTATTTGGAAGAACCAAAGTGACTTAAAATTGATTTTAACAATTAATAATTTTATCGAAAAACACGGAATTACATCTACAAGACAATACCAAAAAAAGCTAGCAGAATACCCCAATGAGTCACCAAGTATTTGGTTCATTAATCAGAAATATGGATCATGGGACAACTTACTAGATAGTATTGGACTTAAAAAAAATGATTATGGAAAATGGACTAAGATGCCATATGACAAATTGATTGAAATAGTAGAAAAGTTTATAAGTGATGAAAAAATTCGGTCACAGCGTAATTACGAAAAAAAAGCAGTTGGAAGAGATGTCCCTTCTCTAAGTACGTTGAAAAAAATAGTTGGTGATGTACGACCACTATTTAGAAAAAAGGAAGAGAAAAATTTGTTAACTAATTTTCAATTATTGATGGAGCTTAGGGAAGAAATTATTCGATTAGGACTTGAAGAAGATTTATCGATGACGAAATTTCGTAAGCTATCAAAATCGGATAAGCTTCCTTCGGCGATAACAATATTGAGAAGGACAAATAAAACTTGGGAGGAATTAATGGAAGAAATTGGATTTGATTATCGTAAAATCAAAATTTATAAACAAAGAAATAATCTATCTCGAAAGAAAAGTTAATAGTATCAAATTTAAGAAAGACGTTCAAAACTAAAAATTTGAACGTCTTTTTTTATTTAATGACTTTAGTCAGTTTCGT